>NZ_JAJSOT010000009.1:0-218771 GCF_021282435.1 Buttiauxella cochleicola | reverse complement strand
GAGAGAAAAAGCTTGCTGAATGAGGTCAGGAGACAGGAGGTCAGCGAGGCTTTGAACTTCATCGGGGGCAGTGAGATTGATAATACCGAGAGCTTGTGAAAGTTCCATTTAAAAAGGGTCCATGTTGAGCATGAACCCTTTTTACACGAGCCACCGGATCGGTCAACTGATCCTTAAACGATCGGCATTAGCCGATTGGCACCTTTTTTTTGGCTACTTCTGGGCAGCCTTTTCAGCTCTCTGGCGTCTGAGTTCTTTCGGATCGGCGATCAGAGGTCGATAAATTTCCACCCTGTCACCATCATTAACCGTATCGGTGAGTTTTACCGGACGGCTAAAAACTCCTACTTTGTTCTTTGTCAAATCGATATCCGTGCGCAGTTCGAGAATTCCCGACTCGGCAATTGCCTGCTCAACAGTGCTGCCTTGTGCCAGTCGCACCTTGAGCAAGTATTGCTTTTCCGGTAGCGCGTAAACGACTTCGACCTTAATTTCAGGCGACACTGTAGACCTCTTTGGCGCGAACGGTAAACGCCTGAACCATATTCCCCGCAAGTTCCTTGAAGATACGGCCAAACGCCAGTTCGATCAGTTTGTTAGTAAATTCAAAATCAAGCTGGAACTCGATACGGCATGCTTCAGCGCTCAGCGGCGTAAACTTCCAGCCCCCCATCAATGACTTAAATGGACCATCGACAAGATGCATCAGAATGCTTTGATTGCTTGTAAGCGTATTGCGCGTAGTGAAGGTCTTGCTGATACCTGCCTTAGAAACATCTACCGCCGCCGTCATCTGATCATGCGACGCGTCAATCACCCGGCTGCCTGTGCAACCTGGTAAAAAATCTGGGTAAGATTTCACATCGTTCACTAATTGATACATCTGCTCCGCGCTGTAAGGCACTAGCGCAGTACGGGTAATCTGAGGCATAGCATTTCCTGAGAGTCACAAAACGGGCAAATAATAACATTTATCATCACGCAAAGAAAAACTCTTAGGCTAGAGCCGTGCTAAGATATGCCTTCATCCTCGCAGCGAAGCGGGGTGTATTTGAACTCCTGGATTACTTATACTGAGCAGCACTATGACAAAGAAAAAAGCATTCAAACCAGGTTCAGCCACCATTGCGCAAAACAAACGCGCCCGCCATGAATACTTTATCGAAGATGAGTTTGAAGCGGGCCTCGTGCTACAAGGCTGGGAAGTAAAATCGCTACGTGCAGGGAAAGCCAACATCGGTGACAGCTACGTCATTTTGGTCGATGGCGAAGCATTCCTGTTTGGCGCAAACTTTACCCCGTTAAACGTGGCATCAAGCCATGTGGTCTGTGACCCTACACGTACCCGTAAACTCCTGCTTAACCAACGTGAGCTGGATAATCTTTACGGCCGTATTAACCGAGATGGTTATACCGTTGTAGCGCTGTCGATGTACTGGAAAAACGCCTGGTGTAAAGTAAAAATCGGCGTCGCAAAAGGCAAAAAACAACACGACAAGCGTAATGACCTGAAAGACAAAGAATGGGCGGTGGATAAAGCGCGCATTATGAAACACGCTGGTCGATAATCACGTCTCTAACTCTCAGAAATCTTTACTGGTCCTTGCAGCACAGGGCCAGTACTGTTAACACTTGCTAATGCTTCATTAATAATTCATCTGAAATACATCTTCTACGAAAAAATTAGTTCCGGTAAGCAATCATTTTTTAAAAATAGATTTCTCGGTCTTATTAGAAATGTGCTACTCAGAAAAACCTCAGTATATTTTTCATATTTTCCCTTTCAGTTTTATATATAAATTATAAAAAAAACCGATTCCCAAGAACATCCTTTACTTCAACAAAAAAACAATTAATTACCCGCACACAAATAACCACACCAATACAATGGAAATGATATTATAGATAATGGGACATTAACAAATGGCCATTCACACCTTACAAACATAAATAAATAACTTTAAAATCAACCAAATAACCCACGAAATAACCTATTTTTAGTTATAACAAAAATTCATGGATCATTGACGACTCGTTAGAAAAAAACCTTATTAACCAACTCTAAAATATTTACCCAGGGTCCCTTAATTTGCGCTTTCATGTTTTCCTGTCTATATCTTCATTATCCCCGAATGGAAATGATACAAAAGTATGAATTTTACATTTAAATAAAGTGATAGCCCGGTAGAAAGCAACCACATATCAATAATGTTAGCCGTCAATATTCTGACGTACGGATTCGTTCGCCTTAAATTTTATAAATGCGTGAGATTGCTATAACAATTTGTCTCGGGGAAATCATTTGCAAGATTAAGCATTTCTAAAGTCTACCCCTGTTCACACCGAATGGAGTGATAACAATGCGTTCAATATCAATCATCTCAAAACTTACTGGCGTAACGAACAATGTTGAAGCCTCTGAAATTACGCTAACAGCTCCTTCTATTGTCGAACTTAAAGCCGAACGCTCTGATATTGCCAGCATCGCTCGAACTAACCAGGATATGGTTATCACTCTTCGTGACGGTGAAGTCATTACCGTTAAAAATTTCTATGCTTACGCCGATCAAGGTGGCAACCAACTGGTGCTTGAAGACAGCCATGGTGCCTTGTGGTGGGTACAGGATACAGATTCGGCTTTTCACTTCGAGCATATCAATAGTATTGATGATCTCATGGTTGCCACGGGTGCAGAAAACCATGGTGGTGCCGCTATTTGGCCGTGGGTTTTAGGTGGTGTAGCCATTGCTGGGGGTATTGCTCTGGCCGCAGGTGGTGGTGGTGGTGGCGGTGATTCGGATAACGACGGTGAAACAGGGGGACCGAATCCACCTCCACCGCCGTCGACTGATACCACGCCCCCTGCTGCACCAACAAATTTAAATGTTTCAGCAGACGGTAAAACGATCACCGGCAAAGCTGAACCCGGCAGCACGGTGACAATTACAGATCCCAGTGGTCAAATTATCGGAAAAGGCACCGCTGGCAGCGATGGCACTTTCACTATCCCGCTAAAAAACCCGCAGATCAGCGGTGAAGATCTGACGGCTCATGCTACCGATCCTTCCGGAAACACAGGCCCTGATGCCACGGTCATTGCACCTAATATTCCATTACCGGATGCACCTACACTCACCAATGTGGTGGATGACGTCGCACCAGTACTAAGCAACGTCCCGAAAACTCAATCTACTAACGATAATACCCCAACGCTTCAGGGCACTGGCAAGGCTTGGACCACCGTTCATATTTATGATGGCGACAAAGAAATTGGCACCGCAGTCGTTGATGCTAGCGGCAACTGGAGCTACACCCCAACCACCGCGCTATCTGATGGCTCTCACTCATTTAGTGTTACGGCAACCAATGCCAAGGGTGAAAGTACTCACTCGCCAAGTTACACGATTACCATCGATACCGTAGCACCCGAGTCTCCCGACGTTGATCAGCTACAAGATGATGTCGGTAGTATCAAAGGATCTATCGTTAGCGGTACATATACCGATGAGACAGCTCCAATAATCCACGGCACCGGCGAGGCAGGTGACAAAGTCACCATCTTTGATAACGGCGTTCAGATCGCTCAGATCACGGTTGGCAGTGATGGAAAATGGAGCTTCACCCCAACTAAACCGCTCGCCGACGGCAATCACACCGTCACTCTGATTCAAACCGATCCTGCAGGTAACGTTAGTAAAACAACGACCAGTCCGACATTTATCGTCGACCACACGCCTCCTGATGCTGCCAAAATCACGAATGTGAGCGAGGATGGCACCAAAGTGACGGGAACTGCCGAGCCAGGAACAACAGTTACGATTACAGGTGCCAATAACGTTGTGCTTGGAACCTCAGTAGTGGGTGCCAATGGCAGCTTTACTATTACCCTCACCCCTGCTCAGACGCACGGTGAAACACTCACGGCAAACATTCATGATCGCGCTGGTAATGTCGGGCCAGATACCAACTTTGATGCATCTAACTCCCATTTTCCAACCGTGCCAGTACTGGTTACCGTTGCTGACGATGCAGGAACAATTACCGGCAACCTAACAAACGGCCAGGCTACAGACGATAAAACCCCGACGCTAAGCGGAACGGCTGAAGCTGGAACAAAAGTGACCATTTATGACAAAGGTGTAGCGATCGGAAGCACGACGGCTGACGGTACGGGGCACTGGGCATTCACCCCAGCTGCGTTGCCTGATGGCCAACACGTCTTTACTTTAACCGCAACCAACAGCAGTGGCACCAGCGGAACCTCGTCTGGTTTCACCGTTGCAATTGATACAGCAGCCCCCACAGCCCCAACAGGTCTGGTTGTTTCAGACGACGGCTCGCATGTCACTGGTAGTGCCGAAGCAGGCAGTACTGTCACCATAACCGATAGTAATGGTGCTCCTATTGGCAGTGCTACAACCGGCGCTGATGGCAAATTTAATGTCACCATCACCCCACCGCAAGTCAACGGTGAAACACTGGAAGCGACGGCTACCGACCCTGCAGGCAACAGTAGTGGGCAAAGCTCCGTCACGGCACCCGATCACACTGCGCCGAGCATCCCGATTATTACCGAGCTATTGGATGACGTGGGCACAATTACGGGACCTATCGCCAATAATGGCGTGACCAATGATACCCGCCCAATGCTTACCGGTACGGGGGAATCGGGCGACACCATTACGATCTTCGACAAAGGAGTACAAATTGGCCAGGTTGCGGTTGGCAATGATGGTAAATGGAGTTTCACACCAGGCACGCCACTGACGGAGAGCAAGCATGCACTGACAGTGCAGCAAAGCGATGCTTCGGGCAATAAAAGCCCACTCGTCACCGGCCCAACGTTTACGGTTGACCTCACACCACCAACAGCCGCGGTTATCGATAGCGTTAGCCAGAACGGAACAACGGTGACCGGGCATGCCGAGTCGGGCAGCACAATCGCCATTTTTGACGCAAGTAATACGTTGCTGGGTACGGCACTAGTCGGCACTGACGGTACATTTACTGTCAATATCTCTCCTGCGCAGACACACGGTGAATCACTGAGCGCCCATATTCAGGACGCAGCAGGTAACGCCGGACCTGATACGCCTTTTACTGCCTCTAACTCTCAATTCCCAACTGTGCCTGAGCTGGACACCGTTACCGACGATGCCGGAACAATAGCCGGCACGCTAAACAACGGGCAATCAACCGATGATAAAACCCCGACGCTAAGCGGGTTGGCGGAAATAGGAAGTACCGTAACAATCTATGACAACGGTATTTTATCTGGAACCGCGACGGTTGACGGAACTGGCCACTGGAATTACACACCACCAGCAATACTCGACGGCCAACACGTCTTTACTTTAACCGCGACAAATAGCAGCGGTACCAGTGGCGTATCCTCTGCGTTTACCGTTGTCGTTGATACCCTGGCGCCACTAGCGCCAAATGGTATGGATGTCTCGGCCGATGGCACTGTCGTCACCGGTAGCGCAGAAACTGGCAGTACTGTCACCATAACTGACAGTAACGGTGACCCTATTGGTAGTGCTACAGCCGGCACTGATGGCAAATTTAGCGTTACCATCGATCCGCCACAGCTTAACGGGGAAACACTCGGCGCTACCGCAACCGACGCTGCTGGAAATCAAAGTCCTAATGCTACGGTTATTGCAGAAGATCACACCGCTCCACTCGCACCAACCAATTTATTGGTTTCAGCCGATGGCGAACATGTCACAGGTAATGCTGAACCTGGCAGCACGGTCACCGTCAAAGACAGTAAAGGCATGGTATTGGGTACGGGCACGGCTGATGTCAACGGTGACTTTGACGTTACCCCGCTCATGCCTGCGCAACTCAACGGCCAACCGTTGCTGGTTACTGCAACTGATGCCGCTCATAACACCAGCCCAAGTGCTACCGTCGTGGCACAAGACCACACTGCACCTGATGCCCCAACAAATTTACATGTAAATGAAGAAGGGACAGTCGTCACCGGGAGTGCCGAGCCAGGCAGCACCGTTAAGGTTACCGATGCTAACAACGTTGAATTGGGAACTGGTACTGCGGGAGGCGATGGCACGTTTACCGTATCGATTACCCCACCACAAACCAATGGCGAAATACTCGGCGTTTCAGCAACAGATAACGCGGGCAACCTCGGACCTAAAGCACCTGTTGATGCCCCGGACACAACAGCACCATTAGTACCGGTTATCACACACGTTATTGATGATTTTGCCAATCACACGGGTGATCTCACCAGCGGCCAAACAACCAACGACAGCAAACCAGAACTTCAGGGCACAGCCGAAGAAGGCACGACCGTGAAGATCTATGACAACGGCTTATTGTTGGGTAGCACAACCGCAGGTGCCGGGGGCGTGTGGAGTTTTATCCCCACAACTGTACTTTCCCAGGGTTCACACAACCTGACAGTTACTGCAACTGATGCTGGAAATAACACAAGTCCCGCAGCCTCGTTCAACGTGGTTGTCGACACTATCGCGCCGCAGGCACCAACTATTACATTGGTCAACGATGATGTAGGAACAATTACCGGCCCGGTCCTGAATAATGGTTCAACAAACGATCAAACTCCGACGATCACTGGTACCGGTGAACCCGGTTCAATCCTCACTCTTTTAGATGGCACACAACCGCTCATCACGCTGACTGTCGATTCGTCAGGAACATGGAGTTACACCCCAACATTGTTACCTGTTGGTAGCCATACATTTACCGTCGTTGCTGAAGATGCTGCAGGTAATGTCACGAGCCCTTCAGCCGGGTTTACCATTAACGTGGACATTACCCCACCCGCTACCCCTGTCATTAATTCAGTTCAGGATAATATTGGCACGGTCAAAGGGGAGCTGGCCCAAGATAACGCAACCGATGACACCCGCCCACAAGTGAGCGGCACCGGGGATGTGGGTTCGACTATCACTCTGTACGATGGCACGACTCCTGTCGGCAGCGCGACGATAGGAACCGATGGGAAATGGAGCATCACTCCGACGCAGCCATTGAGCGAAGGGCCACATACACTTAATGCTATCGCCACCGATGCTGCAGGCAATGCAAGCCCTGCCGCCTCTTATAACCTGACTGTGGATACAACTGCGCCTGGCGCGCCATTAATTATCAGCGCTCAAGGTGAAATCGCTAATCAGTCAGCGCCACTGGTCAACGGGGGCAGCACGCAAAACGGAACCCCGACGCTCACCGGTAGTGGCGAACCAGGGGCAACAATCAATATTTATGATAACGGTGGTACCACGCCGATTGGTACGGTGACTGTTCCTGCTGGCGGCACATGGACATTTACACCTTCACCAGCGTTGAGCAAAACCTCACATACCCTGACCGCCGTTGCGACCGATCCTGCGGGCAACGTCGGTCTGCCTTCAGCTGGCTTCACACTGACAGTTGACTCAACAGTGCCAGCCACTCCGGGCATCCCGGTGGTCACTGACGACCAGGCCCCCGTTCTGGGCAATATCAGTAATGGTGGCAGCACCAACGACACCACACCAACCATCTCAGGAACAGGGAGTGTGGGCGATACCATCACCATTCGCGATAATGGCTCAGACATTGGCACGACGACTGTCAGGGCGGATGGTTCCTGGAGCTTTACGCCGCAAACGCCTATCTCCGGGCAAAACCATTCAATTAGTGTTATCGAATCTGATGCTGCGGGTAACAAAAGCCTGCCGTCTGGCTCGGTTGCTTTCACCCTGGATACCGCAGCATCCGCTGCCCCAACCATCGTCTCTGCTGACGATAACGTCGGCCCAGTCCAGGCTTCGCTGTCAACCGGAGGAGTGACAGACGACAACACGCCGACATTCCATGGCACTGGTGTAGATGGCGATACCATTACGTTGTATAGCGGCAGCACAGTTATCGGGACCACAACGGTATCTGGCGGAACATGGACGATTACAACAACAACGCTTCAGGACGGTCAGCAGAAAATTACTGCAACGGCAACCGATGCTGCAGGTAACATCAGCCTTTCTTCCGCAGACTTTACGTTGACGGTCTACACCACGCCGCTCACCGCCCCGGTTGTGACAGAAGTTGTTGATAATGTCGGTACGATTCAAACGCCATTGGTGAATGGCAGCTATACCGACGATACGACTCCGACATTCAAAGGTACAGGCACTGCTGGCAGTACCGTTTCTATTTACGACAACGGTGGAACCACGGCAATTGGCACCGCAATTGTGGGTACAGACGGCACCTGGACCATCACGCCAACGACAGCACTCCCGACAGGCGTAAGCGATCATACGTTTACCTTTAGTGCTACCGATGCTGTCGGGAATACGGTGGCATCAACGAACCCCATTCTTTTACACATTGATACTGTTGCGCCATTGGCTCCAACTGTTTTAGTCCCTGGTGACACAGTTGTCAGCGGTACTGCCGAAGCTGGCAGTACTGTCATCATCAGGAACAGTACAACGGAACTGGGCCGTGGCATCGCTGATGCCGATGGAAAATGGGCTATCACTTTGTCGCCTGCCCAGTTACCAGGCACCGCGCTGGTCGCTATAGCGCAGGATGTTGCAGGAAACCAAAGCCCATCAGCAAACTTTAATGCAACTCTCTCACTCGCCCTTCAACCACCAACCATTGACCATGTTGTGGATAACGTAGGTACCGTTAGCGGAGATATCGCCAACGGAAAAACAACCGATGACACCACGCCGACACTGAGTGGCTCAAACGCTGCATCTCTCGCAACTGTTCATATCTTTGTTGATGGAACAGAAGTTGCCACCGTGATCGCCGATCCTTTAGGCGCATGGAGCTACCAGATCCCAGCAGCGCTGGCCCAAGGCTCGCATACCTTTGCCGTCAGCCAGACCTTTGCCGCTCAGACCAGCAACCTGTCGCCAGCCTTTACCGTCATCGTAGATACAGCCGCACCGACGATTCCGGTTATCACTACCGTCACCGACGATGTAGCCCCAATTACTGGAACCGTTAACAGCGGCCAGGCCACCAACGATCCTCGCCCAACGATCACAGGCACCGGTGAGGTTGGTTCAACTATCACGATCCTTGATAATGGCACGCCGATCGGTACCGCCGTAGTCGGCACTGGGGGGACATGGACCTTCACGCCGACAACCGATTTGGACCAGGGCTTGCATCCGATAACCATCACTTCAACTGATGCGGCCGGTAATGTCAGCGCACCTTCTGCTGGCTTCTCGGTAAACGTTGATACGCTCACAACAGCGCCTGTGATCAGCAGTGTCACTGACAACGTAGGAACACCTGCTCCAGTCATTTCTGGCGTACCGACCAATGACAACACACCAACCTTTACTGGAACAGCCGAGCCGAATTCCACTATCACCATTAGTGAAAACGGTAAGGTTATCGGTACTGCCCTGGTTGATAGCACAGGTAACTGGAACTTCACCCCGAACCCAGCGCTAACTGATGGCAGCCACAATCTGACCATTATCACCACGGATGCAGCGGGCAACGTCAGCACGGCAACCACCTTTAATGCCGTCATTGATACAGCATCTCCGGTGGTGCCTGCCATTACTCTGGTTGTAGATGATCAGACTCAAGTAGGTGTCGACAACCCTCTGACCAACGGTCAACTCACCAAAGATACACAGCCTGCCATCAGCGGCACCAGTGAAGCGAACGCGATAATCACGATCAAAGATGGCACTACCGTCCTCGGCACGACCACCGCAAGTCCAACCGGTGACTGGTCATTCACACCAGACAGTGGGCACGCACTCGGCCAGGGCAGCCATAACCTGACCGTCACCGCCACTGACGCGGCAGGAAATATCAGTAACCCATCTTCGGTCTTCACGGTCGTTGTAGATTCCGTAGCCCCAACCGCACCATTAATTGTTGCGGTTACCGACAACACCGCGCCAAATATTGGGCCGATCAGCAGTGGCCAGCCGACCAACGAGACGCGCCCTGCTATCACCGGTTCGGGAGAAGTGGGTTCTACCATCAAAATTTACGATGGCAGTAACCCTACTCCGCTTGGCACTGCAACTGTTGGCTCTGGCGGCACCTGGAGCTTTACCCCACCAACAGCGTTAAGTAGCGGCTCACATAATCTGACCGTTACCGCCACCGATCCGGCAGGTAACGTCAGCGCGCCATCTGCCATCTTTAACGTAGTGGTTGATTTGGCCGCACCGGGTACTCCTGCTATTACCAATATTGCAGACGATGTGGGTACTGAAAAAGGTGATTTAACCAACGACCAATCCACTGATGACACCCTGCCACTGATCAGCGGAACAGCGGAAGCGGGTACCACTATTACCATTTACGACAACGGCAGCATAATCGGCACTGTTAACGCCAGCGCCACAGACGGCACATGGAACTTTACGCCACCAGTGGGTTCACCACTGACTAACGGCAACCACGCATTTACCGTGACCGCAACAGATAGCGCGGGCAACGTCAGCTCACTGTCTAATACTTTCAATATCGTCGTCGATACGGCTGCACCAACGGCACCGATTGTTATTCAGGCGTTTGATGATGTCGGCCCGGTCACCGGCGCACTGGTCAATGGGCAGTCGACCAACGACAACACGCCGTTGCTCAGCGGGACGGCAGAAGCCAACTCGATAGTGAGTATTTCCGACAATGGCGTGTTTCTCGCCACAGTTACTGCCAGCCCGACGGGCACCTGGAGCTATACACCACCAGCCCGGCTCGATGGAGAACATGTCTTTACGGCAACATCCACTGATGCAGCGGGTAACATCGGGGCAGTCTCTGGCAGCTTTACGCTGACTATCGATACCAGCACACCGGTAACGCCTGCGTTGTCAACCGTGTATGACGATGTGGCAGGCGGCGTGTTTAACGCCAACCTCACGAACGGACAAGTCACTAACGATGCGCGCCCAACGATCAGCGGCACGGGTGAAGTGGGCACAACCATTACCATCCTCGATGGTGGCACACCGATTGGCACTGTAACGGTTCCTGCTGGCGGTAACTGGACGTTTACGCCGACCACTCCGCTTGCCGCGGGCTTACATACGTTCACCATCACCGCCACGGACGCTGCAGGTAACGTCAGTACCGCATCAGCAGGGTTTGCGATAACGGTCGATACCACCCCGCCAACGACACCAGTTATCACTTCGATTGTTGATGATGTAGCAGGAGGGGTATTTAACAACCCTCTCGCCAACAACCAGGCAACCAATGACAGTCGGCCAACACTTAATGGTACGGCTGAGGCCGGATCGACCGTCGCTATTTATGACAAAGGTGTATTTGTTACCAACGTCACCGCCAGCGGCACCGGCGCGTGGGCTTATACCCCAACGCAGCCACTGTCCGAAGGAAGCCACTCATTTACCGTTACCGCAACTGACCTTGCGGGCAACACCAGCGCCCTTTCGCAGTCGTCATCGATTGTGGTTGATACCACAGCGCCGGGTGCACCAACTGGATTAGCCGTTAACGCGACAGGCACGACCGTAACAGGGACTGCTGAAGCGGGTAGCACGGTGACCATTACCACCAGCGGCGGAATCGTCCTCGGAACAGCAACAGCTGACGGTACGGGTAGCTTCAGCGTGGCAATTACGCCTGCGCAAACCAACTCACAGGCCCTGCTTGCATTCGCTCAGGATGTCGCAGGTAACGTTGGTACTTCTGCAGGATTTACTGCGCCAAATACCGCATTACCGGGTGTGCCTGTCATTACAAGTGTGATGGATGACTTCGCCCCTGTGACCGGAACCGTGGCTAACGGGCAAAGTACCAACGATGCCACGCCGACGCTCAACGGCACGGCGGATGTCGGTGCAACCGTAAACATCTATAACAATGGCGTATTGATGGGCAGCACCGTTGCGACGAACGGGACCTGGAGCTATATCCCATCTGCACTGACCGAAGGTTCACACAACTTCACGGCCACCGCGACCAACGTTAACGGCACCGGTAGCCCGTCCGCCCAGGTCACCGTCATCGTTGACACCATCGCACCGCTGGCACCAACCGCGACCGTCAGTGTCGATGGCAATACGATAAGCGGCACCGCCGAACCCAACAGCACCGTCACTGTCACTCTGGCAGACGGCGTCACCACCATCACGGCGACCACCAACGGCAGCGGTGCCTGGACGGCTCCGCTCACCACGCGCCAGATTGACGGTGAAATTCTTTCCATCAAAGCCACGGATGCAGCAGGCAACGTATCGCCGGTCATTACGGCGACCGCGCCGGATCTGCCACTGGCCGCCAATGACAACGTTATCGATTTGGCACTGAGCAGCACTGCGACTGTCTCGCCACCGGTCCATTACAACGACTATGGCGTTCTGTTAGTCGGTGCGCTGGGCAACTCAGTACAGGTGCTCGGCAGTGACACGGCGCAGGTCCAGTTTAACGTTGGCGCAGGAACCGGGAATATCACGATTGAAGCTGCCGCAACCGGCATAGTGCTGACGCTGCTCAACTCGCTGGAAGTGGCCGTTCAACGGTTCGATTCCGGCACCGGTACATGGACCACTGTTTACGACTCATCGCAGGCACAATTTGCCAACCTGTTAACCATTGGGGCCAGCGGCATTACGTTCAAAATCGATAACCTGCCTGAAGGCACTTATCGCGTGCTGAGTTACAACACTAATCTGCTGGCGACCGGTTCACTAACCAGTCTCGACGTCGCCGTTGAGCAAGTTGGCCCGGGTGTTGTGACGGGTGAAACATCGCATCAGGGGAATGTCATAACCGATATAGACCCGAGCGGTGGGCAGGATACCGCCCCGGCAGGCACGGTTGTCACATCGGTCACTAACGCACAGGGGCAAGTATTGGCTGTTGGTGCGAGTGGTGCTGATATCAATGGGTTGTACGGTACTCTGCATATCAACCAGAACGGCAGTTACACCTACACGTTGAATAACACCACGGCGGCAGTACTCGGGCACACCGAAAACTTCAACTACACCATCACCCAAAACGGTATCAGCGACACCGCTCAGTTGGTGGTCACACTCGGTAATGGCGCGCCAGCCAGCAGCGTAACGGCAACGGATAACACCGCGGCACTGACCTACAGCACCGATGTGGAAGCGGTAAACCACGGCGCATCGCAGCAAAGTGGCTTCTCGGTGGTTTCTGTTGGGCTGGGGAATGTGCTGAACGCGGACGTGCTGGCCAATATGGCTAACCCGATTATCTTTGATGTCGATGATGGCTCCACGCGCACCATGACGTTACAGGCCAGTGTTGGCGGGGTGGCCTTACTGTCTACCTTCGATTTGTATATCTACAAATTCAACGACGTCACCCAGCAGTTTGAACAGTACCAGGTACAAAAAACCTGGCTTACTGCCCCGCTGCTGGGCGGTACATCGGGGCAATTAACGTTAACGCTACCGGGCGGTGAATATCTGTTCCTGCTCAATAACGCCAGTGGCGTGTCGGTGCTGACGGGCTATACGCTGAATATCCTGCAAGATCATACGTATGCTGTGGAAAGCCTAAGCGCCACGACGAACGGTAACGTCATGCAGGATGATATTTCCCCCGTGGGTAGCCATATCACCCAGGTGAACGGCGTTTCCATTGCCGCAACAGGAACGACAACAATCAATGGCGAATATGGAGTACTGACCATTGATGCCAACGGCAACTACACCTACAAACTGAATGCGGGTGTCGGCGCTGACAGCATCAAAACACCGGACAGTTTTGTCTACACGGTCACCGCACCAAATGGCGACACCGACACCGCATCGCTGAACGTCACGGCGACGCCGACGCCGGTTAATGCGATTGACGATATCAGCACGGCGATGCTCATCAACACCGCACAAACCACCGCCAGCTACTCCGATACCACGGTGGGTTCAGCGTCGTGGCAGGCAAAACTGCTGGCTTCATCATCCGGTAGTGGCTCAGGGACTTTCGTCGTCGGCACCAACGATGTTCTGCACAACCCCGCTTTGCACTTTACCGTGCAATCGGTGTTGTCACTGGGCGGTTTAAATGTTGACTGGAATATCACCAACAGCGCAGGAACCGTGATAAGAAGCGGCACAATCAGTGGCGGTCTGTTATTAGGCGGCGTGGCAGACATTAACCTGGCCGGGCTGGATCTGCAGGCTGGCACCTATACGCTGAACTACACCGGGAGTATGGGGGCACTGGCGGCAGGCCAGGTCACCATAACCCCAACCGTCACCGGTACCACCATTGATCTGGATAATTATCTAACGCAGGGCGTCAGTACCGTCCACGGCAATTTGTACGATGGCACAGACTCTTCCGGTGCGATTGACCAGTTGGGTACCGTTCACACGTTGCTCAGTATTACTGGCTTCAACGGCACGACCACTACGCTTAACCCACTGACCAACAGCAGCGCCACCGCCACGATTCAGGGGCATTACGGCACGCTGCAAATCGGCATCGACGGAGCGTATACCTACACGCTTAACAACGGGATTAACCCGGCGTCGATAACGACCAAAGAAACGTTCACCTACACCCTGAATGACCAGAACGGCCATTCCGACAGCGCCACGTTAACCATCAACATGAACCCGCAGTTTGTCAGCACCGCGCAAAGCGATGTGATAACCGGCTCGGCCTATGGCGACACGCTGGTTTATCACCTGCTAAACAGCGCAAATTCGACGGGTGGCAATGGTGCTGATACCTGGAAGGACTTCCATATGGCGGATGGCGACAAAATCAATATCCACGACCTGCTTACCGGCTGGAACCCGGCAACATCCAATATCGCTAACTATCTGAGCGTCAGTTACAACGGTACCAGCACGGTTATCTCTATCGACCGCGACGGTACAGGTGCAACGCACAACCCAACCCAACTGGTCACACTGGAGAGCACACACGTCACGCTCGATGAGCTGGTGCAGCAGAACCACATTATTACCTGATAGCCAGGAATAACCCGGGCGCAAAGACGCCCGGGAAAATGGTGGATTAATGTTCGTGGCATACCAAAAAAACAATAGCTATACCCAAAATAATTTGAGTTGTAGGCAGGCGGCAAGCGCGTGAGTCCCCAGGAGCATAGATAACTATATGACTGGGGCGAAGGCGAGCAGCCAACGCACCAACAACTTGAAGTATGAAGGGTATACATTTAATAGGGATAAATTATGGGAAGATTACAGCCTGTCGCTCTATGGCTGGCATGCAGCCTGTGTGTAGCCCAGACGTATGCCGATGATACTCAACAATTCATTACGCCTGAGGGACTTGCTCAACAGCATGAACTCCCCTCTCTTGACGGCTCTTCTTCTCTGCCGCTAAACGCCCCTGCTCCCGGCACACTCACCCTCAACGATGCGGTTAATCGCGCGGTGACCTGGCACCCAAGCATTCATGAAGCCATCGGCAAACTCGCCGGGCAGTCGGAACAAGTCAACGTCGCAAAATCAAAATACTATCCGCAGGTTACGGCGGGCATGAACAATGGCTACAGTAACGGCTACACCGACAGCGGATTTAGCCCGTCGCTGGTGCTGTCGGTTTCGCAGATGCTCTATGACTTCGGCAAAGTCTCAAGCCAGGTGCGCGCCGAAAGCGCGGGCGTTGCGCAGGAACAGGCGAACGTGCTGGTGAGCATTGATAACGTCGGCCACGATACCTCCGTCGCCATGGTTCAGGTGCAGATGTGGCAGCAAATGGTCGATATTGCCAAAGAACAGTTAGATGCCTTGAGCGCGATAGGCCATTTAACCCAGCAGCGTAACGATGAAGGTGCCACGTCAATGTCAGACGTGGTGCAAACCAATGCCCGTATTGAGTCCGCGCGTTCACAATTGATTCAATATCAGGCCAATCTCGACAGCTCCCAGGCCACATTAATGAGCTGGTTGGGATGGAATAGCCTCAACGGTATCAGCAACGAATTCCCCGATAAGCTCGGCAAAAGCTGCGATGTTGCCAAACCGGACGACCGCTTAGTACCTGCCGTTCTGGCGTCCTGGGCACAGGCAAGTGTTGCGCAGGCGAATCTCGATTATGCCAACGCGCAAATGACACCGACGATTTCTCTCGAACCGCAGGTTCAGCACTATCTGAATGATAAATACGCCAGCCACGAAGTGTTGGATCGCACCCAATACTCCGCGTTTATCAAAGTGGAAATGCCGCTTTACCAGGGTGGTGGACTCACGGCACGGCGCAATGCCGCAAGCCATGCGGTTGAAGCGGCGCAATCTGGCGTTCAGCGCACACGCCTTGATATTCGCCAGAAGCTTATGGAATCGCGTAGCCAGGCTCTTGGCCTGATGGGGGCAATTCAGGTTTTACAACGCCAGGAAGAGTTGAGTGCGCAGACGCGCGAGTTGTACCAACAACAATATCTCGGTTTAGGCTCGCGCCCATTGCTTGATGTGCTCAATGCCGAACAGGAAGTCTTCCAGGCGCGTTTCGCTCAGCAGCAGACACTCAGTCAACTTCATCAATTGCAGCTCAACTGCCTGTATAACAGCGGCCGGTTACGCAATGCATTTGGTCTGGAACATCGCACCATCCAGTCACTGGAGATCCAGCCATGAGCAACATCCCCCCACCCGTTGATGAACGACTTACCGAACAAGCACTGAGCAACTGGGCGCATGCCATCAGCCATGTTGCTGCTCACTATCGCGTTGTATGTTCGCCAGGCACTATTCAGGCTAACGCGCCGTGGTTTAAAGATAAGGGCCTGCTTTCGGCCCTGACACAGTTATCACGCCAGGCGGGGCTCTCTTTTCATCTATTAAGCGCCCCTGAACTCGCTATCGCGCAATGGCGACTGCCCGTTATCGTGGACTTAAAAAATGGGCAACTGGCGGTTATTGAACATTTTGACGGTGAGGATACCGTTGATATCTGCGTGATTGATAACGAACGCCAGACCAACCGGGTGGCACTCAGTGAACTCCTGCCGCAAATCCGCTTTGTTGCCGCCCTGCGCCCACTTTCGGCATTAAAAGATAGCCGTGTAGATGCGTATATTTCGCGCTTTAGTCCGGACTGGCTAAAACAATTGGTGATGCAAGATTGGCGGCCCTACGGCCCGGTGATGTTCGCGGCGTTCCTCGTCAACGTGTTGTCGCTTTCGGGCATTATCTTCTCGATGCAGGTCTACGACCGGGTGATCCCCGCGCAATCTTATCCGACCCTTTATGTGCTCGCCTCCGGTGTGATGCTGGCGGTGGTATTTGGTTTTTTACTGCGCGTGGCTCGTGGCCATATTATGGATGTACTCGGCAAACGTGCAGATATGCGCGTTTCTGACCGCGTTTTCAGCCATGCGCTGCGCCTGCGTAACAGCGCGGTTCCCCGATCCACCGGCAGCTTTATTTCTCAGCTTCGCGAGCTAGAACAGATCCGCGAAATGATCACATCGTCGACGATCTCGACGATCGTCGACTTACCGTTCTTTTTCATGTTTATCATCGTTCTTGCGATCATCGCGCCACAACTGGCGTGGATAGCCCCCGTCGCTGCTGTTCTGATGGTGTTACCAGGCATTCTGCTGCAAAAAAAATTGGCCATGCTTGCCAACCAGTCGGCGCATGAATCCACCTTACGCAATGCGGTATTGGTAGAGAGTGTGCAAGGGTTGGAAGATATAAAACTAATGCAGGCGGAAAACCGCTTTTTGCAGCAGTGGAACAGCTACATCCGCATTACGGCGGAATCCGGTCTGCGCACTCGCCAACTCTCACAAGGTTTGATTAGCTGGGGAATAACCATTCAAAGCCTGGTGTATGCGGCGGTGATTCTGTTTGGCGCGCCGCTGGTCATTGAAGGCGATATGACAACCGGTGCAATGGTTGCCGCCTCTATGCTCGCGTCACGCATGATCGCGCCTATGGCAAACCTGTGCGGCGTGCTCGCTCGCTGGCAACAAGTCAAAGCCGCGAAACAAGGGCTGGACAGTATTATGCAGTTGCCTGTGGAAACTCAGCGCGACGAAAGCCTCGTTCACCAGGATATCTTTCACGGCCATTACCTGTTTGAAAACGCGCAGTTTCGCTACCACAGCGACGACCAACGCATTCCTCTACGCATCACTCGTTTAGAGATCCAACAAGGTGAAAGAGTGGCAGTATTGGGCCGTAACGGCGCGGGTAAATCCACGCTCTTGCAGGCTTTAGCTGGCGGCGTCGATTTAGTCAGTGGAGACGTGCGCCTCGACAATCTGAGCATGACGCAAATTGATATGGCTGATTTGCGGCGCAATATCGGTTTCCTGAGCCAGAACGCTCGGCTGTTTTACGGCACGCTACGTGAAAACCTTACCCTTGGCGCACCTCATGCCAGCGATGAAGCCATCTTCGAGGTGCTTGAAATTAGCGGCGCAGGCAACTTTGTTAAGCACCTGCCAAAAGGGCTCGACCACGCCATTATGGAAGGCGGCACCGGGCTGTCGGGCGGCCAGCGTCAGTCAATCCTGTTGGCCCGCATGTTATTACGCTCACCCAATATTGTGTTGCTCGATGAGCCCACAGCTTCCCTTGATGACCATACCGAACGCGAATTTATTCAGCGCCTGGGGCAATGGCTCGGTAATCGCACATTGATAGTCGCCACACACCGGGTGCCGATGCTGGAGTTGGTAGAACGTGTACTGGTTCTGAAGGAAGGACAACTGGTGATGGATGCACCAAAGGCGCAGGCACTGAGTAACAGCCGCGCCGCCGCGCAAGCAAACGGACGGGAGTGGAAAAATGAAAACCAGTCAGCGTGATGTCGCCATCGACGACCCCGATATTCAGCGGGAAAGTGAGTTTTCCGGTGCAAGCCGCATTATCACCCTCAGCGTTTTACTGTTTATATTGCTCGGCGTCTGGGCATGGTTTGGCACCCTTGATGAGGTTTCGACGGGGACAGGGAAAGTCGTCCCCAGTTCACGCGAACAAATACTCCAGTCGCTCGACGGCGGTATTGTCACCGAAGTGTTAGTACATGAAGGCGACAAAGTTCAGGCTGGGCAAATTGTTGCCCGGCTTGACCCCACCCGTTCAGAGTCAAATGTTGGCGAAAGTGCCGCACGTTATCGCGCATCGCTTGCCTCCAGCGTGAGACTTAATGCGGAAGTGAGCGATCTCCCGCTGGTCTTCCCTGATTCTCTCAAAGCCTGGCCGGACCTCACCGCTTCTGAAATGCGCCTGTATAAAAGCCGCCGCGCACAACTCAATGACTCTACAGCGGATATACAAGATGCGCTGGTGTCGGTTAACAAAGAGCTGGCGATAACTCAGCGCCTGGCAAAAAGCGGTGCCGCCAGTAATGTAGAAGTGCTGCGCCTCCAGCGGCAAAAAAGCGACCTGCAACTGAAAATCACCGACCTGCGCTCACAATATTATGTGCAAGCGCGCGAGGCGCTTTCCAAAGCAAACGCCGAAGTCGACATGCTATCTGCCATTATCAAAGGCCGGGAAGATTCGGTTAGCCGTATGACCGTGCGCTCGCCGATGCGCGGTATCGTAAAAAATATCCAGGTGACAACCATTGGCGGCGTAATCCCCCCCAACGGGGAAATGATGGAAATCGTCCCGATTGATGACCATCTACTGATTGAGGCTCGTCTCTCCCCGCGCGACATTGCTTTTATCCACCCGGGCCAACGCGCGCTGGTAAAAGTCACCGCCTACGATTACGCCATTTACGGCGGCTTAGAAGGCGAGGTGGAAACTATCTCCCCGGATACCATTCAGGACAAAGTTAAGCCTGAAATCGTCTACTACCGGGTATTTATACGCACCCAACAGGACTACCTGGTGAACAAAGCCGGACACCATTTTTCAATTTCGCCAGGTATGGTCGCCACCGTCGACATCAAAACAGGGCAAAAAACCATCGTCGATTACCTGATTAAACCCTTTAACCGCGCCCGGGAAGCTCTGCGCGAGCGTTAAGAGGGATGAGGGGTAGTCAGTGAAGCTACAACTCTGTTATACTTACAAAACACTTGTGGGGCTGATTCTGGATTCGACGGGATTCGCGAAACCCAAGGTGCATGCCGAGGGGCGGTTTGCCTCGTAAAAAGCCGCAAAAAAATAGTCGCAAACGACGAAAACTACGCACTAGCAGCTTAATACCCTGCTTAGAGCCTTCTCTCCCTAGCTTCCGCTCTTAAGACGGGGATCAAGAGAAGTCAAACCCAAAAGAGATCGTGTGTAAACCTTGCCTGGGGTTGAAGCACTAAAACTAATCAGGATAGTTTGGTAATGGCGTGTCTACCCGCAGTTGCCCGGCGAATGTAAAGATAGACTAAGCATGTAGTACCGACGGCGTAGTAATTTCGGACGGGGGTTCAACTCCCCCCAGCTCCACCAAAATTCTCCCTCAACGATTACCAGAGTCGTCCGAGGAAGTCCTAGAAGCCCGCACAGCGTAAGCCTTGCGGGCTTTTTTGTATCCGTTATTTGTCCGTAACCATCCGAGAAGATCCGCCTGAATCCTGTGATAATTGGTATACGTTTAGGTACACAGCCATGCTGTAGGCCTAAAAACGTGTGCCAATTATGGAAGGAATCCAGCCATGGCGCGACTAACCCGCCCTCTCACTAACAATGAAATACTCAAAGCAAAACCTCGTGAGAAAGACTTCACCCTTCATGATGGTGATGGTCTGTTCCTGCTCGTAAAAATCTCGGGTAAAAAGTTATGGCGTTTTCGCTACCAGAAACCCGGAACTAGCAGCCGTACAAATATTAGCTTAGGTTCTTACCCTGCTCTATCTCTCGCAGTCGCACGCCAGATGCGCGACCAAAATCTCACTTTGCTTGCTGATCGTCCCACAGCAACAACAAGAACAAACAACTGAACAGCGCAAAATTGAGCCAGGCAGTATTTTCTCAGTTGTCGCTGCAAACTGGTTCCAGCTCAAAAGCAAAAGCGTCACGGAGGATTACGCGAAATATATTTGGCGTTCTCTTGATAAAGACGTATTCCCAGCCATTGGGAAGATCCCTGTTCAGGAAATCAAAGCCAGAACAATAGTTGAAGCACTTGAACCCATCAAAGCGCGTGGAGCACTTGAGACCGTTCGCCGCCTGGTACAGCGCGTTAATGAAATAATGATTTATGCAGTTAACACTGGTTTGATTGATTCAAACCCAGCATCCGGTGTGGGTATGGCTTTTGAGAGGCCAAAAAAGCAAAACATGCCAACATTGCGACCGGAAGAACTGCCAAAGCTGATGCGCTCGCTAGTAATGTCTAACCTTTCAGTTTCGACTCGTTGCCTAATTGAATGGCAGCTCCTGACACTCGTCCGCCCTTCAGAGGCTTCAGGTGCTCGATGGGCAGAGATCGATCTCGATGCCAAATTATGGGCAATTCCAGCAGAACGAATGAAAGGTCAGCGTGAGCATGTATTTCCAAGCAGAAATGATCCAAAGCAAGCAATGAATAGCCAGACGGCTAATGCTGCTTTAAAAAGGATTGGATATGGTGGTAAGTTGGTTGCGCATGGCCTTCGCTCCATAGCAAGCACAGCGATGAATGATGCAGGGTTAAATCAGGATGTCATAGAATCAGCCCTAGCACACACAGATAAGAATGAAGTTCGAAGAGCATACAACCGTTCTACTTATCTTGAACAACGAGTAGAACTGATGGATTGGTGGGGTGTTTACGTCTCCACATTCTCGAAAACTACAATTTAATGGAATAAAAATGAGCGCTTCTGTTCACAATCCTGATACATACATGTTTGATTTCCGCCAACTTGTAACTAATGGAAGAAAAAAAATTGGAATTCTGATTGGTGCAGGGGCGCCAGTAAGCATCAATATTGGTAAAGGGGAACAATATGAGCCGTTAATACCGAATATTGAAGGTTTAACAAAACATGTTAAACAATCGCTTTCCCCAGAATTACTAACCATATTCGAAGCACTAGAAGAATCCCCAAACAAAAATAATTTAGAAAAAATTCTTTCTGATGTAAGAACATTAGCCGATATCATCGGCAAGCATAAAGTTCATGGGGGTGATGCAGATAAATATAAGGAATTAGAATTAGCAATTTGCTCTAAAATTAAAGAGGTTGTGAGCAAACCACTCCCTGAATATCAAAACCCTTACAGTGAATTAATATCATGGATAAATGGTATCAACCGTAGCTACGGCGTTGAGATATTCACAACTAATTATGATTTACTCTGTGAAGATGCCTTAGAACGCTCACAAACGCCTTTCTTTGATGGATTCACTGGTTCTAGATACGCTTTTTTTGATCCTGCTAGCATTTCAACAAATGATCTACCACCTAGATGGGTAAGATTATGGAAATTACACGGTTCGATTGGCTGGATGATGCGGTCTAATGGACAAGTAACGAGAGTTCCTGAATGTGAAATCTCTAACATGGTCTATCCATCTCATATTAAATATTCTCAAACTCAGGCTGCACCATTCTCTGCACTTTTTGAACGATTAAAAAACTTCATAATGGAGCCAGATTCATTACTTATTACAACTGGCTTTTCATTTGCCGATGCGCACATATCATCAAAAATAAGCGAATGTCTTTCAGCAAATCCAACAAGCGCAGTAATAGCATTTCAATATAACAAAATAGAAGAGGAACCCTGCGCTATAGACCTGGCCAAAAGAACGCCAAACCTCAGCGTTTACTGTAAGGATGGAGCAGTAATAAATACAATTAGTGCCATTTGGAAAACTGGTGAACTACCTAGTAAAAATTGGGATTATGTTCGAAAAGAATATTTAAATGATAAAAAAGAATTCGTTTTAGGTGACTTTAAAGTACTTGCAAGATTCTTAGCAATTGCAGGCGGAGAGGTGTCCTCTTCACCGATGATTTATGAAAATAAAGCTGAGGATAAGAATGATGAGTAAGTCGATATTAACCTCAACTTCAATTGGAGTCATAACATCTATTTCGAGTTCATCTGTTACTGTTCGGCTTTCACGAAAAGTCAACTCTGGATTATTGGTTATAGAAGGAAGGACACATAAAGTTGGTCAGGTTGGAAGTTTTGTAAGAATACCTCAGGGTTATAATGATTTATATGGTGTTGTCGGTTCAAGTAATGAAAGTTCCACCATAGACCATGAGGAAAAAATATCATCAGATAATAGGACTATCATTGTCGAATTGGTAGGTGAAAGCTCCTGCGGTTTTTTCGATAGGGGTATTAGCCAATACCCATCTGTAGGTGATGATGTTCATATGGTCTTAGACTCAGATTTAAAAATAGTATACGGTTCTCAAAGTCAAAATCTAATAACCGTCGGTAAACTAGCTAGTTCAGAAAGCATTGATGTTAATTTAGACATTGATAAATTAGTAACGAGACATTCTGCGGTGGTTGGTTCTACTGGCTCAGGTAAATCAACAAGTGTATCTGGTTTACTACGCTCTATTTGTTTGTTAAATGATAAGAAAGATAACTCATCACGTATATTATTAGTTGATATGCATGGCGAATATTCAAAAGCACTTAAAGACATTTCAAAAGTATTCTCAGTAGACCCTTCTGAAGGTGAAAGTAAATTAAACATACCTTATTGGGCGCTCCCTACAGAAAAACTCATTGAATTCCTATGTGGAAATATAAATGAGTTAAGTAAGAACGCAATGATTGAATTTATTACAGAAGAGAAAAAGAAGTCCCTTGAACCCAATAACATAACTTATATTAATGAAAGTAAGATAACTTCCTTTACTCCACTACCCTATAATCTTAATAAATTATGGTATAAATTTATTTTCGATGATACTGCAACTTATTTAGAAAAAGAATTTACAAACCCTGCTTATAAAGATAATTTTCAAGGTGATGCAAACACGTTAACAGCACCAAAGTTTCTCCCACCCGCAACAGCAAGTAATCCTCCATTCAAAAAAGGCAATCACTCTTTAACCAAACAATTAAACTTAATGAAAGCCAGATTGATTGATAGCCAATATTCGTTTTTCTTAACCCCTGAAAATTACACTCCCGATGAAAATGGCGTAATAGAAAAAGATCTCGATTCACTTCTAAACGAATGGTTAAACCATGACAAACCTATTTCCATTTTAGATTTATCAGGTATGCCTTCAAATCAATTAGATATGCTCCTCGGTTCTATTATGAGCATTGTCTTTGAAGCGTCTCTTTGGGGGCGAAACCTAAAGCCAGGATTAAAGAAAAACCCTGTATTATTCGTCCTTGAAGAGGCGCACAGGTACCTTTCTAATAATGACAATGGGTTAACAAAAGATTTAGTCCAACGAATTGCTAAAGAGGGAAGAAAATTTGGTGTGGGCTTAATGATAATTAGCCAGAGACCATCTGAAATTGACGACACTATACTTTCACAATGTGGAACTCTCTTTGCTTTAAGATTAACAAACGCAAATGATCGATCAAAGGTAAAAGCAGCAATGTCTGATGGGCTTAGCTCGCTTATTGACTCCTTACCTATACTGAGAACCGGAGAAGCAATTATCATTGGCGAAGCTGCTAAATTACCTTCTCGATGCAAATTTAAGTTACCTCCAGATGGGTTTTATCCCGATAGTCAAGATCCTGAAGTTAGCAACTCATGGGGTAAACCTAGAGACCCTGATAAAAACTATTCAAAATTAATAGAAGCATGGCGTTTAAATAAACCAATGAAAGAGGATAAATAAAATGGAAAGATTAGCAGTTAGTTCATCTAACCTAGCGTCAGTTGGTTATGATAATACTGCTCTTACACTCGAAGTAGAGTTTAATAATGGAGGAGTCTATCAGTATTATAATATTACTGAAGATGTTTACACAGACTTAATGAATGCAGGTTCTATCGGTTCATATTTTAGTAATAATATAAGGAATGTTTACCCTACACAAAAAGTTTAGTTTAATTGCGTGCGCGCAATGCTATCCCCGCCACGCCTTCCCGCTTCATGGGTGGGTTTTAATGCAGGTGCATGAACACCCCGGAGCCGCGCCAGCTCTGGGGTGATGAGGTGTGAAAAATACGGGGTTTTACATGCAAAACCATGCACCGTAATGCATGGTTTAATTGAATTAAATGGCGGGATTTTCAGGTCAATTTTATGCGGATTGTTGCTGGTTCAGTTCTGCCAGCCGGTGCGCGTAAACATGG
Organism: Buttiauxella cochleicola; assembly: GCF_021282435.1. Lineage (NCBI taxonomy): Bacteria > Pseudomonadati > Pseudomonadota > Gammaproteobacteria > Enterobacterales > Enterobacteriaceae > Buttiauxella > Buttiauxella cochleicola. The sequence goes on along the minus strand of NZ_JAJSOT010000009.1, from coordinate 193,640 downwards.
TTTTGTGCCGGTGTATATTTCTGCTGATTATCAGCCCGCGAAGCCTTATCAGGCCTGAATCCGATGGACGTTAAAATGTCACTGTTTTCCGCTGTGTAATGAATTTCCGTACCGGTCGCCAGATAATCCCGCAGGGCTTCCCGACGTAATGCGTCGCTCGCCGTATGGCCAACTCGCGGATTGCCGCCGGAAGCTGATTAATCCCCATTAATTCCGGTGCCAGCATACTGACCAGTGCTGCCCCGTTTTGCTTCATAAATGCATCAAGTGAATGACAAATACTGGTGTGCTGTACCGCTTCATGAGAGCGAATATACGCCCCGCCGCCCACCAAAATTCTCCCTCAACGATTACCAGAGTCGTCCGTGGAAGTCCTGAAAGCCCGCACGGCGCAAGCCCTGCGGGCTTTTTTGTGTCTGTGATTTGTGCTGTGTACCCTTCCCATAAAACAAAAAGCCACCGGCAAATGCCAATGGCCATCCATAAACTCAGAAACAATTAACGATGATTGATCTTAACTACCCCGGTAAGTTGAGTAACCGTATTGACTCAACAATAAAGGGATATGGAGCTTTTGATTCGTCTTAGTGACGTTGAAAATCACAGGAACTGACGGGAAGAATGTTTCCTGATTATTTGCCTTGAAATAATCCCCCACTTTAAAGGTCACTTTATAGATGCCTGGTTCCATATCACCGTTGTTCGGGAAAAGTGATTTGATTCTGCCGCCGGTATCCGTTTTTGAAGTCGCGAGATGCTTCCAGGAAGAACTTTCTTGTTTGTCCAATTCAACGACTACGCCCTGGGAAGGTAAACCAGTCTGTTGATTGAGAATATGAACACTAAGAGTGCCTTCTGGTGCTGCAAGTGCACTGAAGCTGATCAAGGAGAGAATTGAAGCCGCTAAGATTTTCATTGCGTTAACCTGTTGTAGATTTGTTAACGGATTATATGAACCTACACACATAATAAAATTAAACTTTTTGTTATATGTCTGCGCCTTTGAGATTGAAATTGGCTTTGATCAGCGACAACCCTGGTGTAAGGAAATTATCAAGGGTTTGAAGGAGCACGTGAATAGTCTGCAATTCCTGAAACTCATAAAAATTCTTTGGAAAACAGCTCGCATTCCGTCTGTTAGCGGGTTGGTTAACACTTCCGATTTACGTTATAGTCAGCGCCGCTGCGGCAAAATCCGCAGCCGGGATTTGCACCCCGCCAGAAACTACAAGGATTCACTTAATGTTATGCATTGAGTGTCAATGTCTCTGCACACCCGCTGTTTGAACAGTTCAAAAACTGTACTCACAACTTCAATGGTGGCTCAGGCAGGGCAATCTTCGGATTGGCCGGTGTCCTTGTAGGCCGGTAGTGCAAACCCTGTTTGGGCTACCACCAAGAGATTTGCACCTCTGGTGGTAATCATTACCACTACAAGGAGATGTAAATGACACTTTCACACAGCCCTACTTTCCTACCTTTTCAACAAGACTGGCACAAGGCCGATATCATCGCGGCGCTGCATAAAAAAGGCACCTCGCTGGCTGCCGAATCCCGCGCTGCAGGATTAAGTTCGACGACTCTTGCCAATGCGCTGATACGCCCATGGGCGAAAGGTGAATTGATAATAAGCAAAGCGATTGACGTACCCGTCGAAATCATCTGGCCGAGCCGCTACATTAATCCCCAAACAAACGAACCGATCATCCGTTTAATGCGCAACCGTCATCCGAAATAAGCAATTAGCGTCATCTGCCTGAATCTTTCACAGGTGACGCTGTAATTAGAGGGGATGAAAACTTTCTGGTTGGATTTAGACTGTGATCAGAATAGTCCCCATATTAAGCCGGTAGAATCCTTACCCTAAATGGAACTTGTGATATTATAAGAATGTTTTTGTACAAAAACATTCCATATGTTAATAAACACCAGCAAATGAAAAAAAGAGTAATGATATTATGAATTATGATGATGCTATTGATGAAGAGAGACGTAAAATGATCTCCCTCAGTGGCGCATGGTTTATTGTTGTGACATTAACACTGTCTGCTTTCGTTTTATTTTATTCCTATTTCCTGGACGATGATAAATATATAACAGTAAATACTTACAGTAAAAACCTCGCATTCATTTATATTTTATTCATATCCACGCTGTGGATTGTTCGCACATTAAATCCTTCTTATCTTGATAAAAACTGGATGAGAAATGCATCAATGCTTATTTTTATTAATGGGCTCATATGGGGGGGCATTGTTTTTTGTTATATCATGGAAAACCGTCTTCTCGGGCCAGTTTTTCTTTGCGTGATCGTATTGTTTTGTGGCGTTGTATCTGGTTATCCCTTAAAGCTAATTTTTGTTTATTGCCTACCTATTTTCAGCTCATTATTACTGGCAACCTTTTTAAAAAATGGATTACTTCAATCCCTGTATATGTCAATTATCCTGGCAGGGATTTGGTTCATTATAAAAACCAGCGACTCTTTAATTAAAAGAAGAATAAATAAGGAGATTGCTACTTCATTAATTTTAGAAAAAAAAGCATTTAATGCGTATAACTATGCCCAAACAGATTATCTGACAGGTGTTTTTAATCGCCGTGGTTTTGAGGTCGAGTTTAAAAAAGCGGTTTCACAATGTGTGATTCAACAAAAAGCCTTTGCCATCATACTTGTTGATATTGATTTTTTTAAGAAGATAAATGACAGCTTTGGTCATGTCGCTGGCGATGATTGTCTTATCACCGTTGCCGATAAAATTAAAAGTTGTATTAAACCTTTCGCATCAAGCGTTTCTCGATATGGTGGAGATGAATTTATTATTATCATCAATGATGCAACCTCTGCAAAGATCGAGATGCTGTGTAAGCATATCAAAAAATCCATCAATGAAAGTAGCTTGAAATCCATAGGAGACCAGAGCATTTCAGTCACGCAAGGTGCGGCTATTTGTAACGATGCAAAGTATGTCAATGATATTATAAATTGTGCAGACAAAGCTCTTTATGAGGCAAAGGATAATGGAAGAAACTGCTACCGAATATCCAAATAATATATAGCTTACAGAAAGAGATAATGCCCCCAGTTACTGACATAACCAATGAATCGTAAAGGTGGCCAGTCACCTTTACGAGCCAATAAATCAAACCTACTTTCTTGAAAATGAGAATGATTTTAAACTCTTTATACCAACACTTTTCAACATAGTTCAATCATCGCTAAAACAATTCCACGCATTTCATTTAACATAAATCAATATAAATTAAACGCCTTTTACTATTCTGAAGATAAAGTGTGCGAACTTTTATTTTTTAAGTACTTTAAGAAAGAACATATAAACTCTTAACTTCACTATAAAATGGTTACCATGAAAAAATTATTAATTGCAGCTATTACAACTATGGCATTATCTGGTTGCGCTCAACAAACCTTCAAGATTAATAACGGTATTGCTGAAAAACCTTCTCAGGAAACTAAACAAACATTCTTTGTTCAAGGTCTTGGGCAATCTCAGACCATAGATGCCGCTCTTGTTTGTGGTGGGGCTGATAAAGTCATCCGCACAGAAGTACAGGAATCAGGAATGGATGTACTTCTGCGAGTTGTATCACTTGGCATTTATACACCTCGTGAAGCCCGAGTATATTGTTCTAAATAATTATTCTTCGCAGGCATTCATTGAATGCCTGCTGAAGGATGGTCTACCTTTATCAGATAGCGCGTAGTTTTGATTACTGACTGGCACAAGCTGCTGATACGGAACCTACCTTGTTTATGGAGAAGGAATTAATGACTGAATCATCACTCCTTCCACTGTCTTTCCCCATGCCGGAAATCCCAGGCGTTACCGTGACGCATGGCGGGCTGCATTATCTGCAACCTGAATTGCTACTGGATTTTATTAGTGTCTCGGCGCTACCGCTGGCTTCTGTCACCCCGGTTGCGGTGCTCTACGCTGATATCGGCGTCTTGCAGCGCATTGAATTACGTAAAATCCCTGTCCCGATAAAAGGGCGCATTATTTATCCTGTCAGTTCTCAGGCGCTCCCTAGTCTGCGCGCAAGGCTTATCATTAATGGGCCCTTCAAAAAACTGAAATTCCAGGGCACGTTGATTGCAGCGACGGCAGAGCCATCAGTGCAAAATATGACGCTCATTGGCCTGGCGCTCGAGTTTACAGCCCTTCCGCTATAATTTCAGGCAACGTCTTACTGCCATATATTCAGAATCGGCAATGCGCCAAATCCTATGTTTATCCACCTTACGATTACTGAATTGTGGGTTCTGTCTCACTCTTAAAGGCCTACTACGCCCTACACGAAAAACGTGCTGCAAACCGATTTCCCACCACCTTAATTCGGGTTACAATCAATTAATGACTGTATAAATAAACAGGTTAATTACTATGAATCTGGCTTTAAATGGCGAAAAGATTGGTCGTAATCAGTTTACCGGCGCGAAAATTGAAAACAGTACTTTCTATAACTGTGACTTTTCAGGGGCTGACCTGACGGGTACAGAGTTTATTGGCTGCCAGTTTTACGACAGGGAAAGCCAGCAAGGTGGTAATTTTAGCCGGGCAATACTGAGGGATGCTGCCTTCAAGAGCTGTGATTTATCGATGGCTGATTTCAGAAACGCAAACGCATTGGGTGTTGAAATCCGCGAGTGTCGGGCCCAGGGCGCAGACTTCCGTGGTGCAAGCTTCATGAATATGATCACAACACGCACCTGGTTTTGCAGTGCATACATCACCAAAACCAACCTGAGTTACGCCAACTTTACTAAGGTAGTGCTTGAGAAGTGTGAGTTGTGGGAAAACCGCTGGAATGGCGCTCAGATACTTGGCGCGACCTTTAGTGGCTCCGATCTCTCCGGGGGAGAGTTTTCTTCATTCGACTGGCGCGCAGCAAACTTTACCCATTGCGATTTAACCAACTCAGAATTGGGTGAATTGGACGTACGCGGCATCGACTTACAAGGAGTAAAACTGGATAATTATCAGGTGATCCAAATCATGGAGCGACTGGGAATAACAATTATCGGCTAGGGCTGCATGATGCAGCGGGTTTCAACTTTCAAACACCTGGTACGCTGTATGACATATGTACAATTTAATGCAGCCATGCAGACAAACAATTAAATACATGCATTTACGTTATCTCTCCAGATTACGCCCTCTTTTTCTCGTATCATCGGCTGTGTTATTGGTACGAAAAGCGGATGAAATAAGGTATAAAGCGGCATGAAAATTCCAAATCGAATCCAACCGCTGGTTGATGATGGCCTGGTTGACGATGTGCTCCAAAGGCTGAAGAGCGGCAAAGAAGCCGACGTTTACACTGTGTTATGCGGTGGCAATATCCAATGCGCCAAAGTTTACAAAGAAGCATCACAGCGTAGTTTTAAGCAGGCCGTACAGTACCAGGAAGGGCGAAAAGTCCGTAACTCTCGCAGCACCCGAGCTATGCAAAAAGGCTCGAAATTCGGGCGCAAGCAACAAGAGGAAACCTGGCACACTGCGGAAGTCGATGCGCTGTTCCGTCTTGCTAATGCCGGGGTACGTGTGCCGCAGCCTTACATGTGTCTTGACGGCGTGTTGTTGATGGAGCTAGTGACTGATGCCGATGGTGCAGTGGCTCCGCGCCTAAGTGATGTGACGCTGGATGAAGAGAGCGCTATTGCTGATTTCAATACCATGATCCGCAATATCGTGCGCATGTTGTGTGCAGGCATTGTGCATGGTGACTTGTCTGAGTTTAACGTACTGCTTGATGCGCAAGGGCCTGTCATTATCGACTTGCCGCAAGCCGTCGACGCCGCCGCAAACAACCATGCTGAGTCCATGTTTGAGCGCGATGTGAATAACATCACCGAATACTACGGCCAGTTCGCCCCGCATCTGTTGAAGACACGCTATGCAAAAGAGATCTGGGCGTTATATGAAGACGGGAAATTAACGCCAGAAACACCGTTGACCGGGCTTTTCGTCGAAGAGATCCATGATGTGGATATGGATTCATTGATTGATGAAATCATTACCGCAGAAGATGAGTATTACGACCGTCAGCGAGCAGCCAAAGAGCGCGACCAACAGTACGAATGATGAATAAAAAAGCCCGCATAGCAAAAGTTATGCGGGCTTTTTTGTCTTTCCAACCTTAATCGCTAAGGGCAAATACTCTCAACTTAATGGTGGATAAATACAGTTCTTTCCTGATTCCTTCGCTTCATATAACGACTTATCTGCTGAAGCAACAATTTCATCCAGTGTTTTACCATCCCCGGAACTGGCTATTCCACAGCTAAATGTGACCGTTAGATTTTGCTCGCGCCATTTTCTGCGACTAACGGTATAACGCCAGCTATCAATAATTTCATAGCATTCAGCAAATGTGATTCCGCAGAAGATGGCGACCAGCTCTTCACCGCCAAAACGATAAATAGAATGAGTACCACCTAAACGTTCAAGCCCAATCTTACTTACATGCTGTAAAACGAAATCACCCGTCGGGTGACCATAGGTATCATTAATTTTTTTAAAGTTATCTAAATCAATCATCGCCAGATGGAAAGGTGTATTTGAACGAACCAGGTTAAGGGCGTCCTCTTCAAACCTGCGGCGGGAACCTATTTTCGTCAGGGTGTCGGTACTTGCAGCCTGTACTGCCTCTTTCAGAGTTTCATTTTTTTTAGCCAACCCCTGACATAACCCGGCAAAATTATGTGGCAACTCATTCACATCATCATTAATATTTTTATAAAGTGTATCGATCCACTGCTTAAAGTATGCTCTACAAATCAGGGCCATAATGAAATAGCAAAATATACAGGCCAGAATGACATATACCAGCACAATATAGGAATCGTTTAATAATTTATCGTACTCTTTAATATCAACCGAGGTGAAGGCAATCCAGTCGGGGTTTTGATAGGCCTGATAAAAAACAATCTTGTTGTTTACTTCGTCTCTAAAGTAGCCCGTAGAGTCTTTTGCTTCTCTAATCCACGAATCTGGTACGGTTCGGTTAAAAATATCCTTAACATTGGAGGACATAATTACAGAGCCATCCATTGCTGCGACCTTGAAGTGACCATTATAGGGGACGATAAGCCCCTGCATATTATTGCTCATAGCAACAAAACTCAGATCAAAGGCAATATTACCGATAAATTCAGAATGTTTATCAAAAAGATTCATACTCACGCTTATCGATTTATCTTTCTTTTTTCCAGAGTTGGTTTTTTTTGCCGAAGTATAAGGTTCAGAGTAGAACACTTGATCTTTAAAACCATCCCGGTGATACCAGGGGCGCGAACTTGGTTTATAATTTTCTAATTCAAAAGGTGGATAAAATTTGTAGTTATCTTGATTATCAGAAATGAGTACACTCGACAGCATTTCGTTTGCATTAACTAAAGATGGAATGAGTAAATTCAATTCAGCGTTATTAGAAGAAATGTACTGATTTATATCATATTTATCGATAACACCTGACAAGGAACTAAACAGGACATTAATTTTTCTTATTGGGTTTTCAATGCAGTTATGGGCGCTATTTGATGTAAACCTGTACATAGTTTCATCAAAATGATTTGATGTATTGATTCGAATGTAGAAGAAAGAATAAATAGAAATTAAAAAAAATGGCGCAAGTACAACAGAAATTGTTATTGCCAGAGCGCGTTTTGAAGTTAGTGTTAACATGAGTAAGGAATTCTTAGTTGTTATGCAAAGAAACAGCATAATTCAATAACTATTAAATAGACTTGATGTCTATGATTTAACCATTGCATTCTAAACAAATAACAAATCAATCACTTTTTAATACTCATAAACATGATAAACATCCAGTTAATCGGGCGACTATTATCGTATAACCTATTAAAATAGCAAGCAGTGCTACCCGTGTGGTGTTATTGCATGGTCACGAAAGCGAAGGTGCCCCCGGTAACGTGATTGACGCCTTTAGCCAAGTAGTTATCGGCGGTATCTGTATCGGTCTATTTTCCCATAACCTCGATGCTGGCCACTCATTCAAACAGTATGTTTTGCTGTCCATCGTTGATAGTCTGATCGCGCAAATTCCTTCCCTGCTACTTTCTACTGCTGCAGCAATTATTGTGACCCGAGTGTGTGACAGTAGCGACATCAGTACTGAAACTAACACGCAATTCCTGGTGCGGAGCGGAACTATACGGAGAAATCGATGGGGTGCAGGATACAAACTCGGCTTATGATATGACGATTACCCTGATATTACCGGAGCAAAAAGCGAAGGCGGTGAATCTGGGTTATCAGGTGGTGGATTGTGCAAGCGTCGTCGCAACTCACGTCAATAAAATAGCGCGTAATTACTTGCCTGAGTTGTTTAATTACGACGAAATCACTCATCTACATCATCCCTTGAACCAGCAGGCACCTAAACTGGTAGAAGATTTGGTTGCCAACTTATATATCCTTTTCAGACCCTCTGTTTGGCTCTCATAGCTAACCCCGTACCAATTACTTCTCTGATATATATATGACCAATAATAGTAAGATGATATAAACAATTAAGCATACTGCAATGTGTATAGATCATCACTTGAGGAGCAGTAGTAATATAATCATTATGTTATTCGTCATCTACAATGGTAAATGCCGTCCAATAAATGTCAGTAAAAACGGTAATAATACGTTTACTTGTCGTAGCCCCCTTATAGGTCGACATATTTTTCAATTAATTTTAGTAACACTGGCTTATGGAATATATCTTTGATGTTCGCACTCATAATGGTACAGCCATATTTTTAGGGCGATTAAAACTTCCCTTCAAAAGGCTCTACTACACTTTCAATGCAGCACTCATAGTACCCAGATCCAGGCCAGGTCCTATAGTTTGATATTCCTGCACCTCTTCATCGATGATCTACCGATCAAAAACTTCCAAAAAACCGTGCATTCCTTTTTCATTTATCGTCTCCTTAGCTCAGTAAAAGCACTCTATTGCCAATAGGAACAACATGACTATCGAGACTATTTCCCCCGCACAGGCCAAAATTCTGGTCGCCCAAGGAGCCGCGTTGATTGATATCCGCGAGCGGGATGAACATGCGCGTGAGAATATCCCTGAGGCGCATTTGCTCTCTCTTTCGGCCATTGAAAACGGTGACCGCCTTGGCCCGTTCGACCCTTTCGATACTGTGATTTTTCATTGCCAGTCCGGCATGCGCACCACGCAAAATGCTCAAAAGCTGGCTGATGCTGTGGCTCCGGCGAAAGTATTGATCCTCACTGGTGGGTTAGATGCCTGGAAGAAAGACGGGCAGGAAATTCTTGCGGATAAATCACAACCATTACCTTTGATGCGCCAGGTACAAATTGCTGCGGGTACGTTGGTGCTTGCAGGCGTAGTGTTGGGTTACGCAGTACATCCAGGTTTCTTCTTACTCTCAGGATTTGTCGGCGCAGGTTTGCTCTTTGCAGGTATAAGCGGTTTTTGTGGCATGGCGCGTCTGCTCGAAAAAATGCCGTGGAACAAACGTTAGGTTAAATCGACATATACCCTGCAGCTTTGGGCTATGGTTAACCATAGACGTTGTTTATTTATCTTCGTTGAAAGAGGAAAACTATGTTCAAACCAGGCGATCTGGTGCAGCCCAAAAAAGGCGGCCCAAAATATGAAGTTCTGGATGTTCAGGGAGATACTCTGTTCTGTACGCCCAGAAGCATTTTGACAGGCGAAACAGTCACCTTAAAGGCAGAAGACGTTGCGCTGTATAAAGAAGATGACGATTTTGGCGTTTGCTAATGCCTATCTCAGGCGGGTCTTGTTTTGCCCGCCAAACAACGTTTCTCAGTAACCTCTGTCATAACCTGCAAAAAAGCATTTCACTGCGGTATCCGCATTCACTTCTTTGAAAAAATCAGCCACCAATTCTTTGTCGAGATTGTAGCGACGAGTCAACACCCCTGCTTCCCATGCGGCCCGTTGGCGGTCGCCCGTCTGTTCTGAAATACGATGGCTGAACCCCAGCACAAATCCGCGTTTATAGTCCGGGCAAAAGCGAGTGACTCTGGTGACACTGTCAGCTTCACGGGCTTTCAGCCCTGCCATCAATCCCTTTCCAAAATGATTATCCATTTGAATGCTCCTGTTGATTACATCGCTATATAACAAATTATATAACGATTTTTCAGGCCCTGGATAGCCTTAAAAATGAGGCAACGCATGAAAAATTAACCATTTGATTTTAAATAAAAAATTAATAGCCAAACGACAAAATCAGGAAACTCTGCCTGAGATGTCTCATTTAGCGGATTTTATTGACGAAATGCCTTTAAATAAAAATTTATCACTAATTGTCTAATTGCATGCAGGGATATAATCTAGCCGCCATAAACAAATCATTTATTAGCACTACCATTTACACCAAATGGCAGTGTATATCGCTAATTATCATGCGGAGTTGGAATAATGTTTTCTCCTGAGTCACGCCTGCGCCATGCAGTCGCAGATACTTTTGCGATGGTAGTGTATTGCTCGGTTGTGAACATGATGATTGAAATCTTTCTCTCAGGCATGAGTTTTGAGCAATCACTCTCTTCGCGCCTGGTCGCCATTCCCGTAAACATCCTGATTGCCTGGCCATACGGTTTTTACCGTGATGCATTTATGCGTTTTACCAAACGCTACAGCCAGGCCAGTTGGGCGAAAAATCTCGCCGATGTACTGGCTTACGTGACGTTCCAGTCACCTGTATATGTTGCTATTTTGTGGTCGGTCGGAGCTGACTGGAATCAAATAGTCGCGGCGGTAAGCTCAAATATCATCGTCTCAATGCTTATGGGCGCTGCGTATGGCTATTTTCTTGATTATTGCCGTCGCTTATTCCGTATCAGCGGTTATCGAAGCGCAAAAGCAGAGGTGTGATAGCGTTGAGGCGTGAACCCAACAACGCCTCATTCGAATTAGTGCTCGCCAAATAAGCCAGACAAGTAACGTTCCAGGGCAATGCGTGAACTAAATCCATGCGGAATACCGTAATGCTGATGAGTTTCACCAGCCAGATAGAGTGGAAATTGCTGATAATGATCGCAGGTTTTTACATCTGTCGCAGGCTCTGCCAGAGTCTGGCTTCGTTCTTTTAACGTGGGGTGAATGATCAAAGCTGTTCGCCCCATCCGCGCCTCACGATTTACATAAACGTAGTTTTCCCCACGCCGGTATCCGTAGGTTTTCGGTGTCACTATATCCATGGTAAAACCGGCTTTTTCAAGAACGCGGGCCACCTCATCAGGTCGTAAATACATATTTTTTCCTCGTCATCTTCTATTGCAGCGCAACCTTACAATAACCAGCATTAGCAACGCTTTCAGATTAGTCCATAAAGAAGGTGAAAGAGAGTGAACTGACTCATTACTAAAAATTATGGTCTACACTGAGTAGTACATCGCAAAAAGGGAGAAACCAATGTTTAACCGCGTAAATCGAAATGATGTAGACGAAGGCGTTGATGATATTAACCGTGACGTGAACCAACTAGCTGACACGCTGGAAGAGGTTCTTAAATCGTTCGGTAGCGATGTTAAAGAAGAAGGGGAAGCTGCCCGCGAAAAAGCGGAGTCTCTGCTTAAAGAGACAAGAGCTCGCCTTCATGGTCGCACCCGCGTAAAACAGGCTGCTTGTGATGCAGTAGGTTGTGCAGATACATATGTGCGCGATAAACCATGGCAGAGCGTGGGTATCAGCGCCGCTGTAGGTATTTTCATCGGGGCTTTATTAGCTTCCCGTCGATAATCCGAAAAGTGTAGTGATAATAAATATGCGTCTAACCCCGGAGCCACTTCCGGGGTTTTTTATATCCGTCATACCTCAAACTGCATCTTTGTGGCTGTTTGATTTCAGCTAATCGCATCGCGTAGTTGTTTAGCGGCTTTTAACGCCATAGTTTGTGAGGTGAGATTAGTAAAACTCATCAATATTCCCCCTTCCCCTTTTGAAACGATGCGCCAGTCGCTTAAAGCCTGCACCGCAAGCCCTGCATCGCGAGCTTTAGCCACCAGTACACGGTCATCATCCTTTACGCGCATCACCAGTTGAATACCTCCCGCCTGTGGGACGACATCAAACCCCTGTTGTTGCAATGCACTCTCCAGCCATACTCTTCGCTCGCTATAGCACAAACGCATCTTTTTCAGATGCCGCCAGAAATGCCCTTCGCGCAGGAAATCTGCAATGGTTTGCTGAATCAACAATGGAGCGGTGCATGGCAGAAAATGTGTGTGCTGTGAAAATGCCTCAACCTCCTGTTGCGGCACCACCAGCCAGGCGACGCGTAAAGCGGGAAACAAAGATTTGCTGAACGTTCCTGCATAGATAACGCGCTGCGGACCATCAAGGCTTTTTATAGGCGGCAGCGGTTTTCCGTGGTAGCGGAACTCACTGTCGTAATCGTCCTCAACAATCCAGCTATGATTTGTCGCAGCCCAGTCAAGCAACTGGTGACGGCGAGTTATTGATAAAGCCACGCCCAGCGGGCTTTGATGAGCCGGGGTCAATAGTGCAAAACGCGCATCTGGGAAATGGTTAATACCATAATCAATCTGCATCCCTTCACCATCGACTGGCACCGGATGTAATGCCATGCCTGCTTCTGAAAATACCGGGCGCACATAGCGATAACCGGGATCTTCGAGCCAGACTCCGTCACCAGGTTTGGCAAGTGTATGCACAACCAGCCTCATTGCAGCCTGAAAACCTGCGGTGATAAAAATCTGCTCCGGCTGGCAGTCGATGCTGCGTGAGAAACGCAAATAATCGGCAATGGCCTGGCGCAATGTCGATTCCCCGTTCGCTTCGGGTAACACGAGATCGTAGCGTGTTTGCAGACGTAAGCGCCGTCCCATAATTCGCGCCCACAATGCACGTGGGAATGCATCCAGCGCGGGTAAACCCACCTGGAACGGACGTGGTGTACCTTGCGGTTGGCTGGTTATCGTCTCTGGGTTATTTGCGCCTTTCGTCACCGACAAGCTGACAAAGGTCCCTGCCTGGCCGCGTCTTTCCAGCCACCCTTGTGCAACCAGCTCCCCGTAGGCATTTTCCACGGTTGCCCGGGCCACCCCAAGTTCCAGCGCCATGGTGCGACTTGATGGCAAGCGGCTTCCGGCAACCAGCTCGCCATCACTGATAGCCTGCTTAAGCTGCCTCGCGATTTGCTGGTAACGCGGAATCGAATGGTGAGCACTCACTACGGGTTCAATCGACTTTGCCATTATGGCCTGCTTTATTAGTTAATTTATGGCTCTCTTTAGTAGTCCATCATAGTGTTAAATTGCCCGCACACCAACACGAGGATTACACCATGATTGAATTACGCCAGCCTTACTACGACCTTTCCCCAGCCGTATTCAAGCCAATGCTTCAGGCACTGAAAGGTCTGGAGTCGAGCTCACTCGGCTCGACCCTGATTGAACTTGTTTTCCTGCGCGTCTCGCAAATTAACGGCTGCGCCTATTGCCTCGAGATGCACTCAAAAGCACTGCGCAAAGATGGCGTAGACCAGACCAAGCTAGATGCATTGGCGGGCTGGAAAGTGAGTAATCACTTCAGTGAAAAAGAGCGCGCGGCATTAGCCTGGGCCGAAGCCATCACTCTTATCACTGAAGGCGCGGAAGATGCGGTTTATCAGCCACTACTGCAATTCTTCACCGCACAAGAGATTAGCGATCTTACTTTCACTGCAAGTCTGATGAATGCGTTCAACCGCCTGGCGATCAGTATGCGTATGTAGTTTTTTCTGGTCGGATTGGCGCAGCGACGCCCGCACCATAGTGGTGGATTTGCTAGCGCTAATCCACCCTAAAAATTCTTTTTTCCCGCAACCCGCCCCGCTCATCACCTTTTCTATCCTTATTCAAAAATACTATATCTTGTATGGTTGATTATTTTATTACCCACATCTAGTATTCATATTCTCAACAACAGAGAGAATAAGAATCATGCGCATTACCATATACACTCGAAATGACTGTGTTCAGTGCCATGCCACCAAGCGGGCAATGGAAAGCCGTGGGTTTGATTTTGAGCTGATTAACCTCGATTTACACCCGGAAGCCGCTGATGAATTACGGGAAAAAGGTTTTCGCCAGTTGCCTGTTGTGGTCACTGAACAAGAGAGCTGGAGCGGATTCCGGCCGGATATGATCAACCGCCTGCGCTTACGAGCCACTGCATGAGCAACCTCGTCTACTTCACCAGCACCTCGGAAAATACTCTGCGTTTTGTCGAACGCCTGGAATTACCCGCGCTGCGCATTCCGCTGGATTTCAAACAGCGGCTGATCGTTCCAGAGCCTTATATTTTGATAGTGCCAAGCTACGGCGGTGGCGGTATTGCCGGTGCCGTACCGGCCCAGGTGATTCGATTTTTAAATAATCCGACAAATCGCTCGTTACTGCGCGGTGTGATTGCCAGCGGTAATCGTAATTTCGGCGAAGGATTTTGCCGGGCGGGCGACGTGATAGCCCAGAAATGCCAGGTGCCGTATCTCTATCGTTTTGAGTTACTCGGCACCGAGCAAGATATTGAAAACGTGCGTAAGGGAGTCAACGAATTTTGGCAACGACAGAAGCTATCAGCGTAATGGCGACGGAAAGCGCGGATTATCACGCACTCAACGCCATGTTGAATCTTTATGATTCCGCAGGCCATATCCAGTTTGAGAAAGATAAGCTGGCGGTAGAGCAATTCCATAAACAACATGTGCTACCCCGCTCGCGCCAGTTTCCCCACCAGCAAGCTCGCCTCGACTACCTGGTGGCAGAAGGTTATTACGACAATGCCGTGCTACAACGCTATGACAGTCGTTTTGTCGTCACGTTGTTTGAGAAGGCGCTCAACAGTGGTTTCCAGTTCCAGACATTTCTCGGCGCCTGGAAGTATTACACCAGCTACACACTGAAATCTTACGACGGTAAAGAGTATCTGGAACATTTCCCGGACCGTGTGTGCATGGTGGCGTTAACACTGGCGCAGGGTAACGAAAACCTCGCCACGCAATTGATGGATGAAATGCTCAGCGGCCGATTCCAGCCTGCCACGCCCACTTTTCTGAACTGTGGGAAAATGCAGCGCGGCGAACTGGTGTCCTGCTTCTTGCTGCGAATAGAAGACAATATGGAGTCGATTGGTCGCGCGGTAAATTCCGCATTGCAGCTTTCTAAGCGTGGCGGTGGCGTAGCTTTCCTGCTCTCTAATTTGCGTGAAGTTGGCGCGCCGATCAAACGCATCGAAAACCAGTCATCCGGTGTTATTCCGGTTATGAAAATGCTGGAAGATGCGTTTTCTTATGCCAACCAGCTCGGTGCGCGTCAGGGCGCGGGCGCGGTTTATCTTCACGCCCATCATCCCGATATTTTGCGTTTTCTCGACACCAAACGCGAAAATGCTGATGAAAAAATTCGCATCAAATCGCTCTCGCTTGGCGTGGTGATCCCGGATATCACTTTCCAGTTGGCGAAAGATAACCAGCCGATGGCGTTGTTCTCGCCTTATGATGTCGAGCGTATTTACGGCAAGCCGTTTGGTGATATTGCCGTCAGCGAACTTTACGAAGAAATGCTGGCAGACGAGCGTATTCGCAAGACCTTTATTAATGCGCGTGATTTCTTCCAGACACTGGCCGAGATCCAGTTTGAGTCCGGTTACCCGTACATTATGTTTGAAGACACGGTAAATCGCGCAAACCCGATTGCCGGGCGCATTAATATGAGCAACCTGTGTTCGGAAATTTTGCAGGTGAACAGCGCGTCAACTTATGACGAAAACCTCGATTACGCGCAGATAGGCAAAGATATTTCCTGCAATCTCGGCTCACTGAATATCGCCCACACCATGGATTCCCCGGATTTTGGTCAGACTATCGAAGTCGCAATTCGCGGGCTGACGGCGGTTTCCGATATGAGCCACATTCGCTCAGTACCGTCGATTGAAGCAGGAAACGCCGCGTCACACGCCATCGGCCTTGGGCAGATGAATCTCCATGGTTATCTGGCGCGCGAAGGCATTGCTTACGGTTCGCCAGAGGGTCTGGATTTTACCAATTTCTATTTTTATACCGTGACCTGGCATGCAGTACGCACATCCAATTTACTGGCACGAGAACGCAAACAGCGCTTCGCTGGTTTCGGGCAATCACGTTATGCGAATGGCGAATATTTCCGCCAGTATCTGCACGAAACATGGCAGCCAAAAACCGAGAAGGTGCGCGCGTTATTTGCCAAAGCTGGGGTCACCATTCCCACCCGCGAACAGTGGCAACAGTTGCGTGACGACGTAATGGAATACGGCCTGTATAACCAGAATTTGCAGGCTATCCCGCCGACGGGTTCCATCTCTTATATCAACCACGCAACATCAAGCATCCACCCGATAGTGTCGCGTATTGAGATTCGCAAAGAAGGCAAAATCGGGCGCGTTTATTATCCGGCTCCGTTTATGACTAACGACAAGCTGGAGTTTTACCAGGATGCCTACGATATCGGCCCGGAAAAAATTATCGACACCTATGCGCAAGCCACTCGCCACGTTGATCAAGGTTTATCGCTGACGCTGTTTTTCCGCGATACCGCCACCACTCGTGACATTAATAAAGCGCAGATTTATGCCTGGAAAAAAGGCATCAAAACGCTTTATTACATTCGCTTGCGCCAGATGGCACTGGATGGAACGGAGGTGCAGGGCTGTGTGTCCTGCGCTTTATAAGGAGAAAACATGACTCAGTTAACCCGCGTAAGTGCCATCAACTGGAACAATATCGAGGATGAGAAAGATCTCGAAGTGTGGAATCGCCTGACCAGCAATTTCTGGTTGCCGGAGAAAATCCCACTGTCGAACGATATTCCGGCCTGGCAATCGCTCAGCGATGAAGAACAGCAACTGACTATCCGCGTGTTTACCGGGTTGACGTTACTGGACACTATTCAGAATACGGTTGGTGCGCCGGTATTAATGAATGATGCGATTACGCCGCATGAAGAAGCCGTTTTGTCTAACGTGAGCTTTATGGAAGCGGTGCACGCCCGCTCCTATAGCTCGATTTTCTCAACGCTTTGCCAGACTAAAGATGTTGACGCGGCGTATGCGTGGAGCGAAGAAAACCCGCCGCTACAACGTAAGGCGCAAATTATCCTCGCTCATTACCACGCCGATGACCCATTGAAGAAGAAAATTGCCAGCGTATTTCTGGAGTCTTTCCTCTTCTATTCTGGATTTTATTTGCCGATGTACTGGTCGAGCCGTGGCAAATTAACTAACACGGCTGACCTGATTCGCCTGATTATTCGTGACGAAGCGGTGCACGGTTATTATATCGGTTACAAATTCCAGAAAGTGCTGGCACAGCAAAGCATTGAGCGCCAGACCGAGCTGCAAAACTTTGCCCTCGATTTGCTGATGGATCTTTACGATAACGAAGTCGCTTATACCGATGCGCTTTACGGTGATGTGGGTTGGCAGGAAGAGGTGAAAGCCTTTCTTTGCTACAACGCGAATAAGGCGTTAATGAACCTGGGTTACAACGCGCTATTCCCGCCAGAAATGGCAGAGGTGAACCCAGCGATACTGGCAGCACTCTCCCCCAATGCGGACGAGAATCACGACTTTTTCTCGGGTTCTGGCTCATCGTATGTAATGGGGAAAGCGGTGGAAACAATCGATGAAGATTGGGATTTTTAAAACCTTCATACTTCGAGCCGCAGGTGCGTTGACTGCACCCGCGCACCCCAGTCACATAGTTATCTATGCTCCTGGGGACTTGCGGCTTTGTCGCCTTCCTTCAACTCGAATTATTTTGGTTTCTTATCGTAATTTATGCCAAATAAACCGCACATTTCTGGCGTTGATATTTTAATTAAATACTACAAAATTGCTGTTTACATTTTTGCCTGAATATCGCGCTATTCAGGCAAATTTCGCCTTCGCTTACAAAAAATATCATCTTTCTCTGATTTGCTCTCAGCCCTTTACTCATGGGAAATTCTGCCCACTCAAGCCGCGTGGATATTCGATATATCGGAAATCGAGGGTTGTCTCAGACTCTGAGTATGTTAGGGTATATGCAGTGAATATTTCCATCAGGAATTGTGTATAAATATAAATACAGGAATAACTTTATTGCATGGCAATTAAACTTGAAGTGAAGAATTTATATAAGGTATTTGGTGAGCACCCACAGCGCGCATTTAAATATATTGAAAAGGGTATTTCAAAAGCTGAACTACTGGAAAAAACAGGGCTGTCGCTTGGCGTAAAAGACGCCAGTCTGGCAATTGAAGAAGGCGAGATTTTTGTCATCATGGGGTTATCGGGTTCCGGTAAATCCACCATGGTTCGCCTTCTCAATCGCCTGATTGAACCAACCCGTGGGCAGGTACTGATTGATGGCGTTGATATCGCCAAAATATCAGAATCAGAACTCCGCGAGGTTCGCAAAAGTAAGATCTCCATGGTATTCCAGTCATTTGCTTTGATGCCTCATATGACAGTGTTAAATAACACTGCCTTTGGCATGGAATTAGCGGGAATTCCGTTGAAAGAGCGTCAGGAAAAAGCACTGGATGCATTACGTCAGGTAGGGCTTGAAAATTATTCCCACGCTTATCCTGATGAGCTTTCTGGCGGTATGCGCCAACGTGTTGGTTTAGCCCGTGCATTGGCAATTAATCCAGATATATTATTGATGGATGAAGCCTTCTCCGCACTCGATCCATTAATTCGTACTGAAATGCAGGATGAATTAATTAAATTACAGGCTAAACACCAACGTACCATTGTATTTATTTCCCACGATTTAGATGAAGCAATGCGTATTGGTGACCGAATTGCCATTATGCAAGGTGGTGAAGTAATACAGGTCGGCACACCGGATGAAATTCTCAATAATCCGGCAAATGATTATGTACGCACCTTCTTCCGCGGTGTGGATATTAGTCAGGTATTTAGCGCTAAAGATATTGCGCGCCGAAGCCCTGCTGGTCTATTGCGTAAAACCTCCGGTTTTGGCCCTCGTTCTGCGCTGAAATTGCTGCAAGATGAAGACCGTGAATTCGGTTATGTCATCGAACGCGGGCAAAAATTCCTCGGTATTGTCTCGACCGACTCTCTTAAAGCCGCACTCGCTGCGGGCGAGGGTCTGGACACCGCTTACCTCGAAACGCCAGCGGCAGTTTCCGCTGATACGTCTCTGAGCGAGTTGCTCACCCATGTCGGCCAGGCTCCATGCGCGGTTCCGGTTATTGGGGAAGAGAGTCAGTACGTGGGTATCATCTCAAAAGGGGTGCTACTCCAGGCGTTAGATCGTGAAGGGGTAAGTCAATGAGTGAAGCAAATCCGTGGGATACCGGCAGTGCGGCTGCCGATACAACAACCAACCATGCCGCTGCAACCGCAGATGCATGGGGCAGCCAGGCGGCATCCACGCCTGCTGCAACTGGCAGTGCAGACTGGCTGAATTCAGCCCCTGCGCCACAGCCAGAACATTTTAATATTCTCGATCCGTTCCATAAGACGCTTATCCCGCTCGATAGCTGGGTAACTCACGGTATCGACTGGGTGGTGACGCACTTTCGCCCGGTGTTTCAGGGTATTCGCGTGCCGGTGGATTATATCCTCAGTGGCTTCCAGCATTTCTTGCTGGGGATGCCTGCACCAGTTGCCATCATCCTGTTTGCGCTGATTGCCTGGCAGATGTCGAGCCTGGGTATGGGTATCGCAACGTTGATTTCACTGGTGGCGATTGGCGCGATTGGTGCCTGGTCACAAGCTATGGTGACGCTGGCGCTGGTGCTGACGGCCCTGATGTTCTGCATGATAATCGGCCTGCCGCTAGGGATTTGGCTGGCACGCAGCGAACGGGCAGCAAAAATAATTCGCCCATTATTGGATGCGATGCAAACCACCCCAGCGTTTGTTTATCTGGTGCCAATCGTAATGCTGTTCGGTATCGGTAACGTGCCTGGCGTGGTGGTGACGATTATCTTTGCCCTGCCGCCAATTGTGCGCCTGACGATTCTGGGTATTAAGCAGGTGCCGGAAGATCTAATTGAAGCCTCGCGTTCGTTTGGCGCAAGCCCGCGCCAGATGCTGTTCAAGGTTCAGTTACCGCTGGCGATGCCGACCATTATGGCGGGCGTTAACCAGACACTGATGCTGGCACTTTCGATGGTGGTTATCGCCTCGATGATTGCCGTTGGTGGTCTGGGCCAGATGGTTCTGCGCGGTATTGGCCGCCTCGATATGGGTCTTGCGACCGTCGGCGGCGTCGGCATCGTGATACTGGCCATTATTCTCGACCGCTTAACTCAGTCCATTGGCCGCGATTCGCGCAGCCGTGGCAACCGCCGCTGGTTCAATACCGGCCCAATTGGTCTTTTGACCCGTCCCTTCATCAAATAAACATGATGGCGGCATTCGTGCCGCCTCACGCCCACCACCAAAACAGGAATAACGATGCGACACACGACTCTTTTCGCGACAGCTCTTGCCACACTCGTTACCACCAGCACTTTTGCCGCTGACTTGCCGGGTAAAGGCATTACGGTTCAGCCAATTCAAAGCACCATTTCTGAAGAATCCTTCCAGACACAGCTTGTCAGCCGTGCCCTTGAAAAACTGGGTTACACCGTAAATACGGCAAGCGAAGTGGATTACAACGTGGGTTACACCTCGATTGCTTCTGGCGATGCCACATTTACCGCAGTGAACTGGCAGCCACTGCATGACGATATGTATGCCGCTGCGGGTGGCAGTAACAAGTTTTATCGCGAAGGCACCTATGTGACCGGCGCGGCGCAGGGTTATCTCATTGATAAAAAGACCGCAGATAAATACCACATCACCAACGTTGAGCAGTTAAAAGATCCGAAGATTGCCAAACTGTTTGACAGCAACGACGATGGCAAAGCCGACATGATGGGTTGTACGCCGGGTTGGGGTTGTGAAGCGGTGATTAACCATCAGAACGAAGCCTATAAGCTGGCCGATACGGTAACGGTTAGCCACGGTAATTATTCAGCGATGATGGCGGATACCATTGCGCGTTACAAAGAAGGCAAACCGGTACTGTATTACACCTGGACGCCATACTGGGTGAGCGATGTGCTCAAACCTGGGAAAGATGTGGTGTGGTTGCAGGTGCCGTTCTCGTCCTTGCCGGGTGAGCAAAAGAACATCGACACCAAACTGCCGAACGGCGCGAACTATGGTTTCCCGGTGAACACCATGCATATCGTGGCAAACAAAGCCTGGGCCGAGAAAAACCCGCAGGCGGCGAAACTGTTTAGCCTGATGAAACTGCCGCTGGCGGATATCAATGCCGAGAATGCGATGATGCATAACGGTAAATCCTCAGAAGCGGATATTCAGGGTCACGTTGATGGCTGGATTAAAGCGCACCAGGCACAGTTTGATGGCTGGGTGAAAGAAGCATTAGCGACGAAGTAAAACTTGTTATGGCGGGAGATGCACATCACCCGCCAATTTCCTACCGCACAATCTAACCCCTGCTTGCCTCAATTTTCGCTATCATTCGCGACCTGTCATTACCAACCGAAGAATAAGAATGAAAAATACTCACCACGGACTCAGCCCCGCGCTCATCGTCCTGATGTCTATCGCCACGGGTCTGGCCGTTGCCAGCAACTACTACGCGCAACCGCTGCTCGATACCATCGCCAATGCGTTTTCCCTGT
Organism: Buttiauxella cochleicola; assembly: GCF_021282435.1. Taxonomy (NCBI): domain Bacteria; kingdom Pseudomonadati; phylum Pseudomonadota; class Gammaproteobacteria; order Enterobacterales; family Enterobacteriaceae; genus Buttiauxella; species Buttiauxella cochleicola. The sequence continues at coordinate 171,903 of NZ_JAJSOT010000009.1, read as the reverse complement.
CGATTAACCAGGCCGGGTTTATTGTTACCGCCGCGCAGTTGGGCTACGCGGCAGGCTTGCTGCTTTTGGTGCCACTGGGCGATATGTTTGAACGCCGCAGTTTGATTGTGTTTATGACGCTGCTTGCCGCAGGCGGCATGGTGATCACCGCACTGAGCCAGACGCTGTGGGTGATGATTCTAGGCACCGCGCTAACCGGTTTGTTCTCGGTGGTCGCACAAATTCTGGTGCCGTTGGCAGCCACGCTCGCCGAGCCTGAAAAACGCGGCAAAGTCGTCGGCACGATTATGAGCGGGCTGCTGCTCGGCATCTTACTGGCACGAACCATTGCCGGGTTGCTGGCAAGTCTCGGTGGCTGGCGTACCGTTTACTGGGTTGCCAGTGTGCTCATGGTTTTGATGGCTTTAGCCCTGTGGCGCGGCTTGCCGAAAGTGAAGACTGAAACGCATCTGAATTATCCCCAATTACTCTCTTCCGTATTCGGCCTTTTTATCAAAAACCCGCTGCTGCGAACGCGCGCGCTGTTGGGCTGCCTGACGTTTGCCAACTTCAGCATTCTGTGGACGTCGATGGCATTTTTATTGGCTTCGCCACCGTTTAACTTCTCTGAAGCTACGATTGGCCTGTTCGGCCTGGCGGGTGCCGCGGGTGCGCTGGGCGCTCGTCCAGCTGGCGGGTTTGCCGACAAAGGCAAAGCGCATCTCACCACCACAATTGGCCTGGTGCTGCTACTGCTGTCGTGGATGGCTGTCGCCATGGGTCAGTTCTCTGTGATAGCACTTATCGTCGGGATTCTGGTGCTGGATTTAACGGTTCAGGGTGTACATATCACTAATCAAACCGTTATTTATCGCATGATGCCGGATGCACGAAATCGCCTGACAGCCGGTTACATGACTAGCTACTTTATTGGTGGTGCCGCAGGTTCAGTTATTTCTGCCAGTGCTTATCAACATGCTGGATGGAATGGCGTTTGCGCGGCAGGTGCCATCATCGCCCTACTAAATTTAGTAGTGTGGTGGCGTGGCTATCACCGTCAGCCGTGATGGCACTAATCCTTTACATTCCCCTTGAATAATTTGGGGTATTAAGGGTCGTACCAGTCTGTTAAGGTTATCCCTGTTTGTTCATTCGAGTGACATTAACGTCAGAAATAGATAAATAGTTAATATGGATAGTCCTGCAGAAGTTCCATTAAATAATAATCAAAACGATGCTACCTGGGCTGAAGGGCTGAAAGACAGTTTACCGATTGTCATCAGTTATATCCCGGTAGCATTTGCGTTTGGGCTGAATGCCACAAAGCTAGGATTTACCCCATTCGAAAGTCTATTTTTCTCCTGCATTATTTATGCAGGCGCTAGCCAGTTTGTTATTACCGCATTACTGGCTGCGGGTAGCTCACTCTGGGTTGCAGCATTAACAGTAATGGCAATGGATGTGCGCCACGTCTTATACGGCCCTTCCCTGCGCCAACGAATCACTCGCCAGCTAAGTAAACCTAAAACCGCGATTTGGGCCTTTGGCCTGACCGACGAAGTGTTTGCTGCCGCAACAGCGAAACTGGTCCGTGATAATCGTCGCTGGAGCGAAAACTGGATGATCGGCATCGCATTCAGTTCGTGGTTTTCATGGATATTGGGCACCGCGTTAGGTTCATGGTCTGGTAATGGTTTGCTGGATAAATTTCCGGCGGTAGAAGCAGCGTTAGGCTTTATGCTGCCTGCCCTATTCCTGAGCTTCTTGCTGGCGTCATTCCAGCGTAAGCAATCCTGGACTGTTACCGCATCGCTTGCAGGCGCGCTGTTGGGCGTCACGCTGGTTTCGATTCCAGCGGCCATCCTCGCAGGCATTGTCTGTGGCTGTCTGGCGGCACTGATTCAGGCGTTTTATCAAGGAGAACCGGGATGAGTACACAAGTACTTTTGCTGGGTCTGCTGGTCGGGCTTGCCAACTATCTATTCCGCTATTTACCTCTGCGTATTAGGGCAAATTCGACACGCCCAGCCAAACGTGGTGCGACTGGCGTACTGCTCGATAGCATTGGTATCGCGTCAATTTGCGCTCTGCTGGTGGTCTCAAGTGTGCCTGAGATCATGCATGATGCGCAGCGTCTGGTCCCGACGTTAATGGGCTTTATCATTCTCGGGCTGAGTTATTACAAGACTCGCAGCATTATTATCCCGACGTTATTAAGTGCTCTGGGTTATGGATTAACCTGGAAACTCATGATGGTGATCGCCGTCTGACGATAAAAAACGTATAAACAATACATTTACTTTATTTGTCACCATCGTTATTATATCGACCGCAACTAATGAGGTTATGCCAAAATGGATAGTTCGTTTACGCCCATTGAACAAATGCTAAAATTTCGCGCCAAACGCTACGAGGAATTCCCATATCAGGAAGTTCTGCTGACGCGCCTGTGCATGCACATGCAGGGCAAGCTTTTGGAAAACCGCAATAAAATGCTGAAAGCTCAGGGCATTAACGAGACGCTATTTATGGCGTTGATCACTCTTGAATCACAGGAAAGCCACAGTATTCAGCCTTCAGAATTGAGCTGTGCTTTGGGTTCTTCCCGTACCAATGCGACCCGTATTGCCGATGAGCTGGAAAAGCGTGGCTGGATCGAACGCCGTGAAAGCGATAACGATCGCCGCTGCCTGCATCTGCATTTGACCGAAAAAGGTCAGGAATTCATACGTCAGGTGTTACCGCCGCAACACCACTGCCTGCATGAGCTGTGGTCTGCGCTGAGCGGTACGGAGAAAGAGCAGTTGGAAAATATTACCCGCAAACTGCTGACCCGCCTTGATGAAATGGACGAAAACCAGACTGTACTTGAAGCCGTGCGCTAAGTGCTGTCATCGCGTGAAATCGTAATACCCCAAAAAAGATGAATACCGACAGGCCAGCAACTTACCTTGCTGGCCTGTTGGGTCTAACAGGTCGGCTCAGCCGATCACTATAATAAAAAAGTGTGGAGATAAGCATGAGCGCACATGCGGAGACTCAAACCCCGCAACAGCCGGGTAACAAGAAAGGCAAACGTAAAGGTGCCTTACTTGTATTGACCCTGCTGTTTGTAATTATTGCTGTGGCATATGGGATTTATTGGTTTTTGGTGTTACGTCACTACGAAAATACGGATGATGCGTATGTGGCCGGTAATCAGGTACAGATAATGTCCCAGGTTTCCGGAAGCGTAACCAAAGTTTGGGCTGAAAATACCGACTTCGTTAAACAGGGCGATGTTCTGGTGACGTTAGACCAGGCTGACGCTGAGCAAGCTTTTGAGCAGGCACAAACCGTGTTGGCTTCAAGCGTGCGCCAGACACGTCAGTTAATGATTAATAGTAAGCAGTTGCAGGCCAATATTGCGCTGCAAAAGACTTCGCTTGCTCAAGCTCAAAGCGACCTTAATCGCCGTGTACCTTTGGGTAACGCAAACCTGATTGGCCGTGAAGAATTGCAACACGCCCGAGATGCCGTCGCGACGGCTCAAGCGCAACTGGATGTTGCCATTCAACAATATAATGCAAACCAGGCCATGGTTCTGGGTAGCAAACTTGAAGAACAGCCAAGTGTTAAACAAGCGGCTGCCGAGTTGCGTAACGCATGGATGGCGCTAGCCCGCACCAAAATTGTCAGCCCAATGACCGGCTATGTTTCACGCCGCGTTGTTCAGGTTGGTGCGCAAATTAGCCCAACAACTCCTCTGATGGCTATCGTGCCAGCAAGTGGTTTGTGGGTAGATGCGAACTTTAAAGAGACGCAGCTTGCGCATATACGTATTGGCCAACCTGCAACGGTGGTCAGTGATATTTACGGCGATAAAGTTGAATACACTGGCAAGGTCGTAGGTCTGGATATGGGCACCGGCAGCGCGTTTTCACTGCTCCCGGCACAAAATGCTACCGGCAACTGGATCAAAGTCGTTCAGCGCCTGCCAGTACGTATTGAGCTTGATGCGAAACAACTTCAAGAACACCCGCTACGTATTGGCTTGTCCACATTAGTTACCGTGGATACCAGCAACCGTGAAGGCAGTATTCTGGCTAACGAGACTCGTCACTCTCCGGTGTATGAAAGTAATGCGCGCGAACTTAACCTGGCACCTGCTAATGAGCTGATTAATAACATCATCCAGGCCAATGCGGGTTAACAAAGCGGAGGTTGTATGGCACAACAAAAACCGCTAGAAGGGGCACCGCTGGTCATCATGACCATCGCCTTGTCATTGGCGACCTTTATGCAGGTGCTGGATTCTACCATCGCCAACGTGGCCATTCCGACCATTGCCGGTAACCTTGGCTCATCTCTGAGCCAGGGGACCTGGGTTATCACTTCATTTGGGGTGGCCAACGCCATCTCAATTCCTATCACCGGGTGGCTTGCTAAGCGCTTTGGTGAAGTGAAGTTGTTTATGTGGTCGACGATTCTCTTCGTGTTGGCTTCATGGGCTTGCGGCGTGTCCAAAAGTCTGGAGATGCTGATCTTCTTCCGCGTTATCCAGGGGATCGTTGCCGGGCCATTGATTCCGCTGTCACAAAGTCTGCTGCTCAATAACTACCCGCCTGCTAAGCGAAGTATCGCGCTGGCGCTGTGGTCGATGACGGTCATCGTGGCACCGATTTGTGGGCCAATTCTCGGTGGCTTTATCAGTGATAACTACCACTGGGGTTGGATCTTCTTTATCAACGTGCCCATCGGGGCGGTGGTCGTTCTGCTGACGATGCAAACCTTGCGTGGGCGTGAAACCAAAACCGAGCAGCGCCGTATTGATGCCATCGGCCTTGCGCTGTTGGTGGTGGGTATTGGTAGCCTGCAAATCATGCTCGACCGCGGTAAAGAGCTGGATTGGTTTAACTCAACAGAAGTGGTCGTTCTGACAATCGTCGCGGTGGTGACGATAAGTTTCTTGATTGTCTGGGAGCTAACGGACGACAACCCGATAGTCGACTTGTCGTTGTTTAAGTCGCGAAACTTCACCATTGGTTGCTTGTGTATCAGTCTCGCCTACATGCTCTACTTCGGCGCAATTGTGTTGCTGCCGCAGCTATTGCAGGAGGTATATGGCTACACGGCAACCTGGGCAGGTCTGGCATCGGCACCGGTCGGGCTTCTTCCTGTGCTGCTGTCGCCGATTATCGGGCGTTTTGCTCATAAGCTCGATATGCGAAGGCTGGTGACATTCAGCTTTATTATGTACGCCGTCTGTTTCTACTGGCGTGCATATACCTTCGAGCCGGGAATGGATTTCGGCGCATCGGCCTGGCCGCAGTTTATTCAGGGCTTCGCTGTGGCATGTTTCTTTATGCCACTGACGACAATTACACTTTCCGGGTTGCCGCCTGAGCGTATGGCCGCTGCATCGAGTTTGTCGAACTTTACCCGAACCCTTGCCGGTTCGATTGGTACGTCGATAACCACGACGCTCTGGACTAACCGCGAGGCGTTACACCACGCGCAGTTAACGGAGTCCGTTTCACCGTTTAACCCAAATGCGCAGGAGATGTATTCAAAACTGGAAAATCTGGGGATGTCACCGCAACAAGCCTCTGGCTATATTGCGCAGCAGATCACCAATCAGGGGCTGATTATCTCAGCCAATGAGATTTTCTGGGTTTCTGCAGGAATATTTATTCTATTGCTGGGTTTAATCTGGTTTGCCAGACCACCGTTTGGTGCCGGTGGTGGCGGCGGCGGAGCGCACTAAGTCAGAAATACTAAAGGGGCCGATTGGCCCCTTTTTGCTATTGGCGCTTACGCCTAATCAGAACTAGATATGCAGCTCTTTGAGTGTCTCTTTCGGCAGAGCCAACTCTTCATTGCTGTTTACGCTTACGCCATGCTCAAGGATATGACGGGCGATATCCTGTGCTTCTTCCAGCGAGTGCATGTGGTAAGTGCCACACTGGTAAACATTCAGCTCAGGGATCTGGTTTTGCTCTTTCACCTTCAACACATCTTCCATTGCCGCTTTCCATGCATCAGCAACGCGAGTCTCTTCAGGTACACCAATCAAGCTCATGTAGAAGCCCGTACGGCAGCCCATTGGCGAAATATCAATAATCTCTACGCCATTCCCATTCAGGTGGTCACGCATAAAACCAGCAAACAGGTGTTCAAGAGTATGAATCCCTTTTTCTGGCATCACTTCCTTGTTCGGGATGCAAAAACGCAGATCAAATACAGTGATAGTATCGCCATGAGGCGTATGCATCGTTTTCGCTACACGCACTGCTGGTGCGCCCATGCGGGTATGGTCAACTGTGAAGCTATCCAACAACGGCATCTGATCACCTCCGATAAGTGATTTTTTTTAAAAATAAAATGAACCATTCTTTCTCACACTACTCTGAGTATATGAAAGACGCGCATTTGTTATCATCATCCCTGATTCAGAGATGTATATTTTGGCCACACTGATTGTGGCCTTTTTCTTTTGTACTAAGCGTGTTTCTCAAGCCACACATCAAACGGCTCGGTATCACTGGCTTCGATATCTCGCTGGCGCTGCCATGAAGCATCATGTTCTTTCTGCAACACATCTTCGGTCAAAATCTCCAGCGGCTCTTGTACCAAAATCTGACGATATTGCTCAGCAAGGGCAAGACCTGTACCGCCGATACCATTATCAATCATAGACCGCAGAATACGTGCTGAGTACGTTAATTCTGGATCGTCGAAGCAGGCAACCAGTTGGTCACACACATCCTGATATTCACTATTCCCGGCGATGCCATCGAGCGTTTCGGCAACACGGCGTAAATCTGTGAACAAATCTTTGCCCACTTTAGCCAACGGATGCTGAGCAGTTTCACAACCGATACCCAGCGTCAGGCCCGGCTTGCGCCCTTCCAGAATCACACGATTCCAGTTTGTGCGGGTGCAAAGCAATTCGTCGCTGCTCATTTCAGGCGCGTCAGCCAGCACACACCAAATCATGAACAGGTCGAGGAAACGAACCTGCTGCTCATCAACACCAATTGGTGAGAACGGATTGATATCAAGTGAACGCACTTCAATATATTCAATCCCACCGCGCATTAGCGCATCAGAAGGCGACTCGCCAGGCCCAGTAACGCGTTTAGGGCGAATAGGTGCATAGAGTTCATTTTCAATTTGCAGCACGTTGGTATTGATTTGAAGGCGCTTGCCATCTTTCTCAACGCCCATCTGCGCATACTCTTCCGATGGCGTTTTAATCGCGCGTTTCAACCCGGCGACATAAGTCTCCAGATTGTTAAACGTAATACCAAGGTTACTCTGGGATTTATTGGTGTAGCCCAGGTCGCTCAGTCGCAATGAAGTCGCATATGGCAGGTAATTCATGCCACATTCGGTCTTTTCAAATGGCAGTGCGCTCTCTTTCCCTTGCAGGAAGGAGGAGCAAATCGCCGGCGATGCCCCGAACAAATATGGGATAACCCAACCAAAACGGTAATAGTTACGAATCAGGCGGAAGTACCCGGCGGAAATCGCTTCTTTGCCGCTTTCAGCATTTTCAACACCCAGACGCGCCTTCCAGAACTCTAGCGGCAGCGAAAAGTTGTAGTGCACGCCCGAAATAGTCTGCATCAACGCACCGTAACGGTTTTTCAAACCTTCACGGTATAACGTTTTAAAACGCCCGTTGTTGGACGAGCCATACTGCGCCAGCTCGATATTCTGACCATCGTTGATATAACACGGCATGCTAAGCGGCCACATACGCTCATCACCCAGTTCACGGGCTGTATGGCGATGGAGATCGCGCATGAATGTCAGCATATGGTCGATATCACCATCAACTGGAGTAATAAACTCCAGTAGCGCTTCCGCGAAATCAGTAGTAATCCATTTGTGTGTCAGCGCTGAACCAAGGCTTTCCGGGTGGCCTGTTGTTGCCAACTGACCATCTGGTGTGACTCGCAGCGTTTCACGCTCAAGACCACGACAAATACCTTTAACTGCCTGAGGATGCTGTTCCAGCCAGGCCAGCGCCTGTGATACGTTCGGGATCAAATTGACCTCCCGCCTGTCGAATTCATTTTTATTAAGCATAAGAGATGGCGATAATAATACCCTTTAGATTTCGAGTTGCAGGAAGGCGGCAAAGGAGCAAATCCTCTGTCACTTACTTAAGTAAGTGACAGAGGTTTGCGAGTGCAGCCAACACACCTGCAGCTTGAAAGATAACGGGTATTTCAGTCCATGCAATTAGTGCCACCACGCGATGCCCTGTACCGTTGCAGCCGCTACAACGATATAGCGAAGCGCTTTACCAAGGCATAAAAAAAAGATTACCGGTCCCCAGCTCATTCGTAATAAGCCAGCTAACAGGCACAGTAGATCGCCAACTAACGGCATCCAACTGAGTAATAATGTTGCCGGGCCGAAACGTACCAGCCAGCCAGTTGCTTTCCCATGCCAGCGCGATTGTTCCCGCAATGGAAAAAAGCGCCCCAGAATAACGTTAGTTAAGCCACCAAGGCTATTACCCATTGTTGCTATTAAGATGAGTAACCAGGTTGGGCCAGAGCCTGCAACTAATAGTGCTACCAGCACCACTTCGGAACTTCCTGGCAATAACGTAGCGCTTAGAAAGCTACTGGTAAATAATGAAAAAAGTGATAGTCCTTCACTCACAGCAAACGGACGTCCACGCCATCCATTCCCGCCGCTCTTGCAGCTTCCAGGCCAAAATCTGCATCTTCAAACACCACACATTTATTTGGTGCGACGCCCATTAATTCAGCGCACAGCAAAAAAGTATCGGGAGCGGGTTTGTGATTTTTGACATGGTCTGCGGCAACAACAGCTGAGAAATACTGCCGTAAGCCTAAATGGTTGAGCAGCGCTTCGGCGATATCTCTTTCACTGCCCGTACCTACAGCCATAGGGCGACGCCCATGCCAGGATTTGACAACATCAATGAGGGGAAGTGGGCGCACCGTATCAAGAAGCATAGCTCTCACGGCCTGCGTCTTTTCTTGCGCCAGACGGTGAGGGTCAAGATCTGCACGATTGAGTTCGATAATTGCCTGCGCAATACGCCAAGTGGGTGAACCATTCAACGCAACCATTGCTTGTTCGTCGAACTGCATGCCATAGCCTGCCAGCGTCTCACGCCACGCCTTGCGATGTGTAGGTTCGGTATCGAGGATGGTTCCGTCCATATCGAAAATTAGACCTTCGTAACGTTCGTACATCTCATCCCTCACATCACTCAATATTGAGGCGTTACTTTATCGTAAACCAATAATATTGTCGCTTATTTGTAATTGAGATAGTTCAGAAGGTGACTAATGGGTAAATATGGCGTTACAGGGGATTTTTTTGAAATTCAGGAGGTAAAACTTGGGGAAATATGGTGCACCCAGGAAGATTACTCGCCAAAGGCTCGCCCTTCGGGCCGTTGCTGAAGCAACGTTATCTTCCCTTGTGCTTGCTGAGAAATCGAATTTCTCTGAAGCGCTACCATTGCTGGTATTTGGGAGAAATATGGTGCACCCAGGAAGATTCGAACTTCCGACCGCTCGGTTCGTAGCCGAGTACTCTATCCAGCTGAGCTATGGGTGCATCGGGGTATTACTTTACTGCTGATTCAATGTCGTTGAACTTACCACAACATCGAAGAAGAATGGTGCACCCAGGAAGATTCGAACTTCCGACCGCTCGGTTCGTAGCCGAGTACTCTATCCAGCTGAGCTATGGGTGCATCGGGGTATTACTTTACTGCTGATTCAATGTCGTTGAACTTACTACAACATCGAAGAAGAATGGTGCACCCAGGAAGATTCGAACTTCCGACCGCTCGGTTCGTAGCCGAGTACTCTATCCAGCTGAGCTATGGGTGCACAGGATTACTTCTTTTACTGCTGACTTAATGCTGTTTGTTGTTCTAAACAACATCAAACTAGATGGTGCATCCGGAGAGTTACTCACGGTGCTCGCCCAAACGGGCCGTTGCTAAAGCAACGTTTTTCTCCCTGTCGCTCCTTAAGAAATTAACTTTCTTTGGAACACTACCGGCGCAAAATGGTAGTAGGAAGAATGGTGCACCCAGGAAGATTCGAACTTCCGACCGCTCGGTTCGTAGCCGAGTACTCTATCCAGCTGAGCTATGGGTGCAAAATGGCGGTGAGGCGGGGATTCGAACCCCGGATGCAGCTTTTGACCGCATACTCCCTTAGCAGGGGAGCGCCTTCAGCCTCTCGGCCACCTCACCACACGCCTCTTTCGAGGTGTGCCGTTGAACTTGTTTCTGCTCATCGGCACTGCGTGGCGCACATATTACTTTCCTGCACTTATAAGTCAAACAATTTTTCCCAACTAATAATCAATTGCACACTTCACGCACAATCAGGCTGAATTGACAGCAAAAAGAGTGTTTTATCAACAGGCAGGATAAGGATAATAGATAAATGAAAGCGTCCGGGATGAATAAGAAATTATGGTGATATCGAGAAATGAAGGGAGTATTGCGTGATAAAGCGAAGAAAATGGTGCGCTAAAGGAAGCGTCTCGCTAGTGATTAGCGAGACGCAGTAACTTTAGTAACTCGTTTGTTGCGATTTTTCAGCCTGGATACGTTGGTAGATCTCTTCACGGTGAACAGAAACTTCCTTAGGGGCATTAACACCAATACGAACCTGGTTACCTTTTACCCCAAGCACTGTCACGGTCACCTCATCCCCAATCATGAGGGTCTCACCAACTCGACGAGTTAGAATCAGCATTCTTTGCTCCTTGAAAGATTAAAAGAGTCGGGTCTCTCTGTATCCCGGCATTCTCCATCATATACGCCAAAAAGTAAGTGGTGACAAACACATAAACTGTCAATGACCACGACATTACCTTCTGTTATGACTAAGTCTAGCCGATATACGCAACTTTAACCTGACTTTATCATTATTGAGTGTGTGCAGATTAAGAAGACGCCATAACCTGAATGAGTTATGGCGTCTGTCTGCACTTTATTTTTTTACTTAGAGCTTAGCCGCGACCCAAGCTTCAACACCGGCCAGAGCACCAGGCAATGCTGCCGTGTCTGTACCACCTGCCTGAGCCATATCTGGACGACCGCCCCCTTTGCCTCCGACTTGCTGAGCGATAACCCCAATCAGCTCCCCCGCTTTAACACGGTCGGTCACATCTTTAGAGACACCCACAATCAGAGAAACTTTACCTTCTGATACCGTCGCCAGAACAATGATTGCCGAGCCAAGTTGATTTTTCAGATCATCAACCATGGTACGCAACATCTTCGGTTCAACGTTGGCGAGCTCACTCACGAGGAGTTTCACGCCTTTTACATCGACAGCTTTGCTGGAAAGGTTTGCACTCTCCTGCACAGCCTGCTGTTCTTTCAACTGCTGCAACTCTTTTTCGAGCTGACGGGTACGCTCCAGTACCGAACGCACTTTCTCGTTCAGGTTCTGGCTGTCACCTTTAAGCAGTTGAGCAATATCCTGTAGTTGTTCGCTCTGCGCATGCAGGTTTGCCAACGCACCTTCACCTGTCACAGCTTCGATACGACGTACGCCTGCAGCTGTACCGGATTCCGCAATAATACGGAACAGGCCAATATCACCAGTGCGATTTGCGTGAATGCCACCACACAGTTCAGTTGAGAAATCCCCCATGCTCAGCACGCGCACATGGTCATCATATTTCTCACCAAACAGCGCCATTGCACCTTTAGCTTTAGCAGCTTCCAGATCCATGACGTTGGTTTCGATTGGCAGGTTGCGACGAATCTGCGCGTTGACGATATCTTCAACCGCACGCACTTCTGCAGGTTTCATTCCCTCAAAATGAGAGAAGTCAAAACGCAGGCCTTTATCGTTAACCAAAGAACCTTTCTGCGCGACATGCGTGCCAAGTACCTGACGCAGTGCGGCGTGCAGCAAGTGAGTTGCAGAGTGGTTCAGACGAATACGCGAACGGCGCTCTTCATCAACTTCAGCTTTTACGCTATCGCCCACTTTCACAACCCCAGCAACGAGCTTGCCCAGATGACCGATCGCCTGACCATATTTCTGCGTATCGTTAACAGCAAAGTCTATACCGTTACCCTTAATCGCGCCTTTATCACCGACCTGGCCGCCAGACTCCGCATAGAATGGGGTCTCATTGAGCACCACAACAGCTTCTTGCCCGGCAGTAATTTGTTCAACAGCTTTGCCATCAACAAATAGCGCGGTGACTTTAGCAGTTAAATCAGTGTGGTCGTAACCTTTAAACGCTGTGGCTGAATCAACGCGGATCATACTGTTGTAGTCAGCGCCAAAACCGCTGGACTCACGCGCACGACGGCGTTGTTCTTCCATCGCAGCTTCAAAGCCTGCTTCATCAACTTTCAGGTTACGCTCGCGGCAAACATCCGCCGTCAGGTCAACCGGGAAACCGTAGGTGTCATACAGACGGAATGCGGTTTCGCCATCCAGAGTATCACCCTTCAGATTAGCCAGTTCTTCATCCAGCAATGCCAGGCCACGCTCAAGCGTACGAGCAAACTGCTCTTCTTCGGTTTTCAGAACTTGTTCAACCAGCGCTTGCTGACGATGCAGTTCTTCACCCGCAGCACCCATGACTTCTACTAATGGGCCAACCAGTTTGTAGAAGAAGGTTTCTTTCGCACCCAACATGTTGCCATGACGGATTGCACGACGAATGATGCGGCGCAACACGTAGCCACGGCCTTCGTTCGACGGAGTAACGCCATCAGAAACAAGGAATGCGCAAGAACGAATATGGTCAGCAATAACACGCAGCGATTTGCTGGTCAGATCGGTAGCACCTGTCACTTTAGCAATAGACTGGATCAACTTGCTGAACAGGTCGATTTCATAGTTGGAATTAACGTGTTGCAGAACTGCAGCAATACGTTCCAGACCCATACCAGTATCAACAGACGGCTTAGGCAGTGGCAGCATAGTGCCATCCTGCTGACGGTTGAACTGCATGAACACAAGGTTCCAGATTTCGATATAGCGGTCGCCATCTTCTTCTGCGCTGCCCGGAGGGCCGCCCCAAATATGGTCGCCGTGGTCGAAGAAGATTTCGGTACATGGGCCGCATGGGCCAGTATCACCCATTTGCCAGAAGTTGTCAGATGCATATGCAGCACCTTTATTATCGCCAATGCGAATAATGCGCTCGCGTGGCACACCAACTTCTTTTTCCCAGATTTCAAACGCTTCGTCGTCAGTCTCGTAAACAGTGACCCAAAGACGATCTTTTGGCAGATTAAACCACTGTTCGCCGGTCAATAATTCCCATGCGAAGTTAATGGCATCATGTTTGAAGTAATCACCGAAGCTGAAGTTACCCAGCATTTCAAAGAAAGTATGGTGACGGGCAGTGTAACCGACATTTTCCAGATCATTGTGCTTACCACCGGCGCGGACACAACGTTGAGACGTTGTTGCACGGGAATAGTTACGCTTGTCGAGACCAAGGAAAACATCCTTGAACTGATTCATCCCGGCATTGGTAAACAGCAAAGTAGGATCGTTATTCGGAACCAGGGAGCTACTCGCTACAACCTGGTGGCCTTTACTATGGAAAAAATCGAGAAACGCCTGACGGATCTCAGCGGTGCTCTTGCTCATAATTATCCTGAAATCAAGCTAACGAGGAGTTAGCAAACCGGTCATAGCCAATTTTGTTGCTTTGGTCTTGACCTGTTTACCTGGAAAAAGTGGGAATAAGATAAGTTTTCTTATGAGGGAAGTAAAATCCCGTGTATGCCTAATCGGAAAAATTTCGGTTTTTATACCCAAAATAATTAAAGTTGCGTCAAGGCGGCAAGCGAGAAAATCCCGATGAGCTTACTCCAGTAAGTGATTCGGATGAACGAGTGAAGCTAACGCCGAGGCAACTTTAAGTATGAAGGGTATATCATGAATAAACAGCCTGGATGTCTTCCATAAAGAACCCACGATACTGAAGATAACGCTGCACTTTAGCTCGCTCTTTCCATTCTGTCGGAAGTTGCTCGCCAAATTTTCGCTCGGCAATGTCTCGAGCCATCTCTTGCCAGTCTATTTCGCAATTTTCCATTGCGGCTTCGCTCAGATCACGCGCGATACCTTTGCCCTGCAATTCCTGGCGGATACGTTGCGGGCCATAACCTTTGCGGCTGCGGCTTGCGATAAAACGTGAGGCAAATTGAGCATCGTCCAACCAGCGGTGTTCATAACACCAGGCAATGACTTTTTCGATATCTTCAGGCGTGAACGGATCTTCTTCAGCTCTTGGTTTTCCGGGAAACGTAGGCTGTGTCGCGAGTTTACGGCGAAGTTCTTGTTCACTGTGATCGCGCATCGCCAGGATACGAGTGGCTTTGTCTAATAAGCGGGAATAAGGACTGCGGCGGGAAGTAGATTCGGCAGGCATAGCGGATAACCTGTTTAAAAGAAAATGGAGTAAGGCAGAAACAAATAAGGGCTGCCGTAGCAGCCCTTATGGGATTTAGAAGTCTTCTTTGGATTCAGCAACGTCTTTGTCGTGGTCATCAGCAACAAAGTCTGGTGTACCATCTGGATTATTCAGCAGCATATCACGCAGTTTCTTCTCGATTTCAGCAGCCATTGGCTTGTTTTCTTTCAGGAAGTTACTGGAGTTTGATTTGCCCTGGCCAATCTTCTCACCGTTGTAGCTGTACCAGGCACCTGCTTTTTCAATCAGCTTGTGCTTCACGCCTAAGTCAACCAGCTCGCCGTAGAAGTTGATACCTTCACCGTACATGATCTGGAATTCAGCTTGTTTAAATGGTGCAGCAATTTTGTTTTTCACCACTTTAACGCGAGTTTCACTACCCACCACGTTATCGCCATCTTTCACCGCACCAATGCGACGAATATCCAGACGTACAGAAGCGTAGAACTTCAGCGCGTTACCACCAGTAGTGGTTTCTGGGTTACCGAACATCACACCAATTTTCATACGAATCTGGTTGATGAAGATAAGCAAGGTGTTGGATTGCTTAAGGTTACCTGCCAGTTTACGCATTGCCTGGCTCATCATACGTGCCGCGAGGCCCATATGAGAGTCACCGATTTCGCCTTCAATTTCAGCTTTCGGCGTCAGAGCGGCAACGGAGTCAACAACCAGTACGTCTACTGCACCGGAACGTGCCAGCGCATCACAGATTTCCAACGCTTGTTCGCCAGTGTCTGGTTGTGAACAAAGCAGGTTGTCGATATCTACGCCCAGTTTCTTAGCGTAAATCGGGTCCAGAGCGTGCTCGGCATCGATAAACGCACACGTTTTACCTTCACGTTGAGCGGCGGCGATAACTTGCAAAGTCAGCGTCGTTTTACCAGAGGATTCTGGCCCGTAAATTTCAACGATACGGCCCATTGGTAAGCCACCGGCACCAAGCGCAATATCCAGTGAAAGTGAACCGGTAGAGATCGTTTCCACATCCATGGTACGGTCTTCACCCAGACGCATGATGGAGCCTTTACCAAACTGTTTTTCAATTTGGCCAAGTGCTGCCGCTAACGCCTTCTGTTTGTTTTCGTCGATAGCCATTTTTACTCCTGTCATGCAGGGTGATACACGGATGTGCCACGCTGCTTACTATGCTGTTTTGTTGTGCCAATTATACTGTATGGTCATACAGTATCAAGCTTATTTTTGAGAAATTCTTCCCACAGGGTTTGCAGCGCATATTCAGTGGCCTGGCGTCGAACGGCATCACGGTCACCCGCAAAAATCTGGCAGTTGGCGATGGTACCATCAAGTTTTGAAGCGAAACCAAACCACACCGTTCCGACAGGTTTTTCTTCACTACCGCCATTTGGCCCGGCAATACCACTAACAGCAACCGCGTAATCCGCAGCGGCCGCATAAAGCGCACCTTGTGCCATTTCACGCACCACGGCTTCGCTAACTGCACCATGAGTTTCCAGCGTTCCGCTATCAACACCAATCATTTGGTGCTTAGCCTCATTACTGTAGGTAACAAAACCGCGTTCAAACCAGGTGGAACTGCCTGAAACATCAGTAATCACTTTAGCAATCCAGCCACCGGTGCAAGATTCTGCTGTAGTAACGGTCGCGCCGATATGCCCGAGTGCTTCGCCGACCTGGTGACTTAATTGACGCAATGTTTTATCTGTCATGTTGGCTCCGATTGTAGACATAGCGCAGGGCTACACGATAGCACTTAACCGCTCTTGCAGAGGATTACATTAGATAACTCGAGGCACTTCCAGAAAAAAGAACGGCCAGCGAATGCTGGCCGGTTAAATCACTTCATGCTGTTAGCGATAGTATCCACATTGTGCTTGAACGCCATCTCGTAAGTGCTGGCTGGCCCGTTTGCGGCTGATAACGCTTCTGGATATAGTTCGCCACCCGGTTGGGCATCACTCGCAGCGGCAATTTGTTTTACCAATCGAGGGTCAGTCTGATTTTCTATAAAGTAAGTTTTGATGTGTTGTTCTTTGAGCTGCTTAATTAGCCCAGCAACGTCACTGGCATTAGCTTCCGCTTCGGTCGAGAAGCCCACTGGCGCCATGAAAGTCACGCCATACTCCTGGCCAAAGTAGCCAAATGCATCATGGCTGGTGAGCACTTTACGCTTTGATTTCGGAATAGCTTCAAAGCGCGTCTTTGCCCAACTATCGAGCAGTTTGAGGCGTGTAACATACTCAGAACCACTGTCGTTGATTGCCGCTGCATCTTCCGGGTCCGCAGCCACCAGCGCCCTGGTAATATTTTGTGCGTAGATTGCGCCATTTTCAGCGCTATTCCAGGCGTGAGGATCGGTAATTTGTTTACCGTCATCGATCATCTTGCGCGTAGAAATACCTTCGGAGGCAACAATCACTTTGCCTTTATAGCCTGATGCGCTGACCAGACGGTCCATCCACCCTTCCATTCCCAGCCCGCTCACAATCACGACGTCAGCTTTACTTAAAGCGACGCTGTCCTGCGGTGACGGCTCAAAGCTGTGTGGGTCGCCATCTGGCCCCACCAGACTTTTCACCGTGACATGCTCACCACCTACTTGTTTTGCCATATCAGCCAACACGGTAAAACTGGCAACCACATTGAGGTTTTTCGCCAACGCAGCCTGGCTTGAGCACGCCAACACCAATGACACCATCATCCCAAAACGTTTCATTTAATCCCCTTGCTTGTTGTTATCAAGCCTCGACAAAGGCTACGAACCAGCCCGCTGCGCGAACCAAAAAGAATCGAGATAAAGAAGCCGACGCTTGCCGTAAGAACAATGGCAGGGCCCGCTGGTAATGCGGCGGCAAAAGACCATGCAAGCCCAATCCAGGCCGACAACAAACCGCAGACAATAGCGATGAACATCGCCCCTGGTAGTGTTTTCGCCCAGCAGCGTGCCGAAACAGCGGGAAGCATCATTAGACCGACAGACATTAGGGTTCCGAGGATTTGAAACCCGGCGACTAAATTGAGAACCAATAACGCGAGAAATACACCGTGAATAAGATGAGGAGCCAGGCGATTATTGACCTGTAAAAAGCTGCGGTCGAAAGTTTCCATCACCAGTCCACGATATAAACCGGCCAGAATAAGCAACGTCACGCTGGCTATCACGCCAACAAAGATTGTTGACTGGCTATCCACCGCCAGAATGGAACCAAATAGAAGATGAAGTAGATCAACACTGGAACCACGTAATGAAATCAGCGTGACCCCCAACGCCAGCGAGCCAAGATAAAAACCGGCAAAACTGGCATCCTCTTTAAGATTGGTGCGTGAACTGACAAGTCCTGAAATTAGCGCCACCAGCACACCCGCAATAAAGCCGCCAATCCCCATCGCAACCAACGACATACCAGCCAGTAAATACCCCACAGCAACGCCAGGCAAAATGGCGTGAGACAGCGCATCGCCCACCAGACTCATACGTCGTAAAAGTAAAAAGATCCCCAGTGGGGCTGTGCTTATCGATAGTGCAAGACAGGCGACGAGTGCGCGTCGCATAAAACCGTAAGCAATAAACGGTTCAAAGAAGAAGTGATAAATCATGCGGATAACGCCAGATTGATACTTGATTTGCAGTAATGGGGCAGTACTTCAGCGGTATCGCCCCAATGGAAATGGTCTTGCGTAAGCAACAGAACCTGAGGGAAGTGTCTGCTAACGAGCTCGTTATCGTGCAGCACTGCCATCACTGTCTGGCCCGCCTGATGCATCTGACAGATAAGCGTCATCAAAAAATCACTGGTTTGTGAGTCAACGCCGGTAAATGGCTCATCAAGCAATACTAATGGCGCGTTTTGTACCAGCAGGCGTGCAAACAGCATTCTTTGAAACTGGCCGCCGGAAAGCGTTTCGATGGGTTGCTTGCTCAATGTAGTCAGACCCACACGCTCAATGGCATCGGCTACTCGCAGACGGATTTGGCGATTCAACGAGGAAAACAGACCTCGAGCGGGCCATGCTCCCATGCAAACCACATCGTAAACCGTGGTAGGAAACTGCCTTTCCATTTCTGCAAGTTGTGGCAGCCATGCAATGCGTGGGCGCCCCTCAGTAAAAGACAATTGACCAGATACAGGTGACTGTAACTTCAGGATCGTCTTGAGAAGGGTCGATTTCCCTGTGCCATTGGCACCTATGATGGCGGTCATACTGCCTTTCACAATATGGCCAGTTAATGGCGGTGTTACTGCCCTTCCCTGATAACCCAGTACTAACTGATTTAGCGAGATCATGGCAGAGCTATCGCCCAGCGAATAGCCAGCCATAACCCAGCCAGCAGAATTAAGACCGCGCAAAATCGGACAGGCGCAGCCACTGTGAATAGTGTCCGTATAGGAAGCATTGCAGGAAAACCACTGAATTTGATTTGTTATAACATAACATAAACCAAATCAAATGCGATGTAAATTCCTGATCGACGATCAGGAAAAACCTTCATAACAATCTGGGAAGCTAACCCCGCCTCAGAATAAGACGGGGGTGAAGATTATTGAACGCGAGCCAGCGCTACTGCCTGACCGAGCTGCCAGACCGCCATCGCATAATGCGTGCTGTGGTTATAACGTGTGATGGTGTAGAAGTTCGGTAAACCGTACCAGTACTGGTAGCTATCGCCCACATCCAGGCGCAACAAGCTTGCCTCCTGGTGGTTGCCCAGAGAAGCAGTTGGGCTTAAACCGGACTCAGTCAGTGCGGAAACGGAATATTTAGTTTTAAAACCGTTCGCAAGCCCCGGCACCTGGCCGTTGGCAGGAACCGCAACCAAATCACCTTTCACCCAGCCATGGCCTTTGAAGTAGTTCGCTACACTGCCGATCGCATCTTCCGGGTCCCACAGGTTTACATGGCCGTCACCGTTGAAATCCACCGCATATTCTTTAAAGGCCGAAGGCATAAACTGGCCGTAGCCCATCGCCCCTGCGAATGAACCTTTCAATGCCAGCGGGTCATCGCCTTCATTACGTGCCATCAACAGGAAGGTTTCCAGTTCGCCAGAGAAGTATTGCGCACGGCGAGGGTAGGCAAACGAGAGCGTAGCAAGTGCGTCGACAATCCGTGTTTTCCCCATCACACGGCCCCAACGTGTTTCAACACCAATAATGCCAACAATAATTTCTGGCGGCACGCCATAAACCTGGAAGGCGCGTTTTAGAGTGTCTTCATATTGATTCCAGAACGCGACACCATTTTGCACATTATCAGGGGTAATAAATTTGCCGCGATAGCGTAGCCATGCACCGTTTGGACCTGCTGGTGGTGCAGTAGTCGGTGCCTGCTGGTCCATTAAACGCAAAACGTAATCCAGCCGTTTGGCCTGAGAAAGCACTTCGTGCAATTGCTGGCGATCAAAACCATGCTTATTCACCATTTTATCGATGAATTTCTCAGCTTCTGGATTGTTAGCAAAATCCCCCGTCTGCATAAACACATCATGCTGCGGTTGCAACAAAAACCCCCCAGTAGGCGTGCCGGTTTGTTGAGGCTGTGTTTCTGTTTTCGGTTTACTGCTACAAGCGGCGAGCAAAACAATAAGCGGAAGTAACGCGACGGAGTAACGCATGTGTTGGGATATCCATATAGCTAACGACGAATGTGTATTACTTATGGTAAATCAAAATCACAGTGGTAGTAACAGACTCTGCGAGACGGCGCGAAGTTTTCCTGCCTTTTGGCAATGTGTGATCGCAGAGTTATGTGGTGTAATAGCGAAGCTTTTCACGACAAATCAGCTTCATGAGATAATGTGAACACTAACAATAATAAAAAATCACAATTAACTTTTAATTCAATGGATTAAAAAAGAAAAACTATGAGTACAACGGAAAATTTAGACGCCCACACCCCCATGATGCAGCAGTATCTGCGCCTGAAAGCTCAGCATCCTGAGATCCTGTTGTTCTATCGCATGGGTGACTTTTACGAGTTGTTTTATGACGATGCAAAACGTGCGTCGCAACTACTCGATATCTCTCTGACTAAACGTGGTGCATCTGCGGGCGAACCGATTCCAATGGCGGGTGTTCCGCATCACGCCATCGAAAACTATTTAGCCAAGCTTGTGAATCTGGGTGAATCTGCCGCCATTTGCGAACAGATTGGTGACCCCGCCACCAGCAAAGGGCCTGTCGAGCGCAAAGTCGTGCGTATCGTTACACCAGGCACCATCAGCGATGAAGCCCTGCTGCAAGAGCGCCAGGACAACCTGCTGGCTGCAATCTGGCAAGACGGTAAAGGCTTTGGTTATGCGACGCTTGATATCAGCTCCGGGCGTTTTCGTCTGTCAGAGCCTGAAGATATCGAAACCATGGCCGCCGAACTTCAGCGTACCAATCCCGCTGAACTGCTGTATGCAGAAGATTTTGCCCAGACGCGTTTGATTGAAGGCCGCCGTGGCTTGCGTCGTCGTCCACTGTGGGAGTTTGAAATATCCACCGCACGCCAACAATTGAATATGCAATTTGGTACCCGCGACTTGATTGGCTTTGGTGTTGAAAATGCTCATCATGCTTTGTGTGCCGCGGGCTGCTTGCTGCAGTACGTTAAAGATACGCAGCGCACTTCCCTGCCGCATATTCGCTCCGTCACCATGGACCGCCAGCAAGACAGCATCATTATGGATGCGGCAACGCGCCGTAATCTGGAGATAACCCAGAACCTGTCTGGTGGCTTTGAAAATACGCTCGCATCAGTGTTGGACTGCACCGTCACGCCGATGGGTAGCCGCATGCTGAAACGCTGGCTGCACATGCCAATTCGCAACATCGACGTGCTGCAAAAACGCCAGCAGACCATCGCAGCCTTACAAGAGCGTACCGCTGAAATACAGCCGGTGCTGCGTCAGGTTGGCGATCTGGAACGCATTCTGGCGCGTCTGGCACTACGCACTGCGCGTCCACGCGATTTAGCGCGCATGCGCCACGCTTTCCAACAACTGCCTGAATTGCGTGAAATGCTGGCCGATGTGCCAACAGAATATGTACAGACCCTGCGCGAAAATATGGGTGAGTTCACCGAGCTGCGTGAATTGCTCGAGCGCGCAGTAGTGGAATCCCCGCCAGTGCTGGTGCGCGACGGTGGCGTGATTGCACCAGGTTATCACGAAGAGTTAGACGAGTGGCGTGCGCTGGCTGATGGCGCGACAGATTATCTCGATAAACTGGAAATCCGCGAGCGTGAAAAGCTTGGTTTGGATACGCTGAAAGTCGGTTTTAACGGCGTGCATGGTTATTACATCCAGATTAGCCGCAGCCAGAGTCACCACGCACCAATTCACTATGTTCGCCGTCAGACGCTGAAAAACGCCGAGCGCTATATTATTCCTGAGCTTAAAGAGTACGAAGACAAAGTTCTCACGTCGAAAGGCAAAGCTCTTGCACTAGAAAAACAGCTCTACGATCAGTTGTTCGATGCGCTGTTGCCACATCTTGAAGCGTTGCAGCAAAGTGCTACTGCTTTGGCGGAACTGGATGTGCTGGTTAACCTTGCTGAGCGCGCTTACAGCCTGAATTACACTTGTCCGCAACTGACCGATAAACCGGGGATTAAAGTGGTTGATGGTCGCCATCCAGTCGTTGAGCAAGTTCTTAGTGAGCCGTTTATTGCCAACCCGCTAAGTCTCGCACCTCAACGCCGCATGTTGATTATTACCGGCCCTAACATGGGGGGTAAAAGCACCTACATGCGCCAATCGGCGTTGATCGTACTGCTTGCCTACATCGGTAGTTTTGTTCCAGCACAGCAAGCAGAAATCGGGCCAATCGACCGTATTTTCACACGCGTAGGCGCGGCAGACGATCTGGCTTCCGGGCGTTCAACCTTTATGGTTGAGATGACCGAGACGGCAAATATTTTGCATAACGCCACCGAGAATAGCCTGGTACTGATGGATGAAATTGGTCGTGGGACTTCCACATACGATGGTCTGTCATTAGCCTGGGCCTGTGCCGAAAGTCTGGCTAATCGCATCAAAGCACTGACCCTGTTTGCCACGCACTATTTTGAGCTGACGACGTTGCCAGAAAAAATGGAAGGTGTGGCAAACGTGCATCTTGATGCTATCGAACACGGTGACACCATCGCCTTTATGCACAGTGTGCAAGATGGTGCAGCGAGCAAAAGCTACGGCCTGGCCGTTGCGGCGCTGGCTGGTGTACCAAAAGATGTGATTAAACGAGCACGTCAAAAACTACGTGAACTGGAGACGCTTTCTAATAACACGGCTGCCACGCAAGTCGATGGTACTCAGATGTCGTTGCTGTCAGTTGCTGAGGAAACCTCGCCTGCGGTAGAAGCTCTGGAAGCGTTAGACCCGGATTCGCTGTCACCAAGACAGGCGCTGGAGTGGATTTATCGGCTTAAAAACCTGGTGTAACACCTGACTAAAGCCATAAAAAAAGCGGTGACCTTAGTCACCGCTTTTTATTTGAAGAGTCGATTATTCGCGGAACAACGCTTCGATATTCAGTCCTTGAGCCTGCAAAATTTCGCGCAGACGACGTAGACCTTCTACCTGAATCTGGCGAACACGTTCACGAGTCAGACCAATTTCACGGCCAACATCTTCCAGTGTTGCAGCTTCATAGCCTAACAGGCCAAAACGACGAGCCAGCACTTCTCGCTGTTTAGCGTTCAGTTCAAACAACCACTTCACGATGCTCTGCTTCATATCATCGTCTTGCGTGGTGTCTTCCGGGCCGTTGTCTTTCTCGTCAGCCAGAATGTCCAGCAGCGCTTTTTCAGAGTCACCACCCAACGGGGTGTCTACTGAAGTAATGCGCTCGTTGAGACGCAGCATACGGCTGACATCATCAACAGGTTTATCGAGTTGCTCAGCAATCTCTTCCGCACTCGGCTCATGGTCGAGTTTGTGGGAAAGCTCACGAGCAGTACGCAGATAAACGTTCAGCTCTTTCACGATATGAATCGGCAAACGAATCGTACGGGTTTGGTTCATAATTGCCCGTTCGATGGTCTGACGAATCCACCATGTTGCGTATGTTGAGAAACGGAACCCACGTTCTGGGTCAAACTTCTCAACAGCACGGATCAGCCCCAGATTCCCCTCTTCAATCAAGTCCAGCAAAGCCAGACCACGATTGCTATAACGACGGGCAATCTTAACCACCAGACGCAAGTTACTTTCGATCATGCGTCGGCGAGAAGCGATATCACCACGCAGTGCGCGGCGGGCAAAATACACCTCTTCTTC
Organism: Buttiauxella cochleicola; assembly: GCF_021282435.1. Taxonomy (NCBI): domain Bacteria; kingdom Pseudomonadati; phylum Pseudomonadota; class Gammaproteobacteria; order Enterobacterales; family Enterobacteriaceae; genus Buttiauxella; species Buttiauxella cochleicola. The sequence continues at coordinate 148,220 of NZ_JAJSOT010000009.1, read as the reverse complement.
GGCTGTTAATAATGGGGAATAACCAATCTCCCCAAGATAAAGCTGAGTTGCGTCAAGCACACGCTGAGTGGCACCTTGTGACAACAACTCCTCTTCGGCTATGTCGTTATCACTGGGTTCCTCTTCTACGAGGGCTTTTTCGTCAAAGACCTCAACTCCATTCTCATCATATTCCGCGTCTTCATTTAACTCGTTAACTTTCAGCGTATTCTGACTCATAAGGTGGCTCCTACCCGTGATCCCTGGGCAAAATACCTACCTTGCACTTCGTCCTTTAAGCGTTCTCAGCGTTGGCTACCTTCATTCACCCCAGTCACTTACTTGAATAAGCTCCCGGGGATTCACTCAGTTGCCGCCTTGATACCACTTAAATAACTATGTGCAGCTTAGGATTTTGCCGGCTTATCGCTGCGGTAAATAACGCAGCGGGTTGACGGATTTCCCCTTGTAACGAATTTCAAAATGTAAACGTGTTGAACTGGTTCCGGTGCTACCCATGGTAGCTATCTTCTGCCCCGCCGTGATTTCTTGTTGTTCCCGGACCAGCATTGTATCGTTATGGGCGTAGGCACTCAGGTAATCATCGTTGTGTTTAATGATGATTAGATTACCGTAACCACGCAGCGCGTTACCGGCATACACCACTCGCCCGGAGGCGGTAGCAACAACAGCCTGGCCTTTGCTGCCTGCGATATCGATCCCTTTATTGCCACCTTCGGTAGCAGAGAAGTTCTCAATAATCTTGCCTTCAGTCGGCCAGCGCCAGGTTGAAATTGGCGCGCTATCGGACGTGCTGCTGGCAGTTGGTACAGTAGTCGTAGAGCTAACCACAGGTGCCGTAACCGGTGCTGTGACGACAGTCGCAGTACCTTTATTATTCGGCAACATTTTGTTAGCACTCTGTTCACCTGAATCCTCAGAATACGTAATTACAGGTTTAGAAGCAACCACTGCGGTGGTATTTTGCACAGGTGGCGGAGCGACGCCTTGCGCGCTGGCATCAGCCGTTGTGACCGCATTTCCGCCAGTGATTGGCGTCCCAGAAGAGCTGCCCACTTGCAGAGTCTGACCTACTTCTAAGCCATACGGGGCGGGGACATTGTTGCGCTGGGCTAAGTCACGGAAATCGTTCCCGGTAATCCACGCAATATAGAAAAGAGTGTCGCCGCGTTTAACGGTATAAGTGCTGCCGCCGGCATAGCTGCCTTTCGGAATGTTCCCATACTTGCGGTTATAAACGATACGGCCGTTTTCTGTTTGAACTGGCGTTGAAACAACGGGCTGCGGCTGAGTGCGCATAGGCTGGATCTGTGGTTGCTGCTGTACAGGCTGAATTTGCGGAGTCTGGCTTTGAGTGGACATTTTCGGTGGCTGGGTAATCAGCATTCCACCAGATGAACTGCCACCGGCATTGCTGCTACCACCTACAGAACTAATAGGCGCCTGGCTGTTATTGCTGGTACAGCCAGCTAACCAAAGGCTAACCAGCGACAACGCTGCAATACGGCGTAAAGTAAAAGTTGGGCTTCCCGCGCTCATTTATCCCCCAAAAACAATCATATGCTTATGTATGAAAATACGGCAAAACTGGCGCTTAAGGCCAGCTATCAAAATTTCGCTGCGCGTTACGTTACGCCAAAACCCTTAGAAAAAAACAAGATATTTCCGGGTTATGCCAGTTCCCCCTTCACTAAGGGCACAAAACGAACGGCTTCTACCGTATCAATGACAAATTCCCCATTCTGGCGACGAATCCTTTTAAGAAACTGTCGATCTTCGCCTACAGGGAGAACTAAAATTCCGCCTTCATCCAGCTGTGCTAAGAGCTCGCTGGGAATCTCCGGCGGTGCTGCCGTAACAATAATAGCGTCAAATGGACTACGCGCATGCCAGCCCTGCCAACCATCACCGTGACGGGTTGAGATATTGTGCAGATCGAGTTGTTTTAAACGTCGCCTTGCGTGCCATTGCAGGCCTTTAATGCGTTCAACTGAACAAACATGATGCACCAGGTGCGCCAGAATGGCCGTTTGATACCCGGAACCTGTCCCGATTTCCAGCACACGGCACTCAGGAGTCAGTTCAAGTAACTCGGTCATTCTTGCAACCATATAAGGCTGCGAGATGGTTTGGCCTGAGCCAATGGGTAATGCAGTGTTTTCCCAGGCTTTGTGCTCAAACGCTTCGTCGACAAATTTTTCCCGAGGCACCTGGGCAATTGCATCAAGAACTTTTTCGTCCTTAATGCCTTGATTGCGTAGCTGTTCGAGAAGGGTTTGTACGCGTTTGCTTACCATTGCTCATCCACTCCTGACTTGCTCAACCAGTGGCTAACCACCTCACGAGCACTGTGGGCGGTTAAGTCGACATGCAACGGCGTGACCGACACATAGCCTTCATCAACAGCGGCAAAATCGGTATCCGGACCTGCATCAAATTTGTCGCCCGGAGGCCCAATCCAATACAGGGTATTACCGCGAGGATCTTCTTGCGGAATAACTTTATCTGAAGGATGACGGCTACCACAGCGCGTGACACGAATACCCTTGATTTGATCAAGTGGCAAATCAGGCACATTGATATTTAAAATGCGCCCGGTTCGCAGCGGCTCACGCATCAGCGCTCGCAGAATCGTGCAGGTTACCGCAGCGGCGGTTTCATAATGCTCATGGCCATTAAGAGAAACGGCCAGCGCCGGAATACCTAAGTGTCGCCCTTCCATCGCTGCCGCAACGGTGCCGGAATAGATAACGTCATCGCCCAGATTTGGGCCTGCGTTGATCCCGGAAACCACCACTTCAGGCACCGGGCGCATCAAGGCATTGACGCCAAGGTAGACGCAGTCAGTCGGCGTGCCCATTTGCACGGAAATGTCGCCGTTTGCGAGAGTGAAAGTACGCAATGAAGATTCGAGCGTCAGTGAGTTTGATGCCCCACTGCGATTACGGTCGGGGGCTACCACCTGCACCTCAGCAAATTCCCTTAGTCGGGCCGCCAAAACTTGAATGCCCGGCGCGTTGACCCCGTCATCGTTACTCAAAAGTATTCTCATATTCTTTTTACAAAGCTTCTTTTATATGAATATACGAAAAAGATAAAACCACACGTTGGTCCCATGAGACGCTTACTGTCCGCGTATTTTTTATACTCAAAAAACGCTCCAACTTGTTGTTTTATCCCATTCAGCTGATTTTAGTGCACCTGTCATGAAATTGTTGCTGTTTTTGTAACATTCACAACAAACGCCAGTCTGGAGGCTACTATACAATCCTGGGTTGACTAAATCACCTTCCGTGGGCTGAGGATTGAGCTGGAAACAAGAGGTTGTGGAACTGTCAGAGACAAAATAATGCGGAATTTAAAACAAAAAAAAGCGGGTAATATCATTACCCGCCATAAATAAGTTCTACCGTTACTCAGCAATATCAGCGTAATTACCCGGTGCGTTCATTAATTCACGCACCACGCTGGTTGCGAAACTGCCGGCAGGCAGCCAGAAATTCAGCTCAACGGTGATGTCATCCCACCAGCTCCAGCTCAACTCTTTGGGCATAACCAGCATAGCGCGGCGAGCTGCTTCTACACGCTCACGCACCAGCAGCGACTGCAAATCCGTTTCTCCAGCAACACACTGCTGTTCAAACTCCAGTGCGGCGTTTTGCGTGCCCCAGGAACCGTCACCCGGCAGCGGTGCAGTAATTAATAATTCACCGCTATCGACACGATTTTGCAGCTCAGGAAGCTCTTCCTGTGTGGCAACAAACCAGCTTCCACGCCCAGCTAGTTGCAGCGCATCGCCATCGATAACCTGGTTGAAATCGGACTTTTTCAGCCTTTCGCTAACAATCTGGTTAAACATGGCGCTACGAGCTGCCGACAAATAAAAACTGCGCTTATTACGATCGCGGATCGGTGCATTGGTTTGCGCCCAGCGCACGGCCTGGTGCAGGTTATTGCCTGCAATCCCAAAACGTTGGCTACCGAAATAATTCGGCACTCCACGATGCAAAATTGTATTCAAACGCTGCTCAATATCGGCGCGGTCACTCACTTCACGTAGTACCAGCGTGAAGCGATTACCTTTCAAAGCTCCCAAACGCAATTTACGGCGGTGACGGGCATATTCCAGCACCTGGCAGCCTTCAAGCTCAAACCCGCTCATATCCGGCATTTCTTTGCCCGGAAGGCGTACACAGAACCACTGTTCAGTTACTGCATGCTTGTCTTTCTGCCCGGCAAAGCTCACTTCGCGGGCTGGAACCTTCAGATATTTAGCCAGCGCATCAGCAACAAAGCGGGTGTTGCAGCCATTTTTCAGGATGCGTAACAGGAGTTGCTCACCGTCACCATCCGGCCCAAAACCCAGGTCTTCGATAACCACGAAGTCCTCTGGACTGGCTTTGATTAACCCGGTGCCTTGTGGCTTGCCGTGCAGCCAGGTCAGATTCTGCATATCCATTATTTGCGCGCCTTATGCAGCAAAGCGACCGCTTCGCAAGCGATGCCTTCACCACGGCCTGTAAAACCGAGCTTCTCAGTGGTGGTCGCTTTTACGTTCACATCGTCCATATGGCAGCCGAGATCTTCGGCAATAAACACGCGCATCTGTGGGATGTGCGGAGCCATTTTTGGAGCCTGTGCAATAATCGTCACATCGACGTTACCCAATGTGTAGCCCTTCGCCTGAATACGACGCCACGCTTCGCGCAGCAATTCGCGGCTATCGGCACCTTTAAACGCCGGGTCGGTGTCCGGGAATAATTTGCCGATATCGCCCAAAGCAGCCGCCCCAAGCAGAGCATCGGTTAATGCGTGCAGAGCGACATCACCATCCGAGTGTGCAAGCAACCCCTGCTCGAAAGGCACACGTACGCCGCCAATGATGATTGGGCCTGGGCCACCAAAAGCGTGTACATCAAAACCATGTCCAATACGCATTATTTATTCTCCGTTTGGGTTAACCGCGTGAGGTAAAACTCAGCCAGCGCCAGGTCTTCAGGACGAGTCACTTTTATATTATCGGCGCGGGCGCTAATTAATTCGGGATGGAAGCCACAACACTCAAGAGCAGAGGCCTCATCAGTGATTGAGGCATGTTCATCGAGTGCGCGCTGCAAACAGCTGCGCAGTAATTCCAGAGGGAACAGTTGAGGCGTTAAAGCGTGCCACAGGTCTTCGCGATCGACGGTATGAGCGATGAGATTTTTGCCCGGCTCGCCGCGCTTCATGGTGTCACGCACAGGTGCCGCCAGAATGCCGCCGATTTTGCTGGTTTCGGTAATTGCTAATAAACGCGCTAAATCGTCCTGATGCAAACACGGGCGCGCAGCATCGTGCACCAGAACCCATTGAGCACCTTGCACCACATTTAGCCCGGCAAGTACCGAGTCAGCACGCTGTGCACCACCCTTTATCACGGTGATATTTGGGTTAGAGGCAAGGGGCAAAGAGGCAAACCAGCTATCGGTTGGGCTAATGGCGATAACGACATGAGCCACGCGTGGATGAGCCATCAGACTCGCCACTGCGTGTTCAAGAATAGTTTTATCGCCGATTTTTAGATATTGCTTAGGACATTCCGTTTGCATGCGGCTGCCGATACCTGCTGCCGGCACCACGGCAATTACGTCCGGGGAGGAGTCTGCCATGTAGATTCACTTACGCTTGATTATCGATTGTTCTGCCCGGCACTGTTAGTTAAGCGCTTAGAGCTATCGGGTACCAGGCGGTAGAAAGTTTCACCCGGCTTGGTCATGCTTAATTCATTGCGTGCACGTTCTTCAATGGCTTCCTGCCCGCCATTAAGATCGTCAATTTCCGCAAACAGCTGATCGTTACGCGCTTTGAGTTTAGCGTTCGTCGCCTGCTGAGCAGTAACGTCGTCGTTTACTCGCGTGTAGTCATGTACGCCGTTTTTTCCAAACCACAGCGAATACTGCAGCCAGACCAACAAGGCCAGCAATAGCAGCGTTAGTTTACCCATCCTGCCCCCTGAAAAACGGCACAATCATCGCACAAAATTTTATCGAGCTTCGCTCTGGGCACAAGGTGGCCCTTCGTATTTGCGGCAGAATTTATCACAGAAAGCGCCAACATGCGCGTTTGCAGGTGAGTTAGCGGGCATGCAGCCATAAATAGTCTGTTACGGTTTGGCCAATATTTTAAGATTAACCCATCAGCCATAAGAATAGGATGCCGAACATCAGCGCTACGGCAAGCACCGTAGCAATGCAGCTAAAGATCAAACGGCCTCGTAGAAGAGAGTGCAGTGCAATTCCCACGACAACCGCTACAGGTAGCAAAGCGAGGAAAAATGGCCAGGTATAGAGGAAGAAAAACAGCGTGTTAGGGCCATAAATCAGGAAAGGAATACCCAGCGCTAATAGCCATGACAAAAAACCGATGAACGCGCCGGCCAATGACCAGGTTGTCTCTTCGGTACCAGGGCTTGCTTCAGCCGATGTAATTGCCATGTTAGTGCCATTGCGCATAACGATTCCGTAAACCCTGCAAGCCAGGCACGTTAGGCGCCTGGCAATGTCTTAGGTTTTGATAATAACGTCACGACGCAACAGGTCTAATAATTGGGCTATCAAATTTGTTACTAATTGTTCGCCGTCTAAGTGTATTTCCGGATTCACTGGTGCTTCATAGACTGAGTCAATTCCGGTGAAGTTACGCAGTTCGCCCGCACGGGCTTTTTTGTATAAACCTTTCGGATCGCGCGCTTCGCAGATGGAAAGTGGAGTATCAACAAACACTTCAATAAACCGCCCTTCCCCCACACGATCACGCACCATCTGGCGCTCAGCCCGATGTGGCGAAATAAAGGCGGTCAACACGACTAACCCCGCATCCACCATCAAGTTGGCAACTTCACCGACACGACGAATGTTTTCTTTACGATCGGCATCGCTAAAACCCAAATCGCTACACAAACCGTGGCGTACATTGTCACCATCAAGCAAGTAAGTGCTCACGCCAAGTTTATGCAGCGCTTCTTCCAGGGCGCCAGCAACGGTGGATTTACCCGAGCCCGAAAGCCCGGTAAACCACAGCACCGCGCCCCGGTGCTGGTGAAGACTCTCACGCTGCTCAGCTGTTACTGGATGGGCATGCCAGACGACATTTTCGTCGTGCTCAGCCATTATTTGCCTCCCAGCAAATCGCGTGCACCCCAGTGTGGGAAGTGACGGCGCACCAGTGCATTCAGTTCCAGCTCAAACGCGCTAAATGCTGACGGCTCCTGAAACACCTCTTCTTGTGGCTCACGTACCATGCCAGCGCCAACCGTCACGTTGGTCAGTCGGTCGATGAAAATCAACCCGCCAGTGACCGGGTTTTCCTGGTACTTATCCAGCACCAGTGGTTCATCAAAGGTTAAATCCACCAGGCCAATACCGTTCAGCGGCAGGCTTTCCACGAGGCGCTGTGTCAGGCTGTTAATTTCAACCTGGTAGTGAATGTTATCGACGCGAGCGCGGGTTTTCTTGCCTGCGACTTTAATGTCGTAGCTTTGGCCCGGCACCAATGGTTGTTCAGCCATCCACACCACATCGACTTTTGCCGTTTGTACTGCAGGCTGTGTATCACTGGCATCAACCAGCAGGTCGCCGCGGCTGATATCGATTTCATCTTTGAGCACCAGCGTAATAGCTTCACCCGCAGCGGCTTGTTGCAAATCTCCATCAAAAGTGACGATTCGTGCAATGGCAGACTCAACACCCGACGGCAGAACTTTAACGCGTTGCCCAACTTTCACGATGCCTGATGCCAGCGTTCCGGCATAACCACGGAAATCCAGATTTGGGCGGTTTACGTACTGCACCGGGAAACGCATCGGCTGTTGTTCAACGATACGCTTCACTTCTACCGTTTCCAGAAGCTCCAGCAGAGTTGGGCCGGTGTACCACGGCATGTTAGAGCTTTGCGTGGCAACATTGTCGCCTTCCAGTGCTGAAAGCGGTACAAAACGAATATCCAGATCCGACGGCAGTTGCTCTGCGAAAGTCAGGTAATCCTGTTTGATCTGCTCAAATGTCTCTTCGCTAAAGCTCACCAGATCCATTTTGTTAACCGCCACCACCAGATGTTTGATCCCTAGCAGCGTGGAGATAAAACTGTGGCGGCGCGTTTGATCCAGCACGCTTTTACGCGCATCGATCAATAAGATCGCAAGATCGCAAGTTGAAGCACCGGTCGCCATATTACGGGTGTACTGCTCATGCCCTGGGGTATCAGCAATAATGAATTTACGTTTTTCAGTGGAGAAATAACGGTAAGCCACATCGATAGTAATGCCCTGCTCGCGCTCGGCTTGCAGACCATCCACCAGCAATGCCAGATCCAGTTTCTCACCCTGCGTACCGTGACGTTTGCTGTCGGTATGCAGCGAAGAAAGTTGGTCTTCATAAATCTGGCGCGTGTCATGTAGCAAGCGGCCAATTAGCGTACTTTTGCCGTCATCCACGCTGCCGCAGGTCAGAAAACGCAATAGGCTTTTGTTTTGTTGTGCGTGCAGATAGGCTTCAACGCCGCCTTCATCAGCAATTTGTTGTGCAATAGTGGTGTTCATCTGGCGGCTCCTTAGAAATAACCCTGGCGTTTTTTAAGCTCCATCGAGCCTGCCTGGTCGCGGTCAATTGCCCGCCCTTGACGTTCACTGGTGGTCGAAACCAGCATCTCTTCGATGATTTCCGGCAATGTCTGCGCTTCGGATTCAACGGCGCCGGTCAGCGGCCAGCATCCCAGGGTACGGAAGCGCACCATTTTCTGCTCAATCACTTCACCAGGTTGTAAATCGATGCGGTCATCGTCAACCATCAGCAACATGCCATCGCGCTCTAGCACCGGACGCGGTGCTGCCAGATACAACGGAACGATTTCAATATTTTCCAGGAAGATGTACTGCCAGATATCCAGTTCGGTCCAGTTTGAAAGTGGGAACACGCGAATGCTCTCACCTTTATTAATCTGGCCGTTGTAGTTGTGCCACAGTTCAGGGCGCTGGTTTTTTGGATCCCAGCGGTGGAAACGGTCACGGAACGAATAGATACGTTCTTTCGCACGGGATTTTTCTTCATCACGACGCGCGCCACCAAAGGCGGCATCAAAACCGTATTTGCTCAGCGCCTGCTTCAGCCCTTCGGTTTTCATGATGTCGGTATGTTTAGCGCTACCGTGCACGAACGGGTTGATCCCCATCGCCACGCCTTCCGGGTTTTTATGCACCAGCAGCTCAAAGCCGTAGTTCTTCGCGGTACGGTCTCGGAAGTCGTACATTTCGCGGAATTTCCAGCCGGTATCAACATGCAGCAGCGGGAAAGGAAGCGTGCCAGGGTAGAAGGCTTTACGGGCCAAATGCAACATCACCGAGGAGTCTTTACCGATGGAATACATCATCACCGGATTGGCAAATTCGGCGGCAACCTCACGGATGATATGGATGCTTTCCGCCTCCAACTGCCGCAAGTGTGTAAGTCGTTTCTGGTCCATAAACTTCCCTTAGCCGAGGTTTGGTGCGGAGGGCTATAGAACCTCCGTTTAAAAATTCATTAGGGGACTATACGTCTGTGGTTTATTTGTTATGAAATTACGAATTGGAATGAGTAGTTCCACAAAGGAATAACGCCATGGAAATGCAAATCACAAAATGTGCTGAACCAGCGATTTAACGTGGCTTTCAGAGCAATTGAAATTGTGTAACGCCCGTCACAGTTTCATACTATGCGGGCAAAAAATTTTCCTGGTTGAAGGACCTTCACTATGTTTTCCGCAATGCGCCACTCGCTAACCAGCCTGGCGTTAAGCATTTGCTGTACCTTGCCCGCAGTTGCCAGCACAACGCCAATGGGCAAAATTGCCAGTCAACAAACACGCCACATTGCCACGGTATTCCCAGGACGCATGACCGGCAGCCCCTCGGAAATGCTGGCCGCAGACTACATCAAGCAGCAATTTAGCCAGCTTGGTTACCAAAGCGATATTCGCCGCTTTAACACGCGTTATTTGTACACCACCAAAGATGGCCATCAGAGCTGGCATAACGTCAGTGCAAGTTCAGTAATTGCCGCACGTGAAGGAAAAGAGCCGCAGCAAATCATCATCATGGCGCACCTCGATACCTATTCACCGCTCAGTGATAATGATGTAAATAACAATCTTGGTGGTTTAACGCTGCAAGGTGTTGATGACAATGCTTCAGGGCTGGGCGTTATGCTTGAGCTTGCAACGCGCCTGAAAGATATTCCAACGCGCTATGGCATCCGCTTTATCGCCACCAGTGGTGAAGAAATTGGCAAACTTGGTGCGGAAGATGTTCTTAAACGTATGAGTCCCAGCGAGAAGAAAAATACCTTGCTGGTGATTAATCTCGATAACCTGATTGTCGGCGACAAACTCTATTTCAATAGCGGCAAATCAACACCAACAGCGGTCAGTAAACTGACGCGCGATCGTGCGTTAAAACTGGCGCGCCAGTTGAATGTTAAAGCCGCGACTAATCCAGGACTAAATGCCAAATATCCGAAAGGAACCGGTTGTTGTAACGATGCCGACGTGTTTGATGAAGCCGGCATTCCAGTGCTTTCTGTTGAAGCAACTAACTGGTCATTGGGCAAGAAAGATGGTTATCAGCAACGAGCGAAAAGCAAAGCCTTCCCGGATGGAACCAGTTGGCATAATGGCTTAATCGATAACCAACAGTATCTGGATAAGTGGCTACCAACGCGCATCGAGAAACGCAGCCATGATGTGGTGCGTGTGATACTGCCACTGGTGAAAGAGCTGGCAAAAGCGAAGCAATAACCCTGCAAATTTAAACGGGTCGGTTCGACAAAACCGGCCTTTTAGTATGACTAATAAAAACACAATTTTGTGACCTGCCCGACTCATTTCGCCTTTCATTCTGGACACAACCCGGTATCCGAAACTTAAATAGTCATACTAATAAGTGTCAGAGAGAAGGCTATGTCCACCTGGTCCCCGCTATTTATTGATAACGACGATGCCGCAGCGCTACGTATCCATTTGACGCGCAATACTATGCTGGGCGAAACCCTGCGCCTTCAGCAACAGCAAGTTGAACAATGGCTAAATGCACCGCTGTGGGTCCCCGGGCATGGGGAAGGCGGCGGGCCGGAACACACACAGCACAAACTGAATTACCAGATGATGAATCTTGCGGGGCGTTTGTGGCTCATTACTCAGGATGCACGTTACAAAGAACGGGTGATTCAGATTCTCTGCATCTATGCCGATCGCTACCCGCAGTTGGGTGATGCCATCAGCCACGACACCAATCCGCCAGGGCGTTTATTCCACCAGACGCTTAACGAACATATGTTTTTGCTCTATGCCGCTGAAGCCTGGCACTGTGTAAAGACTGAATCGACCGCTGAACAAATCCTACATATTGAAAGCAATTTGCTGCGTCTGATGGCGTACGACGCCACGCATACTCACGCTGCAACCTTCGATATTGTGCATAACCATGGAATGTGGTCAGTCGCGGCAGTTGCGATTTGCGGGTACGTACTGGGCGATGACGAAATGGTGTTGGACTCGCTTTATGGCCTGGCCCGAGACAGTGTCAGCGGTGGCTTCTTCGCCCAGCTCGATCAACTGTTTTCATGCGGTGGTTATTACATTGAAGGACTTTATTATCAGCGATTTGCTCTGCGTCCTCTCCTCTTATTAGCCGAGGCTATTTCCCACCGCCAGCCTGAACTGAATATCTGGGAATATAACCATCGCATTATTCAACACGCTTGTTACACCTTGTTTGCGCTGGCCTTCCCCGACGGTACGCTTCCGGCTTTAAATGACGCGTCAAAAACGATGGACTTACGCGATGAAGGTGCCGTTATCGCCGTCAGCCTGTGTTGGCAGCATTACGGAGCAGATGCCCGTCTGGCTGAGTTGGCTCGCTGGCAATCATACGTTTGGCCGGGGCGCGGGGCTTTATCGCTTTGCGAGTATCTGGAAAATTCGTCAGCTCAATCTTTACCCTGGCCAAGCCAGTTAGTTCGTGATGGCCAGGACGGAGAGCGTGGGGCTATCGGCGTATTGCGGGTGCGAGATAATCAGCAAGATGACAATATGGCGCTGCTGTACTGGGGCGGTCACGGTAATATTGCCGGAATGCATTCGGCGTTAAACCACGGTCATTTCGACGGCTTGCACCTGAGCCTGTTTAATCATGGTCGCGAGTTTTTACGTGATTACGGTTTCGGTCGCTGGGTCAATATCGAACCGAAATTTGGCGGGCGCTACATTCCTGAAAACAACAGCTACTGCAAACAAACCGTCGCCCACAACACGGTGGTGGTAGATGAAGGCTGTCAGCATAATTTCGACAAAAACCGGGCCGCGTTGCACCATGGTGAAACGCACTTCTTTATCACCGATAACCCACACGGCCAGGGGATGAGCGCTTGCAGCCACGATGACTGGCCCGGCGTCAACCAGCAGCGCACCGTGTTATTACTCAATGTGCCGCAGTGCGAAAAGCCCTTGGTGCTCGATCTTTTCAGTCTAAGCAGCAGCGATAAACACCAATATGATTATTGCCTGCACGGGCGTGGACAACTGATCAACACCTCGCTATCACTGAATTATTCAAGGTCATGGCAGCCATTAGGCGATCGGAATGGCTATCAGCATTTATGGGATTGCGCCCGCAGCCCGGTTCCTGCAGGTGAAAATGGGCAACTGACCTGGCTTGATGGCGATACTTTTTACACCGCAACGGGCGCGTTGCCCCAGGGCGGCGAGCTGATTATTGCTCAGACCGGTGCTGGCGATCCGCAGTTCAATTTACGTGTTGAACCTGCGTGGTTATGGCGTACTCATGGCGACAACGTGGTATTTGCCACCACTATTGAAAGCCACGGCTATTTTGATGAAGCCAGCGAAACTTCACGCAATGCGCGCGGGCAGGTAAAACGTGTCGAAGTGCTGGAGCACGATATTGCCGCCCAGACTAAAGTTGCGGTTTATTTTGCGGAAGGTGAAGCGCTGGAAATTTGCGTCGATAACCGCCCAGGATTTGGGCAGTTTGCGGTGCAGCCTTTATAGACGGTGTTTGCTTGCCGTCATCAACGCTAAAGATGCATCATAGGCGGCTTCACCGTCGCCAATCATAATCGCGCGATAAATGCGGTGATGATCTTCCAGGCACATGCCGCCTTCTTTCGACGAATGGCTGATAAACCACTTAAACACGGTGGTCAGCACATTGCCAAACGGGGCATAGAAGCAATTTCCCGAAGCCAGGAAAATAGCACGGTGGAAGCGCGTATCCACATCCACCCACCGATCCGGGTCGAAATCTTTCGCCACGGCACACATTTCTTCATGCACACGGGAAAGCTCAATTCGCTGCTCGCTGGTCGCATTCAGCGCGGCAAGACGTGTCGCATGTGGCTCAATAACACGGCGGAACTCGAGAAACTGGTGATACATTTCCAGCGTCCCTTCCATGCCATTCATCCATTCGAGCAACTGAACATCAAGGATATTCCAGTTATTGCGCGGGCGAACACGGGTTCCCACTTTCGGGCGAGATTCAAGCATCCCTTTAGATGACACAAGTTTGAGCGCCTCACGCAATGCCGTGCGGCTCACACCGAGCTGTTCACAAAGCTCCACTTCGCTGGGTAGAATATCCCCCGGCAAAAGTTGCCCGGAAAGAATCTTGCGGGCGATGTCGCTGGCAATAAGTCCATCCAGACCGCGTTGCGTAGTAGCAATGGTTGTGAATTGCATGCTTTTGTCATACCTGAAAAAGGGAAGGAAATTAGTGTATCACTAAACCATGTAGCCAAAAAAATTCGAGTTGCAGTCAGCACTGCTGCAACTCGAAGTACGACGGATACCTTTAAGGCGCCATCTGGCCGCCATTTACATCTAAAATCTGGCCGGTAATGTAGCCGCTCATTTTATGAGATGCAAAGAACAGGAAGCTCGGAGCCACCTCTTCACTGCGCCCAAAACGCCCCATTGCAATCGACCCGGCAATCTTGTCACGCAGCTCCTGCGGTTTATCTTCATGGAACGCGGTATCAATGGTGCCCGGCGAAACAATGTTGAAGCGAATATTATCTTTGGTGAATTCTTTCACCCAATTGCGATGAATGTCGTGCAACCAGGCTTTTGACGCTGCGTAAATACCTGCGCCAATGCCGCCACCTTCGCGCCCTGCAATCGAACCGGTGCTGATTACCGAGGCGGTTTCACCGCTGGTTTTTGCCGACTCACGCAGATGAGGAATCGCATATTTGGTCATCATTAATGCCGAGCGTGCGTTCAAGTCCATGACGAGATCATAGAAGTCATCGTCGATGCTCTCAAGACCTGCACGCCCACCTAAACCCCCGGCGTTATTGATAAGCACATCGAGGCCACCAAATTGTTCGACAAAAGCGCTGACCAATTGCTGACAGGCACCTGACTGGGATAAATCAGCCGGGAAATAGCAAACTTCGCCACCTAAACTGCGAAGCCTCGCAAGCTGCGGTTCCATCTCCTGCGCGGAGCGGCGGCCATTAATACCCACTTTTGCGCCACAGCGTAAAAGTGCCTCTGCCGCTGCCAAACCTACGCCTGCCGAAGCGCCAGTCACTAATACACGTTTATTCCGTAAATCAGGAAACATCGGATCACCTCTATTTGTCATTTAGTATTACAAATACTACCAACCTATCCGGGCTATGCAAAAGAAAAGCGCCCGGTAAAAGGCGCTTTTGCGAGTCAGAGCGTATCTTTCGCCTGCTGCGGGGAATCCTGCCCAACCCGGCAACTCAGGCGCAGTAAATACCCCACCAGGAATACCGATGCGGCACACGCCAGGAACAATAATCGCCCCCATAACGGGTTGGGAATAAGCACCATCAACACCAGGCCGCCGCTCATCAGCATGGTAATAAAGCCGATTTTTTCGCGTTGCTGCAGGTCAAACCCTTGCTGTTCTGAATCCTCAACCACCTCGGTTTCAATATTTTTGAAGAAGGTTTCAATCTGCTCCTTCTCTTTAGCTGAGTAAGAGGTTTCGCGGTAGAACAGTTTGGTGCAGATAAAGAAACCGCCCGTCAGCACCAGGTGAGCAATGATGTTGATGATGACGTTGATTTCGCTCAGTTCACGTTTTGTAAACTCAATTCCCAGCAACTGGCCGAGTGCTTTCGAGGTCAACACATCCATACACATCCATGACACAAAGATGCCGAATACCACGGTTCCCCACGCCGCCCAGCGCGGAGTGCGCTTGATAAACATGCCGAAGAACAGCGGCACCAGGAGTGGAGCCTGAGCAAGTGTTGAAACCGACATCATCAGGTCAAACAAACTCATGCCTTCAAGATGACTGAAGAACAGCGAAACAATAATCACCAGCAAGCCGTTCACAATGCAGAACATTTTCCCGGCAAATAGCTCCGCACGGTCACTGATCTTTTTATTACGGCAAACCACCGGCACCCAGAAACTGCGCACGAAAATGCCGCTATTGCGGTTCAAAGCCGGGTCCATTGTCGACATGGTTGCGGCAAATAAACCGGCGACTAGCAAACCAACGGTTCCCGCAGGCATTGCCCGTTCAACAAAGCTCAAATAAATAGTGTCCGAGGCTTTATTTCCGAGAGCGGCATATTGCGCAGTGGCATCCGGGTAAAGGCTGGCAGAAACCCACGGTGGAATAAACCAAATCAACGTCCCTACCGCCATTAATATCATGGCAAAGAAAGCGGCCTTTTGGGCATTCTTCGAGTCTTTCGCATTCAGGAAACGGTAAGAGTCCTGCATGTTATTTATATTTTGCAGCTGTTTTACAATAAAGAAGATAACTGAACCTAATATCACCACTCCGTAATTCATATTCGGCCCCATAATAAAGCCGGATGGGAAGTGAGTGACCATATTTACTGGACCGCCAACGTTGACTAATGCAACAATGGCGCAGGCAATAGAAATAACCGCAACAATTAAGGTTTGAACAAAGTCTGAAGCAACCACGCCCCAGGCTCCGCTTAATAACGAGATCATTAACACCACAATACCGGTTACCCAAATCGTGACCGAAAGATCCCAGTCAAAAACGGTGCTAACAAATATCGCCAACGCATTCATCATTACTGCGCCGCTCAGAATACTCAGTGGGATAATCACCCATGTGAAGAAGTGTTCATTCTGCGAACCAAAGCGATGACGAATCACTTCAGTGGCCGTGTCTACGCGTACCTGGCGGAAACGTTTTGCAAACCATAGCCAGGAAATTCCGTATGCGATGGTATTCCCGAGGAATATTGCTGCCACCATAAAGCCATCGCTAAACGCTTTCCCGGCGGCTCCGGTAAATGTCCAGGCGCTAAACTGCGTCATAAACGCCGTCGCCCCCACCATCCACCACAACATACGGCCACCGCCACGGAAATAATCACTGGAGGATTTACTGGCCATTTTTTTAAATATAAAACTGATCAACACCATTAAGATGAAATAACCACAGATTACAGCGGTATCATAGATCATAATCGTACCCTTAGGTCAGAGGATTACCAGTTCCAGAGCGTTCCGTCTTCGAGGCGGCTAACAGGAAGATAAGATCTGACATAGGGGTAATTTCCCATGGCGGCTTCATCTATATCTATTCCCAAACCTGGTTTATCAGAAACTAATAGCATTCCATCCTTGAGAGGTAGTTCGTATTTAAAGATGCTATTTAATTCAGGGGTGCCAAAACCAACAAATTCCTGGATACCAAAATTAGGTGCCCAACTATTAAGATGCAAATGGGCCATTGTGGATATGGGGGATAAATCCGGTGCTCCATGCGGAGCCATACGCACATGATAAAGGTCGGAAAATGCACTGAGCTTACGCATCGGCGTTATTCCACCACCATGTGAAACTGCGGTACGGATATAATCTATCGATTGCGTTTCGATTAACTCTTTTGCATCCCAGATGGTATTAAATATTTCACCCACGGCCAGCGGTGTCGTGGTGTGCTGGCGAATAATTTGATAACCAGCCGGGTTTTCTGCCGTGACGGTGTCTTCTAAAAACAGTAAATCATACGGCTCCAGCAGTTTTCCTAATCGTGCTGCTTCTATTGGCGTCAGGCGACTATGAACATCATGCAATAAATCGATGCCGTAACCGAAACGTTCGCGAGCCGCTTTGAACAACTCAGGTATGAAATTCATGTATTTGCGCGTAGACCACGCTTGTTCCGGCGGCAACGGGCGATTACCCTGCAACTCATAGTAATTTTTCTTCCCTTCCAGCGTGCCATAAGTGCCTTTGGTGGATGGAATCGCACATTGCAGACGAATGGCTTTGTAGCCTTGTTCAATAAAATTCGCCGTGTTATCCAGCACTTCGTCGATGCTTTCACCGTTGGCATGAACATACACCGTCACGCCCTGACGGCTTTTTCCACCCAGCAGTTGCCAGACCGGTAGCCCCGCATGTTTGCCCAGAATGTCCCACAACGCCATGTCGATTGCACCGATCGCCGTCATCGTCACCGGACCTTTACGCCAGTACGCACCGCGATAAAGGTACTGCCAGATATCTTCGATATTGCGCGGATCTTTGCCGATAAGACACGGAGCAATGTGCTCTTCCAGATAAGCTGCAACGGCCATTTCCCTGCCATTCAGTGTGGCGTCACCCACACCATAAATTCCTTCGTCCGTTTCAATTTTTACCGTAACAAAATTTCGTCCAGGCCGGCTCACCAGCACTTTTATACGTTCGATCTTCATAGCAACTCTCGTAGGGTTGAGAAAAGACAGGGGAGTAAATTATTCTATTTGTCGTACTATAGTATTTATAAACTGACTATTGTGTGAACAATGTCGTAATTTTAAAGTTACCAAATTAGTGATTATTTGTTGCCGAATGGCAAATATTAACGGTATTTATGAAAACACCTGAAATAAACATCACTAACACATTGATTTTATTGTGTTATATTTAAAATGATAACAATGACGAATTTGCAGTTTCGAGGGGGATTGTCAAATATTACGAATCTATTAGTATGACTAATAGAAATGAAGACGAGTTCTAATCATAAAAAAAGCCCGTCGGCATTGCGCGACAGGCTTCGGAATTATAGTGCTTTCGGTGTGTTATTCGTGCAAACCGCACTCGCGCTTCAAACCAAAGAAACGTGTCTCTTCTTCTGCCATACCCTCTTCCCACTTACGCGTGGTATGAGTGTCGCCCACGGAAAGGTAGCCCTGATCCCACAGAGGATGGTACTTCAGGCCATTGGCTGTGAGGTATTGGTAAACCTGGCGGTTGTCCCAGTCGATAATTGGTAGAATTTTAAAGACTTCGCGTTGAATCGCCAGCACCAGCAAATTGGCACGGCTGCCAGATTGCTCGCGGCGCAGGCCAGCAAACCAGGTTTGGCCGTCCAGCTCGCGTAGCGCACGGTTCATTGGCTCAACTTTGTTGATGTCATTATATTTCTCAATGCCTTCAACACCCTGCTCCCACAGCTTGCCGTAACGCGCTTCCTGCCACGCCGCACTTTCCTTCGCGCTGAAAACTTTCAGATTGAGCTTCAGCTTGTCGGTCAGCTCATCAATAAACTGGTAGGTTTCCGGGAACAGATAGCCGGTATCGGTAAGAATGACAGGGATATCCGGGAACTGTTGAGTTACCAGATGCAAAGACACCGCAGCCTGAATACCAAAACTTGAGGAGAGCACAAACTCCCCCGGCAGGTTTTCCAGCGACCAGGTGACACGCTGCTGCGCCGTGAGCTTTTCGAGCTGGCTATTGACCTCGCCCAGCGCCATTATGCGCTCGACTTTCGGCAGTTCATTCAACGCTTTTAGATCGAGTACCGACATACGTGCCTCGCTAGTTGCTTGATATCATGGTGGACGGCCCCTTCGGCCTATCCACCCTACAACGGTCTTTCGTAGGTCGGACTAGCGTTAGCACCATCCGACATTAACTGCAACGCTAGTCCCACAGATCCCGGGCCGGGTCCAGCACCGGGCGAACAATCCCGGCACGGATGGTGAAATCACCAAAGCCTTCATCAGCTTCGCGCTCTTTCGACCAACGCCCAACCAGTTCATCAATCGATGCCAGAATTTCTGGCTCAGTGATGTTCTCACGGTACATACGCGGAATACGCGTACCAATACGGTTACCGCCGATGTGCAGGTTGTAGCGCCCTGGTGCTTTGCCCACCAGACCGATTTCAGCCAACAGCGCACGGCCACAGCCGTTCGGGCAGCCGGTAACACGCGTGACGATGTGTTCATCCGGCACGTTGTGTTTCTCCAGCACTTCTTCAACTTTAGTCACAAACTGCGGCAAGAAGCGTTCAGCTTCGGCCATCGCCAGCGGGCAAGTCGGGAAGGAAACGCAGGCCATCGAGTTTTCACGCTGTGGTTTCACCGCGTTCATCAGGCCGCTTTCTTTGGCGATCTTCTCGATCGCTGCTTTTTCGCTTGCTGGCACACCCGCCACGATCAGATTCTGGTTTGCCGTCAGGCGGAAATCGCCTTTATGGATCTTCGCGATCTCCATCAGACCGGTTTTCAGCGGCCTTCCCGGGTAATCCAGAATGCGGCCATTTTCGATAAACAGCGTCAGATGCCATTTGTCGTCGATGCCTTTTACCCAGCCAATACGATCGCCACGCCCGGTAAATTCATACGCGCGAGTCGGCTCGAATGTAATCCCGGCACGGCGTTCAACTTCGGCTTTAAACACGTCAACACCGACGCGCTCCAGCGTATATTTGGTCTTGGCATTTTTACGATCGGTACGGTTGCCCCAGTCGCGTTGCGTGGTGACAACAGCTTCCGCTACCGCCAGAGTGTGTTCCAGCGGAATGTAGCCAAACTCGCTCGCGGTGCGGGCATACGTTGCTTTGTTACCATGTTCGATGGATAAACCACCACCCACCAGCAGGTTAAAGCCCACCAGCTTGCCGTCTTTCGCAATCGCGATGAAGTTCATGTCGTTGGCATGAAGATCGACATCGTTCTGCGGAGGTACCACGACCGTGGTTTTAAACTTACGCGGCAGATAGGTGGAACCGAGGATCGGCTCTTCGTCGGTCGTCGCCACTTTCTCTTGATCCCACCAGATCTCCGCATAAGCGCGAGTGCGTGGCAGCAAATGTTCGGAAAGCTTTTTCGCCCACTCGTACGCTTCCTGGTGCAGTTCAGACTCCACCGGGTTCGACGTACACAGCACGTTGCGGTTCACATCGTTGGCGGTCGCCAGCGCATCCAGCCCAACTTCATGCAGCATTTCGTGTGCCGGTTTCACGTTCTTTTTCAGAATACCGTGGAACTGGAAAGTCTGGCGGTTGGTCAGGCGAATGCTGCCGTAGATGGTTTTGTCTTCGGCAAACTTATCAATCGCACGCCATTGCTCGGTGGTAATAATCCCCCCCGGCAGACGGCAACGCAGCATCATCGCGTGACGCGGCTCGAGCTTTTGCTCAGCACGCTCAGCACGAATATCACGGTCATCTTGCTGATACATACCGTGGAAGCGGATCAACAAGAAGTTGTCGCCTCTGAAGCCGCCGGTCAGGCCGTCCTGCAAATCTTCCTGAATGGTGCCACGCAAATAGTTGCTTTCGCGTTTCAGGCGCTCGGCATCAGACAGTTTGCCTTCGACCACTAATGGTCCTGGGTGTTTTTCGCTCATTAGTAGACATCTCGCTGATAACGGCGCTCAACGCGCAGCTCACTTAAAAATTCATCAGCCGTTTCGGTATCCATACCACCGAACTCAGCTACCACTTCCAGTAACGCCTGCTCAACGTCTTTTGCCATGCGATTCGCATCGCCGCAGACGTAAATGTGGGCGCCTTCATTAATCCAGCTCCACAGTTCCGCGCCTTTTTCGCGCAGTTTATCTTGTACGTATATTTTATGTTCCTGGTCGCGTGACCAGGCGAGATCAATGTTGGTCAACAGGCCATCTTTGACGTAACGCTGCCATTCAACCTGATACAGGAAATCATCAGTAAAGTGCGGGTTGCCGAAGAACAACCAGTTTTTACCGCCCGCACCGTCGTTTTCACGCTGCTGCATGAACGAACGGAACGGGGCAATACCAGTGCCTGGGCCAATCATAATCACCGGGGTTTCCGGGTTAGCTGGCAGGCGGAAGTTATCGTTGTGCTCAATGAACACACGCACTTCGCCATCTTCTTCAAGGCGATCGGCCAGGAAACCAGAAGCTCCTCCGGTGCGAGCACGACCTTCGATGTCATAACGCACTACGCCAACGGTGATGTGCACTTCGTTTTCAGCTTCTGCCTGCGACGATGCAATGGAATACAGGCGCGGCGTCAGTGGACGCAGCAGTTCAACCAACTGCTCAGCCGTTAATTCTGCTGGCGCATAACGCACCATGTCGACAATCGGCGTGTTATGAGCAAAGTGTTGCAGCTTAGCTTTATCACCCGCCAAATCCAGCAGCGCTGCATTGCGGGTAATCTGCGCGTATTTCTCAACAATGTTGGCGGTGTTGATAGTGAGTTCGAAATGCCACTCCAGTGCTTCGCTGAGCGGTAACGTTTTACCGTCGACCGTGACG
Source organism: Buttiauxella cochleicola (assembly GCF_021282435.1). NCBI lineage: Bacteria > Pseudomonadati > Pseudomonadota > Gammaproteobacteria > Enterobacterales > Enterobacteriaceae > Buttiauxella > Buttiauxella cochleicola. Next base: position 126,626 of record NZ_JAJSOT010000009.1, on the reverse strand, counting down.
CTTTCATCGCCTTTCAGCCACAGCAGTTCAACCAGTTCTTTAACCAGTGCAGGATCGTTTTGATACCAGACACCGAGCGCATCACCCGGCTGATAACGCAGGCCTGAATCACCCAAATCGATTTCGAAATGGCGCACATCTTTTTCTGAATCACGGCCAGTGATTTTCTGGTTAACTGCAAGCGTTGCGGTCAGCGGCGCTTCTTTAGTGTATGGGCTTGAGAATACTTCGTTGACCACGCCCGTGGCAGTCACTGCCGCTTGTGCAGGCGTTTCGGCCGGCACACGGGATTTCAGGACATCGACAATTTTTGCACGCCACTCGGCTGCTGCTGGCTGGAACTCCACATCACAATCCACGCGGTCCAACAGGCGCTCACCACCGAGTTCCGCGAGTTTGTTATCAAAGTCTTTACCGGACTGGCAGAAGAATTCGTAAGAGGTATCGCCGAGGCTGAATACCGCAAACGCGGTTCCTGGCAACTTTGGCGCTTTTTTCGAAAACAGGAATTTGTGCAACGCTACGGCTTCTTCAGGGGGTTCCCCTTCACCTTGCGTTGAAGTCACGACAACCAGCAGTTTTTCCTGGGCAATTTGTTTGAATTTATAGTCGCCCGCGTTAACCAGGTTAACGTTCAGTTTTGCTGCCAGTAAATCATCGCGCAATTGCTCACTCACGCGACGCGCGTTACCGGTTTGCGATGCAGAAATCAGCGTAATGACTGGAACTTCTGCCGCAGGTGCCTGAGCCGTGGTAACAGCGCCCGGTTGTTGATTTATCATCCCCCAGAAATAGCCGGATAACCAAGCCAGTTGCGTCTGCGAGAAATCGGTTGTCGCCGCCTGAAGGCGTGCCAATTGCTCCGGGGTTAGCGGCAGCAAAGCGGTCGGTGGGGCCTGAGTTGTCATGCTTGATTGGGTTCCAGTAGCAAAAGGTCCGTTTTCATCATTCAACGGTAAAAAGCATTCATGGTGTAAGGGTAACCATCAGGATAATAACAATTAAAGAAGGGATAGAAATATCAAATAACCAAAATGACTAACCGCTTTTACGGGTAATCCATAACGTTAAAAGTGGTTAGTTAATCCTTTGATTTATATCAACTTAAATTAGTAAACATGACTAAAACAGAGCTTTAACCAATGATGATAGTTTTAGTTAATGCTTAAAATAGTGGATTCCGGTACTATGCGGCGGTTTTTCGTCCTATTGAGATAGTAATAATGACCACCACTCTGTTTAAAGATTTTACCTTCGAAGCCGCTCACCACCTGCCGCATGTGCCTGAAGGCCACAAGTGCGGCCGCCTGCATGGCCACTCCTTTATGGTGCGTCTGGAAATCACTGGCGAGGTTGATCCTTATACCGGCTGGATTATGGATTTTTCTGAGCTGAAGGCGGCATTTAAACCGACTTATGACCGACTGGATCATTACTATCTGAATGATATTCCGGGGCTTGAAAACCCGACCAGCGAAGTGCTGGCGAAATGGATCTGGGATGAAATGAAACCGCTTGTGCCGCTGCTAAGTTCAGTGATGGTAAAAGAAACCTGTACCGCCGGTTGCGTGTATAAAGGTTAAAAGAAAGGCACCGTAAAGGTGCCTTTTTAGTTTTATGCGATATTTAAATATTTATGTGTCTGCATCGAAAGTCGCCAGTTGCGGGCAATGCACGTTTCAATGCACAGGCGTGTCGCGTCTTCTTTCTGGCTGATTGGCTGAAGCGCAATAATCCGTTTTTTATCATCCACCAACGTCGCCAGCAGTTCGTCCAGCGCTTCAATATCACGCATACGCCCAACCGGGTGCTTAATTTCGTCCGCACGCTCTAACGCCTGAGACAGCACATCATATCCCCCGCGCATATTCACTTTTGGTGAAACAGTAACCCAGGTTCCGGCAGTACAACGCACTTCGTGCGTGCCGCTGGTTTCAATCTGGCAGCTATAGCCGTGGTGCTCAAAGAGCGAGGTCAGTGGCGTGAGATCGTGAATACAAGGTTCGCCACCAGTAATCACTACATGGCGGGCTGTGTAGTCCTGGCGCTGGAAAATTGCCAGCAGATCTTCGGCACTGGCATTGCCCCATTTATCGCTTTCTTTGGTTTTAGCCAGAATGCTGAACAGAGAGACTTCACGATCCGCGAGTTTATCCCAGGTGTGTTTGGTATCGCACCACGCGCAGCCCACTGGGCAGCCTTGTAGGCGAATAAAAATGGCGGGCACACCAGTAAAATAGCCCTCCCCTTGCAGGGTCTGGAACATCTCGTTAATCGGATACTGCATAGTCTTCTCAGATAATAGGTATAAAGAGTAATTATCGCAGAAGTGACGGCTGAGATCATGCGTAACGCGGCTGCGGCGGCATATGTTCCAGAATCAATGTTAAAAAAACACCTGATAACGCATATAAAACATGGTTATCATCACAACAATTCCCCTTGATCTACCTCTATGCCACGCGGCTTGATCATCGTCATGTTCCCATTCACCAGACACTTTTAGCATCGCTCCAGCCATTTTTCTGATGGGCTCACAGGTGCAGGATGCCTGGCGCCACGTTAACTATGATTCTGGAGTACCCCCATGGATTTAAAACAGTATCTTCATGAACTAAAAAAAGTAGTCAACATCGACTGTGGAACAGCAACTATTGATGGCGTAGAGGAAGTCAGCAGAATTATTCAGCACTGGTATCAGGACGAAAACTGGCAATGCGACCGAGTCTCACTCGGTGAAAAAGTTGGGCCAGGATTGTTTGCAACCAACAAACCCAATGCTGATCGGTATGACGTGCTGCTCGTCGGGCATATGGATACCGTGTTCCCAGTCGGAACTGTAGCTGAGCGCCCTTTCCGCATTGAAGGAAACCGTGCATATGGCCCTGGCGTATCCGATATGAAAAGCGGGCTGCTGAATATTCTCTGGGCGTTGCGCGAAATGGATAAGGCGACTCTGGAGCGGTTATCCATTGGCGTGGCAATGAACCCGGATGAAGAAACCGGCTCCGCTCACTCCCACCACTGGATTGGTGAACTGGCAAAACGTAGCCGTTATGTATTGGTGTGTGAAGCCGCCAGGGCTGATGGTTCGCTGGTGAAAGCACGCAAAGGCATTGCAGGTTATAAACTCACATTTAAGGGTGTGGCGTCACATGCGGGCAATGATCCGGAGTCTGGTCGCTCTGCTATAAAAGCGCTGGCGCGCGCCGTTCTGGAAATCAGTGACCTGGCAGATATATCCAAGGGCACCACTATCAATGTCGGTGTGATTTCTGGCGGTGTCGTGGCGAATATCGTACCGGAACACGCGGAGATGATTGTCGATGTCCGCTTCCAGGACAACGATGAATATGCGCGAGTCCATGCTGCAATCCAGGCTTATAGCCAGCGGGAATTCGAGCGCGATGTGAAAACCGCTGTTAAACAGCAAGCGCATAAACCAGCCATGTCACCAACAGCAGATACTGAAAAGTTAATGCAAGTTGTTGAACAGGCCGGTGTTGCCGAAGGCATCGACGTACGCTGGAAGTCTGTGGGTGGTGGTTCAGATGCTAACCATACAGCCGCATTAGGTGTCCCGTCGCTTGATGGGTTTGGCCCGATCGGCGCAGGTTTCCACAGTGCGTCAGAGTATCTGGAGATAGACAGCATCGAGCCGAGAATTCGGCTGCTTAAACGCGTGATTCAGTCGCTATAAAATCAAATGGCCGGGAAACCCGGCCATATTAAATTTTCCCGGCAACGCTTACTTCTTCGTTTTAAAATCAATCACCATGCGGCCTTTGATTTTACCCTCTTCCATTTCCTTGAAGATCGCATTGATATCTTCAAGTGGGCGCATCGTCACTTTCGGCACAACTTTGCCTTCGGCAGCAAACTGGAAGGCTTCGGCCAGATCCATGCGAGTTCCAACTAATGAACCAACAACTTCGATGCCATCAAGCACCAGACGCGGAATGTTGAGACTCATGGACTCTGAAGGCAGCCCAACAGCAACAATGCGAGCACCGGCACGAACCGCATCTACCGCCGAGTTGAACGCCGCTTTTGCGACAGCGGTGACCACAGCCGCATGTGCGCCACCTACTTTTTCCTGAATAACTTTTGCCGCATCTTCATTGCGCGAATTGATGACTAAATCAGCCCCGCATTCTTTGGCAAAATCGAGTTGTGCATCATTCACGTCGATAGCGATAACTTTGGCATTAAACACATTCTTTGCGTATTGCAGTGCGAGGTTACCAAGACCACCTAAGCCGTAAATCGCAATCCACTGCCCTGGTTGGATATGCGAAACTTTCACCGCTTTGTAAGTTGTCACACCCGCACAAGTCACGCTGCTGGCTGCGGCAGATTCGAGGCCGTCGGGTACTTTTACCGCATAGTCAGCAACAACGATGCACTCTTCGGCCATTCCACCATCTGCTGTATACCCTGCGTTTGTTACGCTACGACACAGCGTTTCGTTACCAGTATTACAATATTCGCAATTTCCGCATCCACGGAAGAACCAGGCGACACTAGCACGGTCCCCCACTTTCAGCGAAGTAACACCTGGGCCGATAGATTTCACTACCCCGATACCTTCGTGACCCAGCGTAATGCCAGTCACATCACCAAAGTCTCCATTTTTCACATGCAAATCGGTGTGACAAACACCGCAACACTCCATCGTCAGTAATGCCTCGCCGTACTCAAGTGGGCGAACGGGCTTATCTATGATGCCGACAGAGTGGTCTTTGTTAACAACTGCAGCTTTCATGGCGGTCTCCTGACCTGTGAGTGAAATAACTCACTAATCCTGGTCGAGAGCACAGGCAACCGCAAACTGCATTCCCGGTTTATGCGAGGGTGACTCAGGTTTGGCGAAAAAAGGGCACAAAAAAACCCGCCAAAGCGGGTTTTTTAATCAGAATTTAAAGCAGTAACGAATTACTGACCTTTAACTTCTTTCAGACCGTTGAACGGAGCTGGTGTGCCCGCTGCAGCCAAAGCTTCTTCGATACGAATCAGCTGGTTGTACTTAGCAACACGGTCAGAACGGCTCATAGAACCAGTTTTGATCTGGCCTGCAGCAGTACCAACAGCCAGGTCAGCGATGGTAGCGTCTTCAGTTTCGCCTGAACGGTGAGAGATAACTGCAGTGTAGCCAGCATCTTTCGCCATTTTGATCGCAGCCAGAGTTTCGGTCAGAGAACCGATCTGGTTGAATTTGATCAGAATGGAGTTAGCGATACCGTTGTCGATACCTCTTTTCAGGATTTTGGTGTTAGTAACGAACAGGTCGTCACCAACCAGCTGAAGTTTGTCGCCCATAACTTTAGTCTGGTATGCGAAACCATCCCAATCAGACTCGTCCAGACCGTCTTCGATAGAAACGATTGGGTACTGTTTGGTCAGGTCTTCCAGGAAGTGGGTGAATTCTTCAGAGGTGAAAGCTTTGTTGCCTTCGCCAGCCAGAACGTATTTACCGTCTTTGTAGAATTCAGAAGCAGCACAGTCCATAGCCAGAGTAACGTCTTTACCCAGCTCGTAGCCTGCAGCTTTAACCGCTTCAGCGATTACAGCCAATGCTTCAGCGTTGGAACCCAGGTTTGGCGCATAGCCACCCTCGTCACCAACAGCAGTACCCATACCTTTAGATTTCAGAACTTTAGCCAGGGTGTGGAACACTTCAGAACCCATACGGATGGCTTCTTTCAGAGTTTTAGCACCAACTGGTTGAATCATGAATTCCTGGATATCAACGTTGTTGTCTGCGTGCTCGCCACCGTTGATGATGTTCATCATTGGCAGAGGCATAGAGAATTTGCCTGGGGTGCCGTTCAGTTCAGCGATGTGTGCATACAGCGGCAGGCCTTTAGAGGCAGCAGCAGCTTTAGCAGCAGCAAGGGAAACAGCCAGGATTGCGTTAGCGCCGAAGTTGGATTTGTTTTCGGTACCGTCCAGGTCGATCATGATCTTATCGATGTTAGCCTGGTCTTTCGCATCTTTACCAATTACAGCCGCAGCGATCGGGCCGTTAACTGCAGCAACGGCTTTCAGAACGCCTTTGCCCAGGAAGCGAGATTTGTCGCCATCGCGCAGTTCCAGCGCTTCGCGGGAACCAGTTGAAGCACCTGATGGTGCAGCAGCCATACCTACGAAACCGCCTTCCAGATGAACTTCAGCTTCAACAGTCGGGTTACCACGGGAGTCGATGATTTCACGACCGATGACTTTAACGATTTTGGACATTAGATTTTCCTCAGTACAAGTTAAACTAAAACTCCAGACAAACAACGCGCGAAACATTCGCGCGTTGTCGTTCTAACTTTCTGCTTACTTCGCCTGACGCTTCTGGTACTCACCGGCAGCTTTCACAAAGCCTGCGAACAGTGGGTGCCCATCACGCGGAGTAGAAGTAAATTCCGGGTGGAACTGGCAAGCAACAAACCAAGGATGATTTGGCACTTCGATGATTTCTACCAGTTGGTCATCACCGGAACGGCCCGCAACGCGCAGACCTGCTGTTTCAATTTGCTTCAACAACATGTTGTTGACTTCATAACGATGGCGATGGCGCTCAGTAATTGTCGGCTCACCGTACATCTGGCGCACCAGACTACCATCGGTCAACTGACACTGCTGACCACCAAGACGCATGGTGCCGCCTAAGTCGCTCTTTTCAGTACGAACTTCAACGTTACCTTCTTCGTCACGCCACTCGGTGATTAAGGCGACCACCGGGTATTTACAGTCTGGCACAAATTCAGTTGAGTTGGCGTTAGCCATGCCTGCAACGTTCCGTGCGAACTCAATCAGCGCAACCTGCATACCTAAGCAAATGCCCAGATATGGAATGTTCTGCTCACGAGCATAGCGCGCGGTGGCGATTTTGCCTTCCACACCACGGTAACCGAAACCGCCAGGGATAAGGATAGCATCCAATCCCTTCAGCATTTCTTCAGCACCGCGAGTTTCAACATCCTGCGAGTCAATCAGCTTGATGTTAACGGTAAGACGGTTTTTCAAACCACCGTGTTTCAACGCTTCAATCACAGATTTGTAGGCATCTGGCAGTTCAATGTACTTGCCGACCATACCAATCGTGACTTCGCTTGTCGGATTCGCTTCTTCATAAATAACTTGTTCCCATTCGGACAAGTTAGCTTCAGGAACGTTCAAGCTGAATCGTTTACAAATATAATCGTCCAGCCCCTGTGATTTCAACAGGCCTGGAATTTTATAGATGGAATCAACATCTTTTAGAGAAATAACCGCTTTCTCCGGCACGTTACAGAACAATGCAATTTTTGCACGTTCGTTAGCCGGAACGACGCGGTCTGAGCGGCAAATCAGCACATCAGGCTGAATACCGATAGAAAGCAGCTCTTTAACGGAGTGTTGAGTCGGTTTGGTTTTCACTTCACCGGCAGCAGCCATGTATGGCACCAAAGTCAGGTGCATATACAGCGTGTGCTCACGACCCACTTCTACGGCCATCTGGCGAATCGCTTCGAGGAACGGCAGGGATTCGATATCACCTACAGTACCGCCGATTTCAACCAGCACGACATCGTAGCCTTCGCCACCTTCAAGGATGCGTTCTTTGATTGCGTTCGTGATGTGTGGAATAACCTGGACTGTCGCGCCCAGATAGTCGCCACGGCGTTCTTTACGCAGAACATCTGAGTAGATACGGCCAGTGGTGAAGTTGTTACGACGCGTCATTTTGTTGCGAATGAAACGCTCGTAGTGACCTAAATCCAGGTCGGTTTCAGCGCCGTCTTCTGTAACGAACACTTCCCCATGTTGAATAGGGCTCATGGTACCCGGATCGACGTTGATATACGGATCGAGTTTCATGATGGATACGTTGAGGCCACGGGCTTCGAGAATAGCTGCGAGGGAGGCTGCGGCAATGCCTTTACCCAGAGAGGAAACGACCCCGCCGGTCACAAAAATATAGTTCGTTGTCATGCTGAACCTGAGAAGTTAGGTTTAAAGACGATGGGAGTACCAGGACGGGAAAGTAGTATACCCGAACAGTATCGGCGCCACAAACTTTCATTCTGTCTGCTAAGCCCTGACCTCGCACTTTGTCAGGGCACTGAAAATAGCCCGTCTGGTAGAAATGTTTTTGACTCAAATCAAGAGCTTGTTAAATCGAAATGGCCATAAAATGCGCTTGACCACAAAAACGTGTTAGATATCAGTTTCCTGGCGTTTAACTTCTTGCCAGACTTCTTCCATGATTTCCAGGTCAACTCCGGTCATTGTCAGGCCTCTGGCGGCAATAATCTCTTCTACCTGACGGAAACGGCGCTCGAATTTAAGGTTGGCTTTTTGCAAAGCGGTCTCAGCTTTGGTGCCTAAATGGCGTGCAAGATTGACGGTCGCGAACAATAAATCACCGACTTCTTCTTCCAGTTTGGCTTCATCAACGACGACCTGTTTGGCTTCAAACATCACTTCGTCTATCTCTTCATAGACTTTGTCTAATACCGGGCCAAGCGTGGTCCAGTCGAAACCAACCGTTGAACAACGCTTCTGGATTTTATGTGCGCGCATTAACGCAGGCAGAGCGTGAGGGATATCATCGAGTGCAGAATGTTGCGCTTTTTCAGCACGCTCATCGCTCTTGATTTGTTCCCAGCGCTCCAGCACTTCGGTGCTGTTTCCTGCGGTGCCGTCAGCAAAGATATGCGGATGACGACGCTCGAGTTTGTCGCTGATGGCTGCACAGATGTCGTCGAAATTAAAGCGCCCTTCTTCCTGGGCCATTTGTGCGTAAAACACCACCTGGAACAGTAAGTCGCCAAGTTCACCACGAAGATCATCAAAATCTTCGCGGTTGATGGCATCGAGCACTTCATAAGTTTCTTCAAGCGTATAGGGCGCGATAGTCGCGAAAGTTTGCTCTTTGTCCCACGGACAGCCGGTTTCCGGGTCGCGCAAGCGCTTCATAATGCCCAGAAGGCGATCGATTTGGTTCATTTCAATTCCTTGCAATACAAAATTTAAAGGCGGGATTGCTCCCGCCCTTTTGTCACAAACGTCTAACCGTGCAATCGCTTCGCATCGATAATATCCGGCACCTGGTTCAATTTACCTAGCACACGGCCCAGCACTTGTAGGTTGTAGATTTCAATATTCATGTCGATAGTCGCCAGTTGCTGTTTAGTATCGCTGCGGCTCGCAACCCCTAAAACATTCACCTTTTCATTCGCCAGAATCGTGGTGATGTCGCGTAGCAATCCGCTGCGATCGTTGGCGGTAACGCGCACCACGAGCGAATAACCGCTGGAGTAGCTTTCGCCCCACACTGCATCCACAATGCGTTCTGGCGCGTGGGATTGCAGCTCCGCAAGCTGGTCGCAGTCTGCGCGGTGAATCGAAATACCGCGGCCTTGGGTGATAAAACCGACGATTTCATCGCCTGGAATCGGCTGGCAGCAACGCGCGATGTGGTGCATCAAATTGCCCACACCTTCTACAACGACGCGGCCATTATCTTTGCTGCGCGATTGCGGCGTGTGCGTTTTCTGCTTCAGTTGGCGAAGCGCTTGTTCATCCTGCTCAGCTGCGGTTGGCTTATTAAACTGCGCTTGCAGGTAGTTACTCATCTGATTAAGACGAATATCACCGCCACCAATTGCCGCCAGTAACTCTTCGATATCGTTGAAGTTATAACGTGGCAGTAATGATTTCTCGGCCTCTTTCAGGCTGATACCAAGATGTTCAATTTCATCATCAAGGATCTGCCGCCCGGCCAGGATGTTTTTATCGCGATCCTGTTTACGGAACCAGTTGTGGATTTTCGCCCGCCCGCGGCTGGTGGTGATGTAGCCCAGGTTTGGGTTCAACCAGTCACGGCTCGGGTTCGGCTGCTTCTGGGTGATAACTTCAATTTGATCGCCCATCTGCAACTGGTAGGTAAATGGCACAATGCGCCCACCGATTTTGGCACCGATACAGCGATGCCCGACATCGCTGTGGATGTGGTAAGCAAAATCGAGCGGCGTGGAGCCTGCCGGTAAATCCACCACATCACCTTTTGGCGTAAACACATACACACGGTCATCGAACACCTGGCTGCGCACTTCATCCAGCAGTTCACCGGAATCAGCCATCTCTTCTTGCCAGGCGATTAGTTTACGCAGCCACGCAATGCGATCTTCGTGGCCGGAACTGCCGCTCTTGGCATTACCCTCTTTGTATTTCCAGTGGGCAGCAACGCCCAGCTCCGAATCTTCATGCATCTGCTTGGTTCGGATTTGGATTTCAATAGTCTTGCCGTTTGGCCCCAACACCACCGTATGAATCGACTGGTAACCGTTAGGTTTCGGGTTGGCGACATAGTCATCGAACTCGTCAGGCATATGGCGATAATGGGTATGCACAATACCGAGTGCTGCGTAGCAATCCTGCAAACGTTCAGCCACCACGCGCACGGCACGCACATCGAACAGCTCATCAAAGGCGAGGGATTTCTTCTGCATCTTGCGCCAGATACTGTAGATGTGTTTAGGGCGGCCATACACTTCAGCCTTAACACCCTCTTCTTTCATCGCTTTGCGCAGTGCGCTGACAAAATCGTCGATGTAATGCTCACGGTCGATACGACGCTCATGCAGCAATTTCGCGATTCGTTTGTATTCATCAGGATGAAGGTAGCGGAAGCAGTAGTCTTCCAGCTCCCATTTGAGTTGGCCAATGCCGAGACGGTTAGCGAGCGGAGCATAAATATTGGTGCACTCTTTTGCCGCCAGAACACGTTCATCTTCCGGAGCGTCTTTGACTTCGCGCAAATGAGCAATTCGCTCTGCCAGTTTGATAACCACGCAGCGGAAATCATCCACCATTGCCAATAGCATGCGACGAACGTTATCGACCTGCTCAGCAGAAACGGAATCCGTATGAGCGGCTTTTAGCTGGCGAATCGCAGCCATATCGCGCACGCCGTGAATCAGCGTCACAACCTGGTTATCAATGCTTTCGCGCATCACTTCTTCGGTGACCACACCCGCATCGGCAAGAGGGAACAACAGCGCGGCTCGCAGCGTGTCATTGTCCATGCTCAGCATCGACAGGATTTCCACCATCTCGACGCCGCGCCACAACAGCAATTCTGCGTCAGGATGGCCTTTGGTCTGTTGCTCGCAATACCGCCAGGTTTCGGCTAAGCGTTCACATGACTGCTGGTTGGTGATCCCGAGGCTCGCAATCCATCTATCGGGCGCAAATTCGCCAGCTTTATTGAGATGTGCACTTCTTACCGCAACCATTGTCCGTCCTCTTCGGTGGGGTACTAAAATCAAGTCGCTCGACTTGATTTAACCACTTAATTTCGCTCAAACAGCGCCATCGACTCCAGGTGCCCCGTGTGCGGGAACATATCCAGCATGGCGAGTTGGCGCAGTTGGTAACCTGCTTCCAGCAATGCCTCGCTATCACGAGCAAGTGTCGTCGGATTACATGAAACATAGACCACTCGGCGTGGTGCGAGTGCAATCACATGTTGCATGACACCGGGTGCCCCCGCTCGTGCAGGGTCGAGCAATATTTTGTCAAACCCTTGGGCAGCCCAGGGTTGACGAGTCACATCATCCTCAAGATTTTCATGGAAGAATGTGACATTTTTCAGTGAATTACATTGTGCATTATATTCACCTTTCGCGACCAGCGCAGCAACGCCTTCCACCCCGACGACACTTCCGGCACGCATTGCGAGTGGGAGCGTAAAATTTCCCATTCCGCAGAACAAATCCAGTACGCGGTCAGTTGGCTGAACATCCAACCACTCGATAGCTCGGGCGACCATCTGTTGGTTCACGCCATCATTCACCTGAATGAAATCCCGTGGGCTGAACGTTAAGCTTAGCCCGTCTGAATGATAGCAAGGTTCGTCATTACCCAAGGCCGTAAGTGTCTCACTGTCCGGCGCTAAATACAGCGTGACGCCATGAGAATGCGAAAAGCGTTCCAGTTTTTGTCGGTCATCATCATGGAGTGCATCTAAATGGCGCAGCACCATGAGCGGGCCATTATCTGCATGGACCAATTCAACATGCCCTAAACGCCTGACCGCTTTTAATTCTGACAAACATTGGCGCAATGGTTCCAGTAACGCTTCAAGTTGGGGCGCCAGAACCGGGCAATGGTGAATATTCACCAGTTCGCTGTCCTGAGATTTGCGAAACCCCATTTGTAAGGTCTGTGTTTTAGGCTGGTAATTCAACCCTAACCGCGCACGGCGGCGATAACCCCATGGTGTTCCAGAAATAATTTCGTTCACCACTGCCGGGTTTTCACGCGCGCCCATCATGCGGGCGAGCGCCCTTGATTTCGCTTGCTGTTGCAGTTCGATGCTGGCGTGCTGCTGCTGGCAGCCACCACAGACACCAAAATGCGGGCAACGCGGTGTCACACGTTGCGGGCTATCATTTAAACGCCGCTTAACTTTAGCCTGAGCAAAGTTACGTTTATCTTCAGTAATGGTAATTTCGACTTGTTCACCAGGCAGCGCGCCCTGGATAAAAAGCGCCTTACCGTTGTGGCGTGCGACGCCCTGGCCAAATGGGTCAAGGTCATTAACCGTCACGGTTATGATCTGACGAGTCGTAACCCGTCGCTTTGCAGAGTAGAATTGCGCCATGAGCCTGAGTGCTCTCTTAAAATATTAACTATTGCTTCAATTGTCCCATATCGGAACCCCATGACCAACTACAGCCTGCGCGCACGCATGATGATCCTGATTCTGGCGCCGACATTAATGATCGGTTTATTGCTCAGCATCTTTTTTGTCGTCCATCGATACAACGACTTGCAGCGTCAGCTTGAAGACTCTGGCGCCAACATTATCGAGCCGCTGGCGGTCGCGAGTGAATATGGCATGAGCTTTCACAGCCGAGAGTCGATTCGTCAGTTGGTCAGCGTGTTGCACCGCCGTCATTCCGATATCGTGCGAGCAATTTCAGTGTTCGACGAAAACAACAAACTGTTTGTTACCTCTAATTATCAGCTAAATGCTGCTTCACTGAAGCTACCGAATAATGAAAAACCGCCGCATAGTTTAAGCATCTCGCGGCACGGCGATTCGATTATTCTGCGAACCCCGATTATTTCTGAGAGCTACTCCCCGGACGAATCCGAGGTAACCGATGCCAAACCTGCAGGTAACACGCTCGGTTATGTCGCCATCGAGCTCGATCTCAAATCCGTGCGTTTACAGCAATATCGGGAAATTTTTATCTCGACGTTGATGATGTTGTTCTGCGTCGGTATTGCGATGCTGTTTGCCTACCGTCTGATGCGCGATGTCACCGGGCCAATTCGTAATATGGTGAATACCGTCGACAGGATAAGACGCGGGCAGCTCGATAGTCGTGTCGAAGGTTTCATGCTCGGCGAATTAGATATGCTCAAAAATGGCATCAATTCGATGGCAATGTCGCTCACCGCTTATCACGAAGAGATGCAGCACAATATTGACCAGGCCACTTCCGATCTGCGTGAAACACTCGAACAGATGGAGATCCAAAACGTGGAGCTGGATCTGGCGAAGAAACGCGCTCAGGAAGCGGCGCGTATTAAGTCTGAATTCCTTGCCAATATGTCTCACGAATTACGCACGCCGCTTAATGGCGTGATTGGTTTTACCCGTTTGACGCTGAAAACGGATTTGAATGCCACTCAGCGCGATCACCTGCATACCATTGAACGTTCAGCTAATAACCTGCTGACAATCATTAATGACGTGCTCGATTTCTCGAAACTGGAAGCGGGCAAACTGATCCTTGAAAGCATTCCTTTCCCGCTGCGTAATGCGCTCGATGAAGTCGTCACTCTGCTTGCCCATTCGGCTCATGATAAAGGGCTGGAGCTAACGCTTAATATCAAAAATGATGTCCCGGATAACGTCATTGGAGACCCACTGCGCTTGCAGCAGGTGGTGACGAATCTGGTAGGCAACGCGATTAAGTTTACCGAAAGCGGCAATATCGACCTGGTGGTCGAAAAGCGCTCCCAGGGCAATAACAAAGTACAAGTTGAAATGCGAATTCACGATACCGGCATCGGTATTCCCGAGCAGGAACAATCGCGTTTATTCCAGGCGTTTCGTCAGGCTGATGCCAGCATTTCACGTCGTCACGGCGGCACCGGCCTGGGCCTGGTTATTACCCAGAAACTGGTTACCGAAATGGGAGGGGATATTTCCTTCCACAGCCAACCAAATCAGGGTTCAACCTTCTGGTTCTATATCAACCTGGATTTGAATTCCAATGCAGTTCTGGATGGTTATTCAACCGAAAACCTGGCTGGGAAACGCATTGCCTATGTGGAACAAAATGCCACTGCGGCACAAAGCACGCTCAATATTCTGGCGAATACTCCGCTCGAAGTTGTCTACAGCCCGGCGTTTTCGACTCTTGCCGAAGGTCACTACGATATTATGCTGCTCGGTATTCCGGTTACGTTCCACGACACGTTAACCATGCTAAATCCGAAGCTTGCAAAAGCGGCCTCCATGACTGACTGCCTGATTTTCGCATTACCAAGTCATGCACAAGTTGATGCGGAGGCGCTTAAAAAACAAGGGGTGACGGCGTGCCTGCTGAAACCTATTACCTCGACCCGACTGTTGCCGCTACTCGCTGAACACACTTTTGATGCAAACTCCACTGTGGTTGAAAGTATTGAAAACAAGAAACTCCCACTTACGGTTATGGCGGTTGACGATAACCCTGCCAACCTGAAACTGATTGGCGCATTGCTTGAAGATCATGTGCAGAATGTCGAACTGTGTGGCAGCGGTGTGCAGGCCATCGAGCGTGCAAAACAGATGCAGATAGACATTATCCTGATGGACATTCAGATGCCGGAAATGGATGGGATACGCGCCTGTGAGTTAATTCGCCAGATGCCACACCACCAGCAGACGCCGGTAATTGCGGTGACAGCACACGCCATGGCGGGGCAAAAAGAGAAGCTGCTAAGCGCCGGGATGAATGACTACCTTGCCAAACCAATTGAAGAGAAAAAACTTTATAGTTTGCTGATGCGTTATCAGCCCGGGGCAATCACCGCCCCTGCGCTGGTTGCAAACGTAGATACTACACCGCAAATCAGCAATCCAAATCAGACGCTAGATTGGGCACTGGCGCTGCAACAGGCCGCTAACAAGCCGGATCTGGCACGCGATATGCTGCAAATGCTGTTGGCATTCTTGCCCGAAGTGCGCAACAAAGTTGAAGAGCAATTGGTGGGAGAAAATCCGGAACAACTGGTCGAAATCATTCATAAACTTCACGGCAGTTGTAGCTACAGCGGCGTGCCACGGCTGAAAAACTTGTGTCGAACAATTGAGCATGAGCTGCGTAGCGGCGTGAAACCAGAAGATCTTGAGCCTGAACTCTTTGAACTTCTTGATGAAATGAACAATGTCGCCAAAGAAGCACAGCGGATGCTTTAATAAATATCGTGTTGATGTCGGATAGCTTTTGCGCTAATCCGACCTACGCGGTTTCAGAAGGTTTTGTTTTTGTTGGTGGATTAGCGCAGGCGACATCCACCACCTATTGCAAGCGTTGCGGCGATATTTCGCGCGGCCATACGCAGATTATCTCCCGCATTATCCAGGGCTTCTTCCAGGGTGCAGATGCTGTATAAGACACTAAATACGGCATCCAGGCCGTGGTCATACACCACACCAACATCCGCCGTTAAACTACCGGCAATGCCAATCACTGGCTTGTTGTAGCGCTTCGCGACTTTCGCCACGCCAATCGGTACTTTGCCGTGAATGGACTGACTGTCGATACGCCCTTCTCCGGTAATCACCAGATCTGCATCGCGCACCAGTTCATCAAGTTTCAATGCTTCGGTGACTATATCAATGCCTTGTCGCAATTGTGCTCCACAAAAAGCGTACAGCGCCGCGCCCATGCCACCCGCAGCACCGCCGCCAGAAAGTGTCAACACATCGATATCGAGGTCTCGGGCGATAATTTTTGCATAGTGATCAAGAGCCTGGTCAAGCTCACTAATCATCTCAGGTGTGGCACCTTTTTGTGGGCCAAACACCGCCGTTGCGCCCTCTTCACCGGTTAGTAAATTGGTAACGTCACACGCAACTTCAATACGGCACTCTTTAAGCCGTTTATCCAGGCCTGAAATATCAATGCTCGCGAGCCGTGCCACTTCCCGTCCCCCAAATCCCAGAGGTTCGCCATTGCTGTTCAGTAAGCGTGCACCAAGTGCCTGTAACATACCGATCCCTCCGTCATTGGTGGCGCTGCCACCAATGCCAATCAGGATACTTTGCACACCACTATCGAGCGCAAAACGAATCAGCTCACCGGTACCCCACGACGTGGTATTGAGCGGGTTGCGTAATTCAGGTGGAACCTGCTCAAGGCCACTCGCCGCAGCCATTTCAATAAAAGCGTGCTGTTTATCGCCAGAAACTCCGTAAAACGCCTGAATCGGGTCACCCAACGGCCCGGTGACATCCACTTTAATGATTTCACCGTTTGTTGCGGCGACCATCGCTTCTACGGTGCCCTCACCTCCATCAGCGACGGGCAATTTCACATAGTGGGCGTTCGGGAACACTTCCCGGAAACCGGCTTCAATCTGTGTCGCTACCTCAAGAGCACTGAGGCTCTCTTTGTAAGAATCTGGTGCGATGACAATTTTCATATGCCGTCCGTCGCTATGTAAGATGGGATATGTGAGAGCCAATTTTACCCTAAATAATTGGCGCTGCATCAAGGCGGCAAGTGGAGCAAACCCCTATGAGCTTACTCAAGTAAGCGATTAGGGTAAGCGAACACAGCCAACACAGATGCAGCTTCAAGTATGACGGGTAAACTAGCGAACCATACAAGGGCGCTTATTATTGAACGTCCATTCTGGGATCAAGTACTGCATCGCCATCGCATCATCACGTGCGCCTAAACCGTGCTGCTGGTAAAGCTCATGCGCTTTCATCACTTGATCCATATCCAGCTCTACACCCAAACCAGGTGTGGTTGGCACCTGCACCATGCCGCCTTTGATTTCGAAAGGTTGTTTAGTCAGGCGCTGGTTGCCTTCCTGCCAGATCCAGTGAGTGTCGATGGCGGTGACTTTGCCTGGCGCTGCCGCGGCCACGTGGGTGAACATCGCCAGTGAAATATCGAAGTGGTTGTTGGAGTGTGAACCCCAGGTCAGGCCAAACTCGTGGCACATTTGAGCTACGCGCACCGAACCTTGCATGGTCCAGAAATGTGGGTCGGCTAAAGGAATATCCACAGATTGCAGCGAAAGCGTGTGGCCCATTTGACGCCAGTCGGTGGCAATCATATTGGTTGCAGTTGGCAGGCCTGTCGCACGACGGAATTCAGCCATAATTTCGCGACCTGAATAACCTTGCTCCGCGCCACACGGGTCTTCTGCATACGCCAGAACGCCGCGTAATTGCTTACCGATGCTAATCGCTTCATCGAGCGACCAGGCACCATTTGGGTCAAGTGTTACACGGGCCTGCGGGAAGCGTTTTGCCAGCGCAGTGACCGCTTCGGCCTCTTCGCTACCGGCTAATACACCGCCTTTAAGTTTGAAGTCATTGAAGCCATATTTCTCGTAAGCTGCTTCTGCCAGACGCACGACGGAATGAGGTGTCATGGCCTCATCATGGCGAATGCGGTACCAATCGCATTTCTCATCGGGCTGACTCTGATAAGGCAGCGGAGTTTGTTTGCGATTGCCCACAAAGAAAAGATAACCCAGCATTTCAACTTCGCTACGCTGCTGCCCGTCCCCCAACAAAGATGCCACGTTCACGCCCAGATGCTGACCCAGCAGGTCCAGCATGGCGGATTCGATGCCGGTCACGACGTGAATCGTGGTGCGCAAATCGAAAGTCTGTAAACCACGTCCACCGGAATCACGGTCGGCAAACTCGGCACGCACCAGGTTGAGAATATTTTTATACTCACCCAGCGTTTTGCCAATTACCAGGGCGGCGGCCTCTTCCAGAGTCTGGCGAATTTTTTCACCACCAGGAATTTCACCCACCCCCGTATGGCCAGAGTTATCTTTGATAATCACAATATTACGGGTGAAAAACGGTGAGTGTGCGCCGCTCAGGTTCATCAGCATGCTGTCATGGCCCGCAACGGGAATAACCTGCATCGCAGTGACTATCGGAGTAGAAGTTGTCATGTTATTTATTCCTTTTCTTTCATATGAGTTAGTTGCGGCCAAATGCCGGGCATTTACGATCAAACTTCCAGCCCGGAACCAGATACTGCATTGCCGTCGCGTCGTTGCGCGAGCCACCTGGCAGGGACTTATACACCTCGTGAGCTTTTTGTACCTGTTCCCAGTCAAGCTCAACCCCCAGGCCTGGTGCATCCGGCACCGCGATTTTGCCGTTAACGATTTGCAGTGGGGAATTGGTCAGGCGCTGCTCGCCTTCCTGCCAAATCCAGTGTGTGTCGATAGCCGTTGGTTTACCGGGTGCAGCAGCAGCCACATGGGTAAACATCGCCAGGGAAATATCGAAATGGTTATTAGAGTGACAACCCCACGTTAGCCCCCATTCATCGCACATCTGCGCGACGCGAACGGCTCCGCTGAGTGTCCAGAAATGTGGGTCGGCTAACGGAATGTCCACTGCGTTAAGCATGATGGCGTGATTCATTTCGCGCCAGTTGGTGGCAATCATATTGGTTGCGACAGGCAAGCCGGTGGCGCGGCGGAACTCAGCCATCACTTCACGGCCTGAATAGCCTTGTTCCGCACCGCATGGGTCTTCGGCATAGGTCAACACATCGCCCATTCCTTTACACAACGCGATGGCTTCTTCCAGCATCCATGCCCCATTAGGGTCAACGGTAATGCGTGCATCCGGAAAACGTTTTTTTAGCTCGCGCGCAGCGTAAACAGCGCGATGATGATGCCAAAACCACTGAAGATATCAACGAAACCTTGTAGCAAGGT
This sequence comes from Buttiauxella cochleicola, assembly GCF_021282435.1. Classification (NCBI taxonomy): domain Bacteria; kingdom Pseudomonadati; phylum Pseudomonadota; class Gammaproteobacteria; order Enterobacterales; family Enterobacteriaceae; genus Buttiauxella; species Buttiauxella cochleicola. Next base: position 107,651 of record NZ_JAJSOT010000009.1, on the reverse strand, counting down.
AAACAGCGACCAGATAAAGATGGACCAGAAATAAACCCGTTTTGAACCGAATTTATCCAGCAACCAGCCGCCGGGAATTTACCCTATGACATATGCCCAGGAAAACGCGGAAAACACATAACCCATGCCAATAGGATCGAGGCCGATATCTTTTGCCATTTCTGAACCGGCAATAGATAACGTGGCGCGGTCTCAATAGTTAAACGAGGTGACGATGAAGAGCATTACTACTATCCAATAACGAGCGTTGGTCCTTTTTTCGGCAACGCTCGCCGTTTGGCTAATTGTATTCATGTTGCACTCCTGAATTATAGCGTTGAGCTACATTCATCCTGAACTGCATTTGTAGGGTAATCAGAATGAGGTATCAGCCTGTCCACAGTATTTTTCTGATGCTGTATCTGCGGTTTTTATTTGGCTGATGGAAAGTATATGAAGGGAGTTAAAACGCCTCACCGTGCAATGACACAAGTTTATCGCGCATTTATTGAGCACTTTATGGCGTATGTCCAACGCGCTGGGGGATGGTTCACGACTTTTGAAACAACCGGATAAAACGAAGGGATTAAGCTTGAGGTGAAGCGGAGTGCAAATTTTATTCGGAGGGCAGGTAAGTGTGACGTCACCCGCCCTGGATTCATGTTGTTACTTTAACAATCCAGACCACTGCTCAACCCAAGGGTTAGAGACCGATTCAGGTTCGGGATGATCGTTGGCATCAATGGCTAAAACTGTGCCCACACGTTTAGCGCCCTGCTCTTGCAGTAAGGAATCAAACTGCTTCCCGCCACCACAAAAATGCTCGTAGTTGCTGTCACCTAATGCAATCAAACCGTAATGCAATTCAGGCTGGTAACCGATTTTGTCTTTGAGGGCCTGAAACAGAGGAACAATACTGTCTGGCAAATCGCCCTGGCCGGTGGTTGATGTCACAACCAGCACATATTGATCGCTATATTTTTGCCAGTCGGCAAGTTCAGGATCTTCGAATACTGTTGCTTTATGACCATTCTTTTTTAGGATCGCTGCGGCTTCTTCTGCCACCAACAGCGAGTTTCCATACATCGTGCCAACAAAAATTCCCACTTCGGCCATCAGTTAACTCCTTGCGTTACGGCTGTATTATTCATCCTGGCCGTTGCTTGCAACAAACTCAACCTTTTCGATATCACTCAGCAATCCGCTCCAGCCAAACTGTGACATCATCTGCATCCAGGTGTTATCAAGGTTTGCACGCAGGCACAGCGGTTCACCGGTAACCGGGTGATTTAACGAAAGCTGACTTGCGTGAAGCATTAAACGCTCGCAGCCAAAATGTTCCGCAGCGGCACGGTTTTGACGCAAATCACCATGTTTTGAGTCACCAATCATCGGGTGGCGCAAATGAGACATATGACGGCGTAACTGGTGTTTACGACCAGTTTTAGGTTCGAGTTCAACCAGGCTGTAGCGCGCTGTTGGGTAACGCCCAACCGGAACCGGCATTTCTATCGTCGCCAGCCCTCGATAATGCGTTACCGCAGGTTGCGCCTCTTTATCCTGAGTCGCTTTTTTATCGGCGATTTTGTCCAGCTCTTCAACGAGCGGGTAATCAAGCACCGCATCATCTTCAAGCCAGCCACGCGTCACAGCGTGGTAGCGCTTCTGAATCTGGTGATTTTCAAACTGCTGAGACAATAAATGCGCGACTTCGCTGGAAAGCGCCATCAGCAATACGCCGGATGTTGGCCTGTCGAGGCGATGAACGGTGAAAACGTGCTTGCCGATTTGGTCGCGTACGGTTTGCATCACAAATACGGTTTCGTGTCTGTCGAGCCAGCTGCGATGAACCAACCAACCTGACGGCTTGTTAACGGCCACCAGCCACTCATCCTGATAAATAATTTCCAGCATTATTTCGTGTCACTCGCAAACAGAGCATCGAGATCTTGTAGCGCTTTTAACAGCGGATCGCGCCCGACATGTGCTGCATCCAGCGCCATTTCGTAATAAGGCGCGAGGGCAAAATCAGCAGGCAGAGGGTGTTGAGCGTCAAGAAGTGCGTGCATTCGTGGAATCAGAACCCATTGCAACCATTCGTGAGGCTGCATTGTATCCAGGCAAAATGGTTGCGTGCTTTCAAAGGCTTCAGCATCTGGAGCACAGCCCTGCCAAAGTTGATGGTCACGCAAAACTTGTTCAATGATAAGTAAATGCTGGCGTACCAGCGCGTGGCGTTCCATGAAAACCTCCGGCATCAGTCAAAAGAAGCCGGCAATCATACCACTTCTTGCTAAGGGCGAAAAAAAGCATAAAAAAAGGGAGCACTGTATAAACAGTGCTCCCGGTTCGTTTCGCAGCTAATCCGGCTACTTTTGGTGCTCCCTGCTCGTCCGTGACAACTATGTCCTGTGGTCTCCTGACCTACAATCCGTCGTACTCGCGTCCTGCTACCATCATCCTGAGGTGTTCCGGCATCATCCTGATGCAATATCCTTTGGTCTTCCAGACCCACCGAACATCCAAATTCGGCTCTCTTTCTCCGTCCTGGAGGTGTCCCTTACTCTTCCTGAGTGATCCTTGCTTCGTCCTGAAGCCTTCCTTGCAACACCATCCTGGTGTGTTCCGCTTCTTCAATGAAGTGACATCATCCTGACATCTCCTTCACTTCCCGACTTCCTGTCGACGGACATAGAATCTACCATTTCGTTCACTCTGGCAAGGCACTCACAACTGAAGCTTACGATAACTTTCATTCAAAAGCAGACCGAAATAATCATAATATGATGATAAATAATGATTTTTCTATTTATCACTCACAAAAGTCTGCATGCAAAGTTAGAGATCTCTTACAGCTTGTGTAAGAGATCTCTCACAAGCCCATCAGCGATCCACGCTTAAATAACCTGTGGCTCAAGGTCGTTAAGGAAAGAAATCAGCGATGGGGCGAGTATTTTGCGTTGCTTAGTACCAATTTTCTCCAGCACCACTTCACCGCTTAAATTGCACAGCGACACCACTTCCATTTCATCGGGTGTGGTCGCAAGGAATAGCGTTGGTGAAAGTTTCAGTCTTTTTTGCGTGACCAGATGGCCAATCAGGTTTTCCAGAACACGCTGGAAATCATCTTCGCTCCAGGCCTGTAACAAAGTTAAGGACTGACTGCCTAAAAGTGCAGGCATATCGCCAGCAAATTGCGTGGTGTAGAACTGATGCGCCGCAGGCTGTAATGCAATGTCCATTGCTCGTTCTACCGCGCTAAGATCGTTTTCCGGTGCAAAAGGCTGCGGCTGCCAACGCACATCGTCACCCGTAGTTGTCACGATACACGGCGACGGCACACCATATAATTCTTCGCTCGCAGGCCACCCACCCACCTGCTCACGCCATGCATGACAAAAGCGATTGGTAAAATCTTCCAGTGCCTGACGTACGTCGTTATCCACCAATTTCTCACTCCCTCAAGGCTGCGGTACAATAAAGGCCAATTGTACCTGCATTCTATTGGTGACACATGTCTTATGAAAAACACCAGGCGCTGAGCGGCCTGACGCTGGGCAAGCCAACTGCTTACCAGGATAAATACCAGCCATCTTTACTACAACCTGTACCGCGTAGTCTTAATCGCGATCCGCTTGGCTTACAGGCTGATAACCTGCCATTCAGTGGCGGCGATATCTGGACCTTGTACGAACTGTCCTGGCTAAACAGTAATGGTTTGCCTCAGGTGGCAGTCGGGCATGTGCAGCTTGATGCAAACAGCGTGAACCTGGTTGAGTCTAAAAGCTTTAAGCTCTATTTAAATAGCTTCAATCAGACGCAGTTTGCCGACTGGGAAACCGTTCAGGAAACGTTAAAAAGTGATTTAAGCGCCTGCGCGCAGGGCGATGTGAGCGTGGTGTTATTCCGTCTGCGTGAACTCGAAGGCCAGGAAATTGCGGCGTTCAACGGCGAGTGTATTGATGATCAAAATATCACTATTGATAACTACGAATTTAACGCCGATTACCTCAGTGGTGCGGCTGGCGACGAAATCGTAGAGGAAACGCTGGTCAGCCACCTGCTGAAATCCAACTGTCTGATCACCCACCAGCCAGATTGGGGTTCCGTGCAGATTCGCTACCGTGGCCCACGCATCGACCGGGAAAAGCTGCTGCGCTATCTGGTGTCGTTCCGTCATCACAATGAATTCCACGAACAGTGCGTTGAGCGCATCTTCAATGACATCCAGCATTTTTGTAACCCGGAAAGCCTGAGCGTTTACGCACGCTATACCCGTCGTGGCGGCCTGGATATTAACCCGTGGCGCACCAATACCGATTTCCACCCGGCATTTGGGCGTCTGGTTCGTCAATAAGTGCGAAACGCCTCGCAGCCTGAGGTGGGATTATTGTTTTCAGGTTGTTAAATTGAACATTGCGGGGCTATTGTAATCATTGGGAGCGGCACTTTACGCTTCGTAAGGAGTTAACTTGATTACACATATTAGCCCGCTAGGCTCAATGGATATGTTGTCGCAACTGGAAGTGGACATGCTTAAGCGCACGGCCAGTAGCGACCTTTATCAACTGTTTCGCAATTGTTCACTTGCCGTACTTAACTCAGGAAGCCAGACCGATAGCAGTAAAGAGCTGTTGTCGCGTTACGAAAACTTCGATATCAACATTTTGCGCCGCGAACGTGGTGTCAAACTCGAACTGATTAACCCTCCTGAAGACGCTTTCGTCGATGGTCGTATCATCCGGGCTTTGCAAGCTAACTTGTTTGCCGTATTACGCGATATTTTATTCGTTAACGGTCAACTCTCCAGCGCAGGTCGCTTCCAGAATCTCGATCTGGAAGAACCGGCAAATATCACCAATATGGTGTTCTCTATCTTACGTAATGCCCGTGCACTGCACGTCGGCGAAGCGCCAAACCTGGTCGTATGCTGGGGTGGGCACTCAATCAACGAAAACGAATACCTCTATGCCCGTCGCGTCGGCACACAACTAGGCCTGCGTGAACTCAATATTTGTACCGGCTGTGGCCCTGGTGCTATGGAAGCCCCAATGAAGGGGGCGGCTGTAGGCCATGCACAACAGCGCTACAAAGAAAGCCGCTTTATTGGTATGACCGAGCCGTCAATCATTGCCGCTGAGCCACCGAATCCACTGGTGAATGAGCTGATTATCATGCCTGATATCGAAAAACGCCTTGAAGCGTTTGTTCGTATTGCGCATGGCATCATCATCTTCCCTGGTGGGGTTGGTACCGCGGAGGAGCTGCTTTACCTGCTCGGCATTCTGATGAATCCTCACAACCATGATCAAGTATTGCCACTGATTCTGACCGGGCCGAAAGAAAGTGCTGACTACTTCCGAGTGCTCGACGAGTTCATCGTCAACACCGTGGGTGAGCAAGCGCGACGTCATTATCAAATCATTATCGACGACCCGGCTGAAGTAGCCCGCCAGATGAAAAAGGCTATGCCGAAAGTGAAAGAGAATCGCCGTGAAACGGGTGATGCTTATAGCTTCAACTGGTCGATTCGAATTGCGCCAGATTTGCAGATGCCGTTTGAGCCAACCCATGAAAACATGGCGAATCTCAAGTTGTATCCAGACCAACCAGCAGAACAACTGGCTGCCTCTTTGCGTAGGGCATTTTCTGGGATTGTTGCGGGTAACGTTAAAGAAGGCGGGATCCGCGCAATTGAAAAATTCGGGCCATATAAAATCCACGGTGATGCAGACATGATGAAACGCATGGATGTTCTCCTCCAGGGGTTTGTCGCCCAGCACCGTATGAAATTACCAGGCAGTGCTTATATTCCTTGCTACGAAATCTGTACCTGACTCTCCTGGGCGGAGTCACTCCGCCCATCTTTTTTTCCCCGTGTTTTTCCCCTTTTACTGTTTTATTCATCTTTCTGCGTGTTACCCGTATCAGAATTTATCTCTTCATGAAAACTTATGCTTTCGTATTTCTCTTCGCTAAAAATCTTTCTTATACAGGCAATTACACTAAAAATAAGTATTGAAACCTCGTTTTATAAACCACAAAACCATTAACTTTAGGGTATAAACACTGCATAAAATATCAGCCGCAGACTGAAAAACTGCAAAAAACCATACAAACAGTAGATTCTTACAATTGGGATCTTGATCACTGATGAATTGACGCCATGAATGTATCTTTCCGCCCGCTGATTATCACTGGCCAAAATTACTATAAAATAGCCTGTAAACAGCATTAAATTTCAGTAGTCAATGGCAAGTCATCGCGATTGAACCAGATTTCGAATCATATGTTCCTTTGGAGAAGTAAGTAGATGGAAACCACTCAAACCGGCAGTATTGCCTCTGTCGAGAGCAAAAGTTCGTGGCGCAAGTCCGATACCATGTGGATGCTGGGGCTTTACGGCACCGCAATCGGTGCAGGCGTGTTGTTCTTGCCAATTAATGCCGGTGTAGGCGGTCTGATCCCGCTGTTCATTATGGCAATCCTCGCGTTCCCGATGACTTTCTTTGCCCATCGTGGTCTGACTCGTTTCGTGCTGTCAGGTAAAAATCCTGGCGAAGACATTACTGAAGTTGTAGAAGAGCACTTTGGCGTTGGCGCAGGTAAAGTCATCACCCTGCTCTACTTCTTTGCTATCTACCCAATTTTGCTGGTTTATAGCGTTGCTATCACCAACACAGTTGATAGCTTTATTACTCACCAGTTGGGTCTGGTTTCTCCGCCGCGCGCACTGCTATCACTGATTCTGATCGTTGGCCTGATGACTATCGTTCGTTTCGGCGAGCAGATGATCGTTAAAGCGATGAGTATTCTGGTCTTCCCATTCGTTGCCGCTCTGATGGTTCTGGCACTGTATCTGATCCCTAACTGGAGCAGCGCTGCATTCGATACCATGTCATTTAGCGCAAGCCCGGCAACCGGCAGCGGTTTATGGATGACACTGTGGCTGGCAATTCCGGTAATGGTGTTCTCCTTTAACCACTCACCAATCATCTCTGCCTTCGCTGTAGCGAAACGTAATGAGTATGGTGAAGAAGCTGAGAAAAAATGCTCCCGCATCCTGTCCTACGCACACATCATGATGGTTATTACCGTGATGTTCTTCGTATTCAGCTGCGTACTGAGCCTTTCTCCAGAGAACCTGGCAGAAGCAAAAGCACAGAACATCTCTATTCTGTCTTACCTGGCTAACCACTTTAATGCGCCAGTGATTGCGTGGATGGCACCGATTATCGCTATCGTCGCTATCACCAAATCCTTCCTCGGCCACTATTTAGGTGCTCGTGAAGGCTTCAACGGGATGGTTATCAAGTCCCTGCGCGGCAAAGGCAAGAGCATCGAAATCAGTAAATTGAACCGCATTACTGCAATCTTCATGCTGGTATCGACATGGATTGTCGCCACCCTGAACCCAAGCATTCTGGGCATGATTGAAACCCTCGGCGGCCCAATCATTGCGATGATTCTGTTCCTGATGCCGATGTATGCGATTCAGAAAGTACCAGCGATGCGCAAATATAGCGGTCATATCAGCAATGTATTTGTGGTAATTATGGGTCTAGTCGCTATTTCTGCTATCTCTTACTCTCTATACTCGCTGTTCATCTAACAGTTCTAAACCGCCAGCTTCCTGCTGGCGGTTTTTTTCATTAAGTTATTCAGGCAACGGACGCAACATGATTAGCGTATTCGATATATTCAAAATCGGTATTGGCCCTTCCAGCTCCCATACCGTCGGCCCGATGAAAGCCGGTAAGCAATTCGCAGACGATTTAATCGCGCAAGGGATTTTGCAGAACGTCACGCGTGTAGTGGTTGATGTATATGGTTCACTTTCCCTCACCGGCAAAGGCCACCATACCGATATCGCCATTATCATGGGTCTCGCTGGCAACATGCCGGACACGGTCGATATCGATGCTATCCCTCACTTCATTCAGGACGTGAATACTCACGGTCGTCTGTTACTGGCTAACGGCCAGCGTGAAGTGGAATTCCCGGTCGATAGCTGTATGAACTTCCACGAAGATAATCTTTCACTGCATGAAAACGGTATGCGTATTACTGCGCTGGCGGGCAGCGAGGTTATCTATAGCCAAACTTATTACTCCATCGGCGGCGGTTTTATCGTTGATGAAGCACACTTTGGCCTCGAAGATACTCAACAGGCTGTCGTTCCATATCCCTATAAAAGTGCGGCAGATTTGCAGCGTCATTGCAAAGAAAGCGGGCTTTCATTATCAGGCTTGATGATGCTGAACGAACGCGCGATGCGTCCTCAGTCTGAAATTGATGCACACTTTGCCAACGTCTGGAACGTGATGCGCAGCGGTATCGAGCGTGGTATCACCACCGAAGGCGTGCTGCCGGGCAAAATGCGTGTACCACGCCGCGCAGCAGCATTGCGCAGAATGTTGGTCAGTAGTGACAAGAACAACTCTGATCCAATGGCTGTTGTGGACTGGATTAACATGTTCGCCCTGGCGGTGAACGAAGAAAATGCTGCCGGTGGGCGTGTTGTTACAGCACCGACAAACGGCGCATGTGGCATTGTTCCAGCGGTTCTGGCCTATTACGACAAATTCATTCGCGAAGTTAATACCAACTCTTGCGCACGATACTTCCTCGCAGCCGGTGCGATTGGTTCTCTGTATAAGATGAACGCATCGATTTCAGGTGCAGAGGTCGGTTGCCAGGGCGAGGTCGGCGTTGCCTGTTCTATGGCGGCGGCAGGTCTTGCTGAACTGTTGGGTGGTAGCCCAAGCCAGGTGTGTATTGCTGCCGAAATCGGCATGGAGCATAACCTTGGTCTGACATGCGACCCGGTTGCCGGGCAAGTTCAGGTGCCATGCATTGAGCGTAATGCTATTGCGGCGGTGAAAGCGGTGAATGCGGCACGTATGGCATTGCGTCGTACCAGCGAACCTCGCGTCTGCCTCGATAAGGTTATCGACACCATGTACGAAACAGGCAAAGACATGAACGCCAAATATCGAGAAACCTCTCGCGGCGGGCTGGCCATGAAAGTGTCATGCGATTAATACCAAAAAGGCTCTCATCTGAGAGCCTTTTTTAATGGCGTTTTTATATCCAGGCGACCCTCTAAATAATTCGCGTTACAGAAAGGCGGTGAGTAAGGGAATCCCAATGAGCTTACTCTAGTAAGTGATTTGGGTGTCCGAGTGAAACCAACGCATCTGCAACGCGAAGTATGACGAGGGTTTAGCGCAGATCGCCGACCTTCACATGGTCCATATCATCAAACACTTGGTTCTCGCCAACCATACCCCAGATAAAGGTATACGCACGCGTACCCACACCTGAGTGAATTGACCAGCTTGGTGAGATCACAGCTTGCTCGTTCTGCATCACAATGTGACGAGTTTCTTGCGGCTGACCCATCATGTGGAATACGCAGCTATCCTGCTCAAGTCCGAAGTAGAAATAGACTTCCATACGACGTTCGTGAGTATGGCAAGGCATAGTGTTCCACAGGTTGCCTGGCTCCAGTTGGGTCAGACCCATGCTCAATTGACAGGTTTCCAGTACATCCGGAACGAAGTACTTGTTGATGGTACGACGGTTACTGGTAACGCTGTCGCCCAGAGTAACCGGAGAAACATCCGCAGGCGTTACGCGCTTGGTTGGGTAAGTAGTATGAGCCGGTGCACAGTTATAGTAGAAGCGTGCTGGATTTGCCGGGTCAATGCTTGCAAACACCACTTCTTTAGCACCTTTACCAACATACAGACCATCACGAGCGCCAATTTCGTAGCAAGTCCCATCGACAGTAATTGTGCCCTGCCCACCAATGTTAATCACACCCAGTTCACGACGCTCCAGGAAGTAGCTCACACCTAACTGTTTGCCCACTTCACCGCCAACGCTCACAGTGCGAGTTACTGGCATGACACCACCAACGATGATGCGGTCAATGTGGCTGTAAGTCATGGTGTACTCATCGGCGGTAAAAATAGTTTCAATCAGAAACTCTTTACGCAGACCGGCAGTATCCAGTGTTTTTGCATGATCACTATGAATGCTTTGACGAATATCCATTACTTTTCCTTACTGGGAATAAGAGGCGGAAACAAAATCACGCCCGTTACTATTAATAATAATTTAGCAATTAAAATAGAGTTATTCACAAGACCTCTACATTTAACTGCACCACATAGACAGTTTATCACCAGAATAAATAAATAATGTGATCCAAATTGAAATATCGTTTCAATTTGATTGAAGTGTAGTTCCAATCAGTAGATAGTTCATTTCAAGAGGGATGTATGAGATTAAAAACTCATAACCAGTCACTCTTCAGGTCAATGCAGTTTGCCACCAAGAGCAAAGAACAACGCTGACCAGAAAAGAACAAATCCAGGGAAAACAATGGGTTTCAACCGCTTACTGTTACGTAATTCTTTCGTTTGCACGCTGTAATGAACGAAGGAATGATGAGGAATTACCATGAAGATTAAAGCTACCATTGAACGCATTCCTGGTGGAATGATGTTGGTTCCATTGATACTTGGAGCTATTTTAAATACTTTCGCTCCAGATACTGGCGCCTATTTTGGTTCATTTACTAAAGGGATGATAAGCGGCACCGTTCCAATTCTGGCGGTCTGGTTCTTCTGTATTGGTGCTTCAATTGATCTTCGTGCAACGGGTACCGTTCTTCGCAAGTCTGGCACCCTGGTACTGACCAAAATTGCGGTTGCCTGGGTTGTGGCTATGATTGCCGCTTCCTTTATTCCCGAAGGTGGTATTCAGACGGGTATGTTTGCCGGTTTGTCCGTTCTGGCCCTCGTTTCTGCGATGGACATGACCAACGGTGGCCTGTATGCGAGCCTGATGAACCAGTACGGTACTAAAGAAGAGTCAGGTGCATTCGTTCTAATGTCTCTGGAATCTGGCCCACTGATGACCATGGTGATTCTGGGATCCGCAGGTCTGGCTTCATTTGAACCTCACCACTTTATCGGTGCCGTGCTGCCATTCCTGATTGGTTTTGCGTTGGGTAACCTTGACCACGATTTCCGTGCATTCTTCAGCAAAGCAACGCCAGTACTGATTCCGTTCTTCGGCTTTGCACTAGGTAACACCATCAACCTGACCGTGATTATGCACACCGGCCTGCTAGGTGTGATGTTGGGTGTCGCGGTAATCATTATCACCGGTATTCCACTGATTCTTGCTGATAAATACATTGGTGGCGGCAACGGTACAGCAGGTATTGCAGCATCTTCCGCAGCAGGGGCAGCGGTGGCGAACCCGGTTATCATTGCGCAAATCAACCCGGCATTTGAGCCAGTAGCCGCGTCAGCAACAGCCCTGGTTGCTGCGAGTGTGATTGTGACGGCAATTCTGGTGCCAATCATTACCGCGCTCTATTCAAGGCGTATGGGCGGCAAAGTCGCTAAAAAGAGCGAAACAGATGATGTGGTTGAGCTTTCACATTAATAGTTAAAACACTTAATACAAAAATGGAGCCTTTCGGCTCCATTTTTTCATCTTACAGCGCAGATTTAAGTCGCTGAACTGCATCATAAAGCTGATCTTCAGTGGCAGTTGCGTAAGAGAAACGCAGAGTTTTCTTGTCGGCGTTATCGCTAAAGAAGAACTCACCAGGTACATACACGACACCTTTTTCCAGGGTCTGCTGTAACCAACGAGTAGTGTCAAATTCGTAGCGGAAAGCGGCCCACAAGAACATCCCGCCCTGCGGCTGATTGAAGGTGATGTGCTCGCCGAGTTCCTGTTGTAAAAACGCCGACAAGCTCAGGCACTTCTTCTTATACGCTTCACGAATAAGTTCGATTTGCGGATTCAGGCGATCAAGTGTCAGATACGCCGACACCAGTGATTGTGTAAATGAGTTAGCGTGCAAATCTGTGGTTTGTTTAATGATGGCCACTTTTTGCTTCATCCATTCTGGCAAAACAATCCAACCTACGCGCAACCCTGGCGCCAGAATTTTAGAAAATGTTGAGGTATACACCACGTTTTCTCTGCTGCCACGTTCAGTAGCCACTTGCAGCAAGGTTTTTTCACGTGTGTCTGAGAAACTAATCGCCCCGTACGGATCATCTTCAACAATGACAAAATGGTGCTCTTCTGCCAGTTTGACCAGTTTTTCACGGCGGCTGGCACTGAGTGTTGTGCCGCTTGGGTTACCAAATGTCGGAACGATGTAGACACCTTTAATGCGTGTTGTCTTCAGCAACTCTTCCAGCTCATCGACGATCATACCGTGCTCGTCGCTGCCCACTGATTTCACATTGGCTTCATTGAGGCTGAGGATTTGCAGCGTCGCCAGGTAAGTTGGGCGCTCAACAACAAACACATCTCCCGGATTCACCAGCGCACGCATCAGCAAATCCAATGCTTGCTGCGAACCAGAAGTGATCAGAAGTTGATCAGGAGTAGTGGTAATGCCGCGTTCCTGGCACAATCCAACTAGCTGATGACGTAATTCAACATTGCCTTCAGTCAAACCATATTGGAAAGCATCGTTAAAATTCTCAGCGACCACTTTTTGAGTCGCGACACCCAGCCCTTCGGTATCAAACAATTCGCTGGAAGGAATGCCTCCGGCGAGCGAAATCACGCCAGGCATTTTGCTGTGCTTCAATAATTCTCTGATTGCTGACGGTTGTAGAGCCTGAATACGATGTGCGAGTTGTGAACTATTACTCATGTTGTTGTCTCTGGTTTTTCTATTTATTTAAAATATACATAGCAACCTAACTAGTTAGCAATGCATTTTCAGATCACTAAATACGACTTTTATTGCGAGCCGCTTTCCTGATTGCGCTTCCCGAATTCGCGGTCACTCTACAGAAATGTTAGTGTGTACAAAGCAAATGTCGAAAGCGAAATATCCATGATGATTCATTTACTTATCGTTGACTCCCTGAACCTGATACGTCGTATTCATGCGGTCCAGGGATCACCCTGCGTTGAAACTTGTCTGCATGCCCTTGATGCGCTGATAACACACAGTCAGCCTACGCATGCTGTCGCCGTATTTGACGACGAAGACCGCCGTGAAGGTTGGCGACATCAGGTCTTGCCTGACTATAAAGCGGGGCGCGCGCCAATGCCAGATACCTTGCACCAGGAAATGCCACTCTTGCGTGAAGCCTTCGCTAAAAGAGGTGTAGCTTGTTGGCATTCCCATGGAAATGAAGCAGATGACCTGGCAGCAACTCTTGCAGTAAAAGTAGCAGCCGGTGGGCATCGCGCCACCATCGTTTCGACCGATAAAGGCTTTTGCCAACTGTTAGCTCCCACTATTCAAATCCGTGATTATTTTCAAAAGCGTTGGTTAGATGCGCCTTTTATTGCACAGGAATATGGCGTTCAACCTGAACAGCTGGCTGATTTTTGGGGACTTGCAGGGATAAGCAGCAGCAAAATTTCCGGCGTTCCGGGCATTGGACCGAAAAGTGCCACGCAGTTAATCAATCAATTTTCCACACTGGAAGGGCTGTACGAAAGGCTGGATGAAGTACCTGAGAAATGGCGCAAGAAATTAGAGCAGCATCGGGAAATAGCGTTTATTAGCCGCCAGGTTGCACAGCTACAGACGGATTTGGTGCTTGATGGGAATTTGCAGCAGTTACGCTTGCCGGGTGGAACACCTTCACCCTAGCCCTCTCCATGAGGAGAAGGTTGGGATGAGGGTAAGTTAATTATCTTTCGTCGCGACGACCACCGACAGCCGCCCACATACGGCGCACATGCACGGTCACTTCTTCACGGTCGTGGTACAACTGGCGAGCCTGGATCTCAGCGCTGATACCATGTTCTGCCAGTTTTTCATGAATCAATGCCAGGTTTTGCGACACTTCTTCATAACGTTTCTTCATTGGCAGCTTGAGGTTGAAAATGGTTTCACGGCACCAGCCATTAATTAACCATGTAGCCATCAGATTCGCCACTTTCGCCGGTTTCTCAACCATGTCACAAACCATCCAGGAGATGTTGTTGCGGCTTGGCTTATATTTGAAACCATCTTCCTGCAACCAGGTCACCTGCCCTGTGTCCATCAGGCTTTGTGCCATTGGGCCGTTGTCGACTGAACAAACCCACATGTTGCGCTGCGTTAACTGGTAAGTCCAACCGCCTGGACAGGCCCCCAAGTCAACGGCATGCATCCCGTTTGCCAGACGCTCATCCCATTCATCAGCCGGAATGAAAGTATGGAAAGCTTCTTCCAGTTTCAAGGTTGAACGGCTTGGTGCCTCAGAAGGCAATTTCAGACGTTGGATGCCCATATAGAAAGGCGAGTTATTGTTGCTATAGGAATAGCCGGTATAACAACAGCCTGGCGCGATAAAGAACACATGCACAACCGGGCGTTTTGGCGTTTCGTAATTGGTGAGAATCCCCGCTTCACGCAGGCTTGCACGTAACGGCACCGTCAACTTGCGGCAGAACTTCATCAGTTCTTTGCTTTCATTGGTGTCGGCAACTTCAACGCGCAGATCGCCACCTTTTTCTACGACACCGGTCAGCATTCCTGTGATTGGCGTAATACGATCTTCGGTTGGAAGATCTTTAAGCAGTTCACCGGCAACAATCATCTGGCGAGCAAAGATCAAATCTTTAAACGGCAGCTCACGGGCTAGCTTATCGGCATCATCTTGCTGATAACATTCGTAAATAACATAACCGCTGTTTTCTTTAACACGCGCAAAACCAAAAATGTCGCGTTGACTGGCTTTATCGGTAATTTCTGCCGCACACTCTTTCTCAAAGCCTTGTCGGCAATACAAAATAACTTTATTCATGGCTTACGCCCCTACGTTTCAGGCGCATTGCACCAATCAACATCAATATCCAACCGGCCAGAAAACTGATTCCACCGACGGGGGTAACAAACGCCCAAAGGCGTAAATGAGACAGCGCCAGACAATAAAGGCTGCCGCTAAATAGAACTGTACCGAGCGCCATAAATACGCTGCTCCAGTAAAACCAGATGCTGATCCGACGCTGCATAGCAACCGCCAGACCAAAAATCGCTAATGTGTGAAAAGCCTGATATTCAAGGCCGGTTTGAATCCAACCCATCTCCACAACACCAAGCGTTTTGCTCAAAACGTGAGCCCCGAAGGCTCCGAGAGCAACAAAGACAAAACCGCTAATTGCGGTAAAAATCAGCATGAAACGGCTGGTCATGGTGTAACCCTAAAGTAAGGCGTAGCGGCATGGCTACGCGATGGTTTGCTTATTGATCGTAGCGAAAACGGAATTTTTCTTGTTCGCTCGCTGTTTTCGCCAGAATCCACTGCCTGAAGGCCGCTATTTTACCCAGTTCTGCCTGGCTGTCATGACAAACAAGATAAAACGCGTTTTTACTCACCAGAACATCATTGAATGGGCAAACTAAACGCCCCGCTTCAAGCTCTGATTGCGCCATAACATTATTCGCCAGCGCAATACCTTGCCCGTGAATAGCAGCCTGGAGCACCATTGCACTGTGGCTGAAAATGGGGCCTTGCTGCACATTAATATGGCTTACGCCTAATTGCCGAGTATAGGTCTGCCAGTCACGACGAGAAGCATCATGCAGCAAAGTATGATGGGCTAAATCTTCAGGAGTTTTGATTGGTTTATCGCCCGTTAACAGCAAAGGCGAGCAGACCGGCAGCAAGTATTCTGCATAAAGCTTTTCCACTCTCAAACCCGGCCAGTTTCCACGCCCGTAAAAAATCGCGACGTCGACATCATCAGAAAGTTTATCTTCCTGACGGTCAACAGCCTGAATTCGTACGTCGATTCCCGGATAAGCTGTATTAAAGCTAGTTAGGCGTGGCACAAGCCAGTGAATGGCAAAACTTGGCAGTAAACTGACCGTTAACGCACCTTTAGCGCTACGCGCCTGAAGCTTACGCGTTGCTTCTGTCAGTTGCGAAAATATCTCTTTGATGTCCAGATAGTAACTCTGCCCCTCTTCTGTCAGCAACAAAGAGCGGTTACGACGGCGGAACAGCTTAAGGCCCAGAAAATCCTCCAGAGACTTAATCTGGTGGCTCACGGCGGCCTGTGTCACGAATAATTCATCGGCCGCTTTAGTAAAACTCAGGTGACGAGCAGCGGCGTCAAATACACGTAAGGCATTTAAAGGTGGCAAACGCTTGGACATAGTTGATTGGCTTAAATGTTAAAGTCTATTAACAAACAGGTGAACTTAGTTAACCTATTAGTTTTTTTTATCTGAGCCATTATAAATTGTCCGTTGAGGATGCACCAGCAAATACCTATAGTGGCGTCACTTCCTGAGCCGGAACGAAAAGTTATCTGAAATGCGTGTTTCGGAGGGCTTTTGGCTTACGGTTGTGATGTTGTGTTGTTGTGTTTGCAATTGGTCTGGCATTCCAGACCCCGGTAGCTAAGCTACCCCTTTTTCACTTCCTGTACATTTACCCTGTCTGTCCATAGTGATTAATGTAGCACCGCAAATTGCGGTGCTTTTTTTTGCCTGTAATTTGAGCAAAAGTTTGAGTAAAAAGATTACTGATCCAGTTCAACCATCTCTTTCACATCAGTACGATTAATCTGCTGCTTGTTACCGTTGGCATCTTTATACGAAATCATCCCGGTTTCATCATCAGTTTTCGGTTTGCCATCGGACACAATGGTACGGCCATCGTTTGTGTGCATTACGTAATTCGGGCTAGAACATCCTGAAAGACCAAAAGCCATAACACCTACAAATACTGCTGCGGCTGCCTTGTTCATATTCTTCTCCTTAGTAGCGTTTAATGCTGATTAACTCTAAAAAATAAAGTAGGTGAAATACTCACCTAACATTAATTAGCATAACCCTCTTTCACGAGCTTGCCAGTTTATGCAGATTATTCCGAAGGCATTGATCCCTTGTGTGATTACAGCAAATGCGCCACGATCTACGGATTGGATACGAGGAAAATCATGAAAACTTTTAATCCTGCCCAGTTTCGCAGCCAGTTTCCGGCACTGGCAGATGCGGGGGTCTATCTCGATAGCGCCGCAACCACACTTAAACCTCTCGCCGTTATTGAAGCGACCGAACAGTTTTATAGCCTTAGCGCCGGTAATGTTCACCGCAGCCAGTTCGCGGCAGCACAGCGTCTTACAGAACGCTATGAAGCGGCTCGCGACAGCGTAGCGACTCTACTCACCGCGCCTTCCGGCAAAGATATCGTCTGGACTCGTGGCACTACCGAAGCAATCAACCTGGTAGCGCAGTGTTATGCACGCCCTCGCCTGCAACCAGGTGACGAAATTATTGTTAGCGAAGCCGAACACCACGCTAACTTTGTGCCGTGGTTAATGGTCGCTGAGCAAACTGGCGCGAAGGTCATTAAGCTGCCGCTGGGCAAAGATTACCTCGCTGATTTAAGCAAACTGCCAGAATTGCTTAACGAGCGGACTAAAATTCTGGCATTAGGCCAGATGTCGAATGTGACGGGCGGCTGCCCGGATCTGGTTAAAGCCATAACTGCGGCTCATGCCGCAGGCGCGGTTGTAATGGTTGATGGCGCGCAAGGGGTGGTGCACTGCCCACCTGACGTACAAGCGTTAGATATCGATTTTTATGCCTTCTCCGCCCATAAGCTTTATGGCCCAACCGGCATCGGTGCGCTATACGGTAAAAACGAGCTGTTAGAAGAAATGTCGCCATGGCTTGGCGGCGGCAAGATGATTACGCACGTCTCGTTTGAAGGGTTTAAAACGCAACCCGTGCCGTATCGCTTTGAAGCAGGTACGCCAAACGTCGCGGGTGTGATTGGCCTGAGCGCCGCTCTTGAGTGGCTGGAAAGCGTTGATTTGCAGGAGGCTGAAGCATATAGCCGTGGGCTTGCAACACTCGCTGAAGCGCAGCTGGCTACGCGCCCAGGTTTTCGCAGTTTCCGCTGCCAGGATTCAAGCTTGCTGGCGTTCGATTTCGCGGGCGTTCACCACAACGATATGGTCACGCTGCTGGCAGAATCTGGTATTTCGCTGCGTGCCGGTCAACACTGTGCACAGCCGCTGCTCGCCGCATTAGGGGTAAGCGGAACTCTGCGCGCCTCTTTTGCGCCATATAATACGCAAAGCGATGTGGATGCGCTGGTCAAAGCCATCGACAATGCCCTGGAAATTTTGGTGGATTAAATGACAAGTGGATTCCTGGCAGGTCACCCTTTTGGCACCTCAATCACAGCTGACAACCTACGAGCCACATTTGCTCCATTGCAGCAGTGGGAAGATAAATACCGCCAGCTAATCCTGCTAGGGAAACAGCTTCCAGCACTCCCGGCTGATTTAAAGTGCGAAAATATCGAGATCGCTGGCTGCGAAAACCGCGTCTGGTTGGGTCACAACCTTCAGGCAAATGGCACTCTGCATTTCTATGGGGACAGCGAAGGGCGAATTGTTCGAGGTTTGCTGGCGGTGTTACTCACCGCCATTGAAGGGAAAACGGCTGAACAATTGCTGAATGAAGATCCGCTTGCTCTGTTTGATGATCTTGGCCTGCGCAACCAGTTAAGTGCTTCACGCAGCAGCGGGCTTGCGTCATTAGCGCAAGCCGTGCGCGTTGTGGCTCAGGCCTGATTACGCGCCGCTTTTGCCATCATTTTCTTTAATACATGGGACACCGCCACGAAACCAAAGCTGGCGGTGACCATGGTTGCCGCACCAAAACCGGATGCACAATCCATGCGTTTCGGCCCATCAGCGGTACTTTTCATAGCGCAGACGGAACCATCAGCCTGCGGGTAAACCAGCGCTTCGGTGGAAAACACGCAATCAATTCCAAGCTTTCCTTTGCTGTTCTTCACCACGCCAAAAGCACTTTTTAATCTTTCACGCAGTTTTGCCGCCAATGGATCCTGAATCGTTTTCGCAAGATCTGTTACCTGGATCTGCGTTGGATCGATTTGCCCACCAGCCCCACCAGTAGTCACCAACGGGATCTTGTAACGACGACAATAAGCTATCAAAGCGGCTTTTGGGCGCACACTATCAATAGCATCAATCACATAGCTAAAGCCCTGGCTGAGCAATTGCTCGGTATTTTCGGCAGTAATAAAGTCATCCACCACTGTCACACGGCATTCCGGGTTAATTTCTCGGATACGAGCAGCCATCACTTCTGCCTTGGACTGCCCTACCGTAGCTCGCAAAGCGTGAATCTGACGGTTAGTGTTCGTCACACAAACATCGTCCATGTCGATAAGCGTAATTGCACCGATACCGGTACGAGCCAGTGCTTCTGCAGCCCATGAGCCCACGCCGCCAATGCCAATCACACAAACATGTGCATCAGCAAATAGTTGCAGAGCATCGCGACCATATAAACGAGCTGTGCCGCCAAAGCGTTGCAGCCAGGCATCGGTTAAAACAACAGACATTACGTTACCCTCGGAAATATTAACCATTAAATACCGTGCCACTGGCCCCTGGCGCGTTTTTCAACACCCAAACACGGCCATAATGGTTGTACCAACCCGCACGGTGACCGGCATCAGCCCCAATCCCCTGGTAGATATCAAAGTGCTGCCCTTTAATCGCACCGCCAACATCCAGCGCAACCATGACACGCAGTTCATATTGCCCGCTGAATTTGCCGTTATTATCCAGTAACGGGACTTCAGCCAGAATAGTGGTGCCCGCAGGAATAATAGAACGGTCAGATGCAACTGATGCGCGACCAATTAACGGCACAGCACTCGCCCCTTTCACTGGCGCGAAGCTTGCTGGTTTAAAGAAGACGAATGATGGGTTTTGCTCAAGCAGCTCCTGCACTTGCGCCGGGCTGTGAGTTTCTCCCCAGTGGCGAATCGCCTGCATCGACATATCTTCTTTCTTTACTTCACCACGGTCGATAAGCACCTTACCGATACTGCGGTAGGCATGGCCGTTCTTACCTGAATAGCCAAAGAAGGTTAATGGCTGGCCGTCACCGAAATCGATATAGCCGCTGCCCTGCACATCCATAATGAAGTTATCCATTAAGGAGTTGCTGTAAGCAATAATGTAGCTGTCACTCAGTGCACCACTGTAGATCTCAGCGCGGGACGGTAAGCGCCCACGCTTTGGTGGCATACGGTAGATAGGATACTGGAACTCGCCCTGGCGGGTATAACGCGCTTGCACCACTGGCGTGTAATAACCCGTGAATTGCACGTTACCGTAGTTGTCCGCACCTTCCATCTGCCAGGCATCGATACCGTACTGGCTCAGCTTGCTGGTGTCACCACCGGCACGTAACCACTGCTGCACGGCACCGTAAACATCGCTCTTGCTATTATAGAGACGAGGAGACGCAGAACGGATCTGGTTAACTTGTTCAGCAAAGTCGCCACCGTTAATTGGTGCACCCACCGCATCGGGGCGGTTTACGAGTGAAAAAGGCTGAGAAAACTTCCCGTCTTTATATTGCTGGCCTTTATCTGTCGGTTTTGAGGAACAGCCCGCCAGAATGGCAACCATCACCCCAGTTACAATGTACTTCGTCCAACGTCCTATCATTACTTCCTCGCCCTGATTATATTTCGCGCCTGGCCCGGGTTACTTCAAGATGCAGCCACGGGAAGATAGCAAACACGCCGCAAGAATTAAACGTGTTGGACCCCACGCAGACCAGATGTGTTCACTATCTGTACTTAAAGTAAATTATTATCAGCTACATGTGACAAATCGGGCATTTATTAAAAAAAAGGTTGCATCAAAAGCCGGGCAGAGTATAGTGCGCTTCCACGGACGCGGGGTGGAGCAGCCTGGTAGCTCGTCGGGCTCATAACCCGAAGGTCGTCAGTTCAAATCTGGCCCCCGCAACCAATTAAAAAGTCGCTGAGTTTAGCGCGGTGGTGAAAACCATTAGCAGTAAGTAGTTATACGGACGCGGGGTGGAGCAGCCTGGTAGCTCGTCGGGCTCATAACCCGAAGGTCGTCAGTTCAAATCTGGCCCCCGCAACCAACTACAAAGTCGCTGAGTTTAGCGCGGTGGTGAAAGCCATTAGCAGTAAATAGTTATACGGACGCGGGGTGGAGCAGCCTGGTAGCTCGTCGGGCTCATAACCCGAAGGTCGTCAGTTCAAATCTGGCCCCCGCAACCAACTAAGTCGCTGAGTTTCGCGCAATGATGAAAGTCATTTGGGTACTAAAGAAGTTTACGGACGCGGGGTGGAGCAGCCTGGTAGCTCGTCGGGCTCATAACCCGAAGGTCGTCAGTTCAAATCTGGCCCCCGCAACCAATATTAAAAGCACTCTCAGGAGTGCTTTTTTTGTATCTGAAATTCGCTCACACAGTTCTACTATCCCCTAAATAATCCGAGCGCAGCCAACACAGCTGCGGTTCGAAGTATAACGGGGATTAGCCGAGCCGCGCTAATCGCGCACTATCCGCAAAATAAGCCTTTATGCCTGCCAGAATAGACTCGGCCACTTCCTGCTGGAATGTCGCGGTGCGCAACTTTCGCTCTTCCTCAACGTTACTCAGAAACGCAGTCTCCACCAGAATGGATGGAATATCCGGGGCTTTCAGCACTGCAAACCCAGCCTGATCGACGCTGTTCTTATGCAGTTTGTTCACTTTCCCTAACCGGGCCAGCACTTCTTTGCCGAACTTAAGGCTATCGTTGATAGTCAACGACTGCACCATATCGAACATCGTATGGTCGAGATAACGATCCCCACTCTTACTGACGCCACCGATTAAGTCGGCGGCATTCTGCGTTTGTGCGAGGAATTTTGCGGCGGTACTGGTCGCGCCTTTGGTGGAAAGCGCAAAAACGGAGGATCCGCGAGCAGCCCCCGTGGTAAACGCATCGGCATGAATAGAAACAAACAGATCGGCACGCTGCTTCTGTGCCTTCGCTACCCTGACTTTTAACGGGATAAACACATCCTCATTGCGGGTCATGTAGGCTTTCATATTCGCTTCTTTATCAATCAGCGCTTTCAGGCGGCGAGCAATCTGCAGCACAATATCTTTTTCGCGCGTTTTGTTCGGCCCAATCGCACCGGGATCTTCCCCGCCGTGGCCAGGATCTAGCATGATAACAATCGGCCGGTCACGCCCGGCTTTACCCGGCTGTGGCCCTTGTTCTGGTGACGGCGGCTTGTCTTTATCCAGCTTGCCGTTGTTGTAATCTTCCAGCAATGCCAACAGCGGATCTTGCTCGCTATTCATATTCGCCGGATACAAATCCATCACCAGGCGCTCTTTAAATTCAGCCACCGGGGCAAGTCCAAACAGATGTGGTGTGACGTTCTGTTTGAGTTCAAAAACCATGCGTACGGTATGCGGGTCAAACTGCCCGACACGCGCAGATTTGATGAAGGGATCGTCAGCACGAATCTGGCCACCGATTCCTTTCAATACTGAATTTAAATTCACACCTTCAATGTCGACAACGACTCGATCGGGGTTACTAAGAGCGAACTGCTTATACTTAAGCTCCTTGTTCGATTCCAGCGTGACACGAGTGTAAGACGAAGCAGGCCAGACACGCACCGCCACAACCAGGCTTGAGGCAGCAAAGCCAACCTGGCTAACACTTAGCAGCCACATAGCGCCTGCTCCCTGGAGCAACCGGCGCCGAGTTATTAATGGACTGGAATCAGACATAGCTCTCCTGAGCGGTGTATTTCCGGGAATCAAATATTCAGTTTTATTTTTGAGCCGAAAACTTTAACGAAACAGGCACGGGCTGTCACTCATTAAAGGGTAAACATTCGCAATCAAGCACCTGGCAGGATGAATGCAGAAATATCCGCTTTGTGGAAATTGCCGCTTGCACCGAAGGCAATAAAAGAATAAAAATACATAAATTACGAATAATCATGCAATGAGGTCTGGCCGTGGTGAAGGAACGTAGAACCGAACTGGTACAGGGATTCCGCCATTCTGTTCCCTATATAAATGCCCATCGGGGAAAAACGTTTGTCATTATGCTTGGCGGCGAAGCCATCGAACACGAGAACTTTTCGAGTATCGTTAATGATATTGGGCTGCTGCACAGCCTGGGGATTCGTCTGGTGGTGGTGTATGGCGCCCGCCCACAGATTGATGCCAATTTAGCTTCGCATAATCATGAGCCTATCTACCACAAACACACGCGTGTCACCGATGCAAAAACGCTGGAGCTTGTTAAGCAAGCGGCCGGTTTATTGCAGCTGGATATTACCGCGCGTTTGTCCATGAGTCTTGGCAACACGCCTTTGCAGGGCGCACATATCAACGTGGTCAGCGGTAACTTTATTATTGCGCAACCATTGGGTGTGGATGATGGCGTGGATTATTGCCACAGCGGGCGCGTACGTCGTATCGACGAAGAGGCCATTCACCGTCAGCTTGATAACGGTGCGATTGTTTTGATGGGACCAGTGGCGGTTTCTGTAACAGGTGAAAGCTTCAACCTCACATCTGAAGAGATTGCTACCCAGCTGGCCGTGAAACTGAAAGCCGAAAAAATGATTGGCTTCTGCTCTTCTCAGGGCGTTATTGACGACAACGGCAATATCGTTTCCGAACTGTTCCCGAACGATGCGCAAAAACGTATTGAAGAACTGGAAGAAGCCGGTGATTACCACTCTGGCACCGTGCGTTTCTTACGGGGTGCTTTGAAAGCCTGCCGTAGCGGTGTGCGTCGTAGCCATTTAATTAGTTATCAGGAAGATGGTGCGTTATTGCAGGAGTTATTCTCACGCGACGGGATCGGTACACAAATTGTTATGGAGAGTGCGGAGCAAATTCGTCGCGCCACCATTAACGATATCGGCGGTATTCTGGAGTTGATTCGCCCCCTGGAACAGCAAGGGATTCTGGTGCGTCGTTCGCGTGAGCAACTGGAAATGGAGATCGACAAATTCACTATTATCCAGCGTGACAATCTGACTATCGCCTGTGCAGCACTCTATCCATTCCTGGAGGAAGGAATTGGCGAAATGGCCTGCGTAGCAGTTCACCCGGACTATCGTAGCTCGTCACGCGGTGAAGTGTTGCTACAACGCATTGCCACACAAGCCCGGCAAATGGGTCTAAGCAAGTTGTTCGTGCTGACAACCCGTAGTATTCACTGGTTCCAGGAACGTGGTTTTATGCCGGTCGATGTTGAGCTGCTGCCAGAAAGTAAAAAAGAGATGTACAACTATCAACGCCGTTCGAAAGTGCTGATGGCGGATTTAGCATAACCAACAAGCTAGCCCTTTCCAGGGCTAGCTAAAACTCTCCATCAATCCGCTGCGTCTTTCCGTCTTTGTCACAATGGCCTTTTCCAGCACCCGATCATCGGCATACAAAGATAACCTACTTCGAGCACGAGTAATCGCGGTATAGACCAGTTCACGTGTAACCACAGCGGTATACTGATTTGGCAGAACAAGGGCTGCGTGCTCAAATTCCGAACCCTGGGATTTGTGCACCGTCATAGCATAGGCGGTGTCATGTCCCGGTAAACGGCTCGGCTGCACTGATTTTATTGTGCCATCCGGCATCGGGAACCAGACGCGTAGCCCCTCGCCTCTATCTAACGCGATACCAATATCACCATTGAATAAGCCTAACGAACTGTCGTTACGCGAAATCATAATTGGCCTGCCGTTGTACCATCTTGAAGCAGCCTGATTTGGTCGCTCAATGAGCCTTTTTTGAATCAGCGCAAGTTCTATTCTGTTATTCAGGCCACTGACGCCAAACGGGCCATCACGCAATGCACATAACAGCTGATAACGCCCAAAAGCGTCAATAATAGCTGTAGGCTCTGCGTGATTACGTATTAATTCCAGATACGGCCGATACCCATCCACTGCATCAGCAATCATCAACGCGTAGTCTTCAGTTTCGCGCAGTGGCTGCTTTGCGATATCGCCAAAACCTTTAGCAAACACCGCTTTAGCCTGTTTCACATCGCTTGCATTAACAGCATAGGCCAACTGCCCAATCCCTGATTTGCTATCAAAACGGTAGCTTTTTTGCAGCAGACAAAGCCCGTCTCGCAGCACGCTAGCTTCGATTCCTTCACCTGTCGCCAGTGAGTAACCCGTCAGTCGACTTAATTCGGCCGCACGAACAGGAGAATATCCGTGTGTAACATAATGGCAAATATCCCCGAGCACCGCCCCCGCTTCCACCGATGCCAGTTGATCGCGGTCGCCTAAGAAAATGATCCGCGCATGTGCTGGCAACGCATGAATCAGCTTTGCCATCATTGGCAAATCCACCATCGAGGCTTCATCCACCACCAGCACATCAAGATGCAATGGGTTTCCTGCGTGATAGCGCAGACGTTGGCTGTTAGGTTGTGCCCCCAATAAGCGGTGCAAGGTACAAGCATCGCTTGGCAACGAGGCTTTTTGCGCATCATCCAACGGCAAACGCCGTAGAGCGGAACCTAAGGATTCGGTTAAACGTGCAGCGGCTTTACCCGTTGGAGCCGCCAGCTGGATACGCAAAGGTTTTGCGTCAGACAACTGAACCAGTGCTGCGAGCAATTTGGCCACCGTAGTGGTTTTCCCAGTTCCTGGCCCACCAGAAATAACTGAAATGCGTCGTGTCAGTGCCACGGCGGCGGCAACCTTTTGCCAGTCGTTATCAGCTGTTGGCTCAAAGAGTTGATTTAGTACACGGATAATCTGCGTTTCATCAAGTGGGATTGCGCAGTTCTCTTCACCAAAAAATCGCGCGACAGACTGTTCGTTTTGCCACATCCGGTTGAGGTACAAGCGCTCGCCAATTAATTTCAGCGGTGTCGCCCCTTCATGCTCACTTACCGCATCAGATGTCAGTAGCAGCTCGCGCCAGTTGGCTTTGGTACCAACCAGAGCGAAAAGTTGCTCAGCAAAATCAGGTTGCCGCCCGGCAAAACAGAACTCTGGCTTTAAGCGCGAAAGCGGGATACACACATGACCTTCACCTGCATCGTGACTGACAAGTGCCGCTGCCAGCATGACTGCGGGCTGCTCGTCACTGGCAATCATCATGGCGAATTGCGCATCCAATGCGCGCAACAATTTTTGCTCGACCGCCTGCTGTAGCAACGCAGACATTTTCATGGCGTAACCTCGTCCGTTTGCCCGGCAAACAATGCGTCCATCTGCTCAATTAATTGCACAGAAGGGCGTGTGGTAAATATTCCCTGTGACGAGCCATTGCTTTCAACCCCGCGCAAAAATAGATAAATAACACCACCAAAATGCCTTTGGTAATCGTAGTCAGGCATACGGTGGCGCAAATAGCGGTGCAGTGCCAATGTATATAACTGATATTGCAGGTCGTAACGATGGGATTGCATCGCACCCGCCATCGCTTCCTGGGTATAGGCACTGCTGTCTTCACCCAGCCAGTTGGATTTGTAATCCAGCAGGTAGTAACGCCCTTGCCAGCGGAAAACCAGGTCGATAAACCCTTTCAGCATGCCACGCACCTGTTTGAAGTTTAACGGTGGGCAACCTGCTGATAACGAGTCATGTCCACGTACCAATCTGTCCAAATGTGCAGCCTGCAAATCACTTTCAATGGGTAGATAAAACTCTAGTTCGACCTGTTTTTCCTGAGGAGATAATTGGTTAAGCGAGACGCCCGAATCATTTAACGATGCCTGTAAAATTGTCTGCAGCCATTCAGTGACAATCGGCTGCCACTCTTCAGCAAAACCTTGCTCTGTGAGTTGCTTTGCAACCCACACATCGTCAATCGGCTGAGTAAAATCAATGCCTTCAAATAAGCTATGCAAAAATGTGCCCGGCCCGGCCCCACGCGGGAAGGTGTGTGGAGTTAGTGATGGCTCACTTTGCACTGGCGCTACACCTGCAGCATCCACATCTAATCTGGGTAATAGATCCAGCATCTGGCTACTGCCATGTTGCTGCAAACCGGAGTAACTGGTTACACGCCAGTTATCAGCAACCTGCCTTTTCATCACTCTGGCACTCAGTTCCGGGAGTGCGGCACTGACAGGCTGCCACGGGGTGTAGTCTTCCGAGTGAGGTTCTTCGACGCTAATCGACTCACTGACCAGTTCCTGCAAACATGCCTGTAAACTGGCCGCATCTTTCGCTTCACCTTTTTGCAGAAGATACCCCAGCGCCCCAAGATGTAGATCGCTGGTCCCTTTTTTGGCACGATTCCCCTTAAACAATGGGGCGACACCAAGACTGCAATGCCAGATAGATCGCGTCAAAGCGACATACAGCAAGCGTAAATCCTCCGCCAGTCGCTCTTCTTCCGCAAGGCTAAGACTCTCCTCATCGTCGCTTAAATCCAGCAGCGGTGAGAATGTTGAACGGTCGTGGTACAGACCACTGTTTTGCGCCCGATAGTTGGCGATGAATGGCAACCAGACCAACGGATACTCAAGCCCTTTTGATTTATGGATAGTGACAACCTGAACCAAATGCCTGTCGCTTTCGAGGCGTAGTTGTTGGCTAAACGCGTTGCTGTCAGGTTCAGCGACCTGTTGTGCCAACCATCGAACCAGAGCATGTTCACTGTCAGTTTGCGCCGCTTCTTCTTGTAGCAATTCGCTGATGTGTAAAATGTCGGTAAGACGCCTTTCACCTCCCGGCGTTGCTAACAAATTTTCAGCAATCTGGCGATGCGCAATAAGCGCTCGCAACATCGGCATTACGCCCCGGCGTAACCAAATTTGTCGATATTCTGAAAACTCTTCAACCAACTGATCCCAGGCATTTTCATCGTTATTCAGCGCCTCAATCATTTGGGCATCAAGGCCAAGCATACTAGTCGCAACAGCACTTCTCAGTGCTGTTTCAATTTCAGGAGCCAGGACAGCCTGCAGAATCCACAAAATCTCTCGCGCTTCAGGCGTTGCAAAAACCGAGTCACGATTTGAAAGGTAAACAGAGGGGATATTTAGCGCGCTCAAAGCCTCGCGAACAATTGAAGCTTCACCGCGACTACGAACCAAAATAGTGATGTCTGATGACTGTACCGGGCGAGATGCCTCACCTTTCCACAATAGAGCCTCACCGCGCTGCCCGGCACTCAGCCAGTCACGAATCTGCTGCGCACACTGCATGGCCATGATTTGTTGGTAATCACTCACACCGCAACCGTCACCCGACTGCGCCCAGAGCGACATCGCCGGCTGGTTCTTCCCTTTCATGGTAAAACGCAGGCCGCTGTTCTTCGCCGCGGCTTTCACTGCCATGAACGGAATTTGCTCGAATAAGAAGGGATTATCCAGTTGTTGGAACAGCGTATTTACGCTGCTTATCATTGCAGGTGATGAGCGCCAGTTAGTATCCAACGTGTAGTGGGCACTTACCTCATGACGAGCTTTCATGTAGGTAAAGATATCTGCCCCACGGAAAGCGTAAATGGCTTGTTTTGGGTCACCGATAAGCAACAGCGCCGTATCGGGCTGATTGATATATAAGCGCCTGAAAATGCGGTATTGCTGAGGGTCGGTATCCTGGAATTCATCTATCATCGCAGCAGGGAAACGGCCACGAATGGCGGCTGCAAGGGCATCACCACCCGGCTTATGCAGAGCTTCATCAAGACGCGTCAGCATATCGTCAAACCCGAGTTCGCCACGGCGAAGCTTTTCCTGCTGAACGGTATAGCGGATTTCAGCCATAGCACGAGCGATAACTAAATCACGCAGTGTTAATGGCTCACCCAATAAATCGTTAATCGCTCTGAAAACAGGATGCTGCGGCGGTTGGCCTTCTTTGGTTTTCTCGTCGAGCATCGACTGAGAGAAACGCTCAAGTTGGTCAGGCAATTTATAGGTAGTGGTTTCTGTCTGCGCCCATGCGCCAACAATGTTCAGCCAGTTAGGTAAGTTTTTGCTGCTGTAACTGCGGCGGTCTATCTTCGCCACACTCAGGAGTTGCGCAATTTCATCCGCGCAGGCACACCATTGTGCTTTCACATCTTCAATAGCGTTAATTATTTTCTGATGCCGTGCGAGTAGCGTTTCATCATCAGCTGGCGGCTGTTTAAGTACCGGCTGTTCACCTTGCAACCAGCTGTTTATGTCTCTGAGAAGTTCTTCCGGGCCAGCCCACTCCTCTGCCATAACCTGCGCGACCGGTTTAGGAAGCGGGTAACAATGGCGACGCCAGAAATCAGCACAGGCATTACGGCGCAGCCGTGACTCATCTTCAATGAGTTGTTGCTCAAACAGCATGCCTGATTCGAATGCATTCAGGCTAAGCATTCGCTGGCAAAAACCATGGATAGTGAAAATGGCCGCTTCGTCCATTTGCTGTTCTGCAAGGCGTAAAACTTGGGCAGCCTGATGAAGATCTGGAATTTCAGCCAGCAGGTTTTGGAACAATGGATTGTCAGTGCGATTGCGTACACAGGCGATACGCAACTCATGAATATTGGCGCGAATACGGCCGCGGAGCTCTTCGGTCGCAGCCTGAGTAAAGGTAACGACCAATAATTCTTCAACGGAGAGTGGCCGGGGATGGGCATTTTGCCCACCCAGGCCAAGCAGCAAACGCAAATAGAGTGCCGCAATGGTAAATGTCTTTCCGGTACCGGCAGAGGCTTCAATCAGCCGCTCCCCCGTCAGAGGTAAACTAAGAGGGTCAAGCGGCTGAGCGATTCCGGTCATTATTATACCCATTGTCTTTCAAGTTGCAGGTGCCGTGGCCGCCATTACTTAGCGTCTACAAGCGGCAATGATTGCTGCAGAGAGCTGACCTCCTTCCAGGTTTTCCAGCCTTTCGGAGTGGCATAATCTGACTTGCCATTGTGGCTACCAGAAACTTGCGACAGTACAGCTATTCCCTGTGGTTCAATCACTGCCTGATGGAAGAAATCAGCCAGTTTTTGCGGCGTCAGTTTTTTAATTTCGGCGACTACTTTATCACGCGAATCAAAATCCAGGTTTCCGCGATCGAAATCTTTGCTCAGTTGTGAAGCCTCCTGAGACAAGGTCTGCGGTGCCTGCATTATCTCACTGATCATCCCCTGCTGCATTTGAGCAAAATCTTCAGCGCTCATCTCACGCAACTTCTTTTCAGCCGTTGGGTAAAACGCTTTAAACCGCTGGTACAAGTAGGCTGGTTGCTTATCGTTACTTTGCAGCAAGAAACCAATCCCCCACTGGCGCCCAACTGACATCGGGAACGCAAACACGGCATAACCCAACTGTTCCTGGGTACGCAACTGGTTGTAGAACCAAGGCTGAATGATTTGCCCCAGCATAGAACTGTAAGCAGTACTTACCGTTTCATCGAAACCTTTCGGGACATAAACTGCGGCCAGCGCTGAATCCGTGCTGCCTCCTGTTTTTTCAAACATCGCTAAATGTTTGCTATCAACAAGCACGTCTTTATTGCGGCACCACTCATTACCTTTGGTAGTCAGCTGGCTTTGTACGTTATGCGCAAGCTCTTTTGCCTGACCAGGAGACATATTGCCCAGTACTAAAAACTCAGGTTTAGCATTAGTTTTTAAAACTTCCCGGTAATCAAGCACGTCTTTTATCGTCAGAGCAGGCAGCAGCGCGCGGCGCGTTTCACGCTGGAAATATGGCACCTGCGACACCATCTGCACCGGCATAATCGCCTGATCGTAAGCTTTGCCTTTGTCTGCCGAATCCATCATTTGGGCATACCATGACTTTGCCTGATCCAACTGCTCTTGAGTCGGTGTGTAGGAGAAATAGCCTTTTAGCAGTGCTTCAAAAAGCTGCGGCAAACGTTGGGTGTAACCATTGGCATTCACCATCAAACCGCTATTGGCATTTGTAGAGAAGCCAATACCGCCAATGGAAGCCTGGTTGCTTAACTCGTCCAGAGCGATTCCAGCCAGATAGTCATTCAGGGCAAACAAGACCTGATTTTTCGCGCTATCCATCGCCTGCGGGTTACGCAGCACCATAGTTACATCAGCTTTTGGTTCACTGGCAAAATAGTGGCTTGGCATATACAACACACGCAGGCCTGGTTCTTTTACCAGCAACTCAGGGTGAGCATAGGTTTTATCTGGTTTAACTAACGTAAAGTCATCCGGGATGTACGGGTTCAATTGCGGTAATGTCAGTTTGATTGCTGCCGCTTTTTTCTGCCAGGTATCGAAGACTTGTGTTGTGATTTTATCGACCTGATAAGGCGCTTCTACAAAATAAGCGGTTTTGTTATGTGGCTCTTTCGGGCTGATATACCAGACACGTGCATTTTGTGGCGTCATCATCTCCAGGCGAGATTTAATAGCCGCTGGATCGAATTGATCGGCGATATTGACAGCATCAAGTGTATGTTCGACCGGCACGCGAAGCATGGTGTCCGCTAACCATTCAACGTAATCCATATCACGGGTTATTGATGGATAACGGAAGTCGAGATCGAGAACATGGGCAAGTTCGTCGAAATAACTTTTATCGACGCCATTCTCACGCAATTTATTTAAGTAACTGAAAATAGCCGCAACCACTTCATCACGCTGCGCGAGACCTTTATCAGTCAACGATACGGAGATTGCGAACACGCCACTATTGCCGTTAACTAACGGGTCGGAATCGGCACGGATGCTATCCGCCAGCCCCTGCTTTTGCAGCCAGTCAGAAAGCGTATTGTTGCTACGGTTGCCAATCAAATAGCCAATTAATTCATCAGTTTTGCTGCGGAATTTATCGCTATTATTGTCGATACGGAACTCAACGCGCACCACTTTGCGAGGCAATGCGGGGACGTAATGAATTACGATTCCTTTTTGCGCATCCGTGACAACCGGCACATCAATAACTGGCCGTTCAATGTTTTTGTTCGGCACCCGGCCATAGGTTTCCACAGCAATTTTTGCCAGTTCCGGCAATGGTTTATTACTGTAAATAACGGCCTTCATCAGGTTGGCAGAATAATATTTATCACGGAAAGCGACCAGAGCATCCAGCAGCTTGCTGCCTGGTTTGTCGCGCAGAGTTTCAAGGTTACCGCCGGAAAAACGTGAACCCGGATGTGCAGGGTTGATAGTTTCAGCACTAACTTGCGCCATACGCATACCGTCACGGGCGCGAGCTAAGGTCAGCTCAGCATTAACCGCATTACGTTCACGTTCAGCATATTCTGGGGCGAGATTGGGTTCAGCGATAGCATCAGACAAACGGTCAACTGCCCCTTCCAGCGCGTCGTTTTCAACTTCGAGATAAAACGCAGTGCGGTAAGTTGCAGTACTGGCGTTATGGCTGCCACCATGCTTTTTGAGAAACTCTGACAGGCTATCCGGCTCCGGATATTTTTTAGAGCCCATCAGCGTCATATGTTCAAGATAGTGAGCCAAGCCAAGATGGTCGTTAGGATCTTCTAAAGATCCAACAGGAACAACCAACGCAGACAATGACTTAACAGCTTGCGGATCAGAAACCAGCAGCACTGTCATACCATTATCAAGACGTATAGCCTGATATTGACGGTTGTCTTTCTCACTTTTGCGGATAGTTTCCTGGATAGGTTGCCAACCCGTGTCTGCCTGACTTAATGGTGCCCAAAGGGCAACTAACAACAAGAAAAGCGGTTTTAACCAGGTGCTGCATTTAGGCATTCACAAACCTCATAATCACGAAACTTCCTAACTCACTCATCATTAACAACTTTTAAAAACAATCTACTATTTTAGTTGTTTCTTTTTTCGCCAACCCTGAGCAAGTAGCGCATCATAGATGAACCTGCCGGGTTGTGCAATTTTTATACAGGCATTTAAGCTTTATTGAAACGAAACAGCGGCAGTAAGTAGCGCTCCGCCTCTTTTATAATTGCCTCGTAGTAGTCTGGCTCGAGCGTACGATACAGTCGTTGTAACCACATATCGGCCCCCTCACCTTCAACTCTCTGATTCCCTTCCCAGGCCGCCAATAGTTTACTTTTGGCTTTCTGTTGCGTCTGCTCATCCCATAAAATGGCATCATTCGCGGGTTCATAACAGGCTTTTATCCATGCTCCACCACTCATGGGAAGCAATAAGAGCGGTTGTACTAATCCTTTCCGATAACCATCAATAAGTTGCTGGAGATAGCTTTTTGCCTGTTTCACATCAAGTGCAGGGAATTTCCACTCTGTTGAATCCCTTCCATACAGGCGGCTTTCACCATCACCTCCCAATGCACACCAGACAACATGTTCAATCCATAGCTGCAGACCGTGTGCCGGGTTGAGGATGGAAGGACGCCAACGTAACAAGCCATCAGCCTGCACATCCGACAACCAACCTTCAAGCCTTGTTCCGTCTAAATCTAGCGAGACTTCCAGGCTGTTACCGTTTTGCCGTTCGGCTCTCACTTTTTGCGCCAGTTCTTCCATTTCGACTAACTGGTTTTCCCATAAAATCTCACCGAAAGGCCCATACGGCAACGAGCCTGCCGCACGGTAGCGGCGGAATAGTTGCTGAGAGTCACCTTCCTGAACCAGGGTATTGAGCAGTTCCTGATTCATCTGGAAACGCTCAAGGCTATCTAATGTGAACGGCTCGGCATCGGGTAAATCGCTCTCTTCAAGTCGAAAATGGATACCCAGACGCATCTGGAAAAATGCTCGTACTGGATGGCGCCAGAAACGCTGTAACTGGTCGAGCGTAATGACTTCCTGGCTCTCTTCTTGTAGTGGTTGAATAAATGCCACCTGAGCCTGGCCCTGCTCACTTGCAGCAGGCAACCATTCGTTGGCATAGCTTTGTACAAGCGCTCCTGGCAAAAAATTACCAGCCTCAAAAGGAGTGCGATAATGCCGCTGAACCAGATGTTTTTTCACAAGCTCACTGCTTTCATCACAGGTCTGTTCCGTGTTCTGTGGCAAACAATGGCTTTGCGCGATGTAGTCCAGTAATTCGTCAACCAGCACTGAAGGGTAGCGTTGGCTGTTGTCCTGAATAGACCGCCCGATATAGCTGATATAAAAACGTAATTGTGCCGAATTGAGGGCTTCAAGAAATAAGTAACGGTCATCGTCCCTGCGGCTACGGTCACCACGTTGCGGCTTCTGGCTCATTAGATCAAACCCAAGTGGCGCCAGCGTGCGCGGATAAACGCCATCATTCATACCAAGCAAGCACACAACTTTGAAAGGAATGGAACGCATCGGCATCAGGGTACAGAAGTTTATTGGCCCGGCCAGGAAACGTTGACTGATACGTTCCTGATCGAGGCGCTGGGCCAGCTCGTCACGTAATAACGTCAGCGAGATATGCTCCTGGTAACGCGACTCAAGACCATATTTAATGATCTCTTGCCACTGCTGTTCAATCAGCGCCAACGCACCTTCTGTTTCAGTATCAGGCATGAAGAAACTCGATAACATGTCGCGGCAGACTGTTGTCCACTCGGCTAATGGCCGGGTTACAGAGAGCTCCCTACGCCAGATGTTCAACTGCATTAGTAATTCGGCCAGTTGCCCGACAAGTTCAGCAATTAAACCGCTCGACTCATCGTAAGGGAGAATTGACTGCCATTCACCCGCCTGACTATCCATGGCATAACCCAACAGCATACGCGTGAGACCAAAGCGCCAAGTGTGCTGCCCGGTTGCGGGAAGATCCAATTCACGCACATTGTCGTCGTCAATTCCCCAACGGATCCCAGATTCATTGACCCATTGGCGCAAATAGCGCAGCCCTTCTTCGTTAATTGAGAAGCGAGCAGCCAGTGCGGGAACCTCAAGCAGCGCAAGAACATCCTGTGCTGCGAAACGGCTATCAGGAAGGGAAAGTAGAGAAATAAACGCCTGCAGAGCCGGGTGAGCCTGCCTGGCGCGACGGTCAGAAATCGCAAAGGGTAAGCGGCGCTCACCAACAGCATTACCAAATACGGCCTGGATAAATGGGCTGTAGCTATCGATATCTGCCACCATCACGATGATGTCACGCGGAGTTAATGCCGGATCGGCATCCAGCATCGCAAGCAGTTGATCGTGCAGCACTTCGACTTCACGCTGAGGACTGTGGCATTCATGGAATGTCACTGATTGATCATTAAGGGCAAGAAGGCGTTTCTTATGACTATGTTCAAACTCTTCTTCGGTTAATCCGGTGACAGCATTGTTTTGCAGCTCCAGCAAATCGTACTGCACATTGCGCAGCACATTGTCAGGCTCAATATCGACAAATACGTCAATCTCTTCAAAACGCTGTAATTCAGCTAACAAGTACGTGTAATCACGCCCCAACTTCCCCCATGAGGCCAGCAGTGGGTTGCCAATGTCTTGCTCACCATCGTCGTTGAACAATGCTGAGGCTGTGTCGCAATCTTTAAACAGTGGCAGCGTGATGTCTCGCTGCGCATGGCTGCGACGCCGACGGCTGATCAAGCGTGCAAGATAAGCGGGGTCTTTAATATCGCCCCAGTAGTAGCGGCAAGGGTTGGTAAACAGCAAATGCACGTCAATGTGCTTACCAAGTGCCTGTAGCGCCTGAAGATAAACCGGTGGCAATGCCGAAATACCACAAATAAACACACGCTCTGGTAAGCCCGGCGGGCATTCACTGCTTTTTTCCAGAGTATCAATGAAACGTTGATAGAGATTTGCACGGTGCCATTCCGGCTGTTCAAGTTCTTGCGTATGCCGTACCAATGCAGCCCAGAGCGGAGCCTGCCACAATTGGGCTTCACCCACATTGTCTACAAGTTCACCTTTTTCCCACAGGCTTAACCATGTAGGCCGATAAACTAAATATTGGTCATAGAGGTCAGCAATTCTTGAGGCCAACTGGGAGAGTTTTCGCCCATTTTCATCTTCTTCAAGATACTGACTCAGCAGTGAAAATTCAGGCTGCTCCAGCATCGTGGGGATGAGCGTCATCAATTTCCAGCTCATGCTTTGCTTGTTAAAAGCACTTTGCTCAGGAATATTTGGTAACACACGTACAAACATGTCCCAGATGAAACTGGCGGGAAGTGGGAAGCTAATATTCGCCGCGATACCAAATTTTTGTGCCAGGGTCATTTGTAGCCACTGAGCCATACCGGTGCTTTGCACCAACACCACTTCAGGCTGGAAAGGGTCCGGCAACGGTTGCCTTTCCACAATAAATTCCATAATTGCTTCCAGCACATCCAGCCGGTTGGAATGGTAAACACGCAACATAGAATCGCTACTCCTGACTTTTCTCTTTTTGCGGGCAATGTAGCCGTGAAAGCTGCCCGGTTCGCCCGCCAGGGCTAATAATAGTAACGGCGATGCTGACACATCCCGCCGCTGATGTCTGCTGTCGACTGACTTTCCATCCATCTGTTGGCAATGGCACATCAGGCTCGCTCATTTCTACGGCTAAACGCCACAGCTGGCGAGAATGCCATTGAGACTGAAAACCTTGTTGTAATACCCGGTAATACCCCAGCAGAGCCAGCATCGCTACTGAAAATAGTGCCATAGCACACAACACTTCAATCAGGCTAAATCCGCGCTCTAATGATTTTACTGTGGTAACTGACATCTGGGCACCTCAGTAAAAGGGCAAAAATCCAGCCAGCCATGAGGGGTCGATAACCAACGTGAATTATCTACAACACCCCATCGCCAAAGTGTGAGTGGCAATTGCCCCCCTGAATGAATCCCGCGCACCGCCATCAGCACCTCATTTCTTTCGACCAACAAGACGCAGGCCTTCCAGCCTTTTTCTATTTCTTGCTGGCACTGCCAGGTTTGCTGAGGTTGCCAGATTAACTGAGTTCCCCAAGCCTGAGCAGAAATGGCAGCAGCATATTGCTTAAGAAAACCTATTTCGCTGGCGACTAAGTGCCGCTGGTGACTTAACTGTCGTTGTAATCCACCTAGCATTAATATCCCCAGCGCAAACAATAGCAGCACGAATCCGAGGGTGATATTTCCCCGCTCAGGATGTCCACTCACAAGTTATATCCCACAACGGTATGGTGCAAAGACACCTGGTTTCGGCCTTTTTTGAAAGCCGCTTCCAGTTCAATTATTAACAGCGGAGGCATTGAGTGACGAGCCTGGCGGGTCACCGAGAATTTCTGTATAGCCATTATTGCTGGATCGGATATTTTCTCCCAGCCACTTCCTTCACAACTGGTAGCTCCGCGCATAAATTCCAGATTGCTACCGTTTAGTCGATAACCTGCCAATTCAGTTTCGGCATGGCTGGAAGGCTCCCAGCGCCCATTACTATTGCTATCCCATTGCAACAAAACGCATCCGCCCTCTTTGCGCAGTATCAACCCATCTCCCTGGCAGCTTCCGTGGCAATAGCCTGCTCTTTGCAACTGTTTCCCCAAACTGAACGCCAACTGCCAGAGTGACTCTTGTAGACTTTCTTTTTGATATTGCTGCAATACTGCTTGTTGCAGAGCTGGAAATAACCGTCCTGCACCTAGCAAAACAATACTACTTAATGCCATGGCGATGAGCGTTTCCAGTAAGGTGAATCCCTGCTGATTTAGCTGCATTTGTTGCTCCCTATAACCTCGCAGACACGAACTCTTCCCTGAGCCGAAAGAACAACCCGCCATTTACCAGCCATGCTTTGCAACAATATATGGCCAGGCCAGGCGGTATTTCTCAATCCATAGAATCCCACACCTGGCGTTATCTCAGTAATATCAACATCAGTAAAAGGCTGGTTTAATCGCCAGCGTTTGTCAGAATGACATTCACTGTCCTCCGCCAACTTACTAGTAAGACACCACATTTTTTCTGTTCGTTTCACTACTAACAGATGGTCTCGGTTATGCCAGTTAGCATCACTGCGTAGCTCTTCGAGCAAATTGCGGACATGCTGGGTGGTTATCCATAGCCGTTGCTGTTGCTGCCACTGTTGCCAGCCAAACAAACCTCCAGCGCCAAGTACCGCAACAATGATCATTACCACCATCATTTCTATCAGGCTAAAGCCTTGTTGTTTTATTTTCATGGCGGCAGTGTGCCAGCCGAAAAATTCTTCGCCACTGCCAAAGAACTATTTTTCGGGGTGACTCGAAGGATAGTTTTAGGGTTTCATAAGGTTGCAGAAGTGCTGGAAAGAGGCTCGCAAAGACAAAATTCAGGCAAAAAAAACCGGCGCACAAATGGCACCGGTTATGGCAGGCTGTCAGTCGTCAGATAGCGACTGGCGCTTTGATCGCAGGGTGCGGATCGTAGCCCTCGATTTCAAAATCTTCGAAACGGTAATCGAACAGTGATTCAGGTTTACGTTTAATAACCAGTTTTGGCAGAGCCCGTGGCTCACGGGTTAACTGCAAACGAGTTTGCTCGAGGTGGTTGCTATACAAATGAGTATCGCCACCGGTCCAGACAAAATCACCCACTTCCAGGTCACATTGCTGCGCCATCATATGCACCAGTAATGCATAGCTGGCGATATTAAACGGCAGGCCAAGGAAGATGTCACATGAACGTTGATAAAGCTGGCAGGAAAGCTTGCCGTCAGCCACATAGAACTGGAAGAACGCATGGCATGGTGCCAGTGCCATTTTATCCAGCTCACCCACGTTCCACGCCGAAACAATAATGCGGCGTGAGTCGGGATCGTTTTTAAGCTGGTTAATCACAGTGGTTAACTGGTCAATATGGCGGCCATCTGGCGTTGCCCAAGAGCGCCACTGCTTGCCATACACAGGGCCAAGGTCGCCATTTTCATCTGCCCATTCGTCCCAGATAGAGACGTTGTTTTCATGCAGATATGCAACGTTGGTTTCCCCCTTCAGGAACCACAGTAGTTCATGAATGATGGAGCGTAAATGGCAGCGTTTAGTGGTAACCAGCGGGAAACCATCTTGCAAATTGAAGCGCATCTGATGACCGAAAATCGACAGCGTTCCGGTGCCAGTGCGGTCATCTTTTGGAGTGCCGTTTTCCAGCACATGTTTCATCAAATCAAGATACTGTTGCATGTTTCCTCACGAAAGCTGTTGCTGTGGACGACGACGATACGCCCAAACCATCATTACCACACCGGCGACAATCATCGGAATCGAGAGGATTTGCCCCATGCTGATGTACTGCACCCACGCACCGGTAAACTGTGCATCCGGCTGGCGGAAGAATTCAACGATAATGCGGAAAGCACCATAGCCAATCAGGAACAGGCCGGATACAGCCCCCATTGGGCGCGGTTTACGGATGAAGACGTTAAGAATGATGAACAGCACGATACCTTCCAAAACCATCTCGTAAAGCTGAGAAGGATGACGTGGTAAGACACCGTAGGTGTTAAACAGCGACTGCCATTCAGGATGTGTAGCCAACAGGCCAACGTCTTCACTGCGGGAACCAGGGAACAGCATCGCCCACTGGAAGTTTGGATCAACACGGCCCCACAGTTCACCATTGATGAAGTTGCCCAGGCGGCCTGCGCCCAAACCAAATGGGATCAATGGTGCAATAAAATCAGCAACCTGGAAGAAGTTGCGGTGAGTACGGCGCGCGAACCAAATCATCACGCAGATAACACCAACTAGCCCGCCGTGGAAGGACATACCGCCATCCCAGACTTTAAACAGATACAGTGGGTCAGCAAGGAAGGATGGCAGGTTGTAGAAGAAGACATAACCAAGGCGTCCGCCGAGGAATACCCCGAGGAAGCCAGCATATAGCAGGTTTTCGACTTCGTCTTTCGTCCAACCGCTACCTGGCTTATTGGCGCGACGACCTGCAAGCCACATAGCAAACACGAAACCAACCAGGTACATCACTCCGTACCAGTGCAAAGAGACTGGCCCGACGGAAAAAATCACCGGGTCAAATTCAGGGAAATGCAGATAGCCACTATTCATCTGTCACCACAAACCATTGTTACCCCACCGAAAGTCGACGATGGGTTGCAAGTACGCATCTGTGCGGATGCGCTCCGAAAGCAGCGGATCATAGCACAAAGGGCTCAAGGATTAAGTCGGTGAAGTTGTAAAAGATATGTAATGCCCTTCATACTCCGAGCCGCGGCTGTGTTGGCTGCAACTCGAATTATTTCGGCATGAATAAGGTATGAGAAAGAAGAGCGGCGCCAGCAACTAACGCCCGCCGCGAATCAAACCACCCATTCCTCGTCGTTCCATGAAGGACGCAACCTGATGGCGCACTTCTGTCGATAATTGAGCTTCCAGGCTACGCTGCGCAAGCTGTTGTGTCTCTTCCAGGCTAATGTGGCGCAACAGATATTTGACGCGAGCCACCGAGCGGCCGTTCATCGACAAATGGCGATAACCCATACCCACCAGCAGTGCCACGCACATCGGGTCACCCGCCATTTCACCACATAAACATAGGTCAATACCGTTACGTTCCGCCTCTTTCGCAATGTGGCTCAACGCACGGATCATCGCCGGGTGAAGACTGTCATACAGGCTTGCAACGCGAGTGTTATTGCGATCGACGGCCAGCAAATATTGCGTCAGGTCGTTGGTGCCCACAGAGATAAAATCAACGCGGCTGGCAAGGTGCCCCATCATGAATACCATCGACGGGACTTCAACCATCACACCAATACGCGGCTTAGGTAGCTCATAACCCAGTACCTCTTCCACTTCGCGCCCGGCACGGTCAATCAGGCGGCGTGCCTCATCAATCTCGTCGATGCTGGTGATCATCGGTAGCAGAATGCTCAAGTTACCCGTGGCAGCATTAGCACGCAGCATAGCGCGCACCTGCACGAGGAAAATCTCAGGTTGGTCAAGCGTGATACGGATTCCCCGCCAGCCCAGACATGGATTTTCTTCACTGATAGGCATATACGGCAATTGTTTATCCGCCCCAACATCAAGCGTACGCAGTGTGACCGGTTTTTCGTTAAACATCTGCAACATGCCCTGATATTGGGCGACCTGTTCTTCTTCTGACGGGAAGCCGCTTTGCAGCATGAACGGGATTTCGGTGCGGTATAAACCTATTCCGTCGATACGACTGCCAAGTTGCTGCTCATGCTCCGGGCTCAGACCCGCATTCAGCATGACTTGCACACGCTCACCACTTTTCAGTGCCGCCGGGCTATCAACACCGTCTTCAACCAGAAGAGTGAGTTCATTCTCTTCGGTGATAAGCCGTTGGTATTCCTGCAACAACACTGTTTCAGGGTCAACCAGCAATTCCCCCCGATAGCCATCAACAACCAATGTGCGCCGATGCAGTACAGAGGGTTGAATATCAGCTCCCATGACGGTTGGAATGCCCAACGCCCGCACCATGATTGCAGCATGCGAGTTCGCGGCACCATCACGCACAACAACACCAACCAGGCGGTTTTGCGGCAATTCAGCAAGCGTGGTTGCAGATAGCTCATCAGCCACCAGCACAAAGCGTTCAGGCCATGTATTTGGGCTCTGAATGTTGTCATCAAGATGGAATAGCAGACGTTGACCGAGCGTGCGGAGATCGCCCGCTCGTTCTTTTAGGTAGCTGTCGCTGAGGTTTGCGAATTGCTCCGCAAATTTTTCGATGACTTTTTTGACTGCCCATTCTGCCACCGACCCTTTATCCACCTCTTCGAATAGTTCACGACGAAGTCGGGCATCGGTAAGTAGGTGAGAATAAAGGTCAAAGATGGCCGCAGTTTCTTTCTGAGCTCCCGCTGCAAAGCGTTTGCTATAGCGGCGAAATTCGTTGGAAGCCTCTTCAAGTGCTGCAGTCAGACGTTCACGCTCAAGTGTCGTATCGAGTGTAGATGCCTCCGACACTTGCTCCATTAAAGGGAGTGTCGAATCCATCCAACCTTCGGCAATTGCTACACCCGGAGATGCAGGCAACGCACGAATACGCGTTTGGCGATATTGACCAAATAAGGCAGCCAGCTGTGATTGAGAGAGGATTGCCGCCATTTGTGTGGCGAGCGTAACGAGGAAAGACTCCTCGCTTTCATCATATTGCCGGTGCTCACGTTGTTGTACTACCAACACACCCAGCAACTGGCGACGCTGGATGATAGGGACACCCAGGAAGGCGCGAAAACGTTCTTCTTTTACTGCAGGTACATATTTAAAACTTGGGTGCTTCTGCGCATCAGCAAGGTTTATCGGCTCTGCAAGACGCCCAACCAGTCCGACAATGCCTTCATCAAATGCGAGTGTAATGGTGCGACCACGTGGCTTTTTAAGGCCACGTGTTGCCATGAGATAAAAGCAGCGCCTGTCATGATCTGCGAGATAAACCGAGCATACCTCGGTATCCATCGCAAGGCAGATGTCTGTAACCAAAATATCCAGCGCCTCATTGAGGCGCGGGGCACTGGCAACCTTCTCGACTATTTCTCGCAGACGGGTAAGCATTTTTCGCGTGACTTAACCTCTTTTACGTCGCCATGCAGGCGCGTTATTACGTGGTGGCGCAACTTCCTGTAGCGGCATTACGACGCTTGCAAACTCTTTCATCACCCGACGATAAACATCGCGTTTAAAGGAGACGACCTGACGAACCGGATACCAATAACTAACCCAACGCCAACCATCAAACTCTGGGGTACTACTGGTTTGCATATTGATATCGTTATCGCTACTGATCAACTGCAAGAGAAACCATTTTTGTTTCTGGCCGATACAAACCGGCTTTGTGTCCCAACGCACCAAACGTTTAGGTAACTTGTAACGTAACCAGTTTCGGGTCGAGGCGAGTATTCGGACATCTTTTCGCTGTAAACCCACTTCCTCGAAAAGCTCCCGGTACATTGCCTGTTCCGGGGATTCGCCAGGATTGATGCCACCTTGCGGAAACTGCCAGGAATGTTGACCAAAACGCCTGGCCCACATTACTTGACCCTGCCGATTACAGATTACGATACCAACATTCGGGCGGTAGCCATCATCATCGATCACCGGACTACCTCAAAACAAACTTAGATTAGGGCGATTGTTTCATACAAGCGCTAGACGGTAAACCACTGTGTAACGGTTCTCAGAAGGAATAACATTTGAATAACTCACAAAATATGACCGAGTTATAAACATTAACGTGGATGGGCCTCGCAGTTTATTCACTTTTTCTGTGGATATAACTGTGAAGAACTACCTTATACACTCGGGACAACTTAGGATAACTCCTGAAACCCATTAAAAATATGAAATAAAATAATCAATATATTCAATACAATAAAGATATAATGAATAACTTACAGCTCAGTAGTGTGACGATCATCACACATGAAGATCTTACACTGATGAAAGATCGACCAATGACGTTTTTATCCACAGATTGTGCCAACAAGTTAGTCACAATCTGGTGAAAAAATGGGTTTAACCCCCAGTCAAGGCTGTAAATCGAACCAGTAGTGAGCTTTTTTATCACTTATCCCATTTTTCTGTGGATAACCCGGTGTAAGATCCTGTTCACTCCCGGTGACCAGAATGGGAAAAGGTTTTTTCCAAATTAAAAAACGATAAGTTTTAATCTTAAAAGTTATTAAAAATCAGTGCATTGTCATTCTTATCCCCGGCACGCTAAACTATCTTTATATCGCGGGATAATTACGCTTACTTTTTGAACAGTCAGTAACAAGACAACATGCAAACACTCAGTCCCTTCCTTAACCCTCCAGAAAACGAACAGATATTACTGACTCAAGCTCAGAAGCTGGCTGGCTATACGCTAGGTGAACTGGCTGCTTTAGCCAGATTGCCGATCCCAAAGGATCTCAAGCGCGACAAAGGCTGGATCGGTGTTTTGCTAGAACTATGGTTGGGTGCCAGTGCTGGTAGCAAACCTGAACAAGATTTCGCAGCATTAGGAATTGAGCTGAAAACTATCCCTGTGGATAGATTTGGCCGCCCATTGGAAACTACTTTTGTTTGCGTGGCCCCGCTCACCGGTAACACAGGGGTGACGTGGGAAACCAGCCATGTGCGCCACAAATTAAAACGGGTTCTGTGGGTTCCGGTTGAAGGAGAGCGGCAAATTCCTCTTGCTGAGCGTCATATCGGCACCCCTTTGCTGTGGGCTCCTTCCGAGGAAGAAGAGCAGCAGTTGCGTCAGGATTGGGAAGAGTTAATGGATTTGATTGTGCTCGGCCAGGTTGAGCGCATCACCGCACGACACGGAGAAGTGTTGCAGTTACGCCCCAAAGCCGCCAATAGCAAAGCGCTAACCAATGCATTCGGTGCTGATGGCGCGCCAATTCTTACGCTCCCGCGCGGTTTTTATCTGAAAAAGAACTTTACCGCCGCTTTACTGGCTAATCATTTCTCGTTGTAGCACCAATTAATTTGTGTCCTGCGTTCAGCTCGCGTTTATAATTGGCGTTTTATAATTTCTGGCAGGGCTTTAAATGTTGTTTGCATGGGTTACCGATCCTAACGCGTGGATGGCGCTAGGGACACTGACGA
Source organism: Buttiauxella cochleicola (assembly GCF_021282435.1). Taxonomy (NCBI): domain Bacteria; kingdom Pseudomonadati; phylum Pseudomonadota; class Gammaproteobacteria; order Enterobacterales; family Enterobacteriaceae; genus Buttiauxella; species Buttiauxella cochleicola. The sequence goes on along the minus strand of NZ_JAJSOT010000009.1, from coordinate 63,459 downwards.
TTCTGGAAATCGTTCTGGGTATCGACAATATCATCTTCCTCTCACTTGTTGTGGCGAAGCTGCCTAAAGCGCAGCAAGCCAAAGCGCGCCGCCTGGGACTGGGGGCTGCGATGATTATGCGTCTGGTGTTACTGGCGTCTATCGCCTGGATGACGCACTTAATTCACCCTCTTTTTTCCGTGATGGGCCATGCGTTCTCGGCACGAGACCTCATTTTGACATTAGGTGGCGTGTTCTTAATCTGGAAAGCGAGCAAAGAGATTCACGAGTCCATTGAAGGTGAAGAGGAAGGAATTAAAACCAACGTTCACTCCTTCTTTGGCGCAATCGTGCAGATAATGCTGCTGGATATTATCTTCAGTCTGGATTCCGTCATTACAGCCGTTGGCCTGTCCGATCATCTGTTTATTATGATGGCTGCTGTGGTGATTGCCGTAATGGTGATGATGTTTGCTGCAAAATCGATTGGTGATTTTGTAGAACGTCACCCTTCGGTGAAAATGCTGGCGCTGTCATTCTTGTTACTGGTCGGTTTTACGCTGATTCTTGAAGGCTTCGATATTCATGTGCCGAAAGGTTACATCTACTTTGCGATGTTCTTCTCAATTGCGGTAGAAACACTAAATCTTATTCGCAACAAAAAGAACCCGCTTTAATCGTCTCGGGGGAAGCATTCTCGCTTCCCCGCTGTTTCTTTTAAGAATTTACTGCTTACTTTTAACAGTTGCCCGAGTTATTACTAGACTGTATATGTCATTCCATACCACACGAGGCGAATAACGATGAAAAAATGGGCAGTTATAATTTCCGCTGTCGGTCTGGCATTTGCGGTTTCAGGTTGTAGCAGCGATTACGTGATGGCAACCAAAGATGGCCGTATGATCCTGACTGATGGTAAACCGCAAGTCGATGACGACACCGGTTTGGTTAGCTATCGCGATCAGCAAGGCAATGAGATGCAGATTAATCGCGATGATGTTTCACAAATTATCGAACGTTAGTAAATACAGCGTATAAAGGTCAGCGCCTCGCTGGCCTGTAACACTTTTTCTTCACATTTCCCCTTCCGCTTTTGCTTCCCTTCTGCCATGTTTATACCCGTCATACTTCAAGCTGCGTCATTGTTGGCTACGTTTATTCACCCGAATCACTTACTTATGTAAGCTCATCGGGATTCATTCACTTGCCGCCGCGATGCAGCTCGAATTATTTTGGATATTAGTCAATTTTTTGTCGGGTGCTTGCCTGACCGATAAGACAGAAGAATAAGGAAGGCGGCTATGCAATATCACCGTATCCCCCACAGCTCTCTTGAAATAAGTACGCTAGGGCTGGGAACCATGACGTTTGGTGAGCAAAACAGCGAAGCCGACGCTCATGAACAACTCGATTACGCAGTCAGCCAGGGAGTTAACCTGATTGATGTCGCAGAAATGTACCCTGTACCACCTCGCCCGGAAACCCAAGGCTTAACAGAAACCTACGTCGGTAACTGGCTAAAGCAGCGCGCGAATCGCGAAAAACTGATTATCGCCACAAAAGTCAGTGGCCCAAGCCGCAACAACGATGCCGGCATCCGCCCAAATCAAATGCTGGATCGCAGAAATATTCGTGATGCGTTAGATGCCAGCCTGAAGCGCTTGCAAACCGACTATATCGACCTTTATCAGGTTCACTGGCCACAACGTGCCACCAACTGCTTTGGCAAATTGGGGTATACGTGGACCGATAACGCTGTACCGGTCACCCTGCTTGAAACCCTGGAAGCACTCACGGAGTTCCAGCGTGCCGGGAAAATCCGCTATATCGGCGTCTCCAATGAAACACCATGGGGCGTGATGCGTTATCTGCAACTTGCTGAAAAGCATGATTTGCCGCGCATCGTCACCATTCAGAACCCATACAGTCTGGTGAACCGCAGCTTTGAAGTGGGGCTGGCAGAAATTACTCAGCGCGAAGGTGTGGAGTTGCTGGCTTACTCCTGTCTGGCGTTCGGTACGCTGACCGGTAAATATCTCAACGGAGCTAAACCTGCTGGCGCTCGCAACACGCTATTTAGCCGGTTCACTCGTTATAGCGGCGAACAGACTCAGCATGCCGTTGCCGCCTATGTTGATGTTGCTAAGCGACACAATCTTGACCCAGCCCAAATGGCTCTGGCGTTTGTTCGCCGTCAGCCATTTGTTGCCAGCACGCTGTTAGGTGCCACCACACTTGAGCAGTTGAAAACTAACCTTGAGAGCCTGCATCTGGACTTGAGCGAAGACGTACTTGAAGAGTTAGAAGCGGTGAACCGGATTTATACTTATCCGGCACCGTGATGTAGAAATATCCTCTCCCCAGGGAGAGGATAAAACTATTTCTGCCGAATCTGCCAAACCCACAGCCAGCCAATCGCGAGCGCAAACACGGCACCAAAACCAATTCCAATTCCGACTATCGGCGCGCCGGTTTTTACCGCCAGCGAATAAAGCCCCAGCATTAGCAACATCGCGGTATTTTCGCCGAGATTCTGCACAGCAATCGCATTCCCCGCGCCAACCGAATGTTTCCCTCGTTCCTGAAGCAATGCGTTCAGCGGCACAACAAAGAAACCACCCATAATACCAATCAGCACCAGCAGCATATAAGACGGCAGCAATGCGGTTTGCATGGCGAAGAACAGTACGCCAACGCCAATCAAAATACCGGCAGGCATACAACGCGCTACAGTTTTAAGCGTCACCAGTTTCGCCGCCGCACCGGCCCCAACGACAATCCCCACCGCCACCATCGCATTCAGATAGGTTGGCGTCGCGTTATCGGTAATACCCAGCGCCACCGGCACCCACAACACCAGCAAGAAGCGCAGTGTTACGCCTGCCCCCCAGAACAAACTGGTGCCAACTAGTGAGAAACGAGTTTCACCGTTGTGCCAAAGAGTGCGACACGCAGTGAAGAAACTGCGTGTCATCGGCGCAAAGCGCCATGACTGACCAGGGCGTGCAGGGGCGAGTTTTGGGATGAATAGGTTGGCAACAACCGCGCCCGCGTACACCAACACGCACAGGCTAAGTGCCGCCACGATATGCCAGTCGGCCAGCACACCGCCAGCCATTGAGCCAAGCAAGATTGCGGCAATGGTCGAAGATTCCATCAGGCCATTGGCCTTCACCAGACGATCGCCGGTGGTTAGTTCACCAAGAATGCCATATTTAGCCGGTGAATAAGCAGCAGCCCCCACGCCCACCAGCGTATAGCCGATAAACGGGTTGAAGCCAAAGCAGATAATCGCCGCCCCCATTAACTTAAGGCTGTTGGCGAACATCATCACCCGCCCTTTGGCAAAGCTGTCAGCTATCTGGCCGACAAACGGAGCAAACAGAATGTACGCACCGACAAAGACCATCTGCAAAACAGGCTGGCTCCAGTCGGGGTAGAACTGTTGTTTCAGTACCGCAAGCGTGGCAAACAGCAGTGCATTATCACCAAACGCCGATAGAAACTGCGCGCCGGTAACTGCCATCATACCTCTGGACCAGATTGAGGTATCGTTCACGGCATTATCATGCATTCTCTGTCTCCGGTTGGTCTACCAGCGCTTTCAGGCTGACGTAATCGGGTTTACCGCTACCTAACACAGGTAACTGTTTCAGGAAGCGAATATCGCGCGGAATAGCCAGCTCTGGCACACCATTTGCGCGAGCATATTGCAGCAGTTTTTCGCGTTTAAGTTCGTTATCAGTGGTGAACATCACCAGTGCCTCACCCTTTGCTACATCCATTTTGATGACGGTTGCATGCATTTTTTCTGGGGAAACGCCGAGTGCCAGTTGCTCCACCATTTCCAACGAAACCATTTCACCGGCAATTTTTGCAAAGCGTTTTGCTCGTCCCTGAATAACACAAAAACCGTTTTCATCAAATTTGACGATATCACCCGTGTCATACCAACCCGGTTCAACCTCACCCAGCGCGTTTTCAGCACTCGGCGCTTCCAGCACGCCAGGGTTTTCCACACGAAGATAACCTTTCATGATGTTCGGCCCTTTCAGTTGTAGCCGACCACCATCTTCAATACCAGGAACCGCCATCAGACGGGCATCCATCGCCGGGAGAATGCGCCCCACAGTGCCGACTTTCGCCGCCATTGGAACGTTGATGGAAACCACGGGGGCGCACTCTGTTACGCCGTAGCCTTCAAGAATGCGCAGGCCGAATTTGTCCTGCCAGATTTGTTTGGTGCTTTCCTGAAGTTTTTCCGCCCCTGCCACGACATACCGCAGACGGTAGAAATCATATGGATTAGCAAAACGAGCATAGTTGCCAAGGAACGTAGAGGTGCCAAACAACACGGTACAGTTACGGTCATACACCAGTTCCGGCACAATGCGGTAATGCAGCGGGCTTGGATAAAGGAACACTTCCGCGCCAGTGAATAGCGGTGTGAATAGACCTACCGTCAGGCCAAAAGAGTGGAATAGCGGCAGCGCTGACATAAAGCGGTCATTGGCGGTGAAATCGGCAATCGTGCGAATTTGCTCGACGTTTGCCAGCAGGCTTTTATGGCTATGCACCACGCCTTTAGGGTTCCCTTCGGAACCGGAAGTGAACAGCACCATCGCAGCATCTTCTGGCTGCTGTTTAACTTGTGCGAGATGCGGCACGAATAAATGGCCGAATATCCATAGCTTATCGCCAAGCGTGACATCTGCTTTTAAATCTTCCAGGAACACCCAGCGCACTTGCATAAGCTGCTCCGGAAGGTGCCATAACTTGCCTTTATCGAGGAACTGACGCGAGGTGAAAATCGTTTTGAGCTGTGCTGCCGTAATCGCGCTGGTCAACCCTTTCACGCCCGCGGTGTAGTTCATCATGGCAGGAACTCGTCCGCGCGATGAAGCACCAAAAATTACCGCAGCGGTAATTGCCGCATTCGGCAACATCAGCCCGATGGTTTCGCCCGGCGCACTGTATTTATTCAGAATGCGCCCAACAAACAGCGTTTTGGTCAGCAAGCTACGATAGGTATCAGGTTTGAAATTGATGTCTTCGATACAGTTTTTACGGTCACCATAGCGGTACTGTGCGGAAAGCAAAGCCTCGTACAATGTTTCCCTAGGGCGCACTGCCATACGCGCTTCCATCATAATTTGATGGAGCATCTCACCAGCTATTTTGCGGCGGTCGCGGGCACGTGGTGCATCTGGCATCGCAACTGAAGTGGGTGGCAGAATGTGCAGATTAATGCGCGGGAATAAGCGGCGTTTGACCAACCCTTTCAGGCGGCTGAAAAATGTCAGTTCGGCGCCGTCAATGCGAATAGGGATAACAGTCGCATTAGATTTAGCGGCAACAAACCCTGCGCCCTCATAGATTTTCATCAATGAGCCACTCACCGTGATGCGCCCTTCCGGGAAGATGACAACCGGCCTGCCCTGCTCAACCAGGCGGACCAGATGCTTAATCGACATCGGTTTTGTTGGGTCAAGCGGCACAAAATCAATCAAGGATTTTAACCAACGCATATACCACTGCTGGCTAATCGAGGAGTACACAGCAAAAACCGGACGCCCCGGTAAAAATAACGCCAGTAAAATGCCGTCAATAAAGGAGACGTGATTGGGGACAATCAGAACGCGTGATTGGGAAAGAAGTTGTTGATCGCCATGAAGTCGCACCCTGAACAGAATACGAAAAAGCGTACGGAAAAAACCAAATAGCATAGCAACTCCCTTTGTCATTAATAATGCCGCAGATGTTTAAGTGTAGTGGCAGCAGATTACATGACTAACTAAAAAGGAGCGATAGTTTGGCGGAATGCATTGTCTGAAAAAAAGGCAAAAAAAACCTGCGCATCTGCGCAGGTCGGTGCAAAAGAATTGTACTTAACAACGTAACTAGAATTCTCACCAATCAATACCTCTGGGATCTGAATTGTGGCTCAGTCCAGTCAGTGTCACCAGCGAGAAAAAGCAAGAGAATTAGCGGAAAGTGCAACCAGGTGTTTAAAACATCGCGTCTTGTTACAGGCAGGCAAATTTTGGGCAAAAAAAACCTGCGCATCCGCGCAGGTTGGTGTAAATCATGTGATCAGCATTAGATGCTGACATCACCTATCAATACCTCTGGGACTTCAAATGTAGCAGTGGCTTAATACTTTTCGCCATGGCGAAATAGCAACAGCACGCTGCAAACTGTAAGCAAAGATTTAGTCTGAAATCATTAAAAATCCAGAACATGCCTCTGTCTGCCGCTGCGCTTGAATTCCCGTATTCGCTAAGTGTAACGATTACACTCAAAACGCCCCCATTTTGCGTAGGTTTGCGACAAGGAATACAGTTGCGACCTTGAAGTGACGCGTCTTTTCCGTAACACTTAAAGTTGTGTAAGCGTTTACCCACCAAGGAATATTTACGATGGCGACAATAAAGGATGTAGCAAGACTGGCAGGCGTTTCTGTCGCCACTGTGTCTCGTGTCATTAATGATTCACCAAAAGCCAGCGACGCATCACGTCAGGCAGTCACCTGCGCGATGGAAGAGCTAAATTATCACCCTAACGCCAATGCGCGTGCACTGGCACAGCAAACCACTGAAACTATTGGTCTTATCGTTGGTGATGTGTCCGACCCATTCTTTGGCGCAATGGTAAAAGCGGTCGAACAAGTTGCTTACCGCACCGGTAACTTTTTGTTGATCGGCAACGGCTATCACAACGAACAAAAAGAGCGCCAGGCCATTGAACAACTCATTCGCCATCGTTGTGCGGCATTAGTGGTTCACGCGAAGATGATTCCTGATAGTGAATTGATTTCACTAATGAAGCAGATGCCTGGGATGGTAGTGATTAACCGCATCTTGCCCGGTTTTGAGCAGCGTTGTGTGGCGCTGGACGATCGCTATGGCGCGTGGCTCGCGACACGACACCTGATTCAGCAAGGCCATACCAAAATTGGTTATCTGTGTTCCAACCACCAGATTTCCGATGCGGATGACCGGCTACAGGGTTACTACGATGCGCTAACGGAGCACGGCTTGTCGGTGAATGATCGCTTAGTGACTTACGGTGAGCCGGATGAAAGCGGCGGTGAACAGGCCATGACCGAATTATTAGGCCGAGGGAAACATTTCAGTGCCGTCGCCTGTTATAACGATTCTATGGCCGCAGGTGCGATGGGCGTTCTAAACGACAACGGAATTGACGTACCAAAAGAGATTTCACTGATTGGCTTCGATGATGTGCTGATCTCGCGCTATGTGCGTCCACGCCTGACAACAGTGCGTTACCCGATAATCACTATGGCAGCACAAGCTGCAGAACTGGCACTGGCGCTAGCTGAAAAACGTGAATTACCCGAAATCACTCATATGTTTAGCCCAACACTTGTACGCCGTCATTCAGTCATTGCGTATTCAGGCGAATGATTTTCAGAGAGTGAATTGGTACAGATGGACGGGCGTATTTGGGTAGTCCAGGCCATCGCCAATGTACTGCCAGCCAAAGCGTTCATAATAGCCTTTACAGGCTGAATAGAGATAAAGGTGCGGATAACCTAATTCACGGGCATGTTCGATAACGTGTTGTTGCAGTTTTGCCCCTAAACCATATCCGCGCTGGTTTTCATCGATGTAAAGTGCAGCCAGCCAAGGGTAAAGATCCTGCCGGCTAATCAGATCGCAGCGCCACAATCCTACAGTGCCAACCAGTTTCTCACCTTCTACGGCAACAAACGTCAGCGGCATTTCACCTTCCCGCTGGCTGGTCACCACAATTGAGGCGAAAAAGTCCCGGCTATCGGGAGTGCCAAACGCCTGCCACAGCCAGTCGGTGACTTGCTGTTCATGCTGCGGCACGGCACAAAGTGGCACAATTTTCACATCAGTTTTCCCTGGAAGATAGGAACGGACTCGAACAAATAGCCGTCAAAATCAGGGGCATCAGAATCAGACTGTTCAAGCAGACTGTTTTTCACGTTCTCAAGATGCTGCCACATTGCCTGCCACGACCCCATGACATCCCGGCGGCGAAGTGCAGCCAGAATAGTTTGTAAGTCGCCAAGCCATTTAAGACGATAACTTCGGGAATCGATATGCGCGCGCAGTTGCTGCCACATTGGGCTGCTGTCCATATGGCGCCAGATACTTTCAACCGTCGCCAGTAGCATCTGGTTTTGCGAAGCACCTGCCAGCACCAGATGAAACATTTTGCAGTTATCCTGGCCCAGGTCGTTAATCGCAATCGCACGCTGCTCTTGTTCAAGAATACGTTTGAGATTGTCGATATCAGCTTTGGTCGCCATTTTTGCGGCGAATGCTGCAATATTGCTTTCCAGCAACTGGCGCGCCTGGAGCATTTCAAATGGGCCAATATCGCTACTGAAAAAGGCTTCTTCTTCCGCTTCGTTTTCTGCAGGAACACGGGTGACATACACTCCCGAGCCCTGTCGAATATCGACCGTACCTTGCAGTTCAAGCATGAGCAGTGCTTCACGGACTATGGTGCGGCTAACACCGTAAGTCTCAGCAATATTTCGTTCCGGCGGTAAACGCGAACCGACCGGATACAATCCCTGTATTATTTGCGCGCGCAGATCCTCACCAATTTCCTGGTATTGTTTTTTTTCTGGCGAAAGTACGAGCTTATCCACAATGTTACCTATGTGTTTGCTAAAAAAGCGGCGTTGTGTCCTGCCGCTGATTAATACCCATTAGCTTATCAAACTATTCATCTGAAATATTATTTCCATTCGTCGTTAAGGTTGAGCTGTAACGTTCGAGATTCGCTGACAGACCGATACCAATGAGCTGATTTTTTAGCGCGCCGCTCACGGTTGTTTTGCAGATTAATTTCAATCAAACCGTAACGGTTTTTGAATGCATTCATTGGGGAAACGTTATCGGTGAATGCCCACAGCATATAACCCTGGCAATTTGCCCCATCTTCACGGGCGCGCAGCGCCTGGTACAAATGCTCACTGATAAACGTAATCCGATAATCATCTTCAATCACACCATCGGCATTACGGAATTGCACTTCGTTTTCGGTACCCATTCCACTCTCCGCGACAAACCACGGAATATTGCGATATTCAGTTTTAATGCGCATCCCCATGTCATAAACAATGCGTGGGTAAATTTCCCAGCCTCGCGACTTATTCATCCGCCGCCCTGGCAACTCAAACGGCTCATAATAATAAGCCGGATGGAATGGCGTCTCCGGGTTCCAGGCTCTCGACGGTGCTTTTACCCGATGCGGGTAGTACAAGTTAATCCCCAATTCATCAACGGTATTTTCGCGGATGATCGCGAGTTCTTGTTCTGTGTAATCCCACTGCACATTGTGTTTTTCAAGCAGCTCAATCAACTGTTCCGGATATTCACCATGCACCAGAGGGTCAAGGAATACGCGGTTGTAGAACAGGTCGTAAATTTGCGCGGCCTGCTGATCATGGGTGGCACTGGAACGTGCGTAAGTGACTTCCGGATTAAGAATGCATCCCACGGTTCCGCTGTATCCTTTCTCGTGGAACAGTTTCACCACTTTTGCCGTGGCGAGGTTTTTGTGGTGATTCCACTGCATCCATTTATGAGTGTTTTGCTCGTATGGCCAGCGCAGCGCGTCAAGATAGACGCGGGTTTGCACCACAATCGGCTCGTTAAAGGTAAACCAGCGATTCACTTTGTGAGCATAACGGGCAAACACTTTTTCAGCGTACAGCACATACAGCTCGACCACCTTTTTCGACGCCCAGCCGCCGTAGGTTTCAAACAGCGTAGCGGGCAGTTCGTAGTGTTCGAGGCATATCATCGGCTCAATGCCGGTGCGGCGCATTTCGTCGATCAGATTGTCGTAGTACTGCGCATATTCCTCATCAACCACGCCATTTTCGTAATCAGTGAAAAAGCGCGACCAGTTGATGGAGGTGCGGTAATGCGTCAATCCTGCCTGTCTCATCAACGCCACATCTTCGTGGTAACGATTGATAAAATCCGTGGCGACCGCCGGGCCGTAGCCTTCGTGCCAGACGTGGCGGTCGTTTTTATACCAGGCGTCGAGCCAGGAATCTTGCCCTTCTTTCTTACCGCTCCAGCCTTCGGTTTGCCACGCTGATGCTGCAGCGCCAAGGATGAAATCTTTTGGGATGGTGATTTTTACGTTGCTCATACCTTCCTCACGCGTTATTGGCAATTTGTTGCTGTTCGGCCTGCAGTTGCGCCTGTTCGGCACGGCGAGAAGCAATTTTCACAAATGGCAGGTAAATCAGGATGGAAACCAGAATGCAGCCCAATTGCGTGACGACCGCGCCCATGGAACCCGCTGTCGAAAGCCAGGCGTTGATCAGCGGCGGTGTGGTCCACGGCACCATTACAACGGCTTTACCAGCAAAACCCATCGCCGTTGCAAAGTAACCAATAGTGCCGGTGACCAGTGGCGTAATGATGAAGGGAATGGCCAAAATAGGATTAAGCATAATCGGCATACCAAAAATCACCGGCTCGTTAATATTAAAGATCCCAGGGCCAAAAGAGAGCTTGGCTATCTCTTTCATTTCTTTGCGCTTAGTGGCGATCATGACCGCAATCAGCAGGCCGATAGTTAAACCCGAGCCGCCGATACTCATATATACATCCCAGAAAGGCATGGTGATGATATTCGGGATCTCTTTGCCCTGCTCAAACGCGCTCATGTTGACGGTAATCGCCCCCAGCAGTAGCGGCTCGCGGATAGGTTTAATCATCTGATTACCGTGAATGCCAATCACCCAGAACAGTTGGGCGACAAACATCAGCAGCAGAATACCCGGCAGGCTTTGCACCACTTTTTCCAGCGGCTGTTGCACCACCTGATAGACCGCGTCATACAGATACATGCCGGTGGTCTGGTGGAAAATAAAACCGAAAGTGGCGATGGCGGTAACGGTAATAATTGACGGGATCAGTGCGGAGAAAGAGGCAGAAACGTTCGGCGGCACGGTGTCAGGCATCTTGATCTTCAGCCCTTCGCGTTTTTCCAGCCAGCAGTAAATTTCAACCGATAAAATAGCGATAAACATGCCAAGGAACAGGCTGCGGGTATCAGAAAACTGGCGTGCCAGAATGTCTTTCACCATATGCATCTGCCCATCGACCATCATCTCGATGGTGGTCGGCGTAACACAGATAAAGCAGATCACCGCCAGCAAGCCCGGGAACAGACTTTTAATACCGTTGATCCGGCCCAGTTCGATACCAATCAGGAACACCGCGCCAATGTTCAAGAAGTTAAGCGTGGCGTAGTTTATCGCCGCGGTAATCGGCTTTAGTTGTGCGAGAAACGACAGCGATGAAAAACTGGCAAGACCGTTTTTGGGATCCAGCACCATGTTAGAGATTAGTACTGAGAATGCCCCGACGATGATCACTGGCATCAGGGTAATAAAGGAAGCTTTGATCGCCATAATATAGCGGTAGCTATTAAATTTAGTGGCAAAACTTCCCAGAGAGTCGATTAACTTTTCCTGCAAAGCCATAGGGTATACCTCAGTGTTGTCGTTTTTTATTATTTACTGCGATGGAAGACGACCGATTTGGTATACCAAAAATAGAAGTAACTGCGTAACATTTCCGTGACAAATGTCCCACATTGTTATATTGGAATTCCAATGCCAACCAGTTCACTTATTTTGGTATACCAAATAGAGGTAAGTAGCCTTAATCATTCAAAAGCGTGATCCGTGGCATAACGAACCCGCAAGCCCGATGTTTCATAAGCACAGCATGTTAAACTAGCGAAATCATGCGACCACGCAGCAAGCGTCTTAATCAGGAATGAATTGATGGTAACAATGCTGGATGTCGCGCTACGCGCTGGCGTTTCTAAAGCAACGGTATCACGCGTGCTCAACGGGATTGGGCAAGTCAAAGAGAGCACCCGTGAACAGGTATTTAACGCCATGGAAGAGTTGGGCTACCGGCCTAACTTTTTGGCGCGATCTCTTGCCAATCGCAGCAGTAATAGCGTGGGTCTGGTGGTGTCTACTTTTGATGGCTTCTACTTTGGACGCCTGCTCCAGCAAGCTTCACGCCAGACTGAAGCCTGGGGTAAACAGCTGATTGTCACTGATGGGCACGACACGCCGCAAAAGGAGCTGGAAGCCGTTCAAATGCTGGTGGACAGGCATTGCGACGCTATTGTGCTGTACACCCGCTTTATGAATGAACGTACATTACTTTCACTCATGAATAGCATCAAAGTGCCACTGGTCGTCATTAACCGTGATGTAAGCCAGGCTCGCGATCGTTGCGTGTTCTTCGAGCAACAGGATGCTGCATTTCAGGCGACTGAATACCTCATTCAGCAAGGGCATCGCGACATTGCATGCATTACGGTGCCGATATCCACACCAACTGGCCAGGCGCGCCTGATGGGTTATCGAAAAGCGCTCCAAAAGCATGGTATTGCCTTTAGTGAAGAGCGGGTCAAATATGGTGATTCAAGCATGGTGCTAGGCCATAAACTGTGCCAGGAATTGCTGGAAGGTCCCGTAGCATTTACCGCACTATTTGCCTGCAACGATGATATGGCATTGGGTGCATCAAAAGCTCTTCATCAGGCTGGTGTGCGAATACCACAGGATATTTCGTTGTTTGGTTTCGATGATGCGCCGAGCGCTCAGTGGCTGGAACCTGCGCTATCCAGTGTATATTTGCCTATCGACAGCATGATTACTACAGCCATCGACCAGGCGATAAAACTGGCAAACGGCGAGTCGCTTGAAGCAATCCCACCGTTTGTTGGCAAGCTGGTATTACGTGATTCAGTCGGCCCGGGCCCGTATTACATTTCCAGCGCCAGCAATTCCTGAATAGTCTGGCGGCGGCGAATCAGTCGCGCCGCGCCATTATCAAATAACACTTCAGGCAACAACGGGCGGCTGTTGTAGTTAGACGACATCGACGCGCCATACGCCCCGGTATCGTGCAGTACCAGATAATCCCCCACCTGTACTGGCGGCAGCGCGCGAGTTTCTACTTTTCCGCCTTCCTGTTGGGTAAATACATCCCCTGATTCACATAATGGCCCGGCAACGACAGTTTCAACTAACGGGAGCTGAGTCAGCTCACGTCCATCACCCGCCAAGGCAGAAATATGGTGGTAGCTGCCGTACATCGACGGGCGCATGAGATCGTTAAACCCGGCATCAATCAGCACAAAGTGGCGTGAGCCCATGTTTTTAACCGAACGCACCTGAGCCACCAGCACACCTGACTCCGCTACCAGGAAACGGCCTGGTTCAATTTCAAGTTTCACCGGATGCCCAAGACGCTGAGCAATTTTTTCACGTGCAGCATTCCACAATCCGTAATAGTGGTTAGTGTCGATAGTCTCTTCACCTTCAAGATACGGAATAGACAAGCCGCCTCCCGCGGAAATCGCTTCCAGATCCTGACCAAAATCAATCACCTGCTGTACCATCGCACCACAAACACGCTCAAGGTGACCATAATCAACACCAGAACCAATATGCATATGGATACCGACTAAATGCAGTTTGTAGCGCTGGATAACTTCCAGTGCCTGCGGCAAATCCGCATGCCAGATCCCGTGCTTGCTGTTTTCGCCGCCGGTATTGGTTTTCTGGCTGTGGCCATGGCCGAAGCCCGGGTTAACACGCAACCAGACGCGATGGCCTGGAGAAACCTCGCCAAGCTGTTGCAGCATATCGACGGAACCGGCGTTCACCGGAATCTGTTGTTCGGCGACCAGTTGCAGCGTCGGCTGGTCAATCATATCGGCGGTGAATACGATATCGTCGTGATTTTCCAGTGGCTTGTAACCTGCAGCCAGCGCACGTTCAATTTCGCCCTGCGAAACGGAATCCACCTTCACGCCCTGCTCGCGCATCAGACGCAAAATATGAATATTGGAGCACGCTTTTTGCGCGAAGCGAATCACATCAAACTGACGCAGTTGAGCAATCTGCTGGCGAATAATTTCAGCATCGTAAACCCAGACTGGGCAGCCAAATTCGGCTGGCAATGCCAGCAGGTTTTGCGCATTCAAAGCAGTGTCGGTGTTATTCAGTGGGCGTGGCATGGTGGGCTCCGGCAACAATTTGTTTTTTGTATTACGCCACAGAGTGAAGTGAAGAAAAAATATCGCTTTAGCAAGAGTCTATGCAAAACTGATATAGATAAAGGAGACTATCATGCCCTCAATAACTCTGCGCCATATTGAAATTTTCCACGCGATAATGACCGCCGGTAACCTCACCGAAGCCGCAGGGTTGCTTCATACTTCGCAGCCTACCGTTAGCCGCGAACTGGCAAGACTTGAGAAATTAATTGGTCTGCAATTGTTCGAACGTAGTCGTGGGCGTTTGCACCCGACAGTGCAAGGTTTACGGTTATTTGAAGAGGTGCAGCGCTCCTGGTACGGGTTGGACAGAATTCTGAGTGCCGCTGAGAGCTTACGTGAATTCCGCCAGGGCGAGCTCTCCATAGCCTGTCTGCCGGTGTTTTCACAATCATTCTTGCCAATGTTGATTCAACCTTTTCTGGCACGCTACCCGGAATTAAGTCTGAATATTGTGCCGCAGGAATCACCGCTGTTAGAGGAGTGGCTATCAGCCCAGCGCCATGATTTAGGGTTAACCGAAAACACCACAACACCTGCCGGAACGGAGCGCCAGACTTTACTGACGCTCAATGAAGTGTGCGTGTTACCCGCAGGGCATCGCCTCGCCGATAAAAAAGTACTCACACCGCAAGATTTCGCTGGGGAAAACTACATTAGCCTTTCACGCACCGACAGCTATCGCCAGTTGTTGGATTCACTATTTCAGGAGCACGACGTTAAGCGAAGAATGGTGATGGAAACACACAGTGCAGCCTCAGTTTGCGCGATGGTACGTGCGGGGGTGGGTGTATCGGTGGTCAATCCGTTGACCGCTCTGGATTATGCTTCAAGTGGCGTGGTCGCCCGCCGATTTAGCGTGGCGGTGCCGTTTACGGTGAGCCTGATTCGCCCACTTCACCGCCCTGCTTCCGCGCTCGTCAGCGCGTTTAGCGACCATCTGCAAAACAGTATGCAGATTTACATCGAGCCGCTGAATCAGCTGCTCGACACCTGAATTACTGCTCGGTTACCGGCTGATGGTGACCCGTTCCACTGCTAAAGTTGATCAGGCAAATGATAAGCCCGACAGCCGCAAGCCCTGCTGCCGCGACCGGAACGGCAGTCAGGCCAAAGCCGTGAGCAATAACTGTGCCGCCAACCCATGCACCGAGCGCGTTGCCAACATTAAAGGCCGCAATATTCAGCGTCGAAACCAGGTTTGGTGCATCTTTACCGTGCAGCACAACGTTGATTTGCAGCGCGGGGACGGTTGCAAAAGCCGCCATTGCCCAAAGGAATAAGGTAATTTCCGCAAGCCACATCCCGTGGCTGGTCCAGCGAAACAGCAGAGAGAAGATAGCAATCAGGCTAAAACTCAGTATCAAACTAAAGGAAACTTTCCAATCTGCCAGACGCCCACCAAGGATATTGCCAACCGTTAAACCGGCACCAATCAAGAACAGTGTCCAGCTTACGCCTTGATGAGTCACTCCCGTCACCTGTAACAACATTGGGGCAATGTAGCTAAATAAGGTGAACATCGCTGCGGCAAAAAACACCGTCATCGCCAAAGAAAGCCAAAGCTTGCCATTAGCCAGTGCGCTGACTTCACGTTTAAGGTCGGTCGGCGCTTCCTCTTTCTGTGATGGCAGGCTGACAATCAGCGCAATAAAGGCAACCACACCGATAATCGCCACTCCCCAAAACGTCGAACGCCAACCGTACAATTGCCCAAACCAGGTGCCAATCGGCACGCCCAACACATTGGCCAGCGTCAGACCGGTGAACATAAGTGCCACCGCTGATGCTTTACGATTAGGGGCAACCAGACTTGCAGCTACCACCGCGCCAATGCCGAAGAAGGCACCGTGGCACAGCGCGGTAATTATGCGAGCCAGCATCAGGAATTGGTAATTCAGCGCTAAGGCACACAGGATGTTACCGACAATAAAAATCACCATCAGTAGTACCAGTGAGAGTTTGCGCGGCAATCGTGCCGTAAGCAAAGCCATGATAGGTGCGCCAATCGCCACACCTAACGCATAGCCACTAATCAACCAACCGGCTGTGGGAATAGAGATCGCCAGATCTCCTGCCACATCGGGCAACAGGCCCATAATAACGAACTCCGTCGTGCCGATGGCAAATGCACTCATCGCCAGCGCGAGTAAGGAAATAGGCATGGAATAACTCCAGGTTGCAGAAATAACAAAAGGCGGGAGAACTGTGTTCGACCGCCAGATTACGAGGATGTCAGAGGTGCAGCTTGTTTGGAAAAACGTGCGCTGCTTAACAAATTAATAACACAAAAAACGCCGGGGGTGACCCGACGTACGCTAAGGATACTCTTTTTTATGGTTTAACCATTTGAAATACGAAATAAAAAAATATTACTCAGCCAGCATAAAATTCACCGCGTCGGCGGCGTGAATCGCAGCGGTATCGAAGACCGGGAGCGGGCAATCCTGTTGGTTTAACAGCAATCCGATTTCAGTGCAGCCAAAAATCACACCTTGTGCACCCTGCCCCTTTAGCTCTTCAATCACTTGCTGATAGTAGCGTTTCGATTCTTTGGTGATTTTCCCAAGGCAAAGCTCTTCGAAGATAATCTGGTTGATACGCAAACGTTGAGGCTCTTCCGGGATAAGAGATTCGATACCAAACTCAGCACTCAGGCGGCCACGATAGAAATCTTGTTCCATGGTGTAACGCGTGCCAAGCAACGCAACACGCTGCACATTTTGCGCAGTAATCGCACGGCCAGTTGCATCAGCGATATGCAAAAACGGCAGCCCACAGCGCGATTCAATATGGTGCGCAACTTTGTGCATCGTGTTGGTGCACAACACAATACCTTCCGCTCCGGCCTTCTGTAACCCTAACGCTGCCTGCGCCAGCATATCGCCAGCCAGATCCCATTCGCCTTTTGACTGGCAAGCTTCAATCTCATGAAAATCAACACTGTGCAGAACAATTTTCGCTGAATGCAGGCCGCCTAATCGTTCCTTAATGCCTTCATTAATTAACCGATAATAAGGAATGGTCGACTCCCAACTCATCCCGCCCAGCAAACCCATTGTTTTCATGACGTTTCACCTGTTAACTTTTATTACTTTGGTTATATCAGAGAGATTACCCGGCAGGAAAGCGTGATCTGCCTTACAAAACGCTGGAGTGAACTATCGTAAAAGAACTTTTCAAGATACGATTAATTAAATGAAACAACGTTTCACATAGAAAAGGATCGCGAATGTTCACTTTTATTAAAGATACCAAACTGGAAGATTTAGGTGCTGGCGTGAGCCGTCGTATTCTGGCGCACGACGGTAAAATGATGGGTGTGCAGGTTAACTTTGAAGCTGGCGCAATCGGGCCGATGCATAACCATCCACATGAGCAGTTGACCTACGTACTGTCCGGCGAGTTTGAATTCACTATCGGTGATGAAACTCACCGCGTTACAGCAGGTGATACTCTCTATAAAGAACCGCATGTGATGCATGGCTGCGTGTGCCTGAAGGCGGGTACTCTGCTGGACACATTCACCCCAGTACGTGAAGATTTCCTGAAGTAAGATATAAAAAAAGCGGCGCCTGAGAAGGCGCCGCTTGTGACAAAATCTAATTTAGAAGTCTTCAATCAATATGCATACGAGATGTGAATGCACCTCGTACTAACACTACGCCTGAAGCGACAATCAAACCCACCAGTGTCGCCAACACGAGAATCAGCGCTTTACCTGGACCATCTTTTTTCAGTGGCAACGAAGGCTGCATCTGGAATTGGTAAGGTTCGAAATCGATTTCACCAAGCTTTACAGCTTCTAAAGAACGAAGAATGTGATCACGATTTTGCACAGAAGCATTCAACTGAGCCACATCTTTAATTGATTGCTCAATCTTTAGCTTTTCTGTAAGCCCTCTGGCACCAAGAGCAATAGAGTAATCAGGGTCATCTTTTACCGCCTGCCCATTACTATATACAGGGTCTTTCAGGCCAGCAGCATTGGCTACCTGCAACGAATACCCCAGACGCTCGAGGTTAACATTGTGCTCGTTCTCAAGCGCAGCGCGGTCCAGCGCCAGTCGGTTTTTTTCAAATGCCACTTTGAGTTCAAGAGCATTTTTTGCATTGGAGATAACATCTTTGTTCACTTCAGCAGCAATAAACTCAACGTAACTTTGCAGCACCTGTTGAGCTGTTTCTGCATCTGGGGCGGTAAAACTTAGTGTCCACGAAGAAAAAGGGGCATTGTCGGTTTTTTTAGGATCAATATTGTTTACTGCTTTGAAATTTTCTGAAACGTTTGATATTGCAAGATATAACGCATTTTTATCCACATTGGCATTTTCCACCAATGTCTGTACATAAGGAGATTTTGCCAGAAATTGCTCACGAAGTTCTTGCGATTCAAATTTCTTCAAAAACATATTATAGAGGCTACCCCCATCAATATTCGCATCCACACCAAGCACACTCATGTCCACCATCGCACGGCGCAGCCCAATAACATTTCTTGATTCAGGCGGTGTAATAATCGCTTCACTAGTCCATTTTTGCGGCAGTAGAAAACTGACAGCCAGCCCACATAAGGCAAACAGTAGTGTAATGGTAATTATCTGTTTTTTTGCCGCATAAAGAGTGGACATCAGGCCTAGTAAATCGATCTCTTCGTGGCGAGGAGCCATAAGTGGGTATGGAGACGTGTTCTCTAATTGATTGGTTTTCATTTCTATAGAAGACATAACTGGCCAGTTTTTAAGTTATTGAGAAAAATACCCGTCTAACTTCCAGGAGCAGGAAATTAAGCAGCGCTTACGCCAAAGAATGAGAAATAGGTTGGGTTTTAAACCATAAGAAAGGCTGTTTATCTTTTCCTTGTGCATGTCACTGTCGATATCAAAAACTGACTTTAAATAACATAATTACCATCTGGTAACGCACTGATAACAAAGCCTTAACTCTGTAACGAAACGTAACTCTCTTTAATGAGGGGTCATTATTCCTAAGAATCAACTGAAAAACAACCACCAACTATTGCAGTTTAAAAACTAAGAATTACCTCCTTTCATTTTTCATCCAGAGCAAAACCTCGTTCATTTCACATTATCGAAACAGTGTTTCGACTTTGATCACATTTCCATCATGAATTGAATGACTCAGTTACAAATCGTAATAGGATTAATTAAAACGCTGTTTTACTAATCGGGAACCATGGTTCGCATGTTTATGAAATCTGGATGTAAATACAGAACACGAACAAACGACATGGATTTTTAATCTTTATTTATCAATCAATTATCAGGGAATGAATATGAAGAACACGCCACCTCTTTCCGACCCATCCGTTTGGTTTCACGGGTGAGGCAATGAGTTTCGAGAACGATTTTGCAAAAAACAATTTTTAAACCATTGATCGCCAGGTAGGTATGTATGAATGAAAACAAAATGCTGGGATTGGCATGGATTTCGCCCTACATAATAGGGTTGTTAGTCTTTACTGCCTTCCCGTTTGTTTCATCTTTCTTCCTCAGTTTTACTGAGTACGATTTGATGAATCCCCCGGTATTCACCGGTATTGAGAACTATCGCTACATGTTGACCGAAGATTCACTCTTCTGGAAATCCATGGGAGTGACTTTTGCGTATGTGTTTTTAACCATCCCGTTAAAACTCGCATTCGCACTCGGCATCGCGTTTGTGCTGAACTTTAAACTACGCGGCATCGGTTTCTTCCGTACGGCGTATTACATTCCGTCAATTCTTGGTAGCTCTGTCGCCATTGCCGTTTTGTGGCGCGCACTGTTTGCTATCGACGGCCTGCTGAACAGCTTTATTGGTGTGTTTGGCCTCGACCCGGTGAACTGGCTGGGTGAGCCGTCTCTGGCGCTTATGTCCGTTACGCTCTTACGAGTCTGGCAGTTCGGTTCTGCGATGGTTATCTTCCTGGCGGCACTGCAAAACGTTCCGCAATCGCAGTATGAAGCGGCAATGATCGACGGCGCGTCTAAATGGCAGATGTTCATGAAAGTGACCGTGCCTTTGATTACGCCGGTCATCTTCTTCAACTTCATCATGCAGACCACGCAGGCGTTCCAGGAGTTTACCGCACCGTACATCATCACCGGCGGCGGCCCTACTCACTACACCTACTTGTTCTCACTGTATATCTACGACACCGCCTTCAAATACTTCGATATGGGTTATGGCGCGGCGCTGGCGTGGGTACTGTTCCTGGTCGTGGCGGTCTTTGCCTCCATCGCCTTTAAGTCATCGAAATACTGGGTGTTCTACTCCGCAGATAAGGGAGGCAAAAATGGCTGATATCCAACCAAGCCAGCTAGCGGCTAAAAATGCGACGGACCTTGCAGAAGAAGAGATCGCGCGTACGTTGCGCCGTGAAAAAATCAGCCGCACCATCCGTTATGTGGTGCTGATTATTGTCGGTCTGTTGATGCTCTACCCGCTGGTGTGGATGTTCTCTGCAGCGTTTAAACCGAACCATGAGATCTTCACCACACTCGGCCTGTGGCCGTCAAACCCAACTAGCGACGGCTTTGTCAACGGCTGGAAAACCGGTACTGAGTACACCTTTGGCCACTACATGTGGAACACAATGCAGTATGTGATTCCAAAAGTACTGCTAACCATTATCTCTTCAACGATTGTCGCTTACGGCTTTGCGCGTTTCGACATCCCGTTCAAGAAGTTTTGGTTCGCGACGTTGATTACCACTATGTTGCTGCCAAGCACCGTACTGTTAATCCCGCAATACCTGATGTTCCGTGAAATGGGCATGTTGAATAGCTATCTGCCGCTGTGGCTGCCAATGGCATTCGCAACCCAGGGCTTCTTTGTCTTCATGTTGATCCAGTTCCTGCGTGGTGTGCCACGCGATATGGAAGAAGCTGCGCAGATTGATGGCTGTAACTCCTTCCAGGTGCTCTGGTATGTGGTAGTGCCGATTCTGAAACCGGCCATTATCTCTGTCGCCCTGTTCCAGTTCATGTGGTCAATGAACGACTTTATCGGGCCGCTGATTTATGTGTACAGCGTAGACAAATACCCAATTGCACTGGCGCTCAAAATGTCTATCGACGTGACGGAAGGCGCTCCATGGAACGAAATTCTGGCAATGGCGAGCATCTCCATTCTGCCATCGATCATCATCTTCTTCCTGGCTCAACGCTACTTCGTACAAGGCGTGACCAGCAGCGGAATTAAAGGTTAAGTGAGGGAATATCATGGCTGAAGTTATTTTCAACAAATTGCAAAAAGTTTACTCCAACGGCTTCCAGGCGGTTCATGGTATCGACCTGAAGATTGAAGACGGTGAATTTATGGTTATCGTCGGCCCATCTGGCTGCGCGAAATCAACCACCCTGCGTATGCTCGCAGGTCTGGAAACCATCAGCGGCGGTGAAGTCAGAATCGGCGACCGCGTGGTGAATAACCTGGCACCGAAATCTCGCGGTATCGCGATGGTGTTCCAGAACTACGCGCTGTATCCGCACATGACCGTGCGTGAAAACCTGGCCTTTGGCCTGAAACTCAGCAAGCTGCCAAAACAGCAAATCGAGTCGCAGGTGAATGAAGCGGCCAAAATCCTTGAGCTCGATGAGTTGATGGACCGTCTGCCGCGCCAGTTATCCGGCGGCCAGGCACAGCGTGTGGCAGTAGGCCGTGCGATTGTGAAAAAACCTGACGTGTTCTTGTTCGACGAACCGTTATCTAACCTTGATGCCAAGCTGCGTGCGTCGATGCGTATTCGTATCTCCGACCTGCATAAGCAACTGAAGAAGAGCGGCAAGCCTGCGACCACCGTTTACGTAACCCACGATCAGACCGAAGCGATGACCATGGGCGATCGTATCTGTGTCATGAAACTGGGTCACATCATGCAGGTGGACACGCCAGATAACCTGTATCACTTCCCGAAAAATATGTTCGTGGCAGGCTTCATCGGCGCGCCAGAAATGAACATTCGCCCGAGTAAGCTGATTGAGAAAGACGGCCGCCTACAAATTAGCGTCGGTCACGACACACTGGCATTAAACGAGCGCCAGCAGAAGCGTTGTGCTGAATACAAAGATCAGGACATCTTCTTCGGCATCCGTCCTGAGTTTATTTCAATCTCTGATGAACCGTTCGCTGAGAGCCATTCAAGCGGTGAAATGGTGCGTGTAGAGAATATGGGGCATGAATTCTTCATCTACCTGAAAGTAGCTGATTTTGAAATGACCTGCCGCATCCCTTCCGATGAAGCTAAACCGATGATCGAAAAGGGTCTTCACCGTAAGGTGTATTTCAAGTTTGACATGGAAAAATGTCATATTTTCGACGCTAAAACTGAACAGAACATCTCTCTCTAACAGGATCTATCATAATGAAAAAAGTGCTGTTAAGTACCCTGATTGCTTCTACTTTAGGAATGGCTGCCGGCTCGGCATTTGCGGCAGATGATGTTGATTTACGTATGTCCTGGTGGGGCGGCAACGGTCGCCATCAGGTCACATTAAAAGCGGTGGAAGAGTTCCAGAAGCAACACCCGAACATTAAGGTGAAGTCTGAGTACACCGGTTGGGACGGCCACCTTTCGCGTCTGACTACACAGATTGCTGGCGGTACCGAGCCTGATGTGATGCAGACAAACTGGAACTGGCTGCCAATTTTTTCCAAAACCGGCACAGGCTTCTACGATCTGAATACCGTGAAAGGTGAATTGGATCTGACGCAGTTTGATCCGAAAGAACTACAAACAACCACCGTTGACGGCAAGCTGAACGGCATTCCAATCTCCGTGACTGCGCGCGTGTTCTATTTCAACGATGAAACCTGGAAAAAAGCGGGTGTTGAATACCCGAAAACCTGGGATGAGTTGATGGCGGCGGGTAAAACCTTTGAATCCAAACTGGGCAAGCAATATTTCCCAGTAGTGCTTGAGCACCAGGATACGCTGTCTTTGCTGCGCTCTTACATGGTGCAGAAATACAATATTCCTGAAATCGATACCGCGAAAAAGCAATTCGGCTACTCCAAAGAACAGTGGGTTGAGTTCTTTGGCATGTACAAAAAGCTTATCGACAGCCACGTAATGCCTGATACCAAATACTATGCGTCATTTGGTAAGAGCAATATGTACGAGATGAAGCCGTGGATTGAGGGCGAATGGGCCGGTACTTATATGTGGAACTCGACCATTAAAAAGTATTCCGACAACCTGAAGCCACCAGCGAAACTCGAGTTGGGTTCTTACCCAATGCTGCCAGGTGCAACAGATGCCGGTATGTTCTTTAAACCAGCACAGATGTTCTCTATCAGCAAAACGACCAAGCACCCGAAAGAAGCAGCGATGCTGATTAACTTCTTGCTGAACGAAAAAGCAGGCGTGGAAGCGCTGGGCCTTGAGCGTGGCGTTCCGTTGAGCAAAGCGGCTGTGACGCAGCTGACTGCTGATGGCGTGATTAAAGATAACGACCCGGCGGTTGCGGGCCTGAAACTGGCGCAATCTTTGCCAAACAAACTGCCAACATCGCCTTACTTTGATGACCCGCAGATTGTTTCCCTGTTCGGTACTTCTTTGCAGTACATCGACTATGGCCAGAAAACCGTAGAAGAAACCGCTGCTGAGTTTGAACGCCAGGGTAACCGTATTCTGAAACGCGCAATGCGTTAATTAGCCTAAGTTTTTGGATAGATACCCTGCCCCGCTTGCGGTGCTGTCTCTTAGTCACAACTCACCCTGGCAATTTTGTCAGGGTGAGATCTGTAAGCCTCGTTGATTTTCCGTTCACCCGTGCGTTCAGTTATCTCTTTCATTCCCGAAAACGGTGAACGTATCAAGGAGATTACGCCATCTCCTTGATAATCCTGTCGCCCGGTCATTAAATTGCCGCTGCGCGGTAAACCCCAGCTTATCCCCAACATCAGAGTCGTTCGCGACTCGCTCCCGGCAGCTCAACCCTGACTTATGGCGAACACTGGGGCAATTTATACCGGGAATAAGGTCAAAACCGGCTCGGTGCTGTCTTTGGGTTTTGACGTTGACCTTAGGTTCCGGCTTCAATCGCGCCGTTTTTCACCCTTCAGTCGGGGTCACGTGGCCGGGAGCCACGTGAGTGAGCGATCGTCGGGAACGAGTCGCGAACGACCGCGAATGTTGGGTGAAAAACGGTGTTTACCGCTTGCGGCGATTGATTTGCCGGGAGTCCGGGTTCTTAGGGTGACGACGGTGGTCACCCTAAGACGTTCACCGGTACAGTGGCTATATAAAACACTGAACTCCTAGTGAACGGAACAGTCTCGCGACTCACAGATTAAAAAAAAACCTCCTGGTTTCAGGAGGCTTCTCTATCGTTTGATGGTGTCGGGGGCGCTTCGCTTGCCCGACCTACAAACAGAATGGGTTTTGTAGGGTGGATAAGCGCAAGCGTCATCCACCGCTGACCCGAATTAACGCGCTAACCAGCCGCCATCAACTGCAACGGTGTAACCGTTGATGTAATCAGAAGCAGTAGATGCCAGGAACACGATTGGACCTTTCAGATCTTCTGGCAGACCCCAACGACCAGCAGGGATACGCTCCAGAATTGCAGCACTACGCTCTTCATCAGCACGCAGTTGTTGGGTGTTGTTGGTCGCCATGTAGCCCGGTGCGATAGCATTCACGTTGATACCGTGTTGTGCCCACTCGTTCGCCAGCAGACGAGTCACACCCATAACTGCGCTTTTAGAAGCGGTGTAAGACGGTACGCGGATACCACCCTGGTAAGAGAGCATAGAAGCGATGTTAATGATTTTGCCGCCTTTGCCTTGAGCAATGAACTGGCGAGCCACAGCCTGAGACATGAAGAATACGCTCTTGATGTTCAGGTTCATTACGTCGTCCCAGTCTTTTTCGCTGAAGTTGATGGCATCTTCACGACGAATCAGACCTGCGTTGTTAACCAGAATGTCGATTTGGCCGAACTCAGCAACAGCACGCTCTAGCAGAGCGGGGATACCATCAATCTGGCGCAGGTCAGCGGTCAGGCTCAGGAAGCGGCGACCCAGAGCATTTACACGCTCGATGGTTTCAGCCGGTTCAACGATGTTGATACCAACGATGTCACAACCAGCTTCTGCAAGACCGATAGCCATACCCTGGCCCAGACCTGTATCACAACCAGTAACAACAGCAACTTTACCTTCCAGGGAGAATGAATCCAGAATCATGTAGGTTTCCTTTTTTTATACGGGCCTGCTGTAAGCGCAAGCATTTTGGGGAAAAATTTGTTCACGCAAATTGCGCAACTCATAAATCACTTACGGTAAAAACGCTGTTCCGTAATCTTTGATGGATTCATAGTAATCTTGTTGAAATCGCTTTTCAATTATAAATGAAACGTTGTTTCAACTTTCGGAGAATACTTCTCAAATTTGATATTTCGATCACGTTCCCTCTGCACTTATCCCTTAAATGCATCTGTTTACTGAAAGTATTGATAGTGGTGTTGCCGTTTAGTGAATGCAATCACACATATTGAAACAATGTTTTGATAAATTAACACCAGAATTTTGAACATTGATTTCACCGGATATCCGTTAACATTCGAGTTGCAGGATGACGGGTATATGAATTGTCATTTAAAGGAGAGCATCATGGCTAAAGGTATGCGGGTTAAACTGGTTTATGAAGTGAGCCAGGACCCAGACACAGGCGTCGAAGTCACCCGCTTAACGCCACCAGAAGTAACGTGCCACCGCAATTACTTCTACCAAAAATGCTTTACCCAGGATGGCAGTAAGTTACTGTTCGCAGGCGAATTTGACGGTAACTGGAACTACTATCTGCTGGATATCGCCGCTGCCGAAGCCATACAGTTAACGGAAGGTACTGGCGACAATACCTTTGGTGGTTTCCTCTCCCCGGATGACAAATCTCTCTATTATGTGAAGAACGAGCGCACGCTGCTGGAAGTTAACCTTGAAACTCTGGTTGAGCGTGAAGTTTATCGTGTACCTGCTGACTGGGTTGGTTACGGTACCTGGGTTGCTAACAGCGATTGCACCAAATTAGTCGGTATTGAAATTTCCAAAGACGATTGGGTTCCACTGAACGACTGGAAAATCTTCCATGACTTCTTCCATAAAGGTCCAAACTGCCGCCTGCTGCGTGTGGATTTACAAACCGGCGAAAGTGCCGTTATCCACCAGGAGAAAAACTGGCTCGGCCACCCAATTTACCGCCCGTTCGATGACAACACCGTTGCGTTCTGTCACGAAGGTCCGCACGACCTGGTTGATGCACGCATGTGGATGGTTAACGAAGACGGTAGCAACGTGCGCAAAGTAAAGGAGCATGCTGAAGGCGAAAGCTGCACACATGAATTCTGGGTACCAAACGGTTCTTCGCTTATGTACGTTTCTTATTTGAAAGGTCAGCAAGGCCGCACCATTTATAGTTACAACCCGGATAACAGCGAAAATACCGAAGTCATGCAGATGCCAGCATGTTCACACCTGATGAGTAACTTCGATGGTTCGTTGCTGGTTGGAGACGGTTCCGGTACTCCGGTTGACGTTAAAGATACTAGCGGTTACACCATCGACAACGATCCATATTTATATGCCTTCGATGTAGCGAAAAAAGCTTATTTCCGCGTCGCTCGCCACGATACTTCCTGGGCAACTTTTGCTAATAGCCGCCAGGTTACGCATCCGCACCCTTCATTTACTCCGGATGACAGTGCCATTTTATTCAGCTCCGATAAAGATGGTAAGCCTGCACTGTATATTGCCAAAATGCCTGCTAACCCAGAATTAATTTCTGCCTGATAGATAAACATAGTGTGCCCTGTGTAGGCCTTGCCCTCTCTTTATGAGAGGGCTTTTTTATATCTATTTATTTAAGGTATTGGCTGTGTACTTAAAATTAATCACTTTATATCTTATTCAAATATAAAAAAGCCTCTGCTAATAGCAGAGGCTGGGAGAGGATTATTAAAGGATTAAACTATCAGAAGGAGTACGCAACACCGACACGTAAACGCGTCTGGCGATCGTCGCGATCATTTACCCCAACGTTACCGACTTCACCATATGGAGCCCAGTTTTTATCCAATTTATAAGCCAACTTCACGTTGTATTCCTGAGAATAAGGCTTGTTGTTATTACGAGCATTACCCTCTTCACTACGTGCGTAAACATAGTTTAGCTCGGTACGCCAGTCACCCATCACGAAGCCTGCCCATGCATCACCACGGTTGACTTTATCGTCATCTTTCTTAGCGTTAGCCGGGTAGCGGGTGTAATCATAACGGTAACGAGCAGCAACATAGAAGCCATTATCGAAGCTATATTGCACACGTAAGTTTGGCTTATAGATAGAACGGCTATCGTTACTTTCAATATTAAAACCAGGTGTTACAGAGAAATTTTTATCCGCTTTCCATTGCCAACTAATGGCTTCTTCATGGCCATTACCTACAAAGTCACTAAACGGCTGATCGGTATTATCACCACCTGATTTCCATTTCGCTTCGACAGAGAAACCAAAACCATTTGCAAAACGATGTGAAACTGAGACGCGGTCGGCGTTGGTTGAGTCCGTTTTACCACCGTCAATGAATTCATGGCGTAAGTCGACGGTTACAGCCTGGGCTGCAAAAGAAGCACCAATCAACATTGCCAGACCCAGAGTTTTCTTCAACATAAATAAATCCCTCATTGAAATATCGTTTCATTATTATGAAACTGGATTTTATTTTTAAATGAACATTATTTTAGTGATCGAGATCGTAAATATTTATGTCGAAATTAACATCTGGTAATCTTCGTGATGACTATCAACAAAACAACCAACAGCACCTGATATTTGGCGACAAACATCACATTAAAATAACCAAAAACTTCATTTGGTACACATTTCAATGATATTTAAATTTATTTACACAAGAAAAAGCTGAGGACTTAAATGAAATTAAAATGGGTGGACGCTTATCAATTAAAATGAGTAACAGGGGGGGGTGTGACGCAGTTAAATAAAATGGAGTGAAAGTGTGACCTCTGTAAAAGAAAAAACACCGCCCATAAGGCGGTGTTCTTAAAAATCAATAATCAAAATTAATATAGGAAATTAGTCGCGTTCTATTGCCAGCGCCACGCCCTGCCCGCCGCCAATACACAACGTCGCCAGCCCTTTTTTGGCATCGCGCTTGATCATTTCATGCACCAGCGACACCAGAATCCGGCAGCCGGACGCGCCAATCGGGTGCCCTAGCGCCAGCGCACCGCCGTTAACATTCACTTTGCGCTCGTCCCATTCAAGCATTTTTCCCACCGAAAGTGCCTGCGCCGCAAAGGCTTCATTGGCTTCGATAAGATCAAGCTCCTCAAGCTTCCAGCCCGCGCGTTCAAGGCAACGCTGAGTCGCGGTGACTGGCGCAATGCCCATATAAGCGGGATCAACACCAACGCTTGCAAAAGCTTTGATACGAGCCAACACCGGCAGATTCAATTCTTCGGCTTTGCTGGCGCTCATCATTAATACTGCTGCGGCACCGTCATTAATAGAAGAGGCATTTCCCGCGGTTACGCTTCCTTGAATATCGAAGGTTGGGTGCAATTGTGCCAGAGCTTCGGCACTGGCATCGGTGCGTGGTTGCTCGTCGGTATCAACAATCACCAGTTTTCCGCTATTAGTCTCAAACGCCACCGGCACAATTTCATCTTTAAAACGCCCGGCATCAATCGCTGCCCGCGCTTTATGTTGTGATGCCAGAGCATAGGCATCCTGGCTTTCACGGCTGATACCATATTCACGCGCAAGGTTTTCAGCCGTCACGCCCATATGATAATCGTTGAAGGCATCCCACAATCCATCATGAACAAGGCTATCGATGAGCTGGCTATTCCCCAGGCCAGCACCGTTACGGCTATCGGCCAAAACGTGTGGAGCGCGACTCATATTCTCCTGTCCACCAGCAATCACTACGTCAGCTTCACCACATTGAATCGCCTGAGTCGCAAGATGAAGCGCTTTTAAGCCGGAGCCACAAACATCATTAATGGTGATAGCGGAAACAGACCACGGCAAACCACTGTTCAGTGCGGTTTGGCGCGCAGGGTTTTGCCCGGCTCCCGCAGTGAGAACCTGCCCCAGGATCACTTCATCAACTTCTTGCTCACTTACGCCGCTGCGTTCTAGTAGCGCTTTAACCACCGCACTCCCCAGCTCCGAAGCGCTACGTGGTGACAGAGCCCCCTGAAAGCAGCCAATGGGCGTTCGTGCAGCCCCCACTATCACGACATCTTTCATCATTATCTCCGCAACGTTGTGACTGCTTTTCTGGAAAGGTTATAAACCCCGGCGACGATCTTTCTCGAGATACATCGCGGCATCAGCTTCGCGCAACGCCTGATCGTGATCGGTTAGCTCTGGGTTGATTGCAACAACACCAATACTGGGGCCTGCATAATTAATCACACTGGAATGTAGCTGATACTCGCCAGTCAGCAAGTTTGAGAGGCGAATTTTGAATGCCTGCGCTGCCTGTAGCGCCATGCCGTACTCTTTAGGACCAATACCGGCCACGATAAACTCATCACCACCGACTCGCCCTATTATATCGTCAGGCCGGGCACCTGCTTGCAAGCGCTGCCCAATGGCGCAGAGGAAGTCATCACCAGAATCGTGGCCATAAACATCATTAATTTCTTTGAAATCATCCAGATCGGCAAAAGCCAGCAACACAAAACGCGCATCCTGACGAGCCTGAGAAAAGAGTTTTGGTAACTTTTCAAATACTGCTCGACGGTTAGGCAGCCCAGTCAGCTCATCAGTATAGCTGGCGGTAGTGAGCGCGGCATTTGCCTGCTGGAGCTGCTGCAAAAGCTGTTCATTCTGAATTTGTTGCGCAATCAGCTGTGCAAAGAGTTGCAGCACTTGTTCGCTACGCTCGGTCAAAATGCGATGCTCGGAACTGGCTGCGCACAGCGTGCCATATAAAGAACCATCCGCAAGTGTTACCGGCGTGCTGACGTAAGTGGTAATGCCTAACGCTTTCGCGGCCTGCGAATCCCCCCAAACATTGGCCACATCGCAGGTGTAACGCTTTCCTTCGTCTAACGCGCGCTTGCAAAGCGTATCACCCCAAGGAACCGAAAGGCCTTCAGGGATCTGCATATGATGGGTATTACGGGCAAAGAGGATATGCTGGAAACTGCCGTCCGGGTCAATACGAGTCAGGTAAGTTGACTCCATGTTGGTAACCAATTCGAGCATTTCCAGCAGCTGTCGGACAAGCCCCTCAAGTGTGTATTCAGATTCTAACGCGGTGGAAATACGCTCGATAAGATTGTCAGACATAAAATCGGGTATACCTTTTTAATTAATCGCACAGATGTAAATCTCAGATGGGCATGTTTTTAACATATTTTGAGTACGACTTCCCCTGCCAAATATGACTATTGGGAGTCTGCCACTCGTTGGATGGATTCATTTTTCACAAGATTGAAGAAACGTGTAGTTCAGGGAGTTATCTGCGAATTTGACGTAGTGATAACGAAGAGAGCGGGCGGCGCAATATTCACCGCCAGCTTAATAACGGACTCAGGCTTTCATCCTGCACCAGCGCGCGCAGCCCAGGTAATTTGCAACATTGCTGCAATATCACGGGTAGCGGGAGTATTTCATTTGGCCGTAGTACCACATTTTCCAGCTCTCCCCAGAAGTACCAACCTTTTGCGACGTTACTTGCAGGAACTAATAAATGCAGATGCATACCGCTCTGTGGCTCATCTGGCAACCCTAGCCATTGGCTAAATTGCTGTATATCCGGTGTATCGGGCCCCGCCAGCACACAGCGCTGCACCTGCGATGATGGGATATAAAAATGCATCTTCCCGAGGGTGATTCGCACTGCCGCAAGACTAAGCGAGTGAGTCATAGCCACTGGTTTCCAGGTAACGCTCAAAGACTAAATTCAAATCCAGTAGCGCAAAATACTCGTGGCCTACAGGAACAATACCGACCACCACTTTTTGCATACCAGCAGATAAATTATCAGCGGCAGGAAGAATCAGGCTTTCAGCCACATCCAGCACATCTATTAATTTGTCGATAAGTATCCCGCTTTGCATTTTATTGCCCCGGCCAATAAAAATTGTGCGTTTGCCTGGCACATCCTGACCAGCGGCATCAATTAACTGATTAATGTTAATCACTGATTCAACGCGCCCACGATAATTAATCACCCCTTCAAGAGAAGGCGGGCAGCCCGGCACCCATGAAATAGGGCGCTCAGCCAAAATCTCTTTTATTTGCGAACCGTAAAAAGCAAAATTTTTGTCAGCCTGCTTAAACAAAACAAGGCTGCACTGCGGTTCATCAACGTTGGCAATTTCCCGATTTTCGTCCTGATAGAGACTGAGTATTTGCTCTAATGGCTCGCTCATGCAACTTCCTTATCATCGGCAATGCAATAACGGTTACGGCCATGCTGTTTTGCAGAATATAGAGCCTGGTCTGCACGTTCGCGGATAGTTTCTATTTTGTCTCCCGGCTGCCAGGAGGCAATTCCCGCACTGAAGGTATTGCTGAAGTTAGTCTGGTTGACTGAGAAGTGAATTTTTTCAAATCCCTGGCGCAGTCTTTCAACCACTGCGGCTGCCTGTTCTTGCGTGGTGCCCGGCATAATTATCGCAAACTCTTCGCCGCCATAGCGCCCAACAATATCGGTGCTGCGTAAACGGTGGGAAAACAGCTGTGAGATGCCCAGAATCACCTGATCGCCCGCGACATGACCGTAGGTATCATTGATATTTTTAAAGTGATCCAAATCGACCATTACCAGACTAAATGGAATACCGCTGTAGTTGGACTCTGTGATGGCGCTTTCCAGATAATGCGTCGTCGTTGAGTGGTTATAGAGGCCCGTCAAACTATCCTGAGACATGCGAGCACGCAGTGTACGCATTCTTTCTGCGCGAATCGAAACCGCATTAATTAACTCCTGCGGATCGGCCTGCTTAATAATAAAATCTTCCGCGCCGGTACTCATCGCCCCAAACTGGGTTTTCTTATTGGTCTCGCTTGAGAGATAGGCGATAGGCAAACCGATATGTTGTGGGATCTGACGAATCAGTTTTGTCAGTTCTTCGCCACTGTAGTCCGGCATGTGGAAATCCATCAGAACAATATCGATCGGATGAGTATTGAGAACATTCAGCAAGTGTGGAATCTGCGTAAGAACATGCACTTCCATCCCCGCCATACGCAGCATCTCGGCATTGTATTGCGCGACTTCAGGCTCATCATCAATCAGTAAAACCTGATACGGTTTTTTCAGTGACGGTTGCGTTAAGCGGTGCAACTCCTGAACTAAATCGGTGGTTGATGCGGGTTTTACATAGTAACCATCACAGCCGGCTTTAATCGCATTAATGCGAGCGTGGAAATGGCTATGGCAGGAAAGATAAAGCACCGGGAAAGGTGTGCCGACTTTCTCTCTCAGATCAGACATTGCAAGCGGGCCGCCATAAGCGTTATCCGGGAAGCTAACATCCATAATGACCACTGATGGAGGCTGTGATAAAACCGCCTTGGTAAAATCGGCCGTGTTGGTAAACACATAACAGATAAAGCCAAAACAGCGAAGTTGGGTTGCCAGTAATTCAGCCTGGTCGCATTCATCGTCACACAGATAAACAGGCTTAATGGTGCGATTAATCGCAACCTCTTCCTGAGTCGAAGCCGCTATCGGGAACTTAACTAAAGAGTCTGCTCCACGACGTGCGCTTTCCATCTGCTCTTCAGTCAATGCATATAGCTGGCGTAATATCTCGCCAAGCTTGCTGTATTTCGTATCCGAAACAGAATGACTCACTAACAGGTGCTCACCTTCAGCAGCCTGGCTGGCAATTTTCGTGAAACCAAACGACGCGCTAGTTCCGTGGATGCTATGCAACAAAAGGTGCAATTGCTTACTATCCACTTCGTTCGGTTCAGTGACTAATTTTGCCAGCAGAGCATCTGCCTGACTCAGCATCACGGGAATACGTTGCAAAAAGCGCTGACGCAAGCGAGCGATTTTATCTTGGGCAGTATTCATCGTACTTTGCATAAATTCTTGTTTTATCATGATTTATAGTTGCTCTGCTGCAGCATCTGGCTTGAGAAATTTATTCACTACAGCCACCAGTCTTTCAGCCATATTCTCGTCTTTCTTCACCCAGCAATCCGGAATGATAGTGATGTCAGTCATCTCACTGGCGCTGAGTAAAATAAAAGGTTTTTTCCAGCCGTTGGCACGCAAAACCTCTAATAAATCCAGCCCGGTAATTTCCGGCATATGGAAATCGCTGATGACCAAGTCGATTCCATCATCAGAATCAAGATTGGCTAATGCGGACATTGCACTTTCTGCAAGAACCACTTCATAGCCGTTCATTTCCAAGAATACCGAAGCCAGTTCAGCAGCAAACAAATCATCATCAACTAATAAAACACGCATCTCTTTTCTCACTTTTTAAGCCTT
Organism: Buttiauxella cochleicola; assembly: GCF_021282435.1. Lineage (NCBI taxonomy): Bacteria > Pseudomonadati > Pseudomonadota > Gammaproteobacteria > Enterobacterales > Enterobacteriaceae > Buttiauxella > Buttiauxella cochleicola. The sequence goes on along the minus strand of NZ_JAJSOT010000009.1, from coordinate 29,863 downwards.
CAGCATAAAAGCATTTTTAATGTTTCTATGAGGCTATCCTGTTCGAAATCACCCTTGGCTATATATGCATCCGCACCCACCTGGATCCCTCGGCGGCGATCTTCTTCTTTAGCCCGTGAAGTCACGATAATAATCGGAATATGTTGGTAGTTATCTTCGGCACGCAATGCTTTAGTGAGCGAGAATCCATCCATCACAGGCATTTCTACGTCCGTCAATACTGCGTCAAACTGTGTTAAACGCGCTTTTTGTAACCCCGAGAATCCATCTTCGGCGAGCGTGACCTGATAACCGTGTGCTTCCAGAACGTTTTTCTCAATTTCACGCGTATTCAATGAGTCATCGACGATCAGCACATGCCATGAGTTCTGTCGAACTTGTGGCTTAGGTGCAGCGGTCCGTGGCTGCCCTTGTTTTTGTGCCATCTCCATTAAAACTGGAACTTGCAAGATACTGACCAGTTGATTGTCGGGGCTTAGAACCATGCCAGAGACTAGCGACTGCTGCTGCATATGCTTCGGCAGAGGCTTAATCATCATGCTGCGTTCATCGAGCAAGCTGTCCACCAGCATCGCCATCTTGCCAAACTGGTTCTGAATGATAATAAGCAGCAAGTCATTCGCATTAGAGGCCGATGAGTTATGTACTCCAGGCCTGTCGTTGATACGCAGTATTTCAGCCGCGGAGATAACCGGGATAAATTCGTTGTGCAGAATAATTGCCGGTCTCCCGGCAATATCACGAATTTCATCACGAGAATATTTAACCACTTCAACGACGTACTGCGCAGCAACCCCAAAAAGATGGTTCTGCTGTTCAAACTGCAAAATGCGCATCATTGCCAGAGAAATGGGCAGCCTGATAATAAAGGTGGTGCCTTGCCCAGGACGGCTATGGACCTGAAGCGTGCCTTGTAAATCAGTCACAATAGTCTTGCGAACAATATCCAGGCCCACACCACGGCCGGATAATTCAGTGACAATCTTGCTGGTTGAGAAACCCGGGTGGAAAATAAGCTCGTTACATTCCAGCTCTGAAAGCTGATCAACCACAGCCGCATCAACCAAACCACGAGCCACCGCTTTAGCGCGAATCGCCGCGTAATCCAGGCCACGGCCATCATCTTCCACACGCAGCAAAATACCGCGCCCGTCTTGCTGAGTGGTCAGGGTGATGGTGCCACGCGCCGACTTTCCGGCAGCCAACCGTTCTGGTGCTTCGCAAAGACCATGATCAACGGCATTACGCAGCAAGTGGGTTAAAGGCTCAGAGAGTCTGTCGATTAATTGCCTGTCGATCTCTACTTCACCACCCAAAATACGGCAGTCCACCTGCTTATTCAGGGAGGATGCCAGTTCCCGCACCTGCATTGAGACCGGTTCAAACAGCATCGACACCGGAAGCATACGAATGGTGGTGGCAACATCATAAAGTTCATGCATCTGGAGATGTTGAACCTGGAAATCATCTTTTAGCTTGCGGCTGAATTGCAGAACCTGCTTGCGCAGTTGTTCGACATCCATTTGTGCCAGCCGCGGCCCAAGATTGACTAACGTGTGTACTTGCTGCTCGAGACGGTCATGACTGGCGACAACTTCACCGAGGATGTTAATCAGGTCATCGAGTTTTTCGAGCTTAACGCGAACCGAACCGGCCTGTTTTAAGCCACCATCTAATACTTCGAGCGATGGCAAAGTGGCCGGTTTTTCTAGCGGGGCTTTAACCACTTCATCAGCTTCTGTGCCCATTTCTCCACGGCTCGCGCGGGCTAACTGCTCGCACAATGCAACATCTGCCGGAGGCAACTGGTTATTACCTTCACTTGCCGACAGTTGTGCCAGTTGGTTTGAAATGTAGTCACAGGCCTGAAGAGTTAATGTACCAAGGCTTTGGTTAGGCTCGAGTTTCTTATCTCGTAGCTCGCTTAATATCTCTTCAAGCTGATGGGTGACATCGGCGATGCTTTGCAATTTCAGCATTCGCGCGCCCCCTTTCAGGGTATGTGCCGCACGGAACATCTCTCCGATTTGTGCGTCGGTATTTTGACCAGATGAGAGCAGGAACGCCCCCTCTTTTACGGTATGTAAATGGCCGTTTGCTTCATCAATAAAGCGCAGCACAAATTTTTTAAGATCGATAGCCATACGGTTCTCTATTGCCCATCCTGAGTGGTGAACTGCGCCAGCTGATGTTCACAAAGAAAACGAAAAGAATTACTCGGAAATGACAGCGGCAGCCGCAATGCGGTGGCGTTGCCGGTATTGCTCATTTCGGCGTTGAGTAATTGAAGAGTAATGCGATAAGTCCGTTGAGCCGGGCGGTACAACTCGCTTTGTCGATACATTTCCGCCAGGTAGTAATGGGCAGGCCAGTAGCCAGGCTGTTGATAAACAACCTGTTTAAACCAGGCAATCGCCTGTTGGGTATGCTGCTGCCACATCATTGCCAAACCAAGTAGCATTTTCGCTTCCGCAGACCATTCATCCAGCTCAAGCACGTGTTTCGCACTTAAAGCCGTTTGCTCGAACTCACATTTCTCCAGTGCAATGGCACCTTTGATAACCAGCGCTTCCAGATTATGAATGTCGCTATTCAACACCTGACCTATCAGCTCTTCTGCTTCAGAAAAGCGTTTGTCAGCAACGCAGGCGAGTGCTTTTTTAATCCAGCTATCACACTGCTGCGCGGAAGGAACCGGAGCATCAATGAAAGGTGCGGCGGCCGGAATAACCGGAGTAATAATACGTGGTCGTACATTGACTGCCGGAGTCTGAGTACGCGCCGCTTTCGGTTGGCAGAAGTAGAAATTCCCGAACTCTTGTTTAAGCTTCAGGATGCCAAAATTATTAGCCAGCGTTTCAGCGTTACCAAAAAACAGCGCCCCTTCCGGTTGCAGCATGTTCAGCAGGTTAAAATGCAGTGCTCGGCGCGTTTCGACATCAAAGTAGATGGAGACGTTACGCAGCAAAATAATATCGAATGTGGGTTGAAGCTGTTCTTTAACAATGTTCGCGCGGTGAAACTTCACCTTATTACGAATCACATCATGCAGTTGGAACTGGTTACCGTTGCGTGTGAAATAGCTTTGCTGCAATAAAGGATCGACACCACGGAAAGAGTAACTGGAGTAAATTGCTGCACGAGCCTTTTCCAGAATTTTGGTATCGATATCGCAGCCGTGAATCTCAACGTTGTCGATGAATTTATCGTGGTATTTCTGATGGAGCTTTATTGCCAGAGAGTAAGCTTCTTCGCCCGAAGAACAGCCTGCGCTTAAGATGCGCACCGGGCCACTGCGTTGCTCAAGAATGCGCGGCACCAGCTTATCGCAAATGATATCCAGCACATCCGGCTCACGGAAAAAGTACGTTTCGTTAATCGTCAGTAGGCTAAGAAGCTTATCGAATTCGTCAGTCGAGACGCAGAGGATCTCATAGTATTCTTCAAAGCTCTCTTTTCCGCGCTCAGAGATGCGCTGCTGCAATGCCGCATTAAGCAATCCTTCCATGCCATTAAAAAAATGCAGACCCACTCTATCCTTGATGAGTGTTTTAAAGGCCGCAATATTTGGGATCATGGCAGTTTGCCCTCAGATTGCCCAAGACGAGCCATAGCCAACAAAGCACCAGCAAGTTTTTCCAGCGGAAGTGTCTTATGAACGACGTTTTTGTCGATGGCGAATTTATTCATACCAAATACGACGGAAGAAACTTCATCCTGCGCCAGCGTTTTACCGCCATTATGGAAGATAGCCTCGATGCCACGGCATCCATCGCTACCCATGCCCGTCATGATGAGTCCTACCGCTTTTTCACCATAAACTTCAGCCACAGACTCCAGCAGCAAATTGCAGCTAGGATGGTAAACATCAGTCGCCTTGCGAGGTATAACAGCCAAACGATGATACTTTTTGACTACCAGATGGTGCTCAGGAGGCAGGATATAAACGTGGCCGGCACATAACACATCATTTTCCTGGGCTAACTGCACCTGGAGTTCAGTGACGCTATCCAGCCACTCAACCATGCTTTTGGCAAAGCCGTCAGCAATATGCTGCGCAATAATAATTGGGCATGGAAAATCTGCAGGCAGTGCCTGCAGTAATTTGCTAAGCGCCTGCGGCCCACCCGTTGAGCAGGCGATTGCTAGCACATAAGGCCACTGACGATGATACGTATCGGCAATGACTGACGCTGGCGTGCTATTTGTCAGAGTATTATTTGTCGACGCAGCCTCGGAATGCTGACGCAACCCCTGGATATGGCGAATAACCTTAACACCGACCAACATCTCAACCTGGCGATGCAACGCTTTAGTCGCCTGTGCCGACTCACCCTGGTTGTTTACCACAGCCAGGGCACCACGCGTGATGAACTCCGCATCCCACTGCGCATCGGGATAGTAACGCATCACCATAATAGGGATCGCGCAAGTGGCCATAATCGTTTCAACGGTTTCGACGTTTTCCGGACCTGGCGCACCTAACGTCAGCACCAGAAGTTGCGGAGCCATCTTTTGAACCAGGCTCGCCGCTTGTTCGCGATGCACAGCCTGGCCTACGACCACTATGTTTTTATTGCTCTCAAGCTGTCTAGTCAGATCATTGCGCGACACGCTGCCGTGATCGACGATCAGCACCCGAATTTTAGGCCTGTTCATCAGGTCTATCCGTCAATTTGAAAGACCCTGAGGCCTGGTTCAACTCTTCGGATAACTGAGTCATATCCTGGCTGATGGACAGAATGTCTTTAATTGATTGAGAGGTGTAATTGCTGGCAACTACGATTTCGCGCAAAGCCATAACCACCTGATTACTTGCCGTTTTCTGTTGCTGAGTAGACAAAGAAATCTGCATAGCCGCGGTAGAGGTTTGTTCAGCAGTTGCTACTATGTCATGTAAGCGGTCAGCGCTGACTTTACAGGCTTTAGTGCCCGCTTTAATGCTATTGCTGCCCTTCTCTGCGTTAAGGACCAGGCGATTAATCGAGTTTTGGATTTCGCTGATTTTGTTCTCAATCTCAAAGGTCGATTCAGTCACTGAGTCTGCCAGACGGCGAATTTCTGCAGCAACCACTGAGAAACGTTTACCGGACTCGCCAGCACTAGAAGCTTCCAGAGCCGCGTTAAAGGCAATGAGTTTAGTCTGGTCAGCAACGTTGTTGATGATAACCATCACGCGGCTAATCTCTTTAGACTTGTTACCCAGCATCATAATTTCGCGCATGCTTTGCTGGTTGTCGTTGTCGATATCAGACATACGAGTGAGCAATTCACCCATCGAATCGGAGCCCTTGTTGCAGTCATCAAGAGTCACATTGGCAATGTCTACCACTGCGCGAGAATGCTCAGCAATCTGCGTAGAAGAAGCTGACAACTCTTCCATGGTCGAGGTGATTTCTGCTACCGAAGAAGAGGTTTCAACGCTAGTAGAAGCCTGGCCATCAACAGCCTCAGTAATTTTTAGTGCCGCTTCATGTACGTGATGGGCATGGGACACAACGCCGCCAACCAGTGCATGCAAAGAAGCCCGCATCTTTTCGTTGGCGCTCAGCAAATCACCGATTTCATCTTTATGATCGATACGAATATCAACGGTGAGATCACCCTGAGAAATCGCTTGTGAAATTTTCAATACGTTCTTCAAGCGCTTGGAAATCAGGATTCGGCTGGTTCCGGCAATCAACAGCAAAATCACTGGCATCAGCAGCAAGCTGAAAAGCAGCAGGCTATTGCGTACCAGGTTGCTGCTGCGAGCAACATCATCAACATAACTGGTAGTGGCGATGATCCAGTTAATCCCATCAATATATTCGAACACCGCGACTCTTTTGCGAGGAGCAGCACCATATCCACTGACGGTTTCGTAATAAATCGTGCCGTTTTTACGCGCTAAGATATCGGCGTAACGCTTATAACCATGGGCGTCGGTAAGGTTCTCAACATGCTGATTCACCAGAGTCGGGTGCGCGACCATAGTGCCAGGACTAAATCCAGCATCCAGCACGTATGCGTAACCTCCCTCGCCGATGTGTACCGCTAACAGTTCTTTAATGACCGGCTGCAAAGCAAGTTTAACGTCAAAACCAATTGCCACCGCCCCAACAACCTGGCCGAATTTATCGGCAATCGGTTCGTAGTGGCTAATGAACTGTTTTCCGTAAATCACCACTACACCAGAGAAGGGTTTGTTTTTGATTAACGCAGCATATGCAGGGTTGTCATGGCTCAGAACGGTAGAAGTGGCAATCTTTCCTTCTTTACCCTGCAAGGTCGAAGAAACGCGCACAAACTGATCGCCTTCACGCACTAAGGTGGAAGCGAATACGCTGGTTAACTCAGTGAAGTGGGAATTAATATTGGTATCACTTAATAAAGCTTTAAGCGCAGTTTCATCCAGTGAACGCAGCGGAGCCGGGGACATATTCTGGTAATTGTTAATATATACGTTGCTATAACGCTCAGCGTCCCGCAGGACCCTTTTGTATTCGGTGTTGATGTTATTGTGGAAAATCCGTGTATTGGAACGCAGAACTTCCAGAGCATTATCTTGCAGCTGAGTCGCCAGGTAAGACGAAAGCAGGAAGGATGCACCAACCAACAACACAGCAATGCATGAAACCAGCATCAGGCCCAACTTCATGGCGACACCGATTTGCAACTTATGCAGCCATGATGTCAGAAATTTTTCCGTAGTAGCTAAGGCGTCAGCTTCCGCAGGTTGCTGCATGTTTAAGAATTTATGCATGAGATTCCAGTGATCTAGATAATGTGAAATTAATGCCGAATTAATATCTTGCTACGTGCAGTACTCACTGGACACGCGAGCGTAAGGGCCAGAAAAATCATTCCAAAGGGAGCGGTTTTTCAGCCATTTCATACCAACGTCAGTAGCGGCACAGGTTTACCTAAGTGATAGCCCTGTAGCCATTCAACGTTCATTTTTTCCAGGCACCGCTGAATTTTTTCATTCTCAACATATTCAGCAACGACCTGCATATTCTTCATTCTTGCTACATGACAAAACGACTCAACAATGTAGCGGCTGAGTTCGTTCTCGGTAATTTCACGAATGAAAGAACCATCTATTTTCAGAATGTCTGCGCTGACATCTCTTAAACGAGCATGGCTGGAAAAACCCGTGCCAAAGTCATCAATCGCTATCCGGCATCCCAGACTTTTGAGCGAGCGCACCGTATTTTGTGACTGCTCAGTATCAGACAATGCGTCCGCTTCGGTAATTTCAAAGATGATCCTATGTGGATCGACCCCGAACTGCGTTAGCAATAGCTGAACATTATTAACAAAGCTTGCGCGACAAATAGTTACCGGCGTCAGGTTGATTGAAAAACAGCGGTCAGGGTACAACTGCATATTTTTTAAGGTGTTCTTAATCACCCATAAATCAATTTCTGGTGCCAGGCCCGCCTCAGTTGCTACCGGCAGGAAGCGATCCGGCGGAATAAAGCGACCTTCTTCATCCAGCATTCGCAGCAGTATTTCGTGATACCGCTCTTCGCCACGGGTACTGACGATAGGCTGAGCCATTAAGACAAATGCATCGTTATCCAGCGTTCTCTGTAAGACTGTACGAATATCAGTTCGGCCAACAATATGGTTTTCAATTGCGCGACTGGTCTGTGCTTCGAGGTTTTCAGGCTTACCGCTCACCACCGATAGCCCGGAAACGATACCCAGCTTTCCTGTCAGGCTGTAAATGTCGTCGGAAAATTGTGTCGCACGGCAATAGCCAAGCCCACTACGAAAACCGAGTTGCTGGTTATTGTGGGAATAACGAAACGTATTCGCTGCTCTGTAAAGAATGCTGAGTCTTCCCCAGCTTGGCTGCTCGAGTTTCAGCAACAGACCGTAGCCCGCGTGGTAGTAAACCTTTTCATTGGCATTGAGCTTTGTACGCAGCGTTTCGCCTAGTTTTTTCTGGTATCTGGCGCGAAAGTGCGTGCCATAGCGCCGGGCAAACAGATCCACTTCAGGAACTTGTATCAGGCAAACCGTAGAGTTCGGGGATTCTTTTACATCGGCTTTTAATGCCCGGAGATTAGGCATGTTAGTCATAGGGTCTGTGAGCCCCATATGTAGCAACTGCTCGAAGCGTAACGTATTGAATCTCGCCAGAACGCCCATAATGACAATAGTCAGGGTAAAGATAAAAATGACTGTTGAAACCAACATCTGATGAAGCATGAAGTCATCATTTAGCGCGATATAATTTGCGTTGTTCTTCGCCAGCACGATCATCATCACGGTCCAGACCGGTGCCGTGAAAACATAGCCGATACGAACAGAACTCCACAGCATGAGCGGGAAGATTAAAATCAGGCTATAAAACGTGAATAAGACCGAGCCCTGGTAAGGAGTGTTCAGGCAGTACATCAGAGCAATCAGCACTACCGACCACGCGGTAAAGTGGGAAAGACTCACGTCTGCAGAAAACTGAGCCTTCATCGTCCTTACGCAAGTAAACCAATACTTCGGACGGCAAATAATCCTTAACACTGTATAAAATAGGGGAATGCCGGTAACACACCCGTTCATCATCCCTTGTATTCTGACCAGAGTTTCCGCATTGAATACATGATCAAAGACCATTTTTGAGCCGGTGTGATAAGTCGTAAATAGACAAATCACTTCACTCATAACGGTGTTTAGCAAAACATTACAAACACATAGCCAGATAATTCTTTTGGTAGTGAGTTTTATACGCCCAAAACTTGCCGCACTCCGCCAGCCTGTACTCTGTTTATAAAGGTAGTAACTGATCAGTGCTGCGGACTGATAGCAAAACAGGTCATAGATTTCAGGTTCTGGCCGGTATATCAATGTGTAAACGGCAAGCAGAGTAACCCCTGCAATGACTCTGTAGCCAAACAACACAAGCAAAGCCGTCAGAGCCGCTAATCTCAGGTCATACACTACCAATACCTGGTTTTCAAAAAACCGATGACTACTAAGTAGTTGCGCCAGTAAGTAAAGCAGACACGGGAGTACCAGCGGTAAAATCCACCGTTTATTGGTATACGCTGTACTATTGCTCGCTGTAGAGTCCAAGTGTTTAACCCGTTGAGTATGCTTTGTAAATTATTTATGTGGTTTGGTGAATGTATTGCTAAATGGGCAAGAATCTTGCGGTAGATATTATGAAATAAAACAAAAGCCGTAATTAATTAACATTTATACTAGCTAAAAATAACACGCACATTTTTATGCCAAAACCCGCACAAACAAATAATTAACAACCACCCTTAATAACTTTAATATTATTGGCGACTAGCTAAAGGTAAAACCATAACCACCCTCAAGCTACCCTTTAATTGTATTCACTTTTCGAACAAAAAAGAACAGCCATTTATATGTAAAAATGGACATCACAAGATATCAAAAAGCATCAAATTCAACAGTAAAAATGTAACATAACAGTATGAAATAATTGAAAATATAACTATTTATGATTAATAAGATAAAGGTTATTATGTTGAATGAAGGACAATATCTCGCAGTGCTGAAAGTGTTTATTTAACTGGAATGTTAAAGAGGATCAATCAATACTTAAATTAGTGTTTAATGTACATTCTTTATGATTGACTTGACCTGTTGGGTTAACTATAGTCCCGGCGCGTCATTTTTCCTTTATAAATATAATCATCAATAATGTTACACAATAGTTCATTATTGTTGACGCAACGTCTGACACACTTCATAAAAAAACTCACATAAAAGCAACAACCAGACAATATATAGCAATGAGTTAATACCAAATCTTTAATTCATGAGTCATTCGCGTTCATTAGGATACTAACAATCTGTGGCTAAAAATTTTTTCGCGCTTAAAAGCGTAAAAGGTTGGCACCATTCTATCGCGGGGAAAGTCACCCAATTCTTATTGGCTGGAGTTCTGATTGCGTTTGGTGCGGGTGCATGTGCTGGTTGGGGCCTGATTGATAGTTTCTCGTACCAGCAATGGGTTCACCAGGCTGAAGCGAATGCTCAGATAATGACTTACATTGTCCGTAACGTGTACACCAATGTTGCTGTAGGAACGAGCCCTACGGGGCAAATCACGCGAATTGTCTCGGAGCACAAACTCGGTGATCCGGACTCTGTCATCCAGACCGGTTATAACCCAGTCGATGTGCTAGCGCTCGCCTCAGTACAAACCCGCAATCCAACATGGCTTTTCCTTTATACGCCGGAAAAAGGCTTTCAGGGCATCAGCAATAATTCGGAATCACCAGAATCAAAAATCACCTTCAAAGGGCAAAGAGCCACAGACGTTCTGGTGAACTATTACATTGGCTTTGCCACTATTAATGGAAAAGAGTGCTTTATTAGCGCCGTTCCGATCCTTGCGCCATCAGGTGAAATACTTGGCAGCTTAATCAGCAGTATTGGTAATAAAAGCCAATTGTATGCGGCTTATGACGCCATGCTGAAGAAGACCTTTGTCATTCTGGCATTGATTTTATTGTGCACTCTGGCGCTTGTGACCATCTTTATGCGCCGCCTGTTCCGCCCGGTACCCGTGCTTATAAACTCATTGACCCGCATTGCACACGAACAGACCGATCTGATTACTCCATACCTGGACCAGGATGACGAAATCGGGAGGCTTGCTTCAGCAATTGAAAAACTGCGCGTAGCGATGGTCGAACGAGATTACCTGCAAAAAATGCAGGAGATGTCGCAAAAAATGGAATACATGGCTCACCATGATTCCCTGACCGGCTTCCCGAACCGCGCCTCCTTTAGCCAGGCTCTTGATAAGTGCATCCGCGAAGTGAATCAGAACGGGCAACTATTCAACCTTCTGCTTATTGACCTTGATAACTTTAAACCGGTAAACGATACCTTCGGCCACTCGGCAGGGGATGAAGTACTTATTGGCGTGGCGCAACGTCTATCACTGCTGTTAGGGCCAATGGATTTTGCTGCCCGCTTGGGCGGTGATGAGTTCGCAATTCTGCAAAGCGTGAAGTCTGACAATAATCAGGAAGCCGCCGCGCTGTCGCAAAAAATTGTCCGTGCATTAAGCATTCCATTTACCTACGGCACCAACTCTTTTGCGATCAGTTGCAGCGTCGGTATTGTCACGGCCCCTTCTCAGGGTAATAGCGCGACAACATTAATGATTAATGCCGATTTGGCCTTGTATGCCTCAAAACACAGTGGCCGTGGCTGCTACCACTTCTTTGAAGATGGCATGATGATGAAGCACACCAACAGTGTGTTTGTGAACCAGGAAATCATTAATAGCATCGATAACAATGAGTTTGTGCTGCACTACCAGCCGATTGTCGATTTGGAAAATGAAACTGTTTGTGGTTATGAATCGCTTATTCGTTGGAATCATCCAACCAAAGGTCTGATATACCCTGATTACTTCATTAATATTGCTGAAGAATCAGGTCTGATTATCCGCCTGGGCGAGTGGATTATTCGCCAATCGTGTATGGCTGCGGCCAAATGGCCCGAATCAATAAAAGTTGCGGTCAATATTTCGGCCTATCAACTTCATAGCCCAGGCTTGCTGGATATTATTGTTGATGCGCTGAAACAAAGTGGGCTTTCGGCAAACCGCCTTGAAATCGAAGTCACTGAATCCGAAAAACTGGATCAGTCTATCGCATTACCCGTCTTTAATAGCATTCGCGAGATGGGCATCTCAATTGCAATGGATGACCTTGGTACCGGGTACGCAGCATTGGATTACCTGCTTATTTATCCATTCACGCGCATAAAAATCGCCCGCACACTGATTATGAAACTGGAACAAGAAAGTGCCAGTCAATATCTGGTCGTGATGCTGATTCAGTTTGCCCAGAAATATGGCATGAGTGTGACGGCTGAAGGTGTCGAAACCGAACAGCAGCGGACTATTTTACGACGTATTTCCTGCCAAAACGTACAAGGGTACTATTACAGTCGACCGTTGCCAGAAAAAGATCTGGAGCCAACCTTTGGTAATAAAGTCATTGATGGCGAGGTTTGCAATGCTGAATAAGCCATGGTTTTGTAAAAACTCGTATCTGGCCATTGCTCTATTACTTTTGATAAGCCCGCTGTGCCGGGCGCATAACATTCATAGTAAACCAACCCTGGACAGGATAGCCGAGACAAAAACCATCACGCTCGGCTATCAAGATGATGCTTTCCCATTTTCGTATGTTGAGTCCCAGCATCCAGCGGGTTACTCCATAGATATTTGTAATAAAATCGTTGATGCACTTAAAGTAAAATTAAAACTAAAAGATCTGAAAGTTCGCTGGGTCAAAAGTAGCACTGCCTCACAATTTGTTTTAATCAAAAACCACGCGACAGATATGATGTGCATTCCGGCATTTTATTCAGAGTTACGCCACCAACAAGCAGAATTTACCCTCCCCTTCTTCTTTTCCAGCACACGCTTTATCACACGAAAAAATAATCACACCGACACAATCGAAGATTTAGCCGGCCACAGTGTGCTAGTGAAAAGTGGCACAATCTATGTTGAGCAACTGCATCAACTTAATAATGTGAACGAACTCAACCTCAATATAGAGCTAGAAAATAATAACAATGCAGCTTTTCAGAGCCTTGAATCGGGGGAATTACCTGCATTAATTTCAAGCTACGTGCTACTTAAAGGTATGATGACCCAATCCCCTAATCCTGATGAGTTCGAAATATCGGATGAGGTGTTTAGCCAGCCGATACCTGCAGGCTTGCTCCTGCCGTTAAATGACCGGGAATTTAAAAACTTTATCGATGATGCCATGCGTTCAATTCTCATCAGTAAAGACTTTCCGCGTTTTTATCAACACTGGTTTATGTCCCCCATACCGCCTAAGTCGATAAATCTCAATATTCCCATGTCAGATGCGCTAAAAGCATTAATTGTATCAACATCAACCCATGCGAACTAAAATGAAAAATTCATTTAATCTTAAGATTAAGTATCTGTTCAGCGCGTTGATCTTGTTACCATTTTCCATGGTATCCCAGCAACTATCCGCAGAACAAAAATCGGTTACGCTGGATCATATTAAATCGAGCAGTACCATAAACATAGGCTATCGCCAGCTTGAGCCGTTTTCATTCCGCGATAGCGATGGCAAAGTCACGGGGTACACCATTGAACTGTGTAATATGATTGCTGATCAATTACGAGTAAGTCTGGGTATCAAAAAACTTGCTATTCATTATATTCCCATTTTATTTACCGAGCGTGTCTCTGCACTAAACTCCAGTAAGATTGATTTAGATTGCAGCGTTAACACTGTTGCACCTGAGCGCCAAAACAGCGTCTCTTTTTCGGTTGATTACTTTGTTGCAAACATGCGAATCATCTCCCTCCGCACTAATAATATTAAATCTCTTAATGATTTAAAAGGCAGAGCCATTGCTGTGCCGCGCGGCTCTAAAGACCTATTAGAACTGAACAAGATTAATCGCGAAAAAAATCTTAGCCTTTCGATTGTGACTTCAGATACTGTGGAAGATGCCTTCGATATGATGATGCAAAAACGTACAGCCGCATTAATATTGGATGATATTGTGGCTTATCCGTATATCAACCAAAGTGAACACCCTGAAGAGTTCACCGTTTCGTCTGAGGTTGTTGGTGATAAAATGAAATATGCCCTTATGATGAGAAAAGAAGACCCACTGTTTGTGGCTTTTGTCGACAAAACACTGGGCCAAATATTCGAATCGCCACTCAATGCTCAACTAACCAGTAAATGGCTGGCGCAAAAAGTGGTCATGAAAAACACACAGAACACCCAATATTAAGCGCCTCTATGTGGACGTGTAATTGAACTCAGTCAGGAAATTTTTGCATACCAGACTCGCTACGCATTTCATATTTTCTGGCATGCTGTTGTTGTTATTGGCGGGAAGCTCGCTACGTGCTGCCTGGGATTTCACCACCATTCAACAACGCACCGACAAACTGTATGGCCCTGCACCTATTGACGCCGGGCAGCGAATTGATGACTGGCAGCAGTTGCTGCTTGAGCAGCGAAACAAAAGTGAGTCTGAACAATTAAGTGCGGTGAACCACTTTTTTAACCAGAAGCTGCACTATCGTGAAGATATTGATATCTGGCACGTAATTGACTACTGGGCGACACCGATAGAATCCCTTCGAAAAGGGGAGGCAGATTGCGAAGACTACGCCATCGCTAAATATTTCACATTACGTCAGCTAGGTGTTTCAGGAGAAAAGCTGCGTATTACCTACGTTAAAGCCTTACGTCTTGATAAAGCACATATGGTATTAACCTGGTACGAAACACCCGATGCAATACCGATAGTACTTGATAGTTTGACGGATAACATTTTACCTGCAACCAAGCGTACGGATTTATTACCTGTGTATTCCTTCAATGATAACGGTCTGTGGTTACCAGGAAGTCAGAATAATAAACGTGTCGGGGATAGTAAGCGCCTTTCTCGCTGGCAGGATGTGTTGAAAAAAATGCGGGAAGAGGGTTTCCCAATTGATGAATAGGAAATAGCCTGTGTCTCTTTTCAAACAGCTTCTTATAGCTATCTTTCTTTTTATGCTGATTATATTCAGCGGCAGTTTTATTGTTAATCTCGAAAGTTCTCGAGAGCAGTACAATAATCAGCTGCTTTCACATGCGCAGGATGCTGCAACCGCACTGGGCCTATCACTCACTCCGCACGTTGACGATCCCGCGATGATCGAACTGATGGTCAGCTCGATTTTTGATAGCGGTTATTACGATGCTATCCGTGTTATCGATCAAGCTAGCGGCAAAACTATTCTTGAGCGCACCGCCTCTTTGTCCGTACCTGAGGTTCCAGCCTGGTTTGTCTCGTTGGTCAATGTCTCTCCGCAACCCGCAGAAGCAACCATTATGCGCGGCTGGCAACAAGCAGCCCGTGTTGAGGTGATAAGCAACCCAGTGTTTGCGATTAAGCGTTTGTGGCAAAGCACGCTGGCGAACCTTCTGTGGATGCTGGCCTGTAGCGTCGTGTGTATTCTGGCAGGTGCTGCACTATTACGCCGCCAGTTACGCCCGCTCAATTACATGGTTAAACAATCGCAAGCTATTACTCGTCGTGAATATCTGACTCAGATCGACTTACCGAAAACCCCAGAACTGCGCCGTGTAGTTGAAGCCATGAACCTGATGGTCACCAAACTCAAAACGCTATTTGAAGATCAAGCTGAGCACAGTGAACGCCTGCACAATGAAGCCTATATCGACAGCCAGACAGGTATTGCTAACCGCCGTGCTTTCGATATGCAGATGCAAACACGTTTAAGCGACGAAGAAACCGCATCAGGATATTTACTGTTACTGCGTATTCAGGATCTGGGTGGCTTGAACCAACGTTTTGGCGGCCCGCATACTGACAACCTGCTCAAACATGTTGCCGATATGATGAATGTGGTGAGAAACCAATACGCCGGTTCAGACAGTATTCTTGCGCGTATCCGTGGTGGTGAATTCGCCCTGCTCTGCCCGGGTGTCACACATAATGAAATGCTGAATTTGCAAAACTCGCTCAATCAGCAGCTTGCCGCATTCTATGCCACCGGTATGTCTGACATGAACCCTGTCGCACATACAGGAATGGTGCCGTTTAGCTACGGCGATTCAGCGCAGTCGCTGATTGTTCAGGCTGACCGCGCGCTGACGGAATCAGAAACGCATACCACGCATCAGACTAACTTCCTGCCTGTGGTACAAACTGACGCAGCCCTGGAAGACCAACATCTGTGGTTTACTCGCCTTGAAAATGCGTTGAGTAAAGAGCAGTTCCAGTTATTCTTCCAGCCGGTTGTCGATTGTAAAAATACACAGAAAATTATTCATTACAAAGTGTTGTCGCGCATCGTGGATGAAAACGGCAACAGCATTACCGCCGGCCGCTTCCTGCCATGGATTCACCGCTTTGGCTGGAGCCAACGTCTTGACCAGGTGATGTTGAGCCTGACCCTGAAGCAGTTGAAAAGCTACCCAGGCTATCTGGCGCTCAGCTTGTCCGGAAATTCACTGGCGAATGAAGCGAGTATCAAACAGCTCCTCAGCCCACTGAAGCAAAGCCCGCAGCTTGCCAACCGCTTAATTCTGGAGCTGGATGAAAACCAGTTGCCAGAACCTGAGCAGATGGAAGTATTTATCAAGTCGCTAAATCATTATGGCTGTGGCCTGGGCCTGCAACACTTCGGTAGTCGCTTCGATATGATTGGCCACCTGTCACAATGGGGCCTGGCTTATCTGAAAATCGACTCCAGCTACATCCGCCATATTGATATTGAAAACGATAAGCGCTTGTTTATTGACGTGTTACACGGTGCGACAAACAACATTGATCTGCCATTGATTGCCGAGCGAGTAGAAACCGAAGGTGAACTGCGAGTGCTGCAAGAGGTGGGGATTTACGGTGCTATGGGGCAGTTGTTAGGTGAACCAGCTCCGTTTTAAGCAGTAAAAAATGGTGGATGACGCTTCGCTTATCCACCCTACAAACCATTAAACGCGTTCACTAATGCGTAGCCTAAATAGTTCGAGTTGCATCAAGGCGGCAAGAGAGCAACAAATTTGTCTGGAACAAATTTGAACGCTGCTTGCAGCGTCCCCAAAGGGGTAAGGCCCATGGATGGGCCGCATAATCCCCAGGAGCTTACAAAAGTAAGTGACTGGGGTTTGTGAACGCAGTCAACGCAGAAGCAGCTCGAAATATGACGGCTATTTAGAAGATGCCCTGGTCGTCAGAGTTTAATAAATCCTCTAACCCACCTAATCCCTGGCGCGCCTGCGCACGATTCATCAGCTTAACCTGTGCCATTGCTGGCAAATCAGTAATGGTTATCACACCTTTTTGAATCAGCAAAAAAATCAGATCGTCCAGAACGCGGACCATTTCCAGGTCGCTTCGCTGAAGCAACTCTCGATTCTGTAAAGTCCCATCAACCACATCACGGGCGCTGTTCCAGGCTGCAATCTCCGGAGTCTGTGAGAAAATCTCACCCGTCATGCCGCTAAACGGCTCGCTTTCAACCCGCGTTAACTGGCCTTCTTCATTACGTTGAACGTAATACATTTTCGATACCTTTTAAGTGCATGTGATATCACCGCCCGGTAAAGGGCGGTAACTCTCAATTATGAGTGGAACTGCTCAGGCTTTGGGATTAAGTGATCCAGTGAATGGGTTGCAGACCCAGCTGAGTCATAGCTGGCATGATGTGCATCACCAGCATGTCCTGGAACCGCCGGCGCAGGAGAGACCGCATCGGTAGCTCCCCCCTTGCCGTGTTGTGGTGCCTCAACAACCTTAATCATCTGCGCAATATCCGTGACTTCGTGCAGCTCATGAGCCAAATCACTGAGATCAACTTTGTCGAAATGGGCACTATCTTTGCCAGTAAACACCTTCAGTCCTTCATCGCCGTGATGACCTTTCGAATCATGGGCAAGATTAAAGGAGAACGAGTCATTGTCATCGCCAAACAAGTTACTTAATCCATGATCGTGAGAAGGTGCATTAGCAGCATGGAGTGATTTGTCACTACCATCAACATCATGCTTTCCACGATGGGATGGATCATCCATCGTAATATCAGCCTTTTGATGGAACACGTTGGTGTTGCCATGCTCATCGTGAGCAGCAACGGAAACATCCACGTTATTTTTACCAGCATGAAGTTCGGCGGTATTTACCGGAATGTCGTAGGTCAAGTGCCCATTATCTTCGTGCAATGTCACGTCATAATGTTTGCCATTGATAGTGGCGTTCATATGATCGTTGGCATTTACATCAGAACTATCAACCTGGCCGGTAATATGAGTCACATGATGATGCGCTTCATGCGAGTCTATGTGGTTATCACCTGTCACTTTATCGATAGTGATCTTAGCGTCAGCGTGGGTATCCACCAGTACATCATGTGAGTCATGAACGGTGATTGCGTTACCAGCTTTATCCGTCGCAGAGACGCTCACATCAAAGGTATTTTTCCCTTCGTGCAAGTACCCTTTGTCTACATGAATGTCGTAACCCAGATGGCCATTAATTACTTTAATCTCACCGGTGAACGACTTGCCGTTGACAGTCACTGTCACTTCATTGCCCAGTTGTGCATCGACATCCCTGCCAACCGTGCCGGTGACAGAAACATGGTCAGACTCTGCGGCATTGATAACATTGTTGCCTGACACCGTGTCCAGGGTGATGGTGGCGTTGAGATGGGTATCCATCAGCACTTCATGACCAGCATGAACGGTGATGTCGTTTCCGGCACCGTCAGTCGATTTGATACTCACATCAAAGGTGTTGCTCCCTTCGTGCAGGTATCCTTTATCCACATGAATGTCGTAACCCGGATGACCATTAATATCCTGAACCACACCCGTGAACGACTTGCCGTTCACCGTCACCGTGACTTCATCACCCAGTTTTGCATCTGAATCCGTACTAACCACGCCTTTAACAGAAACATGATCAGACTCTGCGGCATTGATGACATCGTTCCCTGCCACTGGCTCAAGCGTGATGGTGGCACCAAGCTGTGTATCGACATGCACATCGTGCCCGGCATGAACGGTGATTTCGTTTCCGGTACCGTCAGTCGCTTTGATACTCACATCAAAGGTATTTGTCCCTTCGTGCAGGTATCCTTTATCCACATGAATGTCGTAACCCGGATGCCCATTAATATCCTGGACCACACCCGTGAACGACTTGCCGTTCACCGTCACCGTGACTTCATCACCCAGCTTCGCATCGGAATCCGTACCCACCGTGCCGGTCACCGAAACATGGTCAGCAGCGGCGGCGTTGATGACATCGTTCGCCGCAACCGGCTCGAGCGTGATGGTGGCACCAAGCTGCGTATCCACATGCACATCGTGTGAGTCATGTACGGTGATTGCGTTACCGGCAGCATCTGTCGCAGAGACGCTCACATCAAAGGTGTTTGTCCCTTCGTGCAGGTACCCTTTGTCCACATGAATGTCGTAACCCGGATGACCATTAATATCCTGAACCACACCCGTGAACGACTTGCCGTTGACCGTCACCGTGACTTCATCACCCAGCTTCGCATCGGAATCCGTACTAACCACACCTTTAACCGAAACATGGTCAGCAGCGGCGGCGTTGATGACATCGTTCGCCGCAACCGGCTCGAGCGTGATGGTGGCACCAATCTGTGTATCCACATGCACATCGTGTGAGTCATGAACGGTGATTGCGTTACCGGCAGCATCCGTCGCAGAGACGCTCACATCAAAGGTATTTGTCCCTTCTTGCAGGTACCCTTTGTCTACCGGAATGTCGTAACCCAGATGGCCATTAATATCCTGAACCACACCCGTGAACGACTTGCCGTTCACCGTCACTGTGACTTCATCACCCAGCTTCGCATCGGAATCCGTACTAACCACACCTTTAACCGAAACATGGTCAGCAGCGGCGGCGTTGATGACATCGTTCGCCGCAACCGGCTCGAGCGTGATGGTGGCACCAAGCTGCGTATCCACATGCACATCGTGTGAGTCATGTACGGTGATTGCGTTACCGGCAGCATCTGTCGCAGAGACGCTCACATCAAAGGTGTTTGTCCCTTCGTGCAGGTATCCTTTGTCTACCGGAATGTCGTAACCCAGATGGCCATTAATTACTTTAATCTCACCGGTGAACGACTTGCCGTTGACCGTCACTGTCACATCATTGCCCAGTTGTGCATCGACATCCCTGCCAACCGTGCCGGTGACAGAAACATGGTCAGACTCTGCAGCATTGATGACATTGTTTCCAGCCACCGTGTCCAGAGTGATGGAGGCGTTGAGTTGCGTATCCATCAGCACCTCATGTCCCGCATGAACAGTGATTTCGTTTCCAGCACCATCCGTTGCTTTGATACTCACATCAAAGGTGTTGCTCCCTTCGTGCAGATACCCTTTATCCACATGAATGTCGTAACCCGGATGACCATTAATATCCTGAACCACACCCGTGAACGACTTGCCGTTCACCGTCACTGTGACTTCATCACCCAGCTTCGCATCGGAATCCGTACTAACCACGCCTTTAACAGAAACAGAGTCAGACTCTGCGGCATTGATAACATCGTTGCCTGCTACCGGATCAAGAGTGATAGAAGCATGAATTTGTGTATCAAGCGTAATGGTGTGGGTATCAGTTGAAGTTGCGATGTTACCCGGAGCATCATGACCCGTTACTGTCACAACAACGGTATTATCCCCTTCATGTAACACGCTGGTCGAAACAGGAATTTCGTAGGTCAGCTTACCATTAACCTCGGCGACAACGCCGCCAGGTACAGACACACCGTTGACTGTCAAAGTAACCGGGTCGCCCGCATGTGCATCCCCCGTCACGACCCCAGTGACCAGAGTGGTACCCGCATCATGCTCGACAATATTCACTTTATCGTCACCCGAAATGGTGCCGATATTGATTTTGTTTGAAGCAACCTGATCAATGGTAACGGTGTTTTCTCCGGTGATAGTCACCGTGTTACCCACCTCATCAACACCGGTTACTGAATAAGTAATTTTCTGGTCCTGAAGGAGGTCAACTGTGTCGACCTGAATCGTAAAGGCTAAGCTACCGCCCCCAGTTTCATGAAGAGTCGCGGGAATGGTATTGCCATTAACAGTCACCATCACATTGTCGCCAGCATGAACATCGCCCCTGACCGTACCGGTAATTTCGGTTTTGGGCTGATTGCTTTCGACGGCATTCAGTACGTTGTCGCCTGAAACATTATTGATATTTAGGCTGACATTCGCATGGTCATCAATTGTCAGCAACTTATCACTATGCGCTTCGAAACTGTTATGCGCGCCATCTTCCCCACTGACCGAGACATGAATATTTGGATTGGCTTGCAGATCGGAAGTATTAACTTGAGCGACGTAGCCCAATTGGCCGTTCATATTTGGCAACTCAATGACGGTGACTTGAGTCGGTACATGGTTGACTGTAATGGTTACTACATCACCTTTAGCCGCATCACCACCCACCACACCGCTCACTTCAGTTTTACCTGACTGAAGATCCTTCGCGCTGAGGATATTGTCACCCGAAACCGTGTTAATTGTGACGGTAGCGCCGGCGCTGGTATCAACACTAACACCGTGGGTCTCTTGTGTGGTGATGACGTTCCCCGCTGCATCATGGCCTGTGACTTCGGCAGTTACCGACTTGCCTTGCATCAGATCGCTGGTCAAAACATCAACCTTGTAGTTGAGGTTTTGATCCACTTCGATATTTGTATATTGATGCCCGTTAACCGTCAGCGTGACATGATCGCCAGGATTTACATCACCTGAAACCTTGCCGGTGACGGCAGTGGTAGCATTTTTGCTCTCGTTCAAGTTGATGATGTTGTCATCAGTGATGTTATCGACGGTGATATGAGCTGAAACTTCGGTGTCAACGGCAACAGTTTTGCCGTCCGTAACCGTAATAGCGTTACCGTGCTCATCACGTCCAGTCACACTCACGCTGACATTCGGATCCTGACGCAGATCGTCAATGCTCACTTCCTGGCTAAATACCAATTTATGAGTGGTCAGATCTTCGCTTACCTGAGTCGTAATTTGGTGGTTGTTAACCATCAGAGTTACGTTACTACCGGCATGTATATTATCGCCAGATACTGTTCCGCTGATGGTGGTCGTCCCACCTTGCGACTCCACAATATTAA
The DNA here is from genome assembly GCF_021282435.1 of Buttiauxella cochleicola. Taxonomy (NCBI): domain Bacteria; kingdom Pseudomonadati; phylum Pseudomonadota; class Gammaproteobacteria; order Enterobacterales; family Enterobacteriaceae; genus Buttiauxella; species Buttiauxella cochleicola. The sequence goes on along the minus strand of NZ_JAJSOT010000009.1, from coordinate 8,151 downwards.
TCGTGTTATCACCCGCAATATCATTTAGATGAATTTGGGCGGAGACGTCGGTATCAAAAATAACCATGCCCTCAGCGTGGCTTGTTCCACCGAACATAGTGACGCTGAAGCCTGGGTGGTTCTGGAGCTCATCGGTATCAACCTTAATTGCATAACCATACTCTCCAGGAAGATTAGGGCGCTCGAAGACTTCACCGTGATAAGGCCGGGTTCCGAGATAGATAATGACCTGGTCACCTACATGTACATCGCCTGATACGGTTCCGCGAATCACTGTCTGACCATTGTCAGATTTAGATTCAGTGTTGTTTATCCAGTTGTCGCCTGCGACCGGACTCACGGTAATGTTAACGTGAGGCACCGTCGGCGTAGTGGTGTGACCATTGTTGCCATCATGTGGAGGCGTAGTCGTATTGCCATGGTTAGGGTCGGTAACAACGGTAGGCGGCCACGGCAGGTTGGCATGCATGTGATCGCTGGCCGTTTCGGTATTACCGTATCTGTCTGTGGTAGTAATCTTGACGGTAATGTCGGCATTGGCATCTAAATCATGAGGGTTGATATACGCCTTTCCACCCGTCGTCGGGTCAATTAAGTGGTCGCCATTGAACACGAGATGACCAAGATTATCTTTAATGACATGCGTATTGTAAGTTTTACCGCCAGCAGTAATTTCTATCAGATCGCCTTCTTTAGCATCACCGCCAACCGTTCCTTCCATGATCCAAAAATCGTGGGAGCTATTTAATTCTAAAGATCCCGGAGTTATATGAATTTCAGCATCAGCTCGCGTATCGATATTCACCACACGGTCAAAGTCTGCCCTAATGGTATTCCCGGCTGCATCTGAGCCTGTCACCTCAGCATGAATAACCGGTTTACTGCCACCGGAGATCAAATCATCGGTACTGACGTCAATGCTATAACCCAGACCATTAGATTGATTGCTTACGGCACCATAATAATGTTGGCCATTTACAGTGAGATCAACGACATCGCCGAGGTGAACGTCACCAGTAACGTGCCCAGTAATAGTGGTATGCGGTAAGTGCGCCTCTGCATTGTTGATTGTGTTGTCATCAGTAACACGATCAATGGTGACGGTTGCAGACGCATGGTCATCGCTAGAAACATCACGCGTCGCACCCACCGTCGCAGTATTACCCGCTGCATCATCCATGGAGATGGTTGCCGTGATATGAGGATTATGCACCAGACCTTGAGTCGGCACTTCCAGGGTGTAACCCAAACCACCTCCGAGGAATGTCTGCGGCCCTACTGTGGCATGATAAACCACGCCATCAACAGTCACATCGACGATATCCCCGTCTGTCACTTCACCACCGACGCGACCATTGATTATCGTGTTCGGAGATTGTTGATCGAGTCCATTTAGCACATCGTCACCCGAAACAATATTAATCGTCACGGACGCTTCAGCATGGTCGTCTATGCCAACGTTGTGATCGGCTGTGGCAACAGTGTGGTTTTTTGCCGTATCGGTAACGTCGATACTGGCGTGGATATTTGGATTTGCCTGGATATCAGTAGTGACCACCGGGATGTGATAACCCATGATGACTTTGCCCTGATCATCGACACCAAGGTTTTCCACAACTCCATTATAGGTGTGATTATTCACCTTCAGAGTCAGTGGATCACCAGGCTGCATTTCACCTGTAACCTTACCACTCACCAGTGTGTAGCCATGCTTCAGTTCGTCGCCGTTAAGAGTATTATCGGCAGTCACATTATCAACGGAGATAGTGGCTTCAACCTTAGTATCAACAACGATATCCTGCTTCGCTTCTGCTGATGCTCTGTTATTAGCCTCATCAGTAACGGTTACCGTTGCGGTGAAGCTTGGATCCGCCATCAGATCATGGGTACTGACCTCTTTGGTCCACACCAGGTGACCACTGCTGTCGCGAGTCACTTTTGCCGTCAGATCCATGTTGTTAATGTGCAGAGTAACCAGATCGCCTTCTTTAGCATCACCGCCTACAGTTCCTGAAACCGTAGTGAAATCATGCTGCGACTCTTCACCGTTGATCATGTTGTCGCCGGTCACTTTATTGATAGTGATGCTCGCTTCGGCTTGTAGATCAACCTTTAAGTCTGTCGTGACCTCTGCTGGCTGGTAGTTTAAGGCGCCATCATGACCGACAATATGTGCCGTCACCTTCGGATCGGCCATAATGTCCCGAGTACTGACATCCACGCTGTAACCCAGCGCGCCATGGAGATGCGGCTGGTGCTCAACGGTCGTTTCATAAGTATTGTTATTCACCGTTATGAGAACTTTGTCGCCCTCATGCACATCTTCACCGCTCACCGTACCGCTGACTTTAGTGGTGTGCTGCTGTTTGGATTCCTGCTGGTTGATAATGTTATCGCCGGACACGGTATCCATAGTGATATGTGCTTCGGCGTGGTTATCCAGAATAACTGTGTGATCGGTGCTCACGGTGACCACGTTGTGCAATTCATCGTGCGAGGTGACCGATACGGTAAAGTTGACTTTACCGTCGACTTTGCCTTGGTTATCGCTAAACGCAGTGGAATCAACCGGGATCTGGTAGCCCAGTTTGCCGCCTAAATCGATAACGTTGCCGCTAAAGTGGTGATTGTTAATATCGATATTCACCACATCGCCCACTCTGGCATCGCCGCCAACCACACCAGTTATCAGCTGACTATGGGTATCCAGTTCGTCATGGTTAAGAACGTTATCTTCGGTGACCTTATCAATTGAGATACTGGCATCCGCGTGGGTATCGACCGCGATATCGTGCGTGTGTGAAGTAGTGACCACGTTACCGACTAAATCGTGGCTGGTGATAGACACTTTAACCGTGTCGAGACCCTCATAAAGCCCGCCTGGTGGCACTGGCACTGAGTAAAACAGATGCCCGTTAGAATCAACTTGAACGTTGCCTGAATAATCATGATGTACTTCCTTACCGGAAGCATCAACACTCGACACTCGGACTGATACTGCATCGCCAGCTTTTGCATCATCGCCCGTGACGGCACCACGAATAATGACATTCTTATCGGATTCAGCTTTGCTGACCCAGTCTTCGCCCGCCACGGTATCAATGGTTAAATCATTGACGGCGAAGTTATCGACATGAACGGTGTGTTCAACAACGTTAATCGCTTCGTTACCCGCCGCGTCATGGGAAATGACTTTAGCAGTGAACGTCACATCTTTTTCAACCTGCCCTTTGTTATCACTGAACTCCACAGACGGAACCGGAATCTGATAACCCAGGTGGCCATTAATCACTTCAACGTGGCCGACATAATAATGGTGGTTAATTTCAATAGTGACTTCATCGCCAGCTTTCGCATCACCGCCCACAAGGCCAGTGATGGTCTGGTGGGTTTTATGGACATGGCCCAACTCACTGTGAGTCAGAACGTTATCTTGAGTGACACCATCTATTGAGACGGTATTTTCAGCGTGCGTATCAACCGTGACAGTTTTTTGATGTTCAGTAACTGCCTCGTTCCCCAGCTTATCGTGGCTGGTTAATTTCACATGAACATCGTTGGTGCCTTCATGCAATTGGCTCGATGGCACCGCCACGTTGTAATACAGATGGCCTGGGTTGCCGACCACTTTGCCTGTATAGGTCTGACCATTTACGCTAACTTCAACCGGATCTCCCGCTTTTGCATCACCGCTCGCAGTACCGCTGATAAACGTTGGCATGCGCGACTCAGTCATGTTGATGACGTTATCGTCTGCGACTGCACCAATGGTGAAACCATTGGTCGCGAAGTTATCAACATGAACGGTGTGCGTGGTGGTCTGGGTGACTTCGTTGTTTACCGCATCGTGTGATGTCACAGACGCCGTAAATGTCACATCCTTATTAATGTGAGCGTTATTGTCGCCGAATGCCGAGGAATCTACTGGAATCTGGTAACCCAGCTTGCCGCCGCCTAAATCGATAACTTTCCCACCAAAATGGTTGCCATTGATTTCAATAGAAACTTTATCGCCCACTCTCGCATCACCACCCACTTCTCCGGTGATCAACTGTTTCGGCGTTTCCAGTTCAGCATGACTCAGTTTGTTATCTTCGGTAACGCCGTTAACCGTAATCGTCGCTTCAGCGTGCAGGTCGACGGAGAAGTCATGTGTATGGGTGGCAATTGCTGTATTGCCTGCATTGTCTTGACTAGTAATCGTCACCTGCGCGTGGGTATCGCCCTCAACCAGTGTGTCGCGCGGGATGGCGACGTCATAGTATAGGTGGCCTTGTGAATCAGCATAAACAGTGCCGCTGAAATGATGCCCCTGCACCATTACATCCACAAGATCTCCTGACTGCGCATCTTTGCCGCTAACCTGGCCCGTGATATGCACGTTTCGCTCAGATTCAGCGTGGTTAACGATGTCATCTCGCGCTACGGTATCGATGGTTAAATCATTGTGCGCATGAGTGTCCAGCACCACCGTTTTGTGCTCAATTGCCGTGGTGGCGTTACCCGCGCTGTCGGTGCCGGTCACCATCACCTGCACGTCATTGCTGCCTTCGGAAAGTGCCGCAGTCGCCACCGGTACGGTATAGCGCAACTGGCCGTTTTCATCGGTCACCGTACCATAGAAATTCTGGCCGTTGACGCTGACCACCACATGGTCGCCTGCCTGCGCATCACCACTGACCACGCCGCTAATCATGGTTGGCATACGGGATTCGGTGGCGTTCACCGTGTCGTCACCGGCCACCGTTTCGATGGTCAGGGCGTTATGCGCCTGCGTGTCCAGCACCACCGTTTTGTGCTCCACTGCCGTGGTGGCGTTACCCGCGCTGTCGGTGCCGGTGACCATCACCTGCACATCGTTACTGCCTTCGGTCAGGGCATTTGTCGGCACCGGAATTTCATAGCGCAGCTGGCCGTTTTCATCGGTCACCACGTCGCCACGGAATTCGTGACCGTTGACGCTGACCACCACATGATCGCCTTCCTGCGCATCACCGGACACCTCACCACTGATAAGTGTTGGCATACGGGATTCGGTGGCGTTCACCGTGTCGTCACCGGCCACCGTTTCGATGGTCAGGGCGTTATGCGCCTGCGTGTCCAGCACCACCGTTTTGTGCTCGACGGCAATCGCGGTGTTACCTGCGCTGTCGGTGCCGGTCACCATCACCTGCACATCGTTACTGCCTTCGGTCAGGGCATTTGTCGGCACCGGAATTTCGTAACGCAACTGGCCGTTTTCATCGGTCACCACGTTGCCACGGAATTCGTGACCGTTGACGCTGACCACCACATGGTCGCCTGCGTGTGCATCCCCGGACACCTCACCGCTGATAAGCGTCGGCATACGGGATTCGGTAGCGTTCACCGTGTCGTCACCGGCCACCGTTTCAATAGTCAGGGCATTATGCGCCTGCGTGTCCAGCACCACCGTTTTGTGCTCGACGGCAATCGCGGTGTTACCCGCGCTGTCGGTGCCGGTCACCATCACCTGCACATCGTTACTGCCTTCGGTCAGGGCATTTGTCGGCACCGGAATTTCATAGCGCAACTGGCCGTTTTCATCGGTCACCACGTCGCCACGGAATTCGTGACCGTTGACGCTGACCACCACATGATCGCCTGCCTGCGCATCACCACTGACCACGCCGCTAATCATGGTTGGCATACGGGATTCGGTGGCGTTCACCGTGTCGTCACCGGCCACCGTTTCAATAGTCAGGGCATTATGCGCCTGCGTGTCCACTACCACCGTTTTGTGCTCGACGGCAATCGCGGTGTTACCCGCGCTGTCGGTGCCGGTCACCATCACCTGCACATCGTTACTGCCTTCGGTCAGGGCATTTGTCGGCACCGGAATTTCATAGCGCAGCTGGCCGTTTTCATCGGTCACCACGTCGCCACGGAATTCGTGACCGTTGACGCTGACCACCACATGATCGCCCGCCTGCGCATCACCGGACACCTCACCGCTGATAAGTGTTGGCATACGGGATTCAGTGGCGTTCACCGTGTCGTCACCGGCCACCGTTTCGATGGTCAGGGCGTTATGCGCCTGCGTGTCCAGCACCACCGTTTTGTGCTCGACGGCAATCGCGGTGTTACCCGCGCTGTCGGTGCCGGTCACCATCACCTGCACATCGTTACTGCCTTCATTCAGCGCATGAGTCGGCACCGGCACTTCATAGCGTAGCTGGCCGTTTTCATCCGCCACCACGTCGCCGCGGTATTCATGGCCGTTCACGCTGACAACGACTCTATCGCCCACCTGCGCATCACCGCTGACCACACCGGAGATCATGGTCGGCATCCGGGACTCGGCGCCATTCACCACATTGTCACCGGCCACGGTCTGGATGATCACATGGTTCTCGGCATGGGTGTCGAGGACCACGTTTTTATGTTCTACCGCAATCGCGGTGTTACCGGACGCGTCAACACCGGTGACCATCACCTGCACATCGTTATTGCCTTCATTCAATGCATGGGTCGGCACCGGCACTTCATAGCGCAGCTGGCCGTTGGCATCCGCCACCACGTCGCCACGGTATTCATGGCCATTCACGCTGACCACCACATGGTCACCTGCGTGCGCATCACCGCTGACCACACCGGAGATCATGGTCGGCATCCGGGACTCGGCGGCATTCACCACATTGTCACCGGCCACGGTCTGGATGATCACATGGTTCTCGGCATGGGTGTCGAGGACCACGTTTTTATGTTCTACCGCAATCGCGGTGTTACCGGATGCATCCACACCGGTGACCATCACCTGCACATCGTTACTGCCTTCATTCAGCGCATGAGTCGGCACCGGCACTTCATAGCGCAGCTGGCCGTTTTCATCCGCCACCACGTCGCCACGGTATTCATGGCCGTTCACGCTGACCACCACATGGTCACCTGCGTGCGCATCACCGCTGACCACGCCGCTAATCATGGTTGGCATGCGGGATTCGTTAGCATTGACGGTATCGTCACCGGCCACCGGCTGGATAATCACGTGGTTCTCGGCATGCGTGTCCAGCACCACGTTTTGGTGCTCAACCACAATCGCGGTGTTACCGGATGCATCCACGCCGGTGACCATCACCTGCACATCGTTATTGCCTTCATTCAATGCATGGGTCGGCACCGGCACTTCATAGCGCAGCTGGCCGTTGGCATCCGCCACCACGTCGCCACGGTATTCATGGCCATTCACGCTGACCACCACATGGTCACCTGCGTGCGCATCACCGCTGACCACACCGGAGATCATGGTCGGCATCCGGGACTCGGCGGCATTCACCACATTGTCACCGGCCACGGTCTGGATGATCACATGGTTCTCGGCATGGGTGTCGAGGACCACGTTTTGGTGCTCAACCGCAATCGCGGTGTTACCGGACGCGTCAACACCGGTGACCATCACCTGCACATCGTTACTGCCTTCGTTCAGTGCATGGGTCGGCACCGGCACTTCATAGCGCAGCTGGCCGTTGGCATCCGCCACCACGTCGCCACGGTATTCATGGCCGTTCACGCTGACAACGACTTTATCGCCCGCCTGCGCATCACCGCTTACCACACCGGAGATCATCGTCGGCATCCGGGACTCGGCGGCATTCACCACATCGTCACCGGCCACCGGCTGGATGATCACGTGGTTCTCGGCATGGGTATCCAGCACCACATTTTTATGCTCGACCGCAATCGCGGTGTTACCGGATGCATCCACACCGGTGACCATCACCTGCACGTCGTTACTGCCTTCGTTCAGTGCCTGGGTTGGCACCGGGATGTTATAGCGCAGCTGGCCGTTTTCATCGGTCACCACGTCGCCACGGAATTCGTGACCGTTGACGCTGACCACCACATGGTCACCTGCGTGCGCATCACCGCTGACCACGCCGCTAATCATGGTTGGCATGCGCGATTCATTAGCATTGACGATGTCGTCACCGGCCACCGGCTGGATGATCACATGGTTCTCGGCATGGGTGTCGAGGACCACGTTTTTATGTTCTACCGCAATCGCTGTGTTACCGGACGCGTCAACACCGGTGACCATCACCTGCACATCGTTACTGCCTTCATTCAGCGCATGAGTCGGCACCGGCACTTCATAGCGCAGCTGGCCGTTGGCATCCGCCACCACGTCGCCAC
>NZ_JAJSOT010000008.1:0-235584 GCF_021282435.1 Buttiauxella cochleicola | reverse complement strand
TGCCGAACTCAGAAGTGAAACGCCGTAGCGCCGATGGTAGTGTGGGGTCTCCCCATGCGAGAGTAGGGAACTGCCAGGCTCCAAATAAACAAACAAGCCTCATGCGAAAGCATGGGGCTTTTTTGTGTTTGCTAAGTGGACAACATTGTCGGGAGCAATGTTGCACGTCGCTTGCGACGGCCCCGCAGGGGTGAGTATCAGGATGATACGAATACAAGCCCTGTACTGACGTACAGGGCTTTTTGCTGTCTGCGATTTACGAAAACCACCCTCATTTTCTCGCTATAATCCTCTGAAGAACGCATCGTTATACAGTTTAATCCACTATTTTAAATTCCCTCATCCCGCTGATTTACTATTCCCGTAGCTAAACCTCCCATCCATTAAGCGATACAGACCACAGATCACGCCTCTGACACTCACATGAATCAGATCCAGTACATACTTATGGTTGGTAAAACATAAAAGACGCAATGCTAGCAAGGCACCGCGGTACGGTTATCGAAACTGAGAAACACAACAAGCAGGCTAACTTATGGCTAAAAATACTATCTGTATTTGGTTTGATCATGATGCGGAAGACGCTGCTCATTTTTATGCTGCGACCTTTCCAGACAGCAGCGTTGGTGCCGTTATTCCTGCCCCTGGAGACTATCCAGCTGGCAAGGCAGGCGACACAATAGTTGTCGAATTTGTCGTCGCGGGTGTTTCATGCATCGGCCTCAACGGCGGGCCGCATTTCAAACATAGTGAAGCTTTTTCCTTTCAGATATCGACCGAAGACCAGGCGGAAACGGACCGCTACTGGAACGCAATTGTTGGTAATGGCGGCCAGGAAAGCGACTGCGGTTGGTGCAAAGATAAATGGGGTGTTAGCTGGCAAATTACTCCTCGCGTACTGACTGAAGCTCTGGCGACGGGGGGAGACACCGCCAGGCGTGCGTTTGGAGCTATGATGTCGATGAAGAAAATAGATGTGGCTGCTATCGAAGCTGCAATACGTGGTTGACGAGTTGAAGCACATTGGACCTACAGCCAATGCGTGTCGCCGTCATAAAACGGTAAATCCCGGCCCTAAACCTCCCGCAATAACCGGGCCGGGTTGCCTGCATAAATTCCCGGCTTAAGAATATCCTTCGTGACCACACTCCCGGCTCCTATCACTGCACCGCTACAGATAAATTCCGTCAGGATCGTGCTTCCACTGCCCACGATCACGTTGTCGCCAAGGTGAATACTAATCCAACTTTCGGGATCTGGATTGAGTTTTCCGGAGCGGAAGAGATCGTTGGCAAACGTCACATTGTGGCCAATAAAGCAGTTACTGCCGGTGGTAACTTTCTCGCAGAGAAATGAATGTGACTGAATTCGGGTTCCCGCACCAATGACACAATGTCTTTGAATCTCCACGAAAGGGCCGACAAAGACATCATCGTGCAGGGTGCATTCGTAAAGGTTTACCGGTTCGCATACCGTTACTTTGTCACTGGCTGTCACATCTCTGATACCGCGTTTTAGTATTTTCATTTTTCCTTTCCGTAGCTCCCTGGTTATCCATTTTGTGAGTCAATTCGAGCCGTGAGCGGCAACATAAACATGAAGCAAAAGGCCTGGTTTCGGGAGCGATATCAGTATATTTGCCAGCAAGCAGATTGGATCCCTTTTTTTTCTAAGCGCCATCCTATTCCCATCTCCCAACTATCCTTCCCTACATTTCAGCTAAAAACATAAAAGTATTAGCGATAATTTTTAATTCTTTTATCTAATTACCGCCATTGGAAATACTACTCCCATCATCGATACAGGAGCTCTCCTCATGGCAAAACGACATTCTCTCTGGCTGGCTACGCTTGCCCTTATTGCAACGCCAGTATTCGCGGTGGACGTGACGATCGCGTACCAAACTTCTGCTGAACCAGCCAAGGTCGCGCAGGCTGATAATACGTTTGCCAAAGACAGCGGAGCAAAAGTTGAATGGCGTAAATTCGACAGCGGCGCGAGCGTGGTCCGAGCGCTTGCATCGGGCGATGTACAAATTGGCAATATCGGCTCCAGCCCGCTGGCTGTGGCGGCAAGTCAAAATGTGCCTATCGAAGTCTTCTTGCTCGCTTCGCAATTAGGTAACTCCGAAGCGTTGGTTGTGAAGAAAGGTATCTCAAGTCCGAAAGATCTCATCGGCAAGCGTATTGCCGTACCGTTTATCTCTACAACGCATTACAGCCTGTTGGCGGCCCTGAAGCACTGGGGAATTAAACCAGGTCAGGTAGAAATCCTTAACCTTCAGCCACCGGCAATAATTGCCGCCTGGCAGCGTGGCGACATTGACGGCGCTTATGTTTGGGCGCCTGCGGTTAACGAGCTGGAGAAAGATGGCACGGTGTTAACCGACTCCGCGCAAGTGGGCAAATGGGGTGCGCCAACACTGGATGTCTGGGTTGTGCGTAAAGATTTCGCGCAACAGCATCCTGAAGTGGTGGAAGCCTTTGCTAAAAGCGCTCTCGCTGCCCAGAAAAGCTATATCGACAACCCGGACGTTTGGCTAAAACAGCCGGATAACCTGAGCAAACTATCACGTTTGAGTGGCGTACCTGAAAGCGATGTTCCGGTGCTGGTGAAGGGTAATACCTACCTCACCGCTAACCAACAAACTGAGCAGCTTAGTGGCCCAGTAAATAAAGCTATTGTTGATACTGCCCAGTTCCTGAAAGCGCAGGGGAAAGTCCCGTCTGTGGAAACGGATTACAGCCAGTTTGTCACCGACCGCTTCGTGAAAACGCTGGCGCAGTAAGGAGTTAGCCATGTTACAGGTTTCGCATTTAAGCGCAGATTATGACGGTAAAACGGTCCTGAACGATATTAATCTGACCGTGGATGAGGGCGAGTTACTGGTGGTTCTCGGCCCATCTGGTTGCGGGAAAACTACGCTGCTGAACCTGATAGCTGGCTTTGTTCCTTATCACTCCGGCAGCATTACATTAGCGGGCAAGCAGGTCACGGGGCCGGGCGCTGAACGCGGCGTGGTATTTCAGAATGAAGGGCTACTGCCGTGGCGTTCGGTTCTGGATAACGTCGCATTTGGTTTGCAGCTTGCCGGGCAGCCAAAGCCTGCACGTGAGGAAATCGCGATCGAGATGTTGCGTAAAGTGGGGCTCGAAGATAAGGCGAAACGCGCCATCTGGCAGCTCTCCGGCGGGCAGCGTCAGAGGGTAGGGATTGCACGTGCGTTGGCGACTCGCCCGCAACTTTTACTGCTCGATGAGCCTTTCGGTGCGCTGGATGCCTTTACTCGCGAGCAAATGCAGACCTTGCTGCTCAAGCTGTGGCATGAAAGCCGCCGTCAGGTGCTGTTAATTACGCACGACATTGAAGAAGCCGTGTTTCTGGCAACTGAACTGGTGTTGCTTTCACCGGGACCAGGGCGTGTGCTGGAGCGTATCCCACTCGACTTTGGCCGTCGATTCACCGCAGGCGAGCCATGCCGCAGTATTAAATCCGATCCGGAATTTATCGCGAAACGCGAATATGTGTTGAGCCGGGTGTTTGAGCAACGTGAGGGCTTCCTATGAGCATCGTTATTCAGGATAAAGCTCGCCGTAAACGGCTGGCGTTGCGCTGGCCGTTCTCGCGCCAGATAACGTTAAGCCTCACGACGATCACTACCATCATTTTGCTGTGGTGGTGGGTGGCAGCGCAGCAGTGGGTAAGTCCACTATTTTTGCCACCGCCACTTCAGGTGCTAACAAAGCTGATTAGCATCGCTGGGCCACAAGGTTTTATGGATGCCACGCTCTGGCAGCACCTCGCTGCCAGCCTGTTGCGGATACTCACCGCGCTGTTGGCCGCAGTATTGATTGGTATTCCGGTTGGCATTGCGATGGGGCTAAGCCCGACGGTACGCGGTATTCTTGACCCACTGATCGAGCTTTATCGCCCGGTGCCGCCGCTGGCTTATTTACCACTGATGGTGATTTGGTTTGGTATCGGTGAGACCTCGAAGATCTTGCTGATTTATCTGGCGATTTTCGCCCCTGTTGCTATGTCGACCATGGCGGGAGTGCGCAGCGCAAAACAGGTTCGCATCCGTGCTGCCGAAGCGTTGGGAGCATCACGCGCTCAGATAGTCTGGTATGTGATTTTGCCCGGAGCAATGCCGGAAATCTTGACCGGATTCCGCATTGGGCTTGGCGTAGGCTGGTCAACACTGGTTGCCGCTGAGCTTATCGCCGCCACCCGTGGGCTCGGCTTTATGGTGCAATCGGCGGGTGAGTTTTTGGCAACTGATGTAGTGCTTGCGGGTATTGGTGTGATTGCGGTTATCGCATTCTGTTTAGAACTAGGGTTACGGGCATTGCAGCGCCGTTTAACCCCATGGCATGGAGAAGGGCAATGAGCGAGAAAGTGAATATTACGCCACTGGGGCCTTATATCGGTGCACAGGTTAGTGGTTTAACGCTGAGCCGGGGCTTAACGGATAATCAATTTGAGCAGCTCTACCACGCGCTGATCCGCCATCAGGTACTGTTCCTGCGCGATCAACTTATTACACCTGCCCAGCAGCGTGCGCTGGCACAGCGGTTTGGCGATCTGCACATCCATCCGGTTTATCCACATGCGGAAGGCGTGGAGGAGATTATCGTGCTGGATACGCACAACGATAACCCGCCTGATAACGATAACTGGCACACCGACGTGACCTTTATCGAAACACCGCCAGCCGGTGCGATACTGGCAGCAAAACAGCTTCCAGAATTCGGTGGTGATACATTGTGGACCAGTGGCATTGCTGCGTTCGAGGCACTTTCAGAACCGTTCAAGCGCTTGCTCTCAGGGCTAAAAGCAGAACACGATTTCCGCAAATCTTTCCCGGAGTATAAACATCTCCGTAGTGAAGAAGAGCATCAGCGCTGGCGTGAGGCGGTCGTTAAGAATCCACCGTTGTTGCATCCGGTAGTCCGCACCCATCCGGTAAGCGGTAAGCAGGCGTTGTTTGTTAACGAGGGTTTCACCACGCGGATTGTCGACCTCTCGCAAAAAGAGAGCGATGCGCTGCTCGCCTTCCTGTTTGCACATATTACGAAGCCGGAGTTCCAGGTTCGCTGGCGCTGGCAGGAAAACGACATCGCTATCTGGGATAACCGTGTCACGCAGCATTATGCGAATGCTGACTATCTCCCCGCTCGTCGCATCATGCATCGCGCAACGATTCTGGGGGATAAGCCTTTCTGGCGAGGGTAATGGGATTTTGGTGGGTGAAGCTGGTCGGATAGCAGTGCGCCATCCGACACAGTTATTTTGCTCGTACCTTTGTCGCTACTAACAACGCTGTCAGTAACATCAAACTCCCTGACAACACCAGCGGCGAAATAATGCCGAAATTATCAAGTGCCAGGCCGCCAATTGCCGCTCCACAAGTGTTTGCTAACTGGATCACCGCAACCTGAATAGATCCCGCTTTCTCAGCTTGATCCGCAAGTGAACGGGTGATCCACGTCGACCAGCCAACTGGAATCAGAGCAAAGGCAAAGCCCCAAATAATGGCAATGGCTGATGCGACGATTTTATCGCTCCCCCACAACACCAGAACCAGCGCACTCAGTGCCAGAATCAGCGGGGCACAGGTCAGCGACAGTTTGAGTGAACGCTTGAGGAAAACCGCAGAAAGCGATGTGCCGACAAAACTCGCAATGCCAAAACTCAACAGCACCAGCGTCAGGCCGTCGACATCAAAGCCTGCAAGCGTCATATATACCGGGCGAATGTAAGTGAAGAAGGCAAACTGCCCGGCAAAGGTCATAAATATTGCCGTCATGCCGGCCAGTACGCCCGGGCGTTTAAGCAGACCCAACATGTTTTGCTTATGCTGCGTTGATTCACCTGGCAGCGGCGGCAGTGCTTTCCACACCCATATGATACAGGCCACACCCATTAATGCCGCGCCATTAAAGACGTTGCGCCAGCCAATAATGCCGCCTAAGAAGCTACCGAGCGGGGCGGCGATAACCAGTGCGATAGAGACAGCCCCGAAGATAACTGAGAGCGCTTTTGGCACTGTACGAGCTGGAACTAACCGCATGGTTAAAGAGGCCGACATTGCCCAGAAGCCGCCGAGGGCTATCCCTAAACAGGCGCGCCCAATCAGCAACATGGAGAAGTTTTCAGCAAAGGAAACCAGCAGGCATGAGAGGGTGAGCAGCACAGAGAAAAGGATGACTACATAGCGTCTGTCGGTTGAGCGAATAATGCTGGTCACAAACAGACTTGCGAACATTGCCACAAAAGCGGTCACGGTGACAGACTGCCCGGCAACACCTTCCGAGATCCCCAGATCCTGTGCCATTGGTGTCAGCAAGCTTACTGGTAAGAACTCCACGGTAATCAGGCAGGCTACGCAAAACGCCACAGCAAATACTGCTGACCAGTTAGGCCTGGATACGGCCTTTGTCTCGTTCATCCTTTCAATATGCTCACTCATTAATCTACCCGCCGCTGCTTCCAATAAAGCCGCGTAGTGTAGCACCGTAAATGTGATGCATTTAACGTTTTGGCAACTTTCCCGAGATGTTTTAGAAATCAAGTTCCAGGGCAAAACAGAGATAAGCCATCAATTGAGAGCAATGCTGAAATTGTTCGGCACAGAAAGTGATAGCATCCGGTTTGCACAGCTCTTCGAAATCGATGTTTTTCAACGCGATAAAATCTTTGCGTTTTAATTCAGCTAATAATGGATGAGTCTTATCATAGCCTTTGGGCGGGCGACTTAAGCTATCGCCATCCATGATAAATCCCTGGCTTTGTAGCTCCTGTAACGCCTTTTGATAAGCGTTGGGGTTCTCATCAATACATTGGCGAATAGCACTCAAGGCTTTTGATTCGGGGTGCCAAATTCCGGCGGCAATAAAGCAACCGTCAGGGGCGATATGGAGATAGAGCCCTGGCGCATGAACGTCTTTTCCCTGGAAATGACGGAACTGAATCCCGACATTGGTTTTGTAGGGCGTTTTATCTTTGCTGAAGCGACTGTCTCGCTGCGGGCGCATAAGACTACCGCCGACCTTTTTCGGCACGGCAGTGAGCTTCGATGAAATGGCAAGAATACCGGGCTGCATCTGCTCGATAAACCGCAGGGCAGGGGTGCGCACGGTATTTTCGTATTCATCCTGGTGGTCTTTAAACCAGTCTCGGGAATTGTTTTGCGCGAGCTTGTTCAGGAACTGCAGACTCGCCGGGCTAAAAGTTGTACCGGTAGATATCGTGGACGTCGGGGTTTTCGTTATTTGAGCATTCATTATTGATGGACCCTTATTTGAACCATTAAAGCGGCTATATCTGCGAGCTTAAGGATGGCGGATTTCTCTGTCTATCGATGTGAAACGCCTCCAACCTTAATATATTTTCCTCATATGTTAATGTTTTTTAAGCATTGGTGGTGCGATTCGGGATATGGGAGTGTAAGGCCTTAGCTTGCTAAAAGCTGGGATAACAAGGAAAAACTATGGCACACGCAATGACCTCTCATAAAAATAAGATCGCATCACTCGTTTTACTGGCACTGTCCGGCCTTACCGCCACAGTGGCTCAGGCTGACCAACTGGCCGATATTCAAAAAGCAGGCGTCGTGCGCGTCGCCACTTTTGACGCTAACCCGCCATTTGGCTCCATCGATGCTAAAACTCACGATATCGTTGGCTATGATGTTGATTTTGCGAAGGCCCTAGCAAAGTCTCTTGGCGTAAAACTGGAGCTGGTGGCAACCAATCCAGCCAACCGCATTCCTTTGCTGCAATCTGGCAAGGTGGATCTGATCGTCGCTGATATCACCATCACGCCGGAGCGCGCGCAGGTTGTCGACTTCTCCACGCCTTATTTCGTGACGGGCCAGCAATTCCTGGTACCGGCAGCGTCAGCGGACAAACTTGATGACTACGGGCACGACCGTATTGGTGCAGTAAAAGGCACGACCGGTGAGCAGGCGCTGCATCAGCGTTTCCCATCCGCTCGCGTGCTTTCCTATGACGATATCCCGCTGGCGCTGACGGCGCTGCGTAACGGCAACGTGCAGGCGATTACCCAGGACAGCACCATTCTGGCCGGTCTGTTGGCTGAAGCACCGGATAAAGCGAAGTTCAAAATTCTCCCTGACCTACTCAGCAAAGAAGAGATTGGCGTCGGGGTGAAGAAGGGCGAAACGGCACTGCTTACAGCAGTTAACGGCGAGTTAGTGAAGCTTGAGCAAAACGGTGAAGCGGCGAAGATTTACGACAGCTGGTTTGGTCCTGGCAGTAAAACTCCCCAGCCACGCGGCTTTAAAATAGAAGCTCAGTAACATGGTGAGTGCCTTATCCAAACGATCCGCGGTGCAGGCCGCGGATTTTGCACATTTACAGGATGCCAGCGTTGAGTTTCGTCAGGCTGGCAAAAGTTACGACGAAAACCAGGTCCTCAAGTCCATCGACCTGAAAATCAACGCAGGTGAAGTGGTGGCGATTTGCGGGCCTTCGGGCTCCGGTAAATCGACGTTAATACGACTGATAAACCAGCTCGAACCGTTAAGTGCGGGGGACATTTTTATTGATGGCAAACCGACACGGGATTTGCAGGGCAAAGCTCTGCGTGCCTTGCGTAGCCGCATCGGATTTGTGTTCCAGCAGTTCAATTTATATGCTCATCTCACCGCCGAGCAGAACATCACACTTTCTCTGACGCATGTTCATGGCTGGGAACCTGATGAGGCTAAACATCAGGCAGTAACGTTGTTGACTCGGGTCGGGCTTGCCGAGAAAGCACATCAATATCCTGCGCAGCTTTCCGGTGGGCAGCAGCAGCGTGTGGCCATCGCCCGGGCTTTAGCGTCCTCGCCGCAGATAATCTTGTTCGATGAACCCACTTCGGCACTGGATCCGGAAATGATCGGTGAAGTGCTGATGGTGATGAAATCCCTGGCCCACAGTGGCATTACGATGATTGTCGTCACCCATGAAATGCAGTTCGCCCGGGAAATTGCCGATCGGGTGGTGTTTATCGATGGCGGCGAAATTCTTGAGCAGGCTCCTCCGGCGCGGTTCTTCAGCTCACCGCAACATCCACGCACCCGGCGTTTTCTACAAAAGGTACTCGACCCTTTGCATGCCGGGTTTAAGGATGAACCATGAACTGGCACATAGACTGGGCTGGAGTCCTGACAGGACAGCCGTTGCAGTGGATTATTTCCGGCTTTTTAACCACGGTCTGGGTCACCCTGGCGGGAGTACTGTTGGCAACGGCTTCAACGCTATTATTACTCGGGCTGAGACTTGCCGGCGGGCGTATCGGTCGCGCGGTGGTTGCGGTATGGGTATCTCTGTTTCGCAACACGCCGCTGCTGGTGCAACTGCTGTTCTGGTATTTCGCCGCGTGGAATTTCCTTCCGCAGGCGTTGCGTGGCTTTATTAACGATGAGCACCGCTGGTCGATACTGCCCGGAAATGTGTGGTGGCTCACTCCGGAGTTTCTCTGCGCTGCCTGGGGGCTTGGGCTGTTTACTTCTGCATTTCTGCTCGAAGAGCTGCGCAGCGGGTTGCAGGCCGTACCTCAGGGACAGGTGGAAGCTGCGCTTTCGCAAGGCTTCTCATTCTGGTCGATCTTCCGTTGGATCCTACTTCCACAAGGGATGAGGAATGCCTGGCAGCCGGTAGTGGGGCAGTATCTTAACTTGATGAAGCTCTCGTCGCTGGCCACTGGTATCGGCTTTGCGGAACTGACTTATCAGGTTAGACAAATCGAAAGCTACAACGCACATGCGCTGGAGGCTTTTGCTGTGGGAACAGTGCTGTATCTGGCTTTAGGATTGGTGATGGGTGGATTGTTCGCCTGGCTTGGCCCGCACCCGTCCGAATATAAGCGCCATGTTAGTAAAGTGCGGGATACGGAGGCACAGCATGATAGCTAATCTAACGGTGATTACCGACAACCTGGATTATCTACTGTGGGGAAGAATGGCGCAGGGTGAACCGGGCGGCGTATTGTTGACGCTGCTAATGGCGGCCGGAGCGGCAGTGTTGGCGCTGGTAGGGGGGATATTGCTGGCAGGACTCGCCTGGCGGTTTGATGGCATTGTGCGGCGGTTACTGTTTATTTGGGTTGAATTCATCCGCGGTATCCCGCTTATTTTTGTAATTTTCTGGCTCTACTTCTTGCTGCCGATTATCACCGGTAGCGATTTACCCGGTGCGCTGACCGTCACTCTGGCGCTGGCGTGGTTTACCTCTGCTGCCGTGATGCACACCACGCTCGCGGGTTTACAGGCTCTCCCGTCCGGGCAACGTGAAGCAGCGGTGGCTGGTGGAATGAATGCATGGCAAATACTGCGCCTGGTATTACTTCCACAGGCGATGCGCAACGTCTTTCCTTCCTACGTGGGGCTGTTTATCGCGCTGCTTAAAGACACTTCTCTGGCGTTCATCGTCAATGTGCCAGAGCTAACCACCGTGGCGGGACAGGTCAACAGCCGGGTACAGGTCTATCCCGCGGCCATCTTTATCTTTACGGGGTTGGTGTATTACCTGCTGTGCTGTGGCCTGAATTACATGGTGTCTCGCTGGTATCGCCGACGCGGCACTGTTGCCACACCATCGCCACTCAAAGTTTAGATAACAAAAAAGCCACTCTTTCGAGTGGCTTAATCATATGATTTTAAAGATAAAATTTGGTGGCCCCTGCTGGACTTGAACCAGCGACCAAGCGATTATGAGTCGCCTGCTCTAACCACTGAGCTAAGGGGCCGTGGCGCAGGATTATAATGTAACTTGCAGCATCAATCCAGTGATTGCGTGACATCTGCTGCTTTTATAATCAAAGCCTAATCAAACTCTTATACTTTTCACTTCTGGTATTTCATCGGGCAACACGGGCACGAATACTGGCTGGAATGACATTCTTACGGGCATAAAAAAGCCCTCACGAAGAGGGCTCTTTAGAAGGGCGATAAGATTAATCGTCCAGGAAGCTACGCAGTACTTCAGAACGGCTTGGGTGGCGCAGTTTGCGCAGTGCCTTCGCTTCAATCTGACGGATACGTTCGCGGGTAACGTCGAACTGTTTACCCACTTCTTCCAGCGTGTGGTCGGTATTCATATCGATACCGAAACGCATACGCAGAACTTTAGCTTCACGCGCTGTCAGGCCTGCCAGAACGTCGTGAGTTGCGTTACGCAGGCTCTCAGACGTTGCAGAGTCCAGTGGCAGCTCGAGGGTGGTATCCTCGATGAAATCACCCAGATGCGAATCTTCATCGTCGCCAATTGGCGTTTCCATGGAGATAGGCTCTTTAGCGATTTTCAGCACTTTACGGATTTTGTCTTCCGGCATCAGCATACGTTCAGCTAATTCTTCCGGCGTCGGTTCACGGCCCATCTCTTGCAGCATCTGGCGCGAAATACGGTTGAGTTTGTTGATTGTCTCAATCATATGCACAGGAATACGGATGGTACGCGCCTGGTCAGCGATAGAACGCGTGATAGCCTGACGAATCCACCATGTTGCATAAGTAGAGAACTTATAACCACGACGATATTCAAACTTATCAACCGCTTTCATCAGGCCGATGTTGCCTTCCTGAATCAAGTCGAGGAATTGCAGACCACGGTTGGTGTATTTCTTAGCGATAGAAATAACCAGACGTAAGTTTGCTTCAACCATCTCTTTCTTCGCACGACGAGCTTTCGCTTCACCGATGGACATACGACGGTTGATATCTTTAACCTGCTCGATGGTCAGGCCGGTTTCTTCTTCAATTTGTTGCAGTTTCTGCAAGCTACGATGCACGTCATCAGAAACGTCATGCAGTTTCTCAGACCATGGCTTGTTCATTGCGATGGCTGCGTTGAACCAGGTTTCGCTGGTTTCGTTGCCAGTGAACAGTGTGATGAAGTTTTTCTTCGGCATTTTGCACTGTTCAACACACAATCTCATGATCAGACGTTCTTGAGTACGAACGCGGTCCATCATGACGCGCATGCTGTTTACCAGGTAGTCGAATTGCTTCGGTACCAGGCGGAACTGTTTGAAGACTTCAGACAGTTGTTGGATTTCAGCTGCAGAATCGGCGTGTGCACGGCCTTTCGCTTTGATCGTGTCGCGAGCTTTTTCGTACTGTGTACGCAGCTCACCGAATTTTTCACGAGCAAGTTCTGGGTCGATGCTGTTGTCATCGTCAGCTTCTTCTTCGTCTTCCTCCTCATCGTCACTATTAGTGTTTTCTTCGCTGGTTAGCTCAGAACCAATGTGAGTGGCGGTAGGGGCAAGGTCTTCTTCAGCATTCGGGTCAACAAAGCCGATGATCAAATCAGACAGACGAGCTTCTTCTGCTTCAACGCGGTCGTATTGCTCAAGCAGATAAGTGATCGCTTCCGGATATTCGGCAACGGAGCACTGCACCTGGTTGATACCGTCTTCGATACGCTTAGCGATATCGATTTCACCCTCACGGGTTAACAGCTCAACGGTACCCATTTCACGCATGTACATGCGAACCGGGTCAGTAGTACGCCCGATTTCGGATTCTACGCTGGACAGTACTTGAGCGGCAGCTTCTTCCGCATCTTCGTCTGTGTTGTTTGAGTTTTCAGCAAGCAACAGGTCATCGGCGTCAGGTGCTTCTTCCATCACCTGAATGCCCATGTCATTGATCATTTGGATGATGTCTTCGATCTGATCAGAGTCGACGATATCTTCCGGCAGATGGTCATTGACCTCGGCATAGGTCAGATAGCCTTGCTCCTTGCCCTTGGTAACAAGAAGTTTAAGCTGTGACTGCGGGTTTTGCTCCATAAGACGGTATCCACACTTCAGTATTAGGGTTGGTGTCGGTCGGCGAAACCGCCAACAATAACGTAACGAGGGCTGACTTATTTTATTGCCGCTGCCCATCCTCGCGGCGTTCGGGTTTACCCGACGAATGTTCGGCAGTTAAGCCGATAGAATCTTGCAGGCTATCTTGTTCACCATTTTCCGCTTGGGCAGTGCTCGCCATCCTCACATACTTGAGTATGCTCCGGTGGCTGTGCGCTGTCCGCACGAAAACTGGTTTCACCGATAACGCCTTTACTTTTTCGCGCGTGATTGTGTAATCGATTGTGTAATCACACGGACTTCCTCACGCTCCGCAGGCGTTAGCCCAGTGGTTCTGGAACGTGCCATCAATTCTTCAAACCTCAACTCCAGCACGGAATCAAACATATGTTCGAGTGCATCGTTGAACGTTTTTTCTGCGATGTCCTTATCTGCTATATCGTCCCAAGAAGAGAGTTTTTCAAGGGTGGCGGCTTCATTTGTGCCGCGATATAGCTCTAAAAGCTGCCCGGTGGTTAAACCAGGTTGTGCCAGACAGGTGTTCACCAGGTCAATAAAGAGTTTTAATCCTGGCAACTTCGCCTGCTCCAGACCGCTAAGCGGTGGCACACTCGGTGCCAACTCCGGATTCTGCACCAACAGTCCTATCAGTATACGCATGGTTGTGCGTTTTAGCTGTGGAGCCGGGCGCGGGGTGCTGCTTTCCGCAAGCTTTGGCATCAGCTTTTCAAGCTGGTTATCGTCCAGAATGCCCAGTTTGTTTCCCAGTTCCTGACGCAAATAAATGCGTAGTGTTTCACCAGGTACCTGACTAATCAGGGGTAAAGCAAGAGTACTCAGTCGCGCACGGCCATCAGGTGAACTCAAATCAACCTGAGGCATCAGGCTGTTAAAAAGAAACGTCGAAAGCGGTTGAGCATGTTCCATGCGCGCTTCAAATGCTTCTTTTCCTTCTTTACGCACCAGCGTGTCGGGATCTTCACCGTCAGGTAGGAACATAAAGCGCAACTGACGTCCATCCGTCATATAAGGTAGCGCAGTTTCCAGAGCACGCCATGCAGCGTCACGCCCTGCGCGATCCCCGTCATAACAACAGACAACGGTATCCGTCACCCGGAACAACAACTGGATATGGTCAGCGGTGGTTGAGGTGCCCAATGAAGCAACGGCGTACGATATGCCGTATTGCGCCAATGCCACCACATCCATGTAGCCTTCCACAACCAATAAACGTGCTGGTTCAGGCTGGCTTTGCTGTGCTTCATACAGGCCATAGAGCTGGCGGCCTTTATGGAAAATATCGGTTTCCGGGGAGTTAAGGTATTTAGGCTGGCCATCGCCAAGCACTCGTCCACCAAAACCAATTACCCGGCCCCGTTTGTCGCGGATGGGAAACATCACCCTTTCGCGGAAACGGTCGTAACTGCGTCCCTGATCGTTAGTTACCAACATGCCTGCATCCGTCAGAGCTTGACGGTTTTCACTATTGCCACCAAAACGCTTTAATACATTATCCCAGCCGGGAGGAGCATAGCCAATGGCGAAATGTTGAATAACTTCGTTACTTAAACCACGCCGTTCCAGATACTGGCGTGCAGATTCAGCCGATTGTTGAGCCAGGGATTGCTGATAGAAGGCGTTCAAGCCATCCATCAATTGATAAAGACTTTGCCGTTGATGACGCTCAATCTGGCTTGGTCCGCTACCGACTTCGTAAGGCACTTCAAGATTGTGCATCGCTGATAATTCTTCAACGCTTTCGACAAACTCAAGCTTGTCATAGTTCATTAAAAAATCGATGGCGTTGCCGTGTGCCCCACAGCCGAAGCAATGGTAAAACTGTTTTTCACCGTTTACGGTGAAAGAGGGGGTTTTTTCGTTATGGAACGGACAGCACGCATGATAGTTCTTGCCCTGCTTTTTGAGCTTAACACGCGCATCGATCAGATCGATGATGTCGGTGCGAGCCAGCAAGTCATTGATGAAAACACGTGGAATTCGTCCAGCCATAGGCCCCGTTTGGTACTCGCTTTCCTTCAGACATGCGATATTGCAGCAGTGCGAAAGAGCAGGAAGTATGTCAGTTCATGAACGAAAATAAGCCGCGCATTCCTTTCGGAAGCACGGCCTTTACAACTACTACAAGTCTGTTCCGGAGGTGTAAACCTCCAGGATACTAGTACAGACGAGTGCGGCGTGCGTTTTCGCGAGCCAGTTTCTTAGCGTGACGTTTCACAGCAGAAGCTTTAGCGCGTTTACGTTCAGTCGTTGGTTTTTCATAGAACTCACGACGACGAACTTCCGCCAGAACACCTGCTTTCTCACAAGAACGCTTGAAGCGACGCAGTGCTACGTCGAATGGCTCGTTTTCACGTACTTTAATTACCGGCATTAACTCTCACCTTTGATAAATTCGGTTTGCCGCTGACTGAGGCGTCAGCTATTTCAAAATGGTGCGGAATTTTACTGCAACTACTGCTGCTTTGTAAAGCACCGGACAACCAGAAACCTGGCTTTTAAGGCCGGAATCTTCCAGGGGTGCGGATTATACACCACCTACGCCCAGTATGTGAGCAAAGTTTTACAATAAGCGCTCATGGGCTTAAACTTCGCCGCAAGACTTTGAGGTAGAGAACGCCATGCGTGTACTGGGTATAGAAACATCCTGTGATGAAACCGGCATCGCCATTTACGACGATGAAAAAGGTTTATTAGCCAATCAATTGTATAGTCAGGTGAAATTGCATGCTGACTACGGCGGCGTGGTGCCGGAGCTTGCTTCCCGTGACCATGTACGTAAAACCGTGCCATTGATTCAGGCGGCTCTTAAAGAGGCTGGATTAACAGCAAAAGATATTGATGGTGTTGCCTATACCGCCGGACCAGGGCTTGTAGGAGCACTGCTTGTAGGCGCAACAATTGGCCGTTCTCTGGCGTTTGCCTGGGATGTACCCGCTGTGCCGGTGCATCACATGGAAGGGCATTTATTAGCCCCGATGCTGGAAGATAATCCGCCAGAGTTCCCGTTTGTGGCACTGCTGGTTTCCGGCGGCCATACGCAACTGATTAGTGTGACGGGTATTGGCCAATACGAACTTCTGGGTGAGTCAATTGACGACGCTGCAGGTGAAGCCTTTGATAAGACGGCCAAACTATTGGGTCTGGATTATCCTGGTGGCCCAATGTTGTCAAAAATGGCTTCTGAGGGCACTGAAGGGCGGTTTACTTTCCCACGCCCGATGACCGATCGCCCTGGTCTTGATTTCAGTTTCTCTGGTCTGAAAACCTTTGCTGCGAACACTATTCGCGGCAACGAAGCAGACCCGCAAACGCGTGCCGATATCGCTCGTGCCTTTGAAGATGCGGTTGTTGATACCCTGGCAATCAAGTGCAAACGTGCATTGGATCAAACTGGTTTTAAACGTCTGGTGATGGCTGGTGGTGTGAGCGCCAACCGTACACTGCGTGCGCGTATGGCAGAAATGATGGCTAAGCGCCGTGGCGAAGTCTTCTACGCTCGTCCTGAGTTTTGTACCGATAACGGTGCGATGATTGCCTATGCAGGTATGATTCGTTTGAAAGCAGGAACGGTGGGCGAATTAAGCGTAACAGTCCGCCCACGTTGGCCATTGGCTGAGTTACCTGCGGCGTAAAAACTTTGCAGAATTAGTCGAGAAGGAGTGAGCAATCACTCCTTTTTTTTGTCTTTATTTTTGCGCAGTTTCTTCCAGATTTTGGTTTCTTGCCCGCGCCACAAACGCTGAATATTATCGTGATGGCGCATTAAAATCAGGCAAGAAAGCATAGCGACCGGGAAGGTGAACTGCGGTTTGAACCACCAGACATAGAAAGGGGCAATCAGTGCGCTAATTATGGCACCTAGTGAGGAATAACCGCTGAGTAATACACTCAACAGCCAGGTTCCAGCCATCACGCCGGTTAAGTCCCAGCCGATAGGTGCAATAGCGCCAAAGGCGGTCGCAACCCCTTTGCCACCGTGGAAATTAAAGAAAACGGGCCAGATATGGCCAAGACAGGCAGCGATGGCGATAAGCCCAAGCCAGAAAGGTGTCACACCCAGCGCGTAAGCCGCCCAGACGGGTAACATTCCTTTGAGAACATCAAAAATGAGTACCGCTACGGCTGCACCTTTACCGCCAATTCGCAAAACATTGGTCGCACCTGGGTTGCCGGATCCATTCTCTCGTGGGTTAGGGAGACCGGCGATTCGGCAGACCAGGATGGCGCTAGAAATTGAGCCGCAAAGATACGCAAGCAGGATCATGCCAGGCGCGATTGCACTCATAACGCTGTTCCATTTTGAAAGTGTCGTTGTATTCTCTGCATCTGTGGATAATACGCATATTTCGCCGGAAGTGGTATCTGGCGTGACTAAAAACCGGGCAGGGCGTGATGGATATTGTATTTATAGAGCAACTTACTGTAATCACCACTATTGGTGTTTATGACTGGGAACAAACCATCTCCCAGAAGCTGGTATTTGATATCGAGATGGCATGGGATAATAGCCTGGCCGCCAGCAGTGATGATGTAACTCATTGTTTAAGCTATGCAGATGTCAGCGAAGCGGTAATCAACCATGTATCTGGCGGCCGTTTTGCATTGGTAGAACGTGTTGCTGAAGAGGTAGCGCAATTGCTGCTGACTCGCTTTAACTCACCTTGGATCAGGTTAAAAGTCAGCAAGCCAGGCGCTGTGGCACAGGCCGCGAATGTTGGCGTGGTGATTGAGCGTGGCGTTAATCTTAAACTCAGTAAATAAGTTCATCATAGTTAAACCAAAAGTAGGTAACCTGGTCTGAACTGTGATCTTTCGCGGCAGATGCCGCTTTTTTAACGTTTGTTTTTGGGGTTAGAGGATTTTTTTAATGAGCGATCTGCACTCGTTGGTTATTGCCGCGATTCTTGGTGTTGTCGAGGGGTTAACGGAGTTTTTACCCGTCTCGTCCACCGGCCATATGATTATTGTTGGTCATCTTCTGGGATTTGAAGGTGATACCGCGAAAACATTTGAAGTGGTAATCCAGCTTGGTTCGATCTTAGCTGTTGTGGTGATGTTCTGGCGCCGCCTGTTTGGCTTGATTGGCATTCATTTTGGTCGCCAACCGCATGAAGGTACTGGAACAGGGCGTTTGTCGCTGATCCATATCTTGCTGGGTATGGTGCCTGCTGTGGTTCTGGGACTGGTATTCCACGATGCCATTAAATCACTCTTTAACCCTATAAACGTCATGTACGCATTAGTCGTCGGCGGCGTATTGCTGATTGCAGCAGAACTGTTAAAACCAAAAGTCCCGCGTGCTGATGGGGTTGATGACATCACCTATCGTCAGGCTTTTGCAATTGGTTGCTTCCAGTGCTTAGCGTTATGGCCTGGTTTTTCTCGCTCTGGTGCGACAATTTCAGGTGGGATGTTAATGGGTGTTAGCCGTTATGCAGCATCTGAGTTCTCGTTCTTGCTAGCGGTGCCGATGATGATGGGTGCCACGGTGCTGGATGTGTATAAGAGCATCGGTTTCCTAACCATGGCTGATTTGCCAATGTTTGCCGTTGGTTTTATTACCGCATTCATCGTTGCGCTGATTGCGATTAAAACCTTCCTGCAAGTTATTAAACGCATCTCCTTTATCCCATTCGCAATTTATCGCTTTGCGGTCGCAGCAGTGGTTTATTTCGTCTTCTTCTAAAGTTCTCCACTCAGTAATAAAGCCACTCATATTGAGTGGCTTTTTGTTTGGCGTCTTCGTTTGTGGCAGATATCCATCAGCTAGCGGATGGTAAAGGCGTGGTCAACCCCGCTTCTTTTTTCCATGCTTCCACGGCGGCAATACGGCGGCGCGTTAATTCATCGCGAATTGCGGGTCCGCTAAAACCATCATCAATCACTTCTTTGTTGGTGACGCTTTGCGCCGCATTCCAGGCCGCTCGCAGCAACCTGCCTTGTGGATAATCACTGGCTTCAAAACCAGTGCGCCCACGAGCATCGGCTTCACTGGTTAACGCCACCTGTTCGACGCGCTGTGGTTTGCGCCATGCGTCGATGGCATCGAATAATTTGATGATGGTTTTGGGTTGCAGGATAGAAATCGTATGAATCAGATCGTGATATTCGGCAACCAGTTTGGCGAGGTCACGAATTTCATTCGGCACACGCATGCGCTGGCATAACCGTTCGACAAGTTTTACCCCTGCCGGGCCATGCCCATGGTGACGCGGCCAGAACTCTTTTGGCGTGAGCCCTTTACCGAGATCGTGGCACAGCGTGGCAAAGCGTACGTCAACGTCCGGGCTGAGCTGGGCGGCAATCGCCAGCGTCATCAGAACGTGAATACCGGTGTCGATTTCTGGGTGCCACTTTTCTGGCGCAGGCACACCAAATAGCGCGTCGATTTCCGGGAACAACACTTTCAATGCCCCGCATTTGCGCAGCACATCGAAATAAACCTGCGGGTTACGGCTGGTGAGGGCGTTTTCCGTCTCTTTCCACACGCGCTCCGGCGTGAGGTGCTCAAGTTCGCCGTTAGAGGCCATGGAGGACATCAGCGTCAGGGTTTCTGGGGCAATCTGGAAACTAAGATGGGCGTAACGTGCAGCAAAACGCGCCACGCGTAAAACGCGCAGCGGGTCTTCATTAAAAGCGGGAGAAACATGGCGCAGCAGACGATTTTCGATATCGGCACGCCCGTTGTAAGGGTCGATAAATTCGCCGTGTTCGTCCTGGGCAATCGCATTGATGGTCAAATCGCGGCGCAGCAAGTCCTGCTCAAGCGTGACATCAGGCGCGGCATAACAGGTAAAACCTGTATATCCCTGGCCTGATTTACGTTCAGTACGCGCAAGTGCATATTCTTCACGTGATTTAGGGTGCAGGAACACCGGGAAATCTTTCCCTACCTGCTGGTACCCAGCATCAAGCATCTCTTGTGGTGTTGCACCAACAACCACCCAATCTTTATCTTTGACCGGT
This sequence comes from Buttiauxella cochleicola, assembly GCF_021282435.1. Classification (NCBI taxonomy): domain Bacteria; kingdom Pseudomonadati; phylum Pseudomonadota; class Gammaproteobacteria; order Enterobacterales; family Enterobacteriaceae; genus Buttiauxella; species Buttiauxella cochleicola. Next base: position 215,772 of record NZ_JAJSOT010000008.1, on the reverse strand, counting down.
AATCTCAACAACCCATCACGTACTGCACCACCGACCAGATAAATCTTCACGCTTTAATGCCCCTGCATCCAATTACGATAATACGTAAGTGTAGGATACAGGGTTGCAGATTAGTTCATCCAGCGATCTTTCTTCTTGCGGCTTGGGATCATGTGAGGCAGCAACAGGCCGAGCAGCAGACCGAAACCAGCGACGCCGCCGCCATACATAAACCACTGCATAATGATGGCACGTTGCTTGTCATCCAACTGAACATTCGCGGCATCGACTTTCTTCTTTGCGACGATCAATTGGTTCTTAAGTTGTTGATTTTCTTCTTTAAGACCAGTGATTACGCTGTCACTCTGTGCAACTTTCTGCTGCATTTCAGCCGTGCGCTGATTCCAGGTGGTATCGATATTTGTGAGCTTGTCAGTCAGCGTCTTAACCTGGTTTTCAAGGTCCGGCACACGCGTACGCAGGCTTGGATTGGTGCTCAGTTGCGCCAGTGGGATCCAGGAGGTACGGCCATTACTGTCGCGCACTTGGCCATATTTAGTTTCTTCATTGCTTTGCAGCAATGTCACTTCTTCGCCCGCATTTACGGTGCCAAGCAAGCGGTAATTATCCCCAGGACCACTACGCACCCAGGTGTTCAATTCGTCAGATACATAACGTTTTTCATCGGCATGAGCCACTACGGAAACGCTAAGGGAGAGCAAAGTAAGGCAAATTAGGCGGAATTTGTGCATGATTTCGTCGTTATTGTCATAAATAGTGGAACGATAGTAGTGGCATCAGTCTGACGGTGCAATCCGTAAACCTGAATGAGAATCATCCTGGTGTGAATTTGACCAATTGCTCACAGCTTATGGCTCGTCAAAATGCGCGCCACTCATGGTAATTTGGCGAAAAATATTATCTACTGACACCCATCAAACGATTAAGTTCGTCAGGCATTAGCCCGATGTGACACAACCAAAAGTAAAATGACGATGACTCAGGAAATCGAACTCAAATTTATTGTTAATCCAGCTGTACTGGATTCTCTTCGTAACACATTAAATTCGCTGGAAAGCCAGCATAGTGAACCCCGCCAGTTGCTCAACATCTATTATGAAACCGCCGACAACCAGTTGCGCCGTCATGATATGGGTTTACGCATCCGTGGCGATAATGGCCGCTATGAAATGACGATGAAAATCGCAGGCCGTGTCACTGGCGGGCTGCACCAGCGCCCGGAATATAATGTTGAGCTTAGCAAGGCTGAGCTTGACCTGTCGCTGCTGCCAAAAGAAGTCTGGCCTGAGGGCCTTTCTCCGGACGATTTGCAATCCCAGCTAAACCCACTTTTCAGCACTGATTTTGCCCGCGAAAAATGGGTGGTGACGTACGGCAAAAGCCGTATCGAACTGGCGCTGGATCTCGGAGAAGTGAAAGCGGGTGAACTGTCTGAGCCATTGTGCGAGCTGGAACTGGAATTACTCGAAGGCGAGACGGCAGACGTTTTAGCCTTTGCGAAGCAACTGGTTGCTCAACCGGGTTTACGTCAGGGCAGCCTGAGCAAAGCCGCGCGTGGATACCATCTGGTGCAGGGAAATATGGAAAGAGAAATTAAGCCGTTAACGGTATTACGCGTTCCCCCGAAAGCGACGGTTGAACAAGGACTGGAAGGTTCACTGGAACTGGCGCTTAGCCACTGGCAATACCATGAAGAGTTGTGGTTGCGTGGTAACGGCAAAGCGAAAGCACAGGTTCTGGAAGCGGTTGGCCTTGTGCGCTACGCACTGGCGCTGTTCGGCGGCATTATTCCACGCAAGGCGAGTACGCAAGTTCGTGAACTGGTCGCAACTTATGAAACCATGTTGGCCTCTGACCTTAAAGCGCAGGAGCTGGCTTTCAGCGCCGAAAGTAGCCAGGCCAAACTGGCGCTGACCGAGTGGCTGGTAGGGCGTCAATGGCAGAAATTCACCGACGAAAAAGCTAACGTCAAACTGGCGGGTTCGTTTAAGCGTTTTGCGGATACCCATCTTTCGCGCCACGCCGCAGAACTTAAAGAAACTTTCCAGCGCCCGTTAGGTGACAGCTATGCTGATCAACTGCCGCGTCTGGCGCGTGAAACTGGCTCTATCCGTCTGCTGGCAGGCGTTTATGAAGATGCGAAAACGCAACCGTGGTTGGACAACTGGCAAGGGCTGCGTCATGCCATTGCGACGCGCCAACAAGTAGAAATCGAACATTATCGTAATGAAGCTATTGCGCAGGCCCCATTCTGGCTGCATAGCGGAAAATAATCCCCGTCATACTTCGAGTCGCAGGGTTGTTGGCCGCAGGAACTCACCCCAGTCACTTACTCTTGTAAGTTCCTGGGGATTCGTTCCCTTGCCGCCTACCTGCAACTCGAATTATTTAGGGGATACTGTTAACAAGGGATACGACCATGATGTCGCAAGCGCCACTATTACAGCAGCATTTGCAGGCGGCGCTGGCGCGTCTGCCACAAGAGATTGACCGCCAGACGCTAAGCCCTGAGGCTCAGGTTGTGCTGGCGTTTAGTGATTTTGTTTGTGACAGCATGGCGGCGCATCCTGCATGGCTTGAGGAATTACAGCATTCCCCGCCGCTTGCTGACGAATGGCAGCACTATGCGGCCTGGCTGCAGCAAGAGTTGCAGGGGGTCGATAGCGAACTCGCTTTAATGTCCGCACTGCGCCTGTTCCGCCGCCGCATGATGGTGAGAATTGCCTGGTCGCAGGCCTTACAGCAAGTGCCAACTGAAAGCTCTCTCCAGCAGTTGAGTGCGTTGGCAGAAACGCTGATTATCGCCGCCCGTGACTGGCTCTATGCCGCATGCTGCCGCGAATGGGGCACGCCGTGTAACCAGGCGGGTGTCGCACAACCGCTGATGATTCTTGGTATGGGCAAACTTGGCGGCGGTGAGCTGAACTTCTCCTCGGATATCGACCTGATTTTTGCCTGGCCGGAAAACGGTTCTACCCTGGGTGGGCGCCGTGAACTGGACAACGCCCAGTTCTTCACACGCCTCGGCCAGCGCCTGATTAAAGTCCTCGACCAACCGACACAAGACGGCTTTGTTTATCGCGTCGATATGCGCCTGCGTCCGTTTGGCGACAGCGGCCCGTTGGTGGTGAGCTACGCCGCATTAGAAGATTATTACCAGGAACAAGGCCGTGACTGGGAACGCTACGCGATGGTTAAAGCTCGTATCATGGGCGATAACGACGATGTGTGGAGTCAGGAGCTGCGCAACATGCTGCGTCCTTTTGTCTTCCGCCGTTATATCGATTTCAGTGTGATCCAATCCTTGCGAAACATGAAAGGGATGATCGCCCGTGAAGTCCGCCGCCGTGGGTTGACCGATAACATTAAACTTGGCGCGGGCGGCATTCGCGAAACCGAGTTTATCGTTCAGGTATTCCAGCTGATTCGTGGCGGCCGCGAGCCCTCTTTGCAGTCACGTTCGTTGCTGCCGACCCTTAAAGCTATTCAACATTTGCACCTGCTGCCAGAAGGCGATGCCGTCAAACTGAATGAGGCCTATTTATATCTTCGCCGCCTCGAAAACCTGCTGCAAAGCATCAATGACGAACAAACTCAGACGCTGCCTGGGGATGAGCTGAACCGCGCTCGCCTTGCATGGGGCATGAACGCGCAAACCTGGGATGAACTGCAAGAAACGCTGCAACAGCATATGAATGCGGTGCGCCAGGTATTTAACGAGCTGATTGGCGATGATGAACCTGAACCGGGCGAGGATAAACTCTCTGAAGCTTGGCGTGAGTTGTGGCAGGACGCATTGGACGCTGATGCGAATACGCCAGTGTTGGAGCATTTAACGCCGCAAGCGCGTGGCGAAGTTCTGCGTCTGGTAAGTGATTTCCGCCAGGACACTGACAAGCGCACCATTGGCCCGCGTGGCCGCCAGGTGCTGGATCAACTGATGCCGCGCCTGCTGTGCGAGGCTTGTTCCCGCAGCGATGCGCCGTTGCCGTTGTCGCGCTTAACCCCGCTGTTACTCGGCATTGTCACACGCACCACCTATCTTGAGCTGCTGACGGAATATCCGGGAGCGCTGAAGCACCTGATCACGCTGTGTGCTGCGTCGCCAATGATTGCCAGTCAACTGGCACGTTATCCGCTGCTGCTGGATGAATTGCTAGACCCGAATACGCTTTACCAACCGACCGCCACCGACGCCTATCGTGATGAACTGCGCCAGTATTTGCTGCGCGTTCCTGATGACGATGAAGAACAACAGCTTGAAGCATTACGCCAGTTTAAACAGGCGCAGCTGCTACGTGTGGCGGCGGCTGACATTACGGGCACGTTGCCGGTGATGAAAGTCAGTGATCATCTGACCTGGCTTGCCGAAGCGATGATCGATGCTGTCGTCCAGCAAGCCTGGGCGCAAATGGTCTTGCGATACGGCCAGCCAAAACACTTACAGAACCGTGAAGGGCGCGGGTTTGCGGTGGTCGGTTATGGCAAACTCGGTGGCTGGGAACTCGGCTACAGTTCCGATTTGGATCTTGTTTTCCTGCACGATTGCCCGTCGGATGTGATGACTGATGGTGAGCGTGAAATTGACGGTCGCCAGTTCTATTTGCGCCTCGCGCAACGCGTTATGCACCTGTTTAGCACACGAACCTCATCGGGCATTTTGTATGAAGTCGACGCGCGTTTGCGCCCGTCGGGTGCCGCTGGCATGCTGGTGACTACCGCCGAAGCTTTCGCTGATTATCAGCAAAATGAAGCCTGGACCTGGGAGCACCAGGCCCTGGTGCGCGCACGTATTGTCTATGGCGATCCGCTGCTTAAGCAGGAATTCGATGCAATTCGCCGCAAGATCTTATGTGTGCCGCGTGAAGGTCAAAAACTCCAGACCGAAGTGCGTGAAATGCGCGAAAAAATGCGTGCGCATCTGGGAGGGAAAACCCGTGAACGCTTTGATATTAAAGCCGATGAAGGTGGTATTACCGATATCGAATTTATCACTCAATATCTGGTTTTACGTTATGCGGCGCAGGCTCCAAAATTGACGCGTTGGTCTGACAATGTGCGCATTCTGGAATTAATGGCGCAAAACGACATCATGAGTGATGACGAAGCGAAAGCGCTGACGCATGCTTATGTCACGTTGCGCGATGAACTTCATCACCTGGCATTGCAAGAGCTGCCTGGAAACGTGGCAATGGATACATTCACTCAAGAGCGCGAGCAGGTATTAACAAGCTGGCACAAATGGCTGAGTGAGTCGCAAACACGCGCATAAGATTAATTGTGATATTATCCGCGACAAAATTTTATCCCTCTCTGGAGAGTCAGGAATGAAAGTAACGCTGCCCGAATACAGCCGTGCAGGCGTCATGGTAGTTGGTGATGTGATGCTGGATCGCTACTGGTATGGCCCTACGAGCCGCATCTCCCCGGAAGCTCCGGTGCCAGTGGTGAAAGTCGAGAATATTGAAGAACGCCCTGGCGGCGCGGCTAACGTGGCAATGAATATTGCTTCGCTGGGTGCAAATTCACGCCTGGTTGGCCTGACGGGCATCGACGATGCTGCACGCGCGCTCAGCCAGACGCTGGCCGGTGTGAACGTTAAGTGCGATTTCGTTTCGGTCCCGACTCATCCGACAATCACCAAACTGCGTGTACTTTCCCGCAACCAACAGCTGATTCGCCTCGATTTCGAAGAAGGCTTTGAAGGCGTTGACCCGGAACCTTTGCACGAGCGTATTAGCCAGGCTTTGCCACACATTGGCGCGCTGGTGCTTTCTGACTACGCAAAAGGCGCGCTGGCAAGCGTCCAGCATATGATTAGCCTTGCGCGTGCGGCCAATGTGCCAGTGCTGATTGATCCGAAAGGCACAGACTTTAATCGCTATCGCGGTGCTACGTTGTTGACGCCAAATCTCTCTGAATTTGAAGCGGTTGTTGGCAAGTGTAAGAACGACGAAGAGCTGGTGGAACGTGGTATGAAGCTAATCGCTGAATACGATCTTTCCGCTTTGCTGATTACTCGTTCCGAACACGGTATGACACTGCTTCAGCCTGGCATCGAGCCGTTCCATTTGCCGACGCAGGCGCAGGAAGTTTACGATGTGACCGGTGCGGGTGATACGGTAATTGGTGTGCTGGCGGCAACGCTTGCTGCGGGTAATTCGCTGGAAGAAGCATGCTACTTTGCCAATGCGGCAGCAGGCGTGGTTGTTGGCAAACTGGGTACTTCCACCGTTTCGCCAATTGAGCTGGAAAACGCTGTGCGTGGCCGTGCTGACTCAGGCTTTGGCGTTATGACCGAAGCTGAGCTGAAAGTGGCTGTGGCTAACGCGCGTAAGCGCGGCGAGAAGGTCGTGATGACCAATGGCGTGTTCGACATTCTTCATGCGGGCCACGTTTCGTATCTGGCCAATGCGCGCAAGCTCGGCGACCGTCTGATTGTTGCGGCAAACAGTGATGCTTCAACCAAACGCCTGAAAGGTGAAACCCGTCCGGTGAACCCGCAGGATCAACGCATGATCGTGTTAGCGGCCCTGGAAGCGGTGGATTGGGTTGTGTTGTTTGAAGAAGACACTCCGCAACGCTTGATTGGCGAGATCTTGCCTGACCTGCTGGTCAAAGGTGGCGATTACAAACCGGATGATATTGCCGGGAGTAAAGAGGTCTGGGCCAACGGTGGTGAAGTGATGGTGCTGAATTTTGAAGATGGTTGTTCAACCACGAACATTATTAAGAAGATTCAAAAAGATAGTGGTCAGTAATTGCCACTAAAAAAATGCCCCGGTAACAATAACCGGGGCATTTTTGCCAGAACTGTAGACTTTACTATTCCAGCTAGCGTAAGGGTTACTCTGCCACTACCGGCAGGGACTCAAGCTCTCTGTTGTCGGATTGTTCTTTCCTTTCAACATGTAAGTTCTTATCTACATCTGCAATCAATGCGGGCTGTGCTCTTTTTTCCAGGGCTTTCAATGGTTCGCTCAGTCCAGAAAGTGATCCGCCGGAAAGACCAATTTCATTGAGTAAAGAATCAATTAACGGAGCTTGAGTGCGGTAGGCTAACGCTGCAGACAACGCTTGTTCAGCCAGATTTCCACCCCCAATACCACCGCTAGAGGTTTCGTTGACTGCGCCGCCACGGTTCAAGCCATCAACCTGAATGATCTTAATACCTTCGATAGCTTTCATCGGTTCAACAGATTTTTCAATGACAGCTGGCAGGGATTGCAGCAGCGCCAGTTTGAACTTGAGGCTGGTCTGCTCATCGGAAAGCACGTTGATAGCATCGTTAAGTGCGCGCTGAGCCTCCGCTTCCGCGAGGCCTTTTTTACGTGCAGCTTCTGCCAGTTCAACAATAGCTGCAGCCTGCATTTCTGCCGCATCTTTCTCAGCTCTTGCGCGAACAGTCAGTTCCACAGCTTTAGTTTCCGCATCTTGAGCTGCTGCAATCAATGCCACTTGCTTTGCACGGTCCGCTATCGCGGTTTCTTTGGTTGTAACCACATTTTGTTCCGATCTCACGGCTTCCGAACGGGCATCGTTGGCTCGTGCCTCTGCCTGGGATTGCTGTTCTGATTTGCCTGCAATAGCGATCGCTTTATTTTGTTGCGCAATTTCGGTGACTTGCTGTTGGTCAATCTCTTTGATACGAATTTCTCGTTCGGCTTCAACCTTACGAGTCCGAACCATCTGCTCTCTTTCGATTTCACTTTCCTGGATCTGGCGTTCAGAGAGAATACGGCTTTGCTCCGCTTCCCGATGACGCTCGGCTTCGAACACCGCGATTTTAGCGTTTTGCTCAGCTGTACGGGTTTTAATCTGCTGTTCTTGTTCGAGCGACATAAAAGATTCTTGCTGCGTAATTTCGAGCTTACGTGACAATGCGTCACGGTTTTTCTCGCGTACAGCGACTTCAACATCCTGCTCGACTTCGTTTCTTTCTCGGCGCCTGCGTTCTGTTTCTTGAGTGAGCTTGGTCAGGCCTTCGGCATCAAAGGCATTATTAGGATTAAAATGTTCTTTCTCAGTTTGGTTGAAGTTAGTCAGGGATACACTTTCTAACTCCAGACCGTTTTTGGTAAGGTCTTCTGCAACAGTGTTCTGAACGCCCTGGACAAAGTTTTCGCGGGTGTCCTGGAGTTCATGCATCGTCATTTGCGCAGCGGTAGCTCGCAGCGCATCGACGAATTTATCTTCTACCAGAATGCGTAAATCTTCGGGAGAAAGTGTGCGTTGACCTAATGTCTGAGCAGCGGTGGCAATACCTTCTTTTGTCGGTTTGACTCGAACAAAGAATGCAACCACGACATCGACACGCATGCGATCTTTGGTAATTAAGCTGTCTTTCATCGCCCGGCTAACTTCAAGCTTTAGGGTGTTCATATTAATGACGATGATTTCATGGAAAACAGGCAGCGTAATGGCTCCCCCGCTCATCACAACTTTAAGACCGCCAAGCCCGGTTCTGACAAATGCCTGTTCCGCAGAAGCGCGGTTATATAATCGGGCAAAGATCAAACCGATTATAAAAAGCGTGACCACGACACTGATGGCAGTAACAAGCCACAAGGGCATGGAATTTATTCCTTCAAACATATCTCTTCCTTTTCTAAATTAAAATATCAGGCCAGGGGTTTTTCTCGGCCAAATAGCGTGTGCTCGTTAAACGTTCAATAATGATTATTCTGTCTCCTGAATGCAGTTGGGTTCCTTCTTCAGGTTCAACAAGTAAATAATGTATCTGCCCAAATTTATCTTTCAGCCTTGCTTCGCAAGGTTTACCTGCAATGGCGAGGGAGCCGGTAACGAATGCCAGGCATCCTATAAAACTTTCTTCTGAAACTGCGCTGCTTTCATCATGTGGTAACCAAGGGGCCAGTTTTATGCCCAAAGTATGGACCAAAGGACATGTGAGTATCAGGCTGAAAATAGAAACTAAAAAGGGCGAGAGAGGGGAGCCGAAGAATGTGATTATACAGTATTGACTACAGACGCCGATAAGCCCAAAACATCCCAGTACAAGGCATAGTACGACCATAAGGGGGATTCGACCTACGTTCAGATAGTCTAAAAATTGTATAGCCGGGGATTCATGAGTACTGATATGGATGTGCTCAAAATGAGCATCCAGCGCGCCCGATAAATACCATCCTAAAAGAAGTGAAATAAGCTCAGCAATACCCAGAAGAATTAATATGGTGAAGGCACATAAAAAAGGGCTGTAGTCATACGTAAGTAAATTCATGAGTGGAAATTTCCCTTTTTATAATATTCGCATAAGTTATAAATTAATTTAATACATAAATAATGTGAATTATAAAATTACGATGCGAATGAGTACTGGGAAAATATAGCCTTGGAAAGGCGCGGGTCAATCTTTTCTGAGGCAAACGAAGCTAATATTCAGAAGTTTCGCAACTAATTATGCGAATTAATCAAGGGATGAGAATCAGGAATACGCTCCCTGATGAAAAGGGAGCGAATTTTTACATCTGCGGTTCAGTTGGAGGAGTAACTTCCGGTGCCTGAACGCTACGATTCTCAAGCTCGGTTAAACGCTGCTCCAGTAAAGCCAGTTTTTCTCGGGTGCGCAGTAGCACTTGAGTCTGCACATCAAACTCTTCACGGCTCACCAAGTCCAGGCGAGTTAACTGCGACTGCAAAACCTGGCGAACTTTTTTCTCGACATCATCCCCGAATTCACGAATCCCTTTCGGCATTGACTCGTGGACCTGGCGTGCGATCTGTTCAATTTTTTTCGGGTCAATCATAGCGGCTTCCATAATCTTACGGGATTGTCTGCCTTAATTGTAATGCCTGCATGGCTGGTTAGAAACCCGAAATGTTATAAGGTTTGCCGTTGCCAGAGAAAATCATCGGCGTTATAGTAAGTCTGCTTATTCTCAGGGCGGGGTGTAACTCCCCACCGGCGGTAAATCAGCGAACGCTGAAAGCCCGCGAGCGCTCCAGAGCAATCTGGAGGTCAGCAGATCCGGTGTAATTCCGGAGCCGACGGTTATAGTCCGGATGGGAGAGAGTAACGACTAAGCTCAAGCTTTTAAGCCTGCTCACGTTATTTTTATAGCTCCTAAGACTGCCCTGATTCTGGTAACCATAATTTTAATGAGGTTTTTTTACCATGAATCAGACGCTCCTTTCTGCATTTGGCACCCCTACACAGCGCGTAGAACACGCTCTTGAAGCACTACGTGAAGGCCGCGGGGTTATGGTTCTTGACGATGAAGATCGCGAGAACGAAGGTGACATGATTTTCCCTGCGGAAACCATGACCGTTGAGCAAATGGCTCTGACCATTCGCCACGGTAGCGGTATTGTTTGCCTGTGCCTGACTGAAGAACGCCGTAAACAACTCGAATTGCCAATGATGGTTGAGAACAACACCAGTGCTTATGGCACCGGGTTTACTGTGACTATCGAAGCTGCAAGTGGTGTAACTACCGGTGTTTCTGCTGCAGACCGTATTACGACTGTGCGTGCCGCGATTGCTGATGGCGCAAAACCAAGCGACCTGAACCGCCCGGGCCATGTGTTCCCGCTGCGTGCTCAGCCTGGTGGCGTGTTAACGCGTGGTGGTCACACTGAAGCAACCATTGATTTGGTAACGCTTGCTGGTTTTAAACCGGCTGGTGTTTTGTGTGAACTGACCAACGATGATGGCACCATGGCGCGTGCACCTGAGTGCATCACCTTTGCTCGCCAGCACAATATGGCTGTTGTAACGATTGAAGACCTGGTGGAATACCGCCAGTCTCACGAACGCAAAGCAAGCTAACTAGCGAGCTAAAAAGCAAAAAGCCCGGTTATTACACCGGGCTTCTTTTTTAGCCGATTCCGTTGCTTTGCAGCAGCGTCAGGCTAAACCCCATCACCGCCATACCGCAAAGCACACCGTAACTTGGATTGTTATGTGGATCGATTTCTTTAGCGAGTGGCATTAGTTCATCAACTGACAATGCCACCATAATGCCTGCTACGGCGGCCATAATGGCAGCCATTAAAACTGGCGAAATCATCGGGCCTAAAATCAGCCAGGCGAGTACACCACCGAGAATTTCCGCAAGTCCCGAAATCCCTGCCCAGAAGATGGCTTTGCGTTTTGAACCCGTAGCCGCGTAGACCGGGCCCGCCACGGCCAAACCTTCAGGAATATTGTGCAATGCTACTGCGAGCGCAATCCCCATCCCTAATTCCAGGTTACTACTGGCAGTTACAAACGTTGCTACCCCTTCAGGGAAGTTGTGCAGGCTAATACCCAGCGTCAGCAGCAATGCGGTGCGGCGTAAATTACGCGGCTGTGGCTTGCTGTCCATCAAATCTTGCGGATGCGCATGGGGTAGGGCGCGATCGAGTGCGAAGTAGCCCAGCAAACCCAGCATAAACATGCCATAACCCAGTACCGGCGACATTCCCTCGGTATGGAGTGCGGCAGGCAGCATCTCCATTAAAGAGATAAGCAGCATAATGCCCGCTGCAAAGCCGAGGGAAAATGCCAGCACACGGTTTGATGGCTTCTGGCCGAGCACGCCAAGAAAAGCACCAATGAAAGTGGCTCCCCCTGCTAATAGGGTCAGGATCAAGGGTACTGACATTTATCACTCCTTTTGATAATGATTCTCATTCATATTAATGGGCGATGTGATAAAAATCGAGAGCCAGTTGAGAAGCTTTACACATCGCTTACATTCAAATTTCCTGAAGATCTTCATCATTCTTATCTGAGTTCTTCATAGCGTAAAAGCGCGTACTGTAGTTTTCATAAACTGAATGACCCGATTAAAGGACACCACCATGACAACTCAACGAATGCCTGCGCTCTTCCTCGGACACGGTAGCCCAATGAACGTGCTGGAAGATAACCAATATACCCAAGCCTGGCGCCATTTGGGAGAGACGTTACCGCGCCCAAAAGCTATTGTGGTGATATCTGCACACTGGTTCACTAAAGGCACGGGTGTTACGGCAATGGAAACGCCAAAAACTATCCATGATTTTGGTGGTTTCCCACAGGCTCTCTACGATACTCATTATCCGGCACCGGGTTCCCCTGAGCTGGCACAACAGTTGGTCGATTTGATGGCCCCCGTTCCGGTGATGCAAGACAAAGAAGCCTGGGGGTTTGACCACGGCTCCTGGGGTGTACTTATTAAGATGTACCCTAATGCCGATATTCCAATGGTGCAACTCAGTATCGACAGCACGAAACCGGCGGACTGGCATTTTGAAATAGGCCGCAAGCTGGCGACATTGCGCGATCAGGGCATCATGCTCATTGCCAGTGGTAACGTGGTTCATAACCTGAGAACTGCGCGCTGGCACGGTGAAAACACGCCATATCCGTGGGCAGAATCATTTAACCAATACGTTAAAGACAATCTCACCTGGCTTGGGCCGGTAGACGAACACCCATTGGTTAACTACCTGGAACATGAAGGTGGATCGTTATCTAACCCAACAGCGGATCACTACCTGCCACTGTTATATGTTCTCGGGGCATGGGATGGTAAAGAGCCAGTTACACTGCCGACAGACGGTATTGAGATGGGATCGTTGAGTATGCTTTCTGTGCAGATTGGCTAACTTACCCGTCATACTTCAACTTGCAGAGGTGTTGACTACGCTCACTCACCCCAGTCACTTACTCATGTAAGCTCCTGGGGATTTGTTCTCTTGCCGTCTACCTGCAAGCTGAATTATTTAGGGTAAGAATATGATGCTAGTTTCGAGTATTTTTATATTTACTCTACAAACACATGCGGATAGAAGCGCGAAAGATCCTGAGTGATCAGCTCGCGATCTTCACGAATGCCAATACCTGCAGGTTGATCGTTGATAAGCCAGCTACCGATCAGCACATAACTGTCGCCAAATTTAGGCAACTGATAGAATTCCTGCACGATCATGCCTTCTTCACCGTAAGGGCCATCGACACGGGCAATTTCTTCGCCGTTTTCGATGATCTTCACATTTGCACCTTCCCGGGAGAAGATTGGCTTCACCACGTATTTATCCATCGCCGGATAGTTATCTTCGGCGAAATAAGCAGGCAGCAAGTTTGGATGATCCGGGAACATTTCCCACAGCATTGGCAGCAATGCCTTGTTGGAGATAATGCTCTTCCAGGCAGGCTCCAGCCAGCGAACGCCAGCATCTTCGAGTTTGGTGGAGAACACTTCACGCAGCATGAATTCCCATGGATAGAGCTTGAATAGGTTACTGATAACCTGATCCTGCAAATCGGTGAACTGGCCTCTCTCGCCCAGACCGATATCTTCCATGTAGACGAATTCGCTCGCCACTTCTGCTTCAGCTGCACAATCTTGCAAATACTGAACCGTGCCGCGATCTTCTGTGGTGTCTTGGCAGCAGGCGAAATGCACCAGATTGAAGCCGTGTTGCTGTTTTAATTCAGCAAAACGTTCAATCAGCTTCTCTTGCAGGCTGTTGAACTGATCGCTTCCTTCAGGCAGATTCCCTGCCTGAACTTGGTCTTCAAGCCAGATCCACTGGAAGAATGCCGCTTCGTATAACGAAGTTGGGGTATCGGCGTTATTTTCCAGCAGCTTAGGTTCACCCACGCCATCCCACGCGATATCCAGACGGGAGTAGAGAGACGGCTGCTGCGAACGCCAGGACTGGCGCACAAATTCCCAGGTGTGTTTCGGGATGCGGAATTTGGCCAGCAGCTCATCACTGCTCACCACTTTTTCGACAACTTTCAGACACATCTGGTGCAGTTCAGCGGTGACTTCTTCCAGGCGTTCAACTTGAGCGAGCGTTAGCTTGTAATATGCGTCTTCACACCAGTACGGCTCGCCATACATGGTGTGAAAGTTAAAACCGTATTCAGTGGCTTTCTCGCGCCAATCCGGGCGCTCAGTAATCGCAATTCTTTCCATAATTTCTTAGCCACCCATGGAGCGAGAAGAACCTGTTGCGCTGTTACTGCGCTGCATAGTTGATTGTTTGGCAACTGAGTCACCGAAACCGCCACGAGTCACTGTACTGGTGGTTGCAGGTTTTGGTGCCATGGCAGTTTTTGGAACTGTAGTCGTACGGCCTGGTGTGGCTGCACCATAGCTTTTGCCGGAGGCATCAGCATATTTACCGTAAGCCGGGCTCGCTGGATTTTTAGAGCTAAACAACGGTTGCTGTGCGAAACCCGCACCGCCGCCCATCAGGCGACCCATCATATAGCCTGCCATCAGCGGCATCCAGAAGCTGCCACTTTGTTGTGGCTGAGCCTGAGCTTGTTCACCAGCCATACTGGCTTGTGCAGGGGCTTGCTGACATTGGCCTTCACCAAACTCAGCAATACACTCTTCGCGCGAAGCGTATTTCGGTGCGGTACGTTCTGCTTCTTTCAGCGCGTTGTTAAAGGCAGTAGTACATTCAGCACTTTTACCAGGGTTGGCCTGCGAGCAGTCATCCGCGTTTTGATACATGGAAACTGTTTCGTCATTTTGTTCGCAACCGGCAAGCATAAACACAGCGGTAACGGCCAGTGCGACCGGCGTTAAATGGCGAGCGTTCCAGCTTTTGCGGAACGATGCGTGATTTATGATTTTTGTCCGTTTCATTGTTCTGTCCTGAGCCCAAAGGAATGAAGCTAATATTGCGTTTAGAATAGGGGATGAATGGTTGAAATTAAAGCGATGACGGCTGTTTGGAGGGAGATCTTTACTTTGCCTTACGTTCACGTGCGTAAGTTGTGACGGGGGCATGTTGTCATGCCCCCGAAATACCTGATCAGTTACCGAATGGGTTAGCTGATTTTTTGTTTGTTGCAGAGACCGGAGTGGCTTTTGCTGGTGTTGCCGTCTCAGTGGTTGCGGCTGTATCAGCGGAGTAACCATCTGCGCGAGCATTCTGGTCTGGCGTTTCTGGCGCGACGCTTTCGGCAGTAGTTGGTACTGGTTTGCCTAATGTGCCGTTCAACGCAATCAGATCTTGTTCGTTAAGCGTACCCAGAGCTGATTTAATATTCAGCTGGTTGATCAGGTAGTTATAACGAGCACTAGAGAGCTGTTGTTTTGCGTTATACAGCGTAGTCGTCGCATCCAACACATCAACGATGGTACGTGTACCTACGGAGTATCCTGCTTCCATTGCATCTAAAGAGCTTTGGGCAGAGACAACCGCTTGTTTATAAGCATTGATGGTACTGATAGAGGCGTTAACGTTGTTAAACGAAGAACGAACTGTTTGCACCACGCTACGATGTGCACTTTCCAGTTGCTCACTTGCGCCTACAAAGTTGTATTGCGCTTGTTTCACCTGAGAAGTTACAGAACCGCCGCTATACAATGGTAGAGAGAAATTCAGCCCGATTTTATTCTGACCAACACCCTTATCATCGTACGCCTGGCTGGTGGTTTTAGAGCCGCTGTAGTCAGTATCAGAAACACCTGTCGAAGCGGTTAAGCCCACGGTTGGCATATGGCCAGTTTCAGCGTAACGAATTTGCTCGCGCGCCAGGTCCTGAGACAGACGTGCCTGTAACAATGCCAGGTTACGCTTTTCTGCTTCTTTCAGCAGGTTATTCACCGCGTCAGGCTTGTTGGTTTTGAAGCCATCAACATTCAGCGAAGCCAGAGAAGGATAGTAGTTACCGGTGACCTGGCGCAGCGTTTCTACCGCGTTATCCAGATTATTCCGTGCAGTCACTTCGTTCGCTAATACGTTATCGTATTGTGCACGGGCGTTCTGAACGTCTGTGATGGCTACCAGGCCTACGTTAAAGCGCTGAGTAGTTTGATCTAACTGGCGATAAATAGCCTGTTTCTGTGCTTCTGTGTAGGAGAGGGCGTCAATGGCACTCAACACATTGAAATAGGCGGTCGCTGTATTCAGGATCAGCGTTTGCTGATCTGTCTGATAAGTGACGTCCTGAATACCAGCAGATTTTTCTTGCAGGGTTAGCGCACGCCATTTCGACATATCAAAAATAGTTTGCGTTAATTGCAAAGAGGCACTGGTCGTATTGGAGTCGATGCCATTCGAATCACGGAAGCCATTGCTGTATTCATAATCAGCACCAAGGCCTAGCTGTGGCAGTAATGGACTACGTGCTTCGTTGATTTTTTCGAATGCGGCATCACGGTCAGCAGCGGATTTACGCAAGTCCGGGTTGCTTAAACGTGCCTGCTGATAAACCTGCATCAGGTTTTCTGCCTGGCTCATGGCACTGAAACCCGTTAGGCTCAGACCGATAAGAATTGGGAGCAGTTTCTTCATTTGCATTCCTTGTTGTGAAGCAGAAATTGTTTGTTAGCGCTGACAAGAGCCGAAAATGATCGCCGATTCTAGCAGAGTCTGCCAGCTGGGAAGCTTGGCGTAATGTGCCATCTGCCCTTAATTTTCATCAATCTACCACATAGGAAATGAAACGGCAGTCATACCAACTTGAATTCGCACATTTCATGACCATAAAAATATCAGGAAACCAATATGACTAAGCAAAAAGATCAACTTGTCACGTTAGGTAAAAACGATGTTGAAATTATTGCACGGGAAACGCTTTATAGCGGTTTTTTTTCGCTAGATCTTTATCGCTTTCGCCATCGCCTGTTTAATGGCGAAATGAGTGGTGAAGTTCGGCGTGAAATTTTAGAACGCGGGCATGCTGCAGTACTGCTACCCTATGACCCTGTGCGAGACGAAGTTGTATTGATAGAGCAGATTCGGATTGCTGCCTATGACACAAGTGAGAGCCCATGGCTGCTCGAACTGGTTGCAGGAATGATTGAAGAAGGTGAAAGCGTCGAAGACGTTGCGCGCCGTGAAGCAATCGAAGAAGCGGGTCTGGTAGTAGGTCGAACAAAACCTGTTATCAACTACCTTGCAAGCCCGGGTGGGACCAGCGAACGTTTATCTATCCTGGTGGGGGAAGTGGATGCTTCGAACGCGCAGGGTATACATGGTCTGGCAGATGAAAACGAAGATATTCGTGTTCATGTCGTGAGCCGGGAACAGGCTTATCAGTTAGTAGAAGAAGGGAAAATCGATAACGCAGCTTCAGTCATCGCACTGCTTTGGCTGCAATTGCATCATGAGAAATTAAGAGCCGAGTGGAACAACTAAACATGAAGCGCTACACACCTGACTTCCCGGAAATGATGCGTCTGTGCGAAACCAATTTCGCACAACTACGACGTCTGCTTCCTCGTAATGATGAGGTAGGTGAAAAAGTCACTTACCAGGTCAGTAGCGCCCAATATCGGCTCACTATTATTGAGTCGACACGTTATACAACTCTTGTGCAAATCGAACAAACGGCCCCAGCTGTGAGCTATTGGAGCCTACCATCGATGTCTGTGAGGCTATATCATGACGCGATGGTCGCGGAAGTGTGTTCAAGTCAGCAGATCTTTCGCTTCAAAGCGCGTTATGATTATCCTAATAAAAAGTTGCATCAACGCGACGAAAAGCATCAAATTAACCAGTTTCTAGCCGATTGGCTGCGTTATTGTTTGGCGCATGGAGCGATGGCGGTTCCGGTTTGTTAGTGAGGGTGAAACCTAAGGACACCATTTGGAAAGCCTGTTAAATCTTCCTGTGGCCGGTGGGGGCCAGATCAGGATCTTGCAAATTACAGATACCCACCTGTTCTCTGGAAAGAACGAAACGCTGCTTGGTATCAATACCTGGATGAGTTATCAGGCTGTTATTGACGCCATCCTCGCTGAGCAGCGTCATTATGACCTTATCGTTGCAACTGGGGATTTGGCCCAGGATCACAGTGCGCAAGCCTACCAACACTTTGTTGAAGGCATCGCGGAGATTCCTGCGCCCTGCGTTTGGCTCCCTGGTAATCACGATTTCCAACCGGCGATGTTCAGCTCGTTGCTGGAAGCCGGAATTTCCCCGGCTAAACAAGTTTTCTTAGGCGATAGCTGGCAGATTTTGTTGCTGGACAGCCAGGTATTTGGTGTTCCACATGGTGAATTGAGCGACTATCAGCTCGACTGGCTAGAGCGCAAACTCGCTGGTGCGCCTGAACGCCATACTCTATTGCTGTTGCATCATCATCCAGTCCCTGCGGGCTGTAGTTGGCTGGATCAACATAGCCTGCGCAATGCCGCTGAGCTTGATAACGTGCTGCAAAAATTCCCAAAAGTGAAAACTCTGGTGTGTGGGCATATTCATCAGGAGTTAGATCTCGACTGGAATGGTCGACGTATGCTGGCAACACCTTCGACTTGCGTGCAATTCAAACCTCACTGCTCCAACTTCACACTCGATACCATCGAGCCGGGTTGGCGTTGGCTGGAACTTCATCCAAACGGTGAGGTGACCACGGAGGTTTGCCGCCTGAAGGGTGCGGTATTTAACCCTGATACCGCGTCAGAAGGGTATTGATGTCAACGCTACTTTACTTACACGGCTTCAACAGTTCGCCGCGTTCAGCCAAGGCCACGAGTTTGAAAGCGTGGCTTGCGCAGAACCATCCTCATATCAATATGATTGTACCGGAACTCCCACCGTATCCTGCCGATGCGGCAGAGTTGCTGGAGTCGTTGGTGCTGGAGCATGGTGGCGAACCGTTAGGTGTAGTTGGCTCGTCTTTGGGCGGCTATTACGCCACTTGGTTGTCGCAATGTTTTACGCTCCCAGCGGTAGTTGTAAACCCGGCAGTCCGGCCTTTTGAACTGCTGGTGGATTATCTCGGCACCAACGAGAACCCCTACACCGGGCAGCAATATGTGCTAGAGTCTCGCCATATTTACGATCTTAAAGTCATGCAAGTTGACCCGTTAGATTCGCCAGATCTCATCTGGTTGTTGCAACAAACGGGTGACGAAGTGCTTGATTATCGCCAGGCGGTTGCGTACTACACCCCCTGTCGCCAGACGGTAGAATCCGGTGGCAATCACGCCTTTGTAGGCTTCGAAGATTATTTCACACAGATCGTCGACTTTCTTGGCCTGCACTAAGGCCTGATGTCGGATTCCTGTTTCGCTATCTGAACGAATAAACCATGACGCAATCCAGTTATAACGCCGATGCCATTGAGGTACTCACCGGGCTTGAGCCTGTTCGCCGCCGCCCCGGGATGTACACCGACACCACCCGTCCAAACCATTTGGGCCAGGAAGTCATTGATAACAGCGTGGATGAAGCGCTGGCAGGCCATGCGAAGCGTGTTGATGTTATTCTCCATGCCGATCAGTCATTAGAAGTTATTGATGACGGGCGCGGCATGCCGGTAGATATCCACCCGGAAGAGGGCGTTCCGGCGGTCGAGCTTATCCTTTGCCGCCTGCATGCGGGCGGTAAATTCTCCAACAAAAACTACCAGTTCTCTGGTGGTCTGCACGGCGTGGGCATTTCTGTCGTTAACGCCTTGTCCAAACGCGTTGAAGTCACCGTGCGTCGTGATGCGCAGGTTTACAGCATCGCGTTTGAAAACGGCGATAAAGTCCAGGAACTGGCGGTGGTCGGCACCTGCGGCAAACGCAATACCGGCACCAGTGTTCACTTCTGGCCAGATGCATCGTTCTTCGACAGTCCACGTTTCTCCGTTTCTCGTTTAAGCCATTTGCTGAAAGCCAAAGCGGTACTTTGCCCGGGTGTAGAGATCACTTTTACCGATAAAGTGAACAACACCGAGCAGCGCTGGTGTTATCAGGATGGTCTGCAAGACTATCTGTGCGAAGCGGTAAACGGCCTGCCGACGCTTCCGGAAAAGCCATTTGTCGGCAACTTTGCTGGTGATTTCGAGCAAGTAGACTGGGCGCTGCTATGGCTGCCGGAAGGTGGCGAGCTACTGACGGAAAGCTACGTCAACCTGATCCCAACTATGCAAGGCGGCACGCACGTCAACGGTTTGCGCCAGGGGCTGCTTGATGCGATGCGCGAGTTTTGCGAATACCGCAACATTCTGCCGCGCGGCGTAAAGCTATCTGCTGAGGATATTTGGGAACGTTGCGCCTACGTGCTCTCCGTTAAAATGCAGGACCCTCAGTTCGCCGGGCAAACCAAAGAACGCCTGTCATCACGCCAGTGCGCAGCCTTTGTTTCCGGTGTTGTGAAAGACGCATTCAGCCTGTGGCTGAACCAGAATATTCAGATTGCAGAACAACTCGCTGAGCTGGCTATTTCCAGTGCTCAGCGCCGTATGCGTGCCGCCAAAAAAGTGGTGCGTAAGAAACTGACCAGTGGCCCGGCATTGCCTGGCAAACTGGCTGACTGTTCTGCACAAGATTTAAGCCGCACCGAACTGTTCCTGGTGGAAGGGGATTCCGCTGGCGGTTCTGCTAAACAGGCTCGTGACCGTGAATACCAGGCGATCATGCCGCTCAAAGGTAAGATCTTAAACACCTGGGAGGTCTCGTCGGATGAAGTGCTGGCGTCGCAAGAAGTGCATGATATTTCTGTCGCGATCGGTATCGACCCAGACAGCGAAGATCTAAGCCAACTGCGCTACGGCAAAGTTTGTATCCTTGCGGATGCGGACTCCGATGGTTTACATATCGCCACGCTGCTGTGCGCGTTGTTCGTACGCCACTTCCGCTCGCTGGTTCGCGGTGGTCACGTTTATGTCGCGATGCCACCGCTTTACCGTATCGACCTCGGTAAAGAGGTTTACTACGCGCTGGATGAAGAAGAAAAAGCAGGTGTGCTTGAGCAGCTTAAGCGTAAGAAAGGGAAACCGAACGTGCAGCGCTTTAAAGGACTGGGCGAGATGAACCCGCTGCAATTACGTGAAACCACGCTTGATCCAAATACTCGCCGCCTGGTGCAGCTCACCATTGACGATGAAGACAACGACAAAACAATGGCAATCATGGATATGTTGCTGGCGAAGAAGCGTTCTGAAGATCGTCGTAACTGGTTGCAGGATAAAGGCGATATGGCAGATCTCGACGTCTAATGTCCCTAAGAGTAAATTGATACATTAGCTTAGCTTTGAGCATGGAAGCTCTGGTCAGGCTGTAAAATATCAGAACCAGCTCGTAAGATTTAGTTTGAAAATTATTTTTTGATTTCCGGCGATTATATGGAATTGTCGGAAATCGATTCTTTTGCGATATCGAAGTAAAACCCCTCCTATGCCCCCAATGTATCTAAAAAATCGGATAAAGGAACCGGGCGGTGATACAAATAGCCTTGTTGATAATCAACGTTGTTATCATGCAAATATTTTGCCTGTTCCTTAGTTTCAACACCTTCCGCAATAACTTTTAAATTCAGTGATTTTGATAATGAGACAACATTTTCTACAATATGGTGAGAGATAGCATCAAGACCAATCATTTTAATAAAACTACGGTCAATTTTAATATAGCTTACTGGGAATTTTTGGAGGTAGTGGTGAGTGGCATACCCTGTTCCAAAATCGTCAAGAGCAAAAAGTATATTGAGATTCTTAAGCGCCACAGCGCCCTTTATCGCAATTTTAGCATCAGTATTAAAGTTTCTTTCTGTTATTTCGAATATGGTAGTTATCGAATCACAACTTTCTTTGAATGATTTGCTTTTTGTAACTAGTTCTGGATCTTCTAAATGTTCAGGAGAGATATTAATTGATAAGTGAAAATCTTTTGGCAGTTTATGTGCTTTGTCTTGTAAGATTTTTTGCACATTTTCAAGTAATTGATGCGTTATCTTAATAATGATGCCACTTGATTCCATCGCCGGAATAAATGTATTTGGGGGGATGAGTCCCATTGTTGGATGTTTCCATCGAAGAAGTATTTCACAACCAATGATTTTATTGTTTCTTGTGTCTATTATAGCTTGTGCAAAAGGTATGAACTCATTTTTTCTCATCGCGCGAAGCATATATCTTTTAGAAAGAAAGTTATAGTGAGAAAACGATTGAAGGAATATAACAGAAAAAACAATAAATGTTATAATACCTATTGGTAATCCTGCTTGAGTTATTACTCTAATAACTTTTTCTTGTAGGGTTGTATATTGCTCAATATAGAGTATACCGCTCAATATCTCTTTGTTGGTATAGTTCGAATAAACCCCACCTTTAGTTTCAACGATCGAGGAAATCGCGTTATTGGATGTATCATTATCACTAGAGATTATAATTTTATGATTCTTATCAAATACAGTAACATGATAATTATTGTCATTGCTCTTGACTATTTTATTTATATAATTAAGGTTGAGATCAAGAGAAATAGCCCCTGTGAATTCATCTTTATTATAAACAGGTGCTGTAACCGTTAATATCTGCCCCTTTCCAGCAATATCAATATAAGGAGTTGTGATTTTGACCTCACGCTTCGGATTGTTTTCTGGTGTAATTAAATACCAGAATGGATCGGTATACATACCTGGATTAAAATAATAAGTACTAATCTCTTTTTTAGATGAATAAGGGGCTATATAGACGAATGAGTTTTTTGAGGTATAGTAAATCCATGAATATAATTTGGTAAAGTAACCATCCCCTACATCAATGTTAAGAGACGCTGCAGCATTTGCTTCATTTTTTGTCTGAGGATTTAACTTCTCATAAGCACCAAGTCCACTAATCATCCCTCCGGAAATATTCTTGTGTGGTGTTATTTTAAAATGCCAATTCTCTGATGCGTTAATGTTCTTATTTGGCATTGAAATGGTGTTGTAGCTATTGTTAGATTGTAAGTTGATTTCCATCTGTTTTCGCAGCATTTCGCATAATACAATACTGACATTTATTTTTTCACTTATGCTTTTTATATATGAATCAACAGTTTCATTTATACGTACAGTATCTTTTTCCCAATATGAGCCCAACATGGCAGCAACGCAAACCACCCAAATTACTAACAATAGATGCTTTTTATTCATTATTAATGAGACAGTTATGAGTTTTTTGTGCATCATTATATAAGTAATTTCATCTTCTATTCAATATATAGATTTGGATGTTTCTGGATGGTGTTATTTTACAAGTTTTTTTAAATTATATGAATTACCGAATTTTCATCAGTAGGATAATTATTGAGTTATTCATTATATTTATTGCAGTAACCATAAAGCGATTGAATTATGGACTCATTATCCCGGCAGAAATCCTTGCTCTTTTTGAAAATAAAGACACCCATTTCGCTTTCCAAATCAGCCTTGCAGGTTAAAAATCTTCTCTGCTCGCTTCAATTCCTGACGGTTCCTTCTCCCCTTGCGCATGACCCTCCTCACATTTTTCCCGTTTGCAGCTTGAAATAGTAATACTCCATCCGCTATTCTTTTTTGGAGTTAAACTTCATTTGGATTTGTAAGGCGGAGCAGAATGTCACTACTAACAAAATTAGAACAAAGCGTGCGTGATTGTGGGGGGCTCATCGTCTCCTGCCAGCCCGTACCCGGAAGCCCAATGGACAGGCCCGATATCGTGGCAGCAATGGCGCAGGCTGCCGTATCTGCGGGGGCTGTTGCCATCCGCATTGAAGGAATCGCCAATCTGGAAGCGGTACGGCCACTTATTTCAGTTCCAATTATTGGCATTATGAAACGCGACCTGGAAGATTCTGCTGTGCGCATCACTCCGTTTTTGCATGACGTTGATGCGCTCGCAAACGCCGGGGCCGATATTATTGCCTTTGACGCAACATTCCGCCCACGCCCGGTGGCCATTGATGAACTGATTGCACGTATTCACCATCATGGATTACTGGCAATGGCAGACAGCTCAACGGTAGAAGAAGGCCTCAATTGCAAATACAAAGGCGTTGAGTTCATTGGCACAACGATGTCTGGGTACACCACTTCAGTTACGCCTGAAGGGCCGGATCTGATGATGGTGTCCGAGTTAAGCGACGCTGGCTGCCGCGTCATTGCTGAAGGTCGTTACAACTCCCCTGAGCTGGCATCACAGGCTATCAATCATGGCGCATGGGCTGTTACTGTTGGTTCAGCCATCACCCGTATTGAACATATTTGCCAGTGGTTCAGCGATGCTGTTAAGCGCTAAGCCGGAGAAGACGATGAACACACTTGCCATTGATATCGGCGGCACAAAACTGGCCGCGGCGCTTATCAACTCACAGCATGAAATCTCTTTACGCACGGAAATTCCCACTCCGGCTAATGCCAAGCCACAAGCTCTGGAGCAGGCTTTGGCTGATTTGGTTGCAGCCTATGAGGGGAAAGCACAGCGAGTGGCGATTGCCTCTACAGGTATTATTGATAACGGAATTCTTACCGCGCTAAATCCAGATAATCTCGGTGGCCTGAATCATTTCCCGTTGCAGGCAACCGTTGAACGCCTCACAGGGTTGCCGTGCGTGGTTCTCAACGATGCGCAGGCTGCCGCCTGGGCAGAATATTGCTATCTGTCAGATCAATTCAAACACGTTACGTTTATTACGGTTTCCACTGGAGTAGGTGGTGGCATCGTTATCAATGGCGAATTGCTAACGGGTCCTCATGCCTTCGCAGGCCATATTGGGCATACTCAGGCCGATCCGAATGGCCCAATGTGTGGTTGCGGACGCGTTGGTTGCGTTGAGGCTATAGCCTCCGGGCGCGCCATTGCAGCAGGGGCTCAGCACGATCTTTTGGGCAAAAATGCCCGTGAAATCTTTGCCTTGGCGCAAGAAGGCAACGAGCAGGCACAACAACTATTTACGCGTTCAGCACAGGCGATTTGCCAACTGATCGCCAATCTTAAAGCCCTGCTGGATACCGAATGTATCGTGCTAGGCGGCAGCGTCGGGCTTGCTCCGGGTTACCGTATACAGGTGGAAAAGCAGCTCGCAACACTACCTGCGGCATTCTATGTTCCTGTTTATTCCGCTCACTATCATCATGATGCTGGGTTAATGGGGGCTGCCCTCTGGTCTGAACATCACGCAGTCTGATCATTTATAAAATTTAAAATTCAGACAGTTACTTCATCCTAATAAAACCATAAGTAGGAAAGTGCCATAATGACTCACTCTTTCGGCATCTTTAATTACGTTGTTCTTTTCGGTTATTTACTGGCAATGATGTTAGTCGGTGTCTATTTTTCAAAGCGGCAGAAAACGGCTGATGATTATTTCCGTGGCGGTGGCCGAATTCCTGGCTGGGCTGCAGGTGTTAGTGTATTCGCCACCACGCTAAGCTCGATTACTTTTATGTCAATTCCAGCCAAGGCATTCACCACCGACTGGACGTTTATTCTTGGCCAATATCTGGTTATTGCTATTTTACCGGTGGTCTTTTACTTCTATATTCCATTCTTCCGTAAGCTAAAGGTAACCTCTGCCTACGAATATCTTGAAGCTCGTTTCGATGTTCGTAGCCGTTTGTTCGCCAGCCTCTCTTTTATGATGTTTAACATAGGCCGTATCGCCATTATCACTTACTTAACGGTGTTGGCTTTGCGACCATTTATTGGCATTGACCCAATCGTTTTGGTGCTGCTGATTAGTGTTATGTGCATTATCTATACCTGGATGGGTGGTATTGAAGGGGTTATCTGGACTGACGTTATTCAGGGGTTGTTGTTATCGGGCAGCGCGGTGCTTATTTTCATCGTGATTTGCTTCAAGGTGCAGGGCGGGTTCGGTGAGATTTTCACCGTGACACAACATGCCGATAAATTCTTCCCGGCGTCACAGTTCCGCTGGAGCTGGACGGAAAGCACTGTGCCAGTTCTGATGATTGGTTTCCTGTTTGCCAATATTCAGCAATTTACCGCCAGTCAGGATGTGGTCCAGCGCTATATCGTGACGGACTCCATTGAGGAGACGAAGAAAACACTGCTCACCAACGCTAAGCTAATCGCCATTATTCCAATTTTCTTCTTTGCTATCGGTTCGGCTCTGTTTGTTTACTACAAACAAAACCCAAGTCTGTTACCAGCAGGCTTTAACATCGGGGGGATCTTGCCGCTATTCGTGGTGACGGAAATGCCTACAGGTATTGCCGGTTTGATTATCGCCGCTATTTTTGCAGCTGCGCAGTCCAGTATTTCAAGTAGCCTGAACAGTATCTCCAGTTGCTTTAACTCCGATATTTATCAAAGACTGAGCAGCAAAAAAAGAACCCCAGAAAACAGTATGCGTATGGCTAAACTGGTGATCCTTATTGCCGGGCTATTTAGTAGCGCTGCGACGGTATGGTTGGTGATGGCGAATGAATCAGAAATCTGGGATGCCTTTAACAGCTTAATTGGGCTGATGGGTGGCCCTATGACTGGTCTGTTTATGCTGGGGATTTTCTGCAAACGTGCCAATGCGGGTAGTGCAACTCTTGGCATTGTGGTCAGTATTGTAGCGGTGCTGTTTGCTCGCTATGCCACCGACTTGAATTTCTTCTTCTATGGCGTGGTTGGCTGTCTGAGTGTGGTTATCAGCGGCGTTATTTTCGCCCCATTATTTGCTTCAGCGCCGGCGCTGACGCTTGATGAAACACGTGAGTAAAAGGTGACATCATGATTTTAGGACGAATTTCAGAGCTCAGCGCTCAGACTGGTATTGCACCTCAGTTACTGGCCATTATTAAGCAGGCGCTGGCGAAGCATCCGGAAACACTAAGTGCGGGCCGCCATGAAATAGACGGTGACGATATCTTTATGAATGTTATGAGCTTTGATACCTCAGAACCACAGAGCAAGCGTTACGAGCAGCATCGCGAATATCTTGATATTCAGCTGTTACTCAGTGGTCAGGAGCGCATTGATTTTGGCCCGATTGGTGCGGCAATAGAGCCAGATATTTATCACGAAGATGATGATTATCTGCTTTGTGATGAGGTGGCACCTTGCCAGACTTTGCATATGCAACCCGGAATGTTTGCGATATTCCTTCCGGGCGAGCCACATAAACCAGGTTGTATCAGCGAAACGGCGCAGTCTATTAGCAAGGTAGTCATCAAAGTGCATTATCGCTGTCTATAACACGATGTTTTAACGTCATAATAATATTAAGCAGTAAATGAGTTCTTCTTTGACGGCGCGATGTACGCATACCCCCTATGCTTACATCGCGCTTTTTTTCATGCCACAGACTTGTTACGCTCTCAACCATTCAATATTGCAGGCTTTTTGCCACATCACGTACTCAAGAGCAGGAAATTATGGAGTCTCAAGTCCAACGCCTTAAACCCGGAAAAATCCTCGACACACTTGGTGCGATGCAAAATAGCCTGACGCGTGTTTCACAGCGGATCGCGCACTATATTTTGACCTCTCCACAGCAGGTGACTCAGCTCTCTATCGCCGAGTTGTCACGCGAAACACAGGCTGGAGAAGCCACCGTCATTCGTTTCTGTCGCACCCTGGGTTATAAGGGTTTTCAAGATTTTAAAATGGATTTGGCTATTGAACTGGCCACGGTGGATACCGATAACAGTAGCCCGCTGTTAGATGGGGAAATCAATGAGTCAGACGATGCGCGCACCATTGGTTTGAAACTGCAAAGCACCATTAATAATGTGTTGTCTGAAACCCTGAATTTGCTGGATATGAATCAGGTTAATCAGGTCGTCGACGCATTACGCACCAGCAACTCGGTGTACATTTTCGGTGTCGGCTCGTCGGGAATTACTGCGGAAGATATGAAGCATAAGCTGATGCGTATTGGTTTGCGGGTCGATGCCGTTACCAATAATCACTTTATGTATATGCAGGCTACATTGCTCAAAGCGGGCGATGTGGCGATTGCTATCAGCCACACCGGTACATCTCCGGAAACGGTCCATGCCCTCAAGCTTGCCAGACAAGCGGGGGCAACCACCGTTGCTCTGACCCATAATTTAGGCTCCCCGCTAATTGAAGTAGCTGATTTTAGCCTGATCAACGGTAACCGCCAGGGGATGCTGCAAGGCGATTCGATTGGCACTAAGACAGCACAACTATTTGTGCTGGATTTGCTCTATACCTTGCTGGTACAGGCTGCGCCAGAGCAAGCTCGCGAAAGTAAGTTGCGTACCATGGATGCACTTAATATCGCAAAGTAATGCCACATTAGCGGCATTGATCACAGTTCAACGTATTAAGCCATTTTAGCGATGCCACGATGGTTGCATCACTCCATTTGTCGTCTTAATATAGAGTTAAACTTCATAATCACAAATCATTAGAAGTAAAACTCCAAAGAGGCTTGCATGGAAAAGTTAACTGGCTTAATCGCCGCGCCACACACACCATTTACCGCTGATGGAAGTGTTAATTATCCGGTTATTGACCAAATTGCCGCACATCTGATTGAGCAAGGTGTTAAAGGTGCCTATGTACTGGGCACTACCGGTGAGGGCATTCATTGCTCGGTCGATGAGCGCAAAAAAATTGCAGAACGTTGGGTGAGTGCAAGTGCGGGTAAACTGAGTATTACTTTGCATACAGGTGCTCTGAGTATCGCGGACTCCGTTGAACTTAGCCGTCACGCTGAAACTTTGGATATCTTCGCTACCTCAGTAATTGGTCCTTGCTTCTTCAAGCCGGGCAATATTGAAGATCTAGTGGAATACTGCCGTATTAATGCGGCCGCCGCACCATCTAAAGGTTTCTACTATTACCATTCCGGCATGTCGGGTGTGAATCTCGATATGGAGCAATTTTTACAGGTTGCAGCCGATCGTATCCCTAACCTTACTGGCATGAAGTTTAACTCCAGCGACATGTATGAGTATCAACGCTGTGTGCGCGTGAATAACGGCCAGTTTGATATTCCATTTGGTGTTGATGAGTTTTTACCGGCGGGCCTGGCATGTGGTGCAGTTGGCGCAGTAGGCAGCACCTATAACTATGCAGCGCCGTTGTATCACCGCCTGATTGATAGCTTTAATCGTGGTGATCAGGCAGATGTTGCTGGTTGTATGGATAAGGTCATCGCTATCATCCGCGTGCTGGTGCAGTACGGTGGCGTTGCGGCTGGTAAAGTTGCGATGAAACTGCACGGCATTGATGTAGGTGACCCGCGTCGTCCGCTGCGCCCAATGACTGAGCAGCAAAAGCAAGATGCGCTGCAAGCCTTCCGCAAGGCTGATTTCCTTTAAGCTGCCCTAATTTTTCAGAGCGAATAAGTGTTACCCATTTGTCTGGTTTGCACTTATTCGCCCCATATCGTTTCTTAAAACTTAATTTTTAAGCCCACAATCCCGCCGTAATTGATGCTGTTACCTGTAAACGCTTTTTCAACGCTTAAAGAACCGGTAAGAGAAACCGACTTATTAAGCTGGTGATCAACGCCTGCATTTAACTGCCCCCATGTGCCAGCACTATTGGTGACGAAAGGAATATACCCGTCCTGTGAGGCAAAATTGGTTTTAGTCTCTCCCCTGAATTCATGCACAATCCCTGGGCGCAGCCATGCCGTGGTGCGAGTGCCCTTTTCCTGACTTTTTTGGGTGTTATTGTGGTTCCACGACTGGTGGAAACGCAGGCTCACGCGGCCGGTAAGCGAATCGGCATTGCTGAAATTCACCCCGGAAGCGTCGTCATGGGTGTTATCCAGCTTAACCGTTGAGTAAATCAGCTGCGCCTGAGGTTCGATAAAACGTTGAACCTCTGCATCGGGCTGCCATGGGTAACCGGCTTCCAGCGAGGCGCTAAGCGCGTAACCTTTAGTTTTCATCGGGCTAAGATCGGTGGGGCTGGATTCCACATACAGCCTGTTGTACTGCACGACCGCATCCAGATAACTTCCCGCAGGCGTAAAGTGCGTCCAATAGCCGCCGATTCCCCATGACTTCAGCGTGTTTCGACCTGCATTTTCACCGTCGGTGTGAGTGACTTTACTATTTATCTTGCCGATGTTTCCAAGCACGCCAGCAAAATTCGAACTTCCGTCGTCTTTGCTTTCTCGATACAAATCAATCCCTAACTGAATCGCATTAAGCGTAAAGCGCGATTGCGGCCCATCAAAGTCTGATTTGCCATTTTTATATATCACACGCCCCCAACTCATGTGTGGCGACTGCGTTGCCTGGGTGATCTTTTCTGCGCTGGCGAACTGTTCCCCGGTGCGTTCATGCAGGCTATCGACGAGCATTCGGCTGTAGAGCAAAGCCAACTGTGGGATATCCTGGTACAGCGAGGTTTCTGCTCGGTAGTTCGGGACTTCGCCAGCATGTTGTGGCGGTTCAGGATGCTGCGGCGTTTCTGGTTTTCCCTCCTCATCTGGTTTTACCTGTTCATCTGGTGCTGGTTGTTCATCAACCGGCGTGACGGGAGGGGGATTTACAGGAATCACTGGCGGTTTTATGACCGGTTTTTCTCCGGGCTTAGGTTCCGGGATTGGCTCTGGTTCAGGATCGGGTACGGGATCTGCTGGAGGAGGAGGAGGAGGCGGATCATCATTCTTAACATCATCCGGTACATTTTTATGAGAGCGCAGATACCAGGCCTGTTTATTACTGTCATCAACACTTGAACGGTAAAGCGAATATTCATAGGGCCCAGCTTTAACCTTACTGAGCAAACTGAATGCTTCCGTTGCGGTGGTTGCGCCACTTATGGCATCGACGACCTTGATACCATTGCCATGTGTGAGTGCACCGCTACCATCGGTATTGGTAATTTTCAGGCTTGTGGATCCATCAGCCTTCCCGCCGTTAATAACGAGCAGATCCGTAGGTGAATCGTCGTCATGGAGATGGGTGTTTAACGCAATCGTTGAGTTGTCGCCATGGTAGTTATTCACCATCAGCGTTTTGTACTGGTTGTTTTCCGGAGTGCTGAAATTTATCAGGCTGTGGTTATTGGTAAGCTCGCTAAGCACAGAGTTACCGGTTAAAAACCACAGACTGGTATTGTTTAATGACACCTCAGACCAGGCACCTGCATCTGTTAATGCCGCACCCGTGACAATACTCCCGGACATATCTACAGAAGCATTGCCTGGCACCACTCCAGAGCCATTCTTCACCTGTAGCCACTGGCTTTCGCCGTTAACATGGCTGTTTTGCATATCAATATCCGCATAGCCAGTAGTTTCAATGCCATAGCCATGATTACTGGACAAAATAGTATTGCTGATGCTGGCCTTTCCGGGTTGAGTTTCTGAACCCTGAACCGCCAGTGCCGCCGCGCCATCACCTTGTGTGGTAGCTATCGTATTCTCGGCAAAAACACTCCCTCCGTTACTGGCGAGGATGCCGTGCGCCAGCTCCCCTGATGTGGTGATACCTGTTTTGTTGAGCGACAATGTTGCCGTGTTATTCACCAGCGCACCTGTTGAGCCTGCGCCCATGGTTCGAATGACTGAGTTTTCGGCACTTAAGTCAGCGCCTGCTTCGGCCCAGATACCACGTGAGTTATCCCCATGTGTCGTTAACGTGACGCTATCAAGTGCCATTTCAGCTGTTTCGGTTTTAAACTTGCGGCCAACAAAAGCACCCGTCGCGTTATTTCCAAGTGTCTCGACTGTGACATTACTGGCCGATAAACTAACGCTACCCGGTTTTGCCGCACCAATTCCGGCGTATAAACCGAGTGAATTATCCCCCTGCGTTTTGACCGACACATTTTTCAGGATGATATTGCCGCCGTCATCGGCGGTGGCTCCATAGGCCTGGGTGCCCGTGGTAAGAAGGCTGGTCCCTTCAATTGTCAGCAAAGAACCTGGGTTACGTGACGCGACTGCGTGTGGGAAGGTAAGGTTTGACTGTATGGTTGAGCCATTACCCGACGTGACGATACTACCACCCACGACTGTGACTGTAGCTCCCGCATCGGCAATAACTCCCATTGCATTATCATCACCTGATGTCGTGATGTGAGTGCCGGTTATCGTGGCCGTGGTGTTCGCGACGGCAATACCGGAGCCGTAGTTCCCGGAGGTGGTAATTCGAGAGGTATCAACCTCCAGATGACTGCCACTTGTGGCACTGATGCCTACGCTGGACTTTTGTGTGGTGCTGACATCAGTGTTGGTAAGGCTTAAGGATGAACCCACCCCCTGAAGCAGTATGCCCGGCCCCCATGGGCCAGTTCCATTATCAGGAGCCGTTGTTTTGATAATTGAGCCGCTAATGTCAGCAGTTGCGCCATTTATGATATTGACCCCAGAGCTGCGCGCGCCGAACGTTTCGATAGTTGTATCGCTGATTTGTGCGTGAGAGCCGGCTCCTTCTGCTGAGACACCATGGCTTTGCATACCCAATGTGGTCATTGTTGAACGGTTAACAAGTACAGAGCCACCAGATATTGCGCGAGCTGCAGTTGATGTGGCTTCTGCGCCTCCGGCACCTTTCACCAGGATGTTGCTATTGTTCAGGTAAACTGAGCTACCATCACCCTCGGCACGTCCGCCTCCTTGATAATTCCCCGTGACGTTAACAGTGAGGTCTGAACCGGTGATAGTGGCCCCTGACAATGCATGAAGGGCGGCGGTGCTGGTTGTGCTACCAGCACCGCCGCTACTTACAATCTCGCTTGCCTGCAAATTAATACGGGCATTATTCTCGGCTCGCGCGGCACTGGCGCTGGCGGCAGAAGTGGTCAAAAACACGCCCTGCGCGTCAATATCACTGCCGAACTCACTTGCCAGCAGGGTATGACTTAAGCTCAGGTTTTTTTCATTATCCAGCGGTGAAGCGGTAGATACCGCGGCCCCAGAAGTGTTGATTCGTGTCCCTTGTTGCAGCGATACGTTTGCGCCGTTACGTGCCCATAACCCTGTCGCCCCTTTTCCTGTGGTTTGAATGCTGCTGCCTGATATTGTGCCGCTGGTGGCGTCCCCAGCAAGCAAAATACCGTGGCCATTCGCTCCGCTGGTTGTGATAGTGGTTTCAGTTAAATTAAGCGCCGCACTATTTTCGAGTTTGACGCCATATGCTGAAGCACCAGTGGTAGTGATGGAGGTACTTTCCGCATAAAGTGTGCTGTCCAGGCCATCAACGGCTGCACCATGACTGCCGCCGTTGCTGCCTCTTGCCCCCGTGGTCAGGATTACAGTTCCTTCAGAAAGATTGATTCGACCACCTTGAGTTGCTGAAACCGCCGGGGCTCCCCAGGATGAAGTCTGCACCGTGGATTTACTGAGTGATGCCTTAGAATGCGGGCCTGTTACGACAATTCCGAAGTTGTTATTTCCCTTAGCGCCGCCACCTACCGTCACGGTGGAGTTATCAAGATTGAGCTGCCCACCAGATTTCGCGACCAATGCAGTCATGTTATTTGCCGTGACGGTTGCTCCCGCTGCGGTTTTTGGATCAAGTGCTACTGTGCTGCCAGAAAGGGCAACTTGACCTCCCTCGAAAACATAAACACCAACTTGATCTTTTGATCCCGCCGCTGAGATTGCATTATTTTTAATGCTACCCCTGCTCAGGGTAACCGTGCCATCTTTGCCTATTTTGATGCCCGCGGTATTTGCAGCATTCATTTTTATTGTTTCATCGAAATATAAACCACTGGTATCAATCCCTGTTGATCCGGAAGTATTGACCAGTGTTTCTGCTCGGGTATCGACGTAACTAAAGCTCAGAACACCAGCGACCAGACTCGCCGATGTTTTAATAATGATTTTTCGTCTGTTTTGCTCGATGTGTGAGGGGGATATTTTGATGATTTTCATGCGAATGCCTCCATGAATCCTGATTACGGATATTCATGTTAGTAACTGTGCGTAAATGAATAATCACCAGCGACAATTTCGGCAGTATATTGAGAATATAATGGGGGGCGGTGGTGAATATAAATATTGAAGCCGGGTGGCTTAATGTGCTGGTGATTATACGTACAGTTTGCTTTGAGGGTATTACATGGCGTTAATTGCGGATTTATTTCTATTACATCGCTTGCTTTATTCGTTAACCCCCCGAATTGCTGCGAGTAGTTGCATAAAACTTGGCTTTTTCTCCATCTCTTTACGGTAAACTAAATAGACACCAATGAGTTGTAACGGGAATAATGGTGTTAGCTGTCGCAGTTTGAAAAGTACTTTATAGCGCGCAAAGGCTTCAGGCGTGAGAAACCCTACACAATCGGTCTCGGATAACAACGTGAGAAGCATCATTATTGAATTCGTTTCGAATACGATATGGGCATCTTTTAAGGTTGCCAGCAATGACTGTTTTCTTTGATATATCATTTCATCGCCAGTCAAATGGCTGACTAGATCCAGTTGCTTTAATTCATCGGTGCTAATTGTGGTCTTTTTAAATGGATTGTCTTCCCGGCAGACCATAACTGGGGTGAAATCACGCAGCAGGACACTGGTTAGTGTCGTGTTGATAACAGAAGTGGCAGAGAAAACAATATCGGCTTTACGTAAATTAAGCAGACCAACAGCATCTGGAATACCAAGAAGCGTTTCTATATATTTTATTTTATAATTTAATTTCGCCTCCTTGATCTTTAATACCGTGTCTGACAAATCATGTATTGCTACTGAAAAAGGAGAGTAAATAACCACTGTCTCTCGTTTATTTGTTTTTTTACTCCGCTCGACAGAATCACTCATTATTTCCAGAGACTGTTTAAGTTTAACGTACAGATCATCTGCAAATACAGTTGGTGCGATGGTATTGCCATGGCGAATAAATAACGGATCGGCAAAATGCAGACGCAGTTTACGTAACGAGTGGCTTATTGACGGCGGAGTTACATCCAATATTTCAGAAACTTCAGTAATACTGCGTGTGGAATAGATCAAACAGAAGGTGGTTAAAAGATTGAGATTAAAGTTGGCAAGGTTGATGATTTTATCGGAAACCGTGTTCGTCTTCATGTCCTGGCCTTGCTGAGAATATTGATTAAAGAATAGCTTAGCAGCATTTTCTCAATGTGAATGGCTCAGGGCAGCGTTTAGAATGCAGATACAAAAAGGGGGCAGATATGAAAGCCGCCCCCTTAAATCATTCGGTAAACCCAATTACTTAATTGCGTCTTCCAGAATATGGATATGAACGTCCAGAACGTCGTCTTTAACAGTGACGCTGTGATCTTTCATGTGTTTTGTTTGCAGGTGAGCTTCGAGGTGAGCCACGCTCTCCCATTTTTCCAGCATAAACACAGAATCTGGTGCAGTGGTCTGGAACGCGACTTGTGCGTTATGGTCGATGAGTGGCGCATAACCAAAGCAGCCTTCCTCTTCGAGCACAGTAGGAATAATTTTTGCAAACGCGTCCAGTACAGCCTGGCGATGGTGAACACCAGGGCGGGTACGAATTTCAGCTATTACTGTAATCATGTTCAACTCCTTGTTGTAGTCATAAGACAGTTAAGCAAAAACTCGGCCCAGATGCTCGCGGTATTCTGCAATAAAACGCGGTACATCAGGCGCTTTCATTACGTCGTTGGCGATAAATGTCGGCAGACCTTCCATTCCAAGGAACTGGTTAGCTTTGTGGAATGGCAGGTAAACACCATCAACTCCAACACCGTGGAAGAACTGTTCTTTGTCTTCAAATGCTTGCAGCGGGGCGTTCCAGGTCAGTGACAGCATATAAGTTTTGCCCTGGATCAGGCCGCCAGAACCGTATTTTTTCTCTGCATCAGAACGGGTACGACCATCGCTTGCATACAGTGAGCCATGACCTTCAGTAAATACATCATCAATGTATTTCTTCATGGTCCACGGTGCGCCCATCCACCAGCCTGGCATCTGATAAATCACAGTATCAGCCCACATATATTTCGCGACTTCTTCTTTAATGTCGTACTCACTGTCGGTACGTGTGACCTGAACATCATGCCCGAGGTCGCGCAAAAAGCTTTCCGCGACGTCGGTCAGGGTGTCGTTAAGTTGGCCATTAGAATGGGCGAATTTTTTCGCACCATTGATAATCAGAATATTGCTCATAGTTAGTCCTCGAATAATTGCGTCTGGCGCGGAGTTTACCGTGATGTATGTCACAATTAAATGCCATATATAGGCAAAGACTTTTGCTAAAAACGCAATAATCAGAGGGCTGAATCCGTTTTTACCAGCGTATTTGTACCTGAAATCCACCGCTGGGGGCGTTTACGAAGCTCGCCTGCATACCGTGTAATGCAGCGATTCGCCTGACGATAGATAACCCGAGGCCGCTGCCGGTTTTTTCCTGCCCGGGTGGACGGAAGAAGCGTTCACCAAGTGAGGTCAGATATTCAGGGCTGACGCCCGGGCCGTTGTCGGTAATCGTAATTTCGTGGCTCTGGAGAACGACATTGACTACGCTGCCGCGTGGGCTGTAGCGCACGGCATTGTCCAGCACGTTTCTGACCATCAAACTAAGTAGTAGCGGCTGACCCTGGCGTTTTACTTTTGCGTCCTGAATATCAAGGCGAATATCAATGCCTTCACGCTGCGCCTCGTGATAAGCATCCATCACCGCATTTTGCAGTAGTGGCTGGAAAGGCACGTCCTGGACATCATCCAGACCCGCTAAAGAATCCAGCCGCGATAAAGTCAGCAGTTGATCGACCAGACGAGTCGCGCGATCGATGCCTACGCTCAGGTTATTCAGTGCGTGATCGCGCATCGGTTCATCATTTTGTGCAAGCTGTGCCACTTCGGCCTGTACCTTTAATGCGGCGAGTGGGCTGCGTAGCTCATGTGCGGCATCAGAGGTAAAGCGCCGTTCGCGCTGCATAAACTCCCCGGTGCGGGTAAATAGCTGATTAAGCGCAATCACCAAAGGGCGTACTTCTTGTGGCAGGGTTTGCGTTGGCAACTCACTGGCATCGTCTGGTTTGCGGCTACGTAATTGCAGTGCCAGTTTGTGAAGCGGGGAGAGTGCCCGGCTGACCAGCCATACCAACAACAGTAAGATCATCGGCGAGGCGATAAGCCATGGGGTGAGCTGAGACAAAACGATGTCCCGTGCCAGGTCTTCGCGGTATTCCCACTCCTGACCTACTACGATGCGGTATTTTCCGTCGGGTGTTGTCACCCAGACCATGCGCCACATATCGTCATCGCCCGCCAGTTTGCCATCAACAAATCCGTCACGCTGGTAGCGATAGCTGAGATACCTGCCGTTGTCGCCGTCGTTTAGCAGCAACTGCCCGTTGGCGGTATAAATGGCGAAGGCGAGGGTGTCATCATCTTGTTTGCCTCGATGATGCGAAATCATCTTTTTGGTACGAGGCAATTGTGTATCGTTTTGCACGCCATCAAGCTCTAACGCACTCAGGCGTTTGGCAAACAGCACTTGTTGGGTATCAAAGAGTTTATTGAGGGTTTTGCTGGTTTGCTGCCAGGCAGCAACACTTGCGCCGACCCAGGCAACCAGCGTGAGTAAAATAAACCCGGCAATGAGTCTTGCGCGTAAACTCTGAGTCACTTTTTTTATCATTCTTCACCTAACGTATAACCGATGCCGTGTACCGTGCGAATAAACCCACTGCCGAGTTTGCGGCGTAAATGGTGGATATGTACTTCCAGCGCATTTCGGGAAACATCGTTCTCCCAGCTATAAAGTTTCTCTTCAATGAGCGTGCGCGGTAATACACGTCCTGTGTTACGCATAAACAGTTCCAGCAAGGCAAACTCTTTGGGTTTTAGTTGCAGTGGTTCACCGTCGCGGGTAACGGTTAATTTAATCGGATCAAGTTCGACACCAGCATGGCAAAGGGTAGATTGAGCCTGCCCATGGTTACGGCGGATTAAAACCTGTAAGCGGGTGGCAACTTCTATTAACGCAAAGGGTTTACACAAATAGTCATCGGCACCAAGTTGTAATCCCTCAACTCGTTGTTCCAGGGCATCGCGCGCGGTTAGAATTAACACAGGTTCAGTTCGGCCATTACGACGCCAGTATTTTAAGATATCCAGTCCGTCGATTCCCGGCAGACTTAAATCCAGCACCACTGCGTCGTAGGGGGCTAAACTCAGAGCTGACTGACCTTGAAGGCCATCTGTAAACCAGTCGACGGTAAAACCCATTTTTGTCAGCCCGGCTTTGAGTCCGTCGCCAATGAGCTTATCGTCTTCAATTAGTAATATGCGCATAGTGTTTCCCTTACTGCCCATTTGCGGGAAGTTAATAACTTTTGTGAGGGTGTGTACAGGGGAAAAATACGATGCTTCGGCATAGTGCGCAATTTACTAAAAAAAGCGATTTTTGATGGGAGAATTAAGATCGCGTTAAGATCTATCACGTTAAATAGCACTCATGAAATCATTCATAAAAGGAAAATTAAAATGAAAAAAATAGCCGCTATTATGACTATTCTCGCTATTACCGCAGCACCTGCACTGGCTGCAAATCAGGGCGGGTTCTCCGATCCGAACGCAGCTCCTGCCACCACACAAACTCAAACCGCAGGCGGTTTTGTCGGCCCAAGTGGCAGCAACACCACGGCGACACAGGCCAAGTCACTGTCTGACGATACCTGGGTCACTTTGCGCGGCAAGATTGAGTCACGCATCGGCGGTGACCATTACATCTTCCGTGATACATCTGGCACCATTAATGTCGATATCGACCATAAGCGTTGGAACGGCCAGACCATCACTCCGCAAGATACCGTTGAGATTCAAGGTGAAGTCGATAAGGACTGGAACTCTGTTGAAATCGACGTGAAGCAAATTACCAAAGTAAAATAATGCCCCAAATGAGCCGCAATTTGCGGCTCATTTCTTATCGTCTTACTTCATCTAAAGATACTCACTCCTCTGTGACTACGACTGCCAGATAAGGTACTATCGGCGGCAATTACGCCGTTTATACCCGTCATACTTCAAGCTGCAGATGCGTTGGCTGCACTCAGTCACCCCAGTCACTTACTTAAGTAAGCTCTTGGGGATTTCTGAGTTTGCCGCCTTTCTGCAACTCGAATTATTTAGGGTATGTGGCCACACTCGGCTCGTCAGTTTGAGGATGAATAATTAATGAGTGATTTAACTCATGATGGTGCAGAACGCCTTGCGCTGCACGAATTCACGGAAAATGCTTATCTCAACTATTCCATGTACGTCATTATGGACCGCGCTCTGCCGTTCATTGGCGATGGTTTAAAGCCCGTACAGCGTCGCATCGTCTATGCGATGTCGGAGTTGGGATTAAGCAATAGCGCTAAATTCAAAAAATCAGCCCGTACCGTTGGTGACGTGCTGGGTAAATACCATCCGCACGGCGACAGCGCTTGCTATGAAGCCATGGTATTGATGGCGCAGCCATTCTCCTATCGCTACCCACTGGTTGATGGCCAGGGAAACTGGGGTGCGCCGGATGATCCGAAGTCCTTCGCCGCGATGCGTTATACCGAATCGCGACTGTCGAAATATGCTGAAGTCCTGCTTGGTGAATTAGGGCAGGGGACGGTTGACTATGTGCCGAACTTTGACGGCACCATGCAGGAGCCGAAAATGCTACCTGCACGTCTGCCGAATATCCTGCTTAACGGCACCACCGGCATTGCCGTTGGTATGGCAACTGACATCCCGCCGCATAACTTACGTGAAGTAGCGAAAGCGGCAATCACTCTGATTGACCAGCCGAAAACTACGCTCGATGAGCTGCTGGATATTGTTCAGGGCCCGGATTACCCGACAGAAGCCGAAATCATCACCCCGCGTGAAGAGATCCGCAAAATTTACCAGAACGGCCGTGGTTCTGTGCGTATGCGTGCCGTGTGGAAAAAAGAAGATGGCGATGTGGTGATCACCGCGTTACCACATCAGGTTTCCGGTGCGCGCGTGCTTGAGCAAATCGCCAACCAAATGCGCGCTAAAAAGCTGCCAATGGTTGAAGACTTGCGCGATGAGTCGAACCACGAAAACCCGACGCGTCTGGTGATTGTGCCACGTTCCAACCGTATCGACGTCGAGCAGGTGATGAACCACCTGTTTGCCACCACCGATCTTGAGAAAAGCTATCGCATTAACCTCAATATGATCGGTCTGGATAACCGTCCATCGGTGAAAAACCTGTTGGAAATTCTTACCGAGTGGCTGGTTTACCGTCGCGAAACGGTGCGCCGCCGCCTGAGCTATCGTCTGGAAAAAGTCCTCAAACGCCTGCATATCCTCGAAGGTTTGCTGGTGGCGTTCCTCAATATTGACGAAGTGATCCACATCATTCGTACTGAGGATGAGCCGAAGCCGGTGTTGATGTCGCGCTTTGAGTTAAGTGAAACCCAGGCTGAATCTATCCTCGAGCTGAAATTACGCCACCTGGCAAAACTCGAAGAAGTGAAGATTCGCGGCGAACAAGCCGATCTGGAAAAAGAGCGTGACCAATTGCAGGGCATTCTGGCGTCTGAACGCAAAATGAATACCTTGCTGAAGAAAGAATTGCAGGCAGATTCTGATGCCTATGGCGATGACCGCCGTTCACCACTGCGTGAACGTGGCGAGGCGAAAGCCATGAGCGAGCACGACATGACTCCGTCTGAACCGGTGACCATTGTGTTGTCGCAAATGGGCTGGGTGCGTAGCGCCAAAGGCCATGATATCGACGCGCAAGGGCTAAACTACAAAGCGGGCGACAGCTACCTCGGCTCAGCCAAAGGCAAGAGCAACCAGCCGGTGGCGTTTATCGACTCCACCGGGCGAAGCTACGCGCTTGACCCGATAACGTTGCCTTCGGCTCGTGGCCAGGGTGAACCTTTGACCGGTAAACTGACGCCGCCGCCAGGTGCAGTCGTTGAGCACGTATTAATGGCACCGGACGACCAGAAACTGTTGATGGCGTCTGACGCGGGCTACGGTTTTGTCTGCACCTTTAACGATTTAGTGGCACGCAACCGTGCGGGTAAAACGCTGATCTCATTGCCGGAAAATGCGAAAGTCATGCCGCCAATGGAAATTTCAAGTGTGGACGACATGCTGCTGGCGATTACCGCCGCAGGCCGTATGCTGATGTTCCCGGTCGGTGATTTGCCGCAGCTTTCCAAAGGTAAAGGGAATAAAATCATTTCGATTCCTTCGGCGGAAGCGGCAAAAGGCGAAGACAAACTGGTTCATCTATTTGTATTGCCGCCGCAAAGCACCGTTACTTTGCACGTCGGCAAGCGCAAAATTAAACTTCGTCCGGAAGAGCTTCAAAAAATCACTGGTGAGCGTGGCCGTCGCGGCACATTGATGCGTGGTCTACAACGCATTGATCGTGTTGAAGTTGATTCTCCGCTTCGCGCAAGTGCAGGTGATAGCGAAGAGTAATCAAAAAATGGCGGCTGAAAGGCCGCCAGATTGGTATATTTTACGCTTAAGCAAGTCGTACACCCGTCATCATTCAAGTTGCAGTGCCCTGACTACCCCCATACTTACAGTCTGGTGCTTTCCTGCATCGCGAATTATTTAGGGTATACTTGTCAGCGCTTTTGGCTTTTGAGGTTGTTATGCTATCCATCGTACGTTTTATTATCGTTATAATTTATTGCATCCTGGTGAGCATTTTTGGCTGTATTTATTGCCTGTTCAGCCCACGTAACCCGCGCCACGTTGCAACTTTTGGCCATCTGTTTGGGCGCCTGGCACCGGTGTTCGGTTTGAAAGTCGAAACACGTTTACCGGAAGGTCATGAAAATCACCCGACGGCGATTTATATCTGTAACCACCAGAATAATTTCGACATGGTGACAGCTGCGAGTATTGTGCAGCCGCCGACAGTAACCGTCGGGAAAAAAAGCCTGCTGTGGATTCCCTTTTTTGGCCAAATCTACTGGTTAACCGGAAATATGCTGATTGACCGTGACAATCGCGCCAAAGCCCTGAGCACCATTTCCCAGGTGGTGGCGCAGATTCAGAAACGCAAAATATCGGTCTGGATGTTCCCTGAAGGCACGCGTAGCCGTGGTCGTGGCTTGTTGCCGTTTAAAACAGGCGCATTCCATGCAGCAATTGCTGCGGGCGTCCCAATTATTCCGGTGTGTGTTTCCAATACCAGCAATAAAATTAAGCTAAACCGTTGGAATAACGGTTTGGTGATTGTCGAAATGCTGGAGCCAATTGATATCAGCGGTTATGGCAAAGATCAGGCGCGTAAACTCGCTACTCATTGCCGCGATATCATGAGGGAAAAAATCGCCGAATTAGATAAAGAAGTCGCGGAGCGTGAAGCTTCCGGTCGAGTTGAGAAAAAGCAGGCGAATTAATCATTTTTATACCCCTGCAATTAGAGTATTACGGGGGTATTTTGGCGGCACGTTTTGTGCCGCACTACGTAAGTCAGTTTCCCATGGAGTAATTATGTCACTCAGTCGGCGTCAGTTTATTCAGGCATCAGGAGTCGCACTTTGTGCCGGCTCGGTGCCACTGAGGGCAAACGCAGCAGGGCTGCAGCAACCTTTACCCGTACCACCTTTATTAGAATCCCGTCGTGGGCAACCCTTGTTCCTTACGTTACAACGAGCACACTGGTCATTTACCGGTGGTGCTAAGGCGCCGGTCTGGGGTTTGAACGGACGTTATCTCGGGCCGACCATCCGGGTATGGAGCGGTGATGACGTGAAGATGATTTACAGCAATCGTCTACAAGAAAATATCGCCATGACGATTGCCGGTTTGCAGGTTCCAGGTCCGCTTATGGGTGGCGCTGCACGCATGATGCAGCCCAACGTCGACTGGGCACCGGTTCTGCCAATTCGCCAGCAAGCGGCGACGCTTTGGTATCACGCCAACACGCCTAACCGTACCGCAAAGCAGGTTTACAATGGCCTTGCGGGCATGTGGCTGATTGAAGATGAAGTCAGCAAAAATCTGCCTATTCCTAACCACTATGGTGTCGATGACTTCCCGGTCATTATTCAAGATAAGCGCCTCGATAACTTTGGCGCGCCTGAATATGAAGAGCCAGGCAATGGTGGATTTGTGGGCGACACACTGCTGGTGAATGGTGTGCAGGGGCCGTATGTTGAGGTCTCTCGCGGCTGGGTGCGTTTGCGTTTGCTGAACGCTTCTAACTCACGCCGCTATCTACTGCAAATGAGCGATGGCCGTGCGATGCATGTTATTTCCAGCGACCAGGGTTTCCTGCCTGCACCGGTTTCCGTAAAGCAACTTTCACTGGCTCCGGGCGAACGCCGTGAGATTCTGGTGGATATGAGTGACGGCAAAGAAGTGTCGATAACCTGCGGTGAAGCGGCCGGTATCATGGATAGAATCCGTGGTTTCTTTGAGCCGTCGAGCATTCTTATTTCCACGCTGGTTCTGACGTTGCGTGCCACCGGTCTGCTGCCGTTAGTGACTGATACATTACCAATGCGCTTGCTGCCGGATGAAATTATTAATGGCAACCCGGCGCGTAGCCGTGAAATTACTCTCGGCGAAGATCCCGGTATTAACGGTCAGCTATGGGATATGAAACGCATTGATATTCAGACTCAGCAAGGCACCTGGGAGCGCTGG
Source organism: Buttiauxella cochleicola (assembly GCF_021282435.1). Taxonomy (NCBI): domain Bacteria; kingdom Pseudomonadati; phylum Pseudomonadota; class Gammaproteobacteria; order Enterobacterales; family Enterobacteriaceae; genus Buttiauxella; species Buttiauxella cochleicola. The sequence continues at coordinate 172,600 of NZ_JAJSOT010000008.1, read as the reverse complement.
ACCGTGCGTTCCGATATGCCGCAATCTTTCCATATTGAAGGCGTGAGTTTCCTGATTAAAAACGTCAATGGCGCAGCACCATTTGGTGAAGACCGCGGCTGGAAAGATACGGTTTGGGTTGATGGGCAGGTAGAGTTATTGGTCTATTTTGGCCAGCCTTCCTGGGAACATTTCCCATTCCTCTATACAAGTCAGACGCTTGAAATGGCAGACCGTGGTTCTATCGGTCAATTGCTGGTGCAGCCTGCGCCATAAACCATTTTAGGTCCTTTCCATCAGTGAAAGGGCCTTAGATTTTAACACGGCAATAACACTTCATTTTTGACCCCATACCAGCGTATAATCGCCGGCTTTGGTTATTTTTAAATCATTTTTTATTCATTTTTCGGAAGCATTATGAGCTCTATTAGCTTGATCCAGCCCGATCGCGAACTCTTTTCGTGGCCACAATACTGGGCAGCCTGTTTCGGCCCGGCACCATTTTTACCCATGTCACGCAAGGAAATGGACGAGTTAGGTTGGGATAGCTGTGACATCATTCTGGTTACCGGAGATGCCTACGTTGACCATCCAAGTTTTGGTATGGCGATCTGTGGCCGAATGCTGGAAGCCCAAGGCTTCCGCGTGGGCATCATTGCCCAACCAGACTGGAATACTAAAGAAGACTTCATGCGTCTTGGCAAACCGAATCTGTTTTTCGGTGTGACCGCAGGCAACATGGACTCCATGATCAACCGCTACACCGCGGATCGTAAGCTGCGCCATGACGATGCTTACACGCCAGATAACGTGGCGGGTAAACGCCCGGATCGTGCGTCGCTTGCTTATACCCAGCGTTGTAAAGAAGCCTGGCGCGATGTGCCCGTCATTCTTGGTGGCATTGAAGCGAGCCTGCGCCGTACCGCGCATTACGATTACTGGTCTGATACCGTTCGTCGCTCAATCCTGGTCGATGCGAAAGCCGATATGCTGATTTTCGGCAACGGCGAGCGCCCGCTGGTAGAAGTGGCTCACCGCATGGCAATGGGCGAGAAAATCGATCAAATTTGCGATGTGCGTAACACCGCCATGATGCGTAAAGAAGCGATGCCGGGCTGGTCTGGTGTGGATTCTACGCGTCTGGATATGCCTGGCCGTATCGACCCGATTCCACACCCTTACGGTGAAGATTTGCCGTGTGCAGAAACCGGTAAACCGGATAAGCCAATTAACGAAGCTCAGGCTATCGTGGTTAAACCAGCGCCGATGAAGCCGTGGGAAAAAACCTACGTGTTGCTGCCGTCCTTTGAAAAAGTCAAAAATGACAAAGTGCTGTATGCGCATGCTTCACGTATTTTGCACCATGAAACCAACCCAGGTTGTGCTCGTGCGTTGATGCAAAAACACGGTGACCGTTATATCTGGATTAACCCGCCAGCCATCCCGCTTTCCACTGAAGAGATGGACAGCGTATTTGCACTGCCTTACAAGCGCGTTCCGCACCCTGCCTATGGCAAGGCGCGAATTCCTGCTTATGAGATGATTCGTTTCTCAGTGAACATCATGCGTGGCTGTTTCGGTGGCTGTTCATTCTGCTCCATTACCGAACACGAAGGCCGCATCATTCAGAGCCGTTCTGAAGATTCGATCATTAGCGAAATTGAAGCGATGCGCGATACCGTTCCAGGCTTTACTGGCGTGGTTTCGGATCTCGGTGGCCCAACCGCCAACATGTATATGCTGCGCTGTAAGTCGCCGCGTGCGGAACAGACATGCCGCCGCTTGTCTTGCGTGTATCCGGACATTTGCCCGCACATGGACACCAACCATGAGCCGACGATCAACTTGTATCGCCGCGCCCGTGAGATTAAAGGGGTTAAGAAGATCCTGATCGCATCCGGTGTTCGTTACGATATCGCAGTGGAAGATCCACGTTATATCAAAGAGCTGGCGACGCACCATGTTGGTGGTTATCTGAAGATTGCTCCGGAGCATACCGAAGAAGGGCCGCTATCTAAGATGATGAAGCCGGGTATGGGCAGTTATCAGCGCTTTAAAGAGCTGTTTGATACTTACTCCAAACAGGCAGGTAAAGAGCAGTATTTGATTCCTTACTTTATTTCTGCGCACCCGGGTACGCGTGATGAAGACATGGTGAATCTGGCTCTGTGGCTGAAGAAGAACCGCTTCCGTTTGGATCAGGTGCAGAACTTCTACCCGTCGCCGCTGGCGAACTCGACCACCATGTATTACACCGGCAAGAACCCGTTGGGTAAGATTGGTTATAAGAGTGAAGATGTGGTGGTGCCGAAAGGCGATCGTCAGCGCCGCTTGCATAAAGCGTTGCTGCGTTACCATGATCCAGCCAACTGGCCGCTGATTCGTGAAGCGCTGGAAGCGATGGGTAAAAAGCACCTGATTGGTGGCCGCCGTGAGTGCCTGGTGCCTTCGCCAACGATTGAAGAGATGCGTGAAGCGCGCCGTTATAACCGTGGAGCGCGTCCAGCATTGACGAAACATACGCCAATGACACATCAGCGTCGTGCACCTGGCGACACTAAGCCTGCTGCCGGTGGGAAACCTGTTGCTGGTGCGAAGCCTACGGCTGGTGCTAAACCTGTTGCTGGTGCGAAGCCTACGGCTGGTGCTAAACCTGTTGCTGGCGCGAAGCCTACAGCTGGTGCTAAACCTATTGCTGGTGCTAAAGCGGCTACTGGTGCAAGACCTGCACCTAAAGTTGTATCAAAGCCTACAAGCAGGAAACGCCCGGCTTAAGGATTGTAGTGAAACAGCCAGGGCGGATGTCGCAAACGACATCCGCCCTGGCGCTACAATATCTTTCCTGGATCGGATAAGCGTAAGCGCCATCCGACACTATGAAACAGTTTTACGAGCCAAACACATCAGGGTCTGGTCCCAGACGCTTATGATTATCCAGCTTCGCAATCTCGCTTAACTCGTCTTTATCAAGACGGAAATCAAACACGTCAAAGTTCTCAGCAATACGCGATGGGGTCACCGATTTCGGAATCACAACCAGCCCGCTATCCAGATGCCAGCGAATGACAATCTGTGCCGGGGTTTTACCGTATTTATCGGCAAGGTCACGGATGATTTTCTTATCAAACACACCCTCTCCGCCCTGAGCCAGTGGGCTCCAGGATTCGGTCTGAATTTTATGTGTCGCATTCCAGGCATGAAGCTGGCGTTGTTGCAGCAGTGGGTGGAGTTCAATCTGGTTGATAACCGGCGAGACGCCCGTTTCATCAATCAGACGCTGGAGATGGTTGAGTTGGAAATTACAGACGCCAATGCTTTTGACCAGCCCTTGTTTTTGCAGCTCAATCATACCTTTCCAGGCTTCAACATAGTGATCTTTGCTCGGCACCGGCCAGTGCATCAAATACAGATCGACGTAATCGAGCTGGAGCTTTTCAAGGCTGTCTTCCAGCGCCTGACGTGGCCTTTGCTGATCGTCATTCCACAGTTTGGTGGTGATAAACAGTTCGTCGCGCGCAATTCCAGCCTGTTTTAGTGCATTGCCCACGCCGTCTTCGTTCTTGTACGCCGCAGCGGTATCAATGGAGCGATAGCCGACTTCCAGCGCTTTATCGATGGCAATCAGGACTTGATCGTTGCTGGCTTGCCAGACACCGAGCCCCAATTGTGGCATTACATTTCCATCCTGAAGCTTGATTACTGTTGGATTTGCCATGTATTCCTCCTTAATAAGCGATACACCGGAAGGGGCTTCCGGTGTAACAATTGCATTTAAGTCTGGACCAAATACTCAGAAACGTGAAAAAAATGGCTAAATTACTTAGCGTGCTGCCTCGTAAATACGACGGCTTACGTCCAGAGTAATGTCCTGGCGCTCACCTAATTTAGTCATGCCTTTTTCTTCCAGTTTTACCAACAGAGCCGGGATGGTGCTGCCATCCAGACCATAGGCAGACAGGCGAGTTGGGGAACCCATTTGCTCGAAGAAATTACGGGTTGCAGCAATTGCCGCATCAATACGTTCTTCTTCGGAACCTTCAGTGATATTCCACACGCGCTCAGCGTATTGCAGAAGTTTGCCGCGTTTCTCGTTACGTTTTTCATTCAACAAAGATGGCAGAACCACCGCCAGAGTCTGCGCGTGATCCAGGCCGTGCATCGCAGTCAGTTCATGACCCAGCATGTGAGTCGCCCAGTCCTGCGGTACGCCGGCACCGATCAGGCCGTTTAATGCCATGGTCGCCGCCCACATTACGTTGGCACGCACGTCATAGTTTTCTGGCTCTTTCAGTGCAATTGGGCCGTCTTCAACCAGCGTTAACAGAATACCTTCGGCAAAACGGTCCTGCACCTTGGCGTTCACTGGGTAAGTGATGTACTGCTCAACGGTGTGAACAAAGGCGTCGACTACACCGTTTGCAACCTGGCGCGGTGGCAAAGTGTAGGTGTAAACCGGGTCAAGTACCGCGAATACAGGCTGAACGTGTTCAGACATAAACGCTTGTTTGTCGCCTGTTTCACGGCGAGAAACTACGGCACCCTTGTTGGATTCAGAACCGGTCGCAGGCAGCGTCAGAACAGAACCCATTGGGATTGCGCTCTTCACATCGTTGCCATGAGTTAGCAGGATATTCCATGGATCGATATCAGCCGGATAGTTGGCTGCTGCGGCGATGAATTTAGTGCCATCCAGCACAGAACCGCCACCGACCGCTAACAGGAAAGTGACTTTCTGCTGGCGCACAACTTCTACCGCTTTCATCAGCGTTTCGTAAGTCGGGTTAGGTTCAATACCACTAAACTCCAGTACATCCAGCCCTTTGAGTTCGGCGTAAACCTGGTCCAGCACGCCGTTTTTCTTCACGCTGCCGCCGCCGTAGGTGATCAATACGCGGGCATCAGCAGGAATTTGTGCGCGCAATTCGGAAATAGCGCCTTTACCAAACAGGATGCGAGTTGGGGTATGTAGGTTGAAGTTGTTCATTATTTGATTCCTGTGGTTTGGATCGTTAGAGACAATACTTATCGAATTTGATGGTAGCCATTGTCGGCTTCGGCTGGCTATCTCTCAATGCTTATTCCTGCCTTTGTCTTGCCTATTTCTACTTACCTCTGGAGAAAAATATAAATTAGTCGCAGACTTATCACGTCATAAAAGCCTTGTGGAGCGGAAGGGAATGAAGCGGGAAGAGATTTGCCAGCAATTAACAAACAAGATTAATTATTTGATACAAAAAGAAAATAGTGGTCTTTCTTCATTACCAAATGTCACTTTATTGTATGGCACTAAACCCTATGCCCGCACGCCAGTAATGTATGAGCCGGGAATCATTATTCTCTTTTCAGGGCAAAAAACGGGTTATTTGAACGATCGTGTGTTTCGCTACGATGCTAATGAATATCTGCTATTAACGGTGCCACTGCCTTTTGAATGTGAAACCTTTGCCTCACCTGAAATGCCACTGGCGGGCTTGCGAATTAATATCGATATCTTGCAGCTTCAGGATTTGCTTATGGATATTGGCGAGGATGATTTATCGCATCCGCATAACAACTCAACAGGGATTAACTCAGCCGAGATTTCCGAAGAGATCCTGTGTGCCGCCGAGCGTTTGCTGGACGTGCTCGAACACCCGCTTGATGCGCGAATTCTGGGAAAACAGATCATTCGCGAGATTCTCTACCACATTTTAATTGGGCCGTGTGGCGGGGCGCTGCTGGCATTGGTTAGCCGGCAGACGCATTTCAGCCTGATTAGCCGTGTGTTGCGTCGTATTGAAACGCAGTACACCGAGAACCTCTCAGTGGACCAACTAGCCGCTGAAGCGAATATGAGCGTCTCTGCGTTTCACCATAACTTTAAGTCGGTGACCAGTACTTCGCCGCTGCAATACCTCAAAAGCTACCGCCTGCATAAAGCGCGAATGTTGATTTTGCATGATGGGGTGAAAGCTAGCGCTGCGGCTATTCGTGTGGGATATGAAAGTGCTTCGCAGTTTAGCCGCGAGTTTAAACGCTACTTTGGGGTGACTCCGGGTGAAGATGCCGCTCGTATGCGAGTCATTTAAGCTGAAGCTTACAGAGTGGATAATTTCGCATTATCCACTCTGTAATTTTTATGCGGGGTTAAATCTTTTTTTGATAACCACAAATAGTGTGCCTACCAGACCTGCGACCAGCAGAACCATCGGCAGAATCATCAGGCAGGTCATCACCTGATCTTCGTGGCGTTTCACAAATGGAATCATGCTCAGGGCATAACCCAGGCTGGTGACGCTACCAACCCATAACAACCCACTAAACCAGTTAAATACCTGGAAGCGGCGATTGCTAAGGCCAGAAATGCCCGCCATGGTTGGCAGCAGTGTGCGCACAAACGCCAAAAAACGGCCAGCTAACAAAGCGAATAAACCGTGTCGGTCAAACATCACCGTCGCTCGCTCGTGATACTGCGGTGGAAGTTGTTTCAGCCAGCTTTTCACCACCCGGGTATTGCCGAGCCAGCGGCCTTGCACATAGCTCAACCAGCAACCGAGGCTTGCTGCCGCGGTTAAAATAACGATTGTCGGGACGAAATTCATAACCCCTTTTGCCACTAGCGCTCCTGCGAGTAATAGCAGACTGTCACCTGGCAAAAACGAGGCGGGCAGTAATCCATTTTCGAGAAACAGCGTCGCAAACATGACGCAATAAACCACTCCAACAACATGAGGGTCCGCGAGTGCAGCAAAGTCATGTTGCCAAAGCGCTTGAACGATATTGTGTATAACAGCCATGGCAAATCCTGTGGAACCGCTTTATTGAGCAGGCCTGAATCTACAGTAGTTAGATTAGGCACACCTTAGTTTTAGGAACTTAGTGTAACGCTAAAAAGCCTGCGACATCTTGATCACAGGCTCAACAAATCATTATGGGATAGCAAAAACTGTCCTTATGGGCGTCCACTTCTGGCAATTTTAGGCGATCCGCTGGAAACCTGCTTCAAGATCGGCGATGAGATCGTCAACATTTTCCAGGCCAATGTGAATGCGTACTAGCGTCCCGCTGAAGTCTACCCCGCCAGCCGGGCGGATCTCTGCGAGTTCTTCCGGTTGGTTGGCTAGGATAAGCGATTCATAGCCGCCCCAGGAATAGGCCATACTAAAATAGTGGAAATTATCCAGGTAGTGCTGATATTGCTCGTTATTTAAGCGACTCTTCAGCACAAATGAGAACAAGCCGCTGCTACCTGTAAAGTCTCGTTTCCAGAATTCATGCCCTTTGCTGCCGGGCAGTGCAGGGTGATTAACACGTTCAACCTGCGGGTGTTGTGCCAGCCATTCGGCAATTTTCAGACTACTTTCATGATGTTGACGCAGGCGAACACCAAGAGTGCGTAGACCTCTGCTCGTCATATAAGCGGTATCGGCATCCAACATTTGCCCCATCAGATAAGAGTTCTCGCGCAACTGATCCCAGCAACGTGCATTTGATACAGCTGTACCAACCATCGCATCCGAGTGGCCAATCAGGTATTTGGTGCCGGCCTGAATCGAAATATCGATACCGAAATCCAGCGCCTTAAAGAGAATGCCTGCCGCCCAGGTGTTATCAATCATGATGATGGCGTCTGGGGCAACGCTGCGTACCGCCTGTACAATGGCTGGAACGTCATGTACTTCCATTGTGATAGAGCCGGGCGATTCCAGAAATACGACTTTAGTATTGGGTTGCACAAGTTCAGCAATGCCTGCGCCAATCATTGGGTCAAACCAGGTGGTGCTCACACCGAGTTTAGCGAGGATTTTGGTGCAGAAGTCCTGGCTGGGCTCGTAAGCGGAGCCGGTCATCAGCACATTGTCACCTTGCTCGACGAACGCCAGAATCGCATTGGCAACGGCTGCGGCGCCACAAGGGTAAAGCGCACAACCCGCACCACCTTCGAGCTCGCACATTGCTTCTTGTAAAGAGAAGTGGGTCAGGGTGCCGCGGCGACCATAAAAAAGTTCGCCTTTCGCGCGGTTAGCCGTCGCCTGCTTTTTGGCTTCAACAGTTTCAAAAACCAACGAGGAAGCGCGTTGAATGACGCTGTTAACCGAACCCTGGGTGAATTTTTTATCGCGCCCGGCATTAACCAGCGCCGTTTCAATGTGCTTCTTCGCAGTCATGTTCACTTTACCCTGTTTAACCATCTGGATGTCTAAATCTAACTTATCATCTTTTTGCTGCGTAAGCGCAAGGAATGCATAGACAATTTAAGGCACTCTTTAAATACTAATGAGAACTACTATCAATTCGATGCCGTTTTGATATTATTACGACCAGTTTTTGTATTGTTTCGTGGTGGAGAGTAAGAGTGACGAATAATTTGATGCAGACAGACCTCTCTGTCTGGGGCATGTATCAACATGCCGACATCGTGGTAAAGATTGTGATGATCGGCCTGATTATGGCCTCTGTCGTCACTTGGGCAATCTTCTTTAGCAAAAGTGTTGAGCTGTCATCGCAGAAGCGCCGTCTTAAGCGTGAACAGCAGCAACTGGCTAATGCCCGCTCTCTGGATGAAGCCAGTGAAATGGCCGAAACGTTTGATTCGAAAAGCCTCAGCACTATGCTTATCAACGAAGCACAGAACGAACTGGAGCTTTCCGCAGGCAGCGAAGATAACGAAGGCATTAAAGAGCGTACCGGTTTCCGCCTTGAGCGCCGTGTTGCGGCAGCGGGTCGCCACATGGGACGCGGTAACGGCTTCCTTGCGACCATCGGTGCGATCTCTCCATTCGTCGGCCTGTTTGGTACGGTCTGGGGCATCATGAACAGCTTCATTGGGATTGCTCAGTCGCAGACCACTAACCTGGCGGTTGTTGCACCTGGTATCGCAGAAGCGTTGCTGGCAACGGCTATTGGCTTGGTTGCAGCGATTCCTGCGGTTGTTATCTATAACGTCTTTGCCCGAGTGATTGGCGGCTATAAAGCGTCTCTGGGTGACGTTGCTGCTCAGGTTCTGCTGCTGCAAAGTCGTGATCTGGATTTAGCGGCTAGCTCTCAGTCTCGCCCAGTACGTACCGCTCAGAAACTGCGTGTAGGTTGATCCCATGGCAATGAGTTTTAACGAAAACCACGATGATAACGGCGAAATGCATGACATCAACGTGACGCCGTTTATCGATGTCATGTTGGTACTGCTGATTATCTTCATGGTGGCCGCACCGCTTGCGACAGTGGATGTGAAGGTTAACCTTCCTGCATCTTCAAGCCAGCCGCAACCGCGCCCGGAAAAGCCCGTCTATCTGTCCGTCAAAGCTGACAAAACCATGTTTATTGGTAACGATGAAGTGACCAAAGAAAGCATGATTAACACGCTGATGGCGGCGACCGAAGGCAAGAAAGACACCACGATTTTCTTCCGCGCAGACAAAACGGTTGATTACGAAACCATGATGAACGTGATGGATACGCTGCATCAGGCAGGGTATTTGAAGATCGGGTTGGTGGGACAAGAAGTCACTGCCGCCAAATAAGTTTTGCATGCTCTTACAACGGCCTGTTAGCTCAACTAACGGGCCGTTTTTCTTTTGTCCGCATTCCCGTCTGACTTAATTCAAATTTTAAAATCACACGAACGTATTATTGATAACGTGTGAAACTTATTCGCGATGAAACAATGTTTATCTATGCTATTTCTATGCCCGTCATAATTCGAGCCGCAGGGGTGTTGGCTGCACTCACAAACCCCAGTCACTTACTTAAGTAAGCTCCTGGGGATTTGCTCCCTTGCCGCCTACCTGCAACTCGAATTATTTTGGGTATATGCGGGATTATTCCGTCCTGAAAATATCTGATAACAGAAGCGTGGATAACCAAATGGCAACGATGACTGTTTTGCATACCGGCAATAAACAGCCCGACGTGGTGTCTCTGAGAAACATTTATCTGCATGCTGATGTTTTAATGTTTTGGGTCGTGTGGGGAATGTTTGTTATTTCACTGGCGGTGGGGTGGGCTTATGATGCGCTACCGGTGGCGCTGGTAGTGGGCAGTTTACTTGCGTTGAGTTCCAGTATTATCAAAGTATTACTACCCGGTAAGCTATTTACCCGCTTGTATTATGCGTTCACATTAATCGGTTTTGCCGCATTGCTCATTCAATTAGGTGACGGTGAAACTGAATATCACTTTTCGGTTTTTGTATTGCTATCAGCATTATTAGCTTATCGCGATTATCGACCATTATTAATAGGGGCGATGGTTGCAGCGCTTCACCATGTATTATTTGCCTGGCTGCAAGCTAATGACTTATTTGGTATCACTTGCTTTATGCATCCCGGCATTCATATGGTGGTATTCCATGCCATTTTTGTGGTGGCGCAAACGGCAATCCTGATTTATATGGCATTGCGAATGGCAGACGATGCCCGTTCCGCCAGCGAAGTCGCGCAACTGGCGGCGCAGATTAACCGCCAGCCGGGTTGCCTGACCCTTACGCGTAGTGAAAGAGAAAGCCGCACGCCGTTTGCTCAAACCTTTAATACTACGCTTACCACGATGAGAGACACGCTAAGCCAGGTGCGCGCTGGTGTGGCATCAGTACTCACAGCTTCGGAAAGTATCATCCAACGTAATGCCGCATTGTCTAAACGTACTGACGAGCAGGCCGCCGCATTGGCCGTTGCAGCCAGTGCTATGAAACAACTCAGCTCCTCCGCAGTCGCGACTAGTGACAAAGCGCAAAGTGCCAGAATGCTTGCCACTCAGGCAAGTAATCTCGCCAGCAAAGGTGGAGTCAGTATTGATGCTGCCACACACACTATGGATCAAATCCGCGAAGAGTCTGACCACATCAGCAATATTCTCGAACTCATCGATGGCATTGCCTTTCAGACTAATATTCTGTCACTAAACGCGTCCGTTGAAGCAGCCCGGGCAGGTGCTCATGGTCGAGGGTTCGCGGTGGTGGCTGCCGAAGTACGCACACTGGCGTTACGTTGCGAAAATGCGGCCAAAGACATACGTCAGTTGATAAGCGTATCGGTAGAGTGTACTCGGACAGGCTCGGTACAAGTGGAGAACGCTGGGCAAACCATGCGTGAAGTGATTGGTTCCATCAATGCGTTGGCACAGTTGGTGGAAGAGCTTTCTGATATGAGTGGACAGCAAAGCATCAGCATCAGGCAAATGAATGAGAGCATCGCCAGTATCGATGAAAGCGTGAGGTATAACGTGGAACATACTGCGCAAACCGTACAGGCTGCGCGCCAACAACAGCAACAAGCTGATGATTTGCAGCAGGCAATCTCAGTATTTCGTCTGGCCTGATAACCGGTTCGTAAGCGTATTTATGTCGCCAAAGAAGAGCGCCTGCTTTTCGCATGCGCTCCAGAAATCTTATAAGTGCGGAGTTTTGTAGCTGTTTTCCAGCAATGCACGGGTACGTGAGAGTGTTTGTGCTTCTTCATCTCTCAACTTCTGATACACCGCCTCTAGTCGAGCCAGAACTTCGGTTTTAAACCCGGGATGGTGGCTGATGATCTCGCTGAGAACTGCGCCGTAAATCTCATCTTTCACACGATATAGGTAAATTTGATGGCGGTTATGCCATTTTTGTTCAACTAATGCCGCAGTGATATTGATCTGACCTTGCGCGATGCGAGCAATATTTTCATTTTTAATCTGTACCAGCGCGGCAATATTTTCACGTAATAACGTATTATCAGACGCGGTATCGTCAGATGGTGCGGCCGTTTGAACTGGGGGAAATTGCAATTCTGACATTGGCATTACTCATCCAGAGAATAAAACAGAGGCCAGCTTTTTTCCTGAGTTAACTGATTGACCCAGATTTGCTGTGAATGGTGACTTATCTGCAATTTTTTATCTTCTATTAGCATTTGCAGATCGGCTGAGTTGATTTTTTCTTGCTCTATGAGTTCATTTAATACTGTCACTATCGCTTCAATTTTCACTGCATAAAACAAACGATCTTTTAAATGCCGGTCGTTCTCTTCAAGCAATGTATTTTTCGCTTGCCCAGCATAATGAGGAGCGCTCAGAATCGTTTTCTCCAGAACTAAAAGATTATCCTGAGGATTTAGCGTTAGAGCGCTATGTTCTTCTGATCCGGCAATATCAGCCTGAGAGACAGGAAAGGTCACTGGCACCAGGTTGTTGGGCAGCATTAGAGATGTCCTTTTATATCAATGGAATAAATTTTTACGGTTAACAGATGCCAGGTTGACTATATGTTGCCTCAAAATTACTATAAAAAAAACAGGAGTTCCCATGCAAAGCGTCTTTTATTCAATTGTATTAATATTGTTATTGCTGTGCGTAGTACTGGTGCTGATGCATGAGATATCGCATCCCAAAGTTAAATTAACCCCCGCTAGTATCCCTAAATTAAATTTATCTGAAATTGACGAGCGTGAAGATTATTTTGCTAAGTTAATGTTAAAAATAACGCCTGATTATTACTGGCGAGTGAGCCATGAATATGTGGATTTCAATCATGCCACTATCAAACGGATGCATATTGACGAACTTAGCGCTGACCTGACACTCTTTAACGCTCAGCGGCGTTGTAGTGATTTACACTCTGCCATCTACCGCTATTACGATAATCTCAGAAAGCGCTGTTCCGAGGGGGAGAAGGTACCTTTTGCTGATATCGAACTGCTGAATTTACGCCAGTGCTTTGATGAGTTCAGTCATGATGCTTACCCCGCGTTGGTTGCTTTGGTATGGCCGCATCTTCAGAGACCGGAAGTCTGTCTTGAGAATGTATAGTGCATTTTGCCAATTAGGCTGATTTGATATCAGGCTGTTTTTTAAACTAAAAAAAGCCAAATCTAAAAATGGACTGATTATCTGCTGGATTAACACTCAGCACTGTTTATTATTTGCTCACCCAAAAGGAGTTGTTCGCCACGTTGCTGAAGATTCAGTAATACAGTATTTGCCTTCAAAAAAGATATGACTCATGTATTTGTTTAAAAAAATCATTACCGCTTCACTTTTAATTATCCCTTTAGTTATTAGTGCAAATTCCTTTGCTTTTAATATGCCAAAGGAATTTGCATCATTAGGGGTTAAAAACCTTTCTAATAAAGATGTGTTTTCTAAGCATGCCTCATTTATAAAGGATGATAGAAAAACAACTTCTAATAATATCAGGTCCGCTATATTGGCTGAATTTTCCAATTGGAAAGGTACACACTATCGTTTTGGTGGTACCACACATAAAGGTGTGGATTGCTCTGCACTCATGCAGCATATTTTTAGTGATTCTTTCCACAAGTCTTTGCCAAGAACCACAACTCAGCAAATTCAAAATGGTGAGCACGTCAATAAAGAAAAGCTTAAACCAGGCGATTTAGTCTTTTTTCAAACTTCTCCGGGCACCCGCCATGTTGGCGTGTATGTCGGTAATAACCAGTTTATCCATGCCTCAAGCAGCGTGGGAGTAACCATTTCCTCACTGGCTAACCGTTACTGGATGGATCATTATGAAACGGCTCGGCGTTTAAAAATGATTGGCTGAATATAAATAATATTTCTGAGGTTTTATTTTGCTTTCACCAACATTATTATGGCCATTCTTTTTGAAATATTCATTCTAACTTATGTATTCAATGAATGAGATCGTATTAATGTATTTGGTTTGAATATAAGTCCATGAGATTTATATTCTTATTTCCAACGAGATTGTTATTAAATGAAAAGAAATTTAATTCACCGTATGGCGGGTGCAGTAATGGTGGTCCTTGTTGCGGGTACGATGCTCATAGGTTGTGATGCAAAACAAGCAGGAGAAGCGTCAGTGAAATTTGTAAATGTAGAAATGGTCTTAGTAGATTCTGGTTTGCTGAAGCAAGAGCAGGATCACCTCAAAGCTGTGAATGAAAGTTTGCACAAGGGTCAGCAATTGGCTGAAAAGAATTACATCAGTATGCCTGCGAATAAAGTTGATGCCGCGCGAAAAGCGGATAGAAATGTTCTTACACAACAATGGAAAGGGCAGCAACAAGCTGCGCGTAATGTGGTGATGGCTGCATTGAAGAGTGCGACCGATGCTTACCGTAACGACAAGAAAATTGGCGTGATTTTACCGACACAAGTAGCGATGTCAGTTTCACCAGAACTGGATGTCAGTGCCGATCTGACCCAGAAGCTTAAAACTACAAAACTAGAATTCCCAAAACTGCCAGATTTCGCCGTTAAAGCGAGTGGACCGGCTGCAAAATAGCCCAGTAAGTAAAAAGCTTCGTTGAGATACTCAGCGAAGCTTCAATTCATCCAAGAGCTCCTGTCAAAACCCCCCATAAGTAAATGCGATAATACTGCTCAAAATTCCTGGGTAGAATGGCGTCAATTGCCTGAGCAATGCCTGGATCAGCAGACAGGCCATAACTGAGCTGGCTTCCCTTTATCTTCATTTTCAGGAGCCAGTTATGACTGCACAACGTTTGTGGATCAAAAAACCCAACGCAGTTTTTACCGCTAATACACAAGATGCCTCCGGTGGCGTGGTGATTGAAGGTGCGGTTATCAGCGAATTAATTCCTGCTGGTGGCGAGCCTTCCGTGCCTTGCGATACGGTGTTCGACGCCCGCGATCTTGTCCTGCTGCCCGGCCTTATCAATACACATCATCATTTCTACCAAACTCTGACTCGCGCCTGGGCTCCGGTGGTTAACGTGCCACTATTCCCGTGGTTAAAGCAGCTTTACCCCATTTGGGCTCGTCTCGATGCTGAAGCCTTGGCTCTTGCCAGCAAAGTCGCAATGGCAGAGCTGCTGCTTTCTGGTTGCACTACCACCACGGATCATCACTATCTTTTCCCGCAGGGAATGGAAGAGGCGATTGATGTGCAGGTGGATGTGGTTGGCGAACTGGGGATGCGTGCGGTGTTAACGCGTGGCTCGATGAGCCTTGGTGAAGACGAAGGCGGTTTGCCTCCACGGCACACCGTACAGCAGGCGGAGACAATCTTACGCGACAGCGAACGGTTGATTAAACGCTACCATCAGCGCGGGGAAGGAGCGTGGCTACAAATAGCCCTCGCGCCATGCTCACCGTTTTCCGTAACTACCGAAATCATGCGCGACAGCGCCCAACTTGCTCAGAAAGAAGATGTGCGTTTGCATACTCATTTGGCTGAAACACTGGATGAAGAGAACTTCTGCCTGCAACGTTTCGGCCTACGAACTGTGGATTATCTGGAAAGCGTAGGTTGGCTTAATGACAGAACCTGGCTTGCACATGGTATTCACTTTGATGAGCGTGAGATTCAACGGCTTGGGCGTGCGGGAGTTGGCGTTTGCCATTGTCCGGTTTCCAATATGCGCCTGGCATCAGGCATGTGTCCGACAGTGGATTTAGAAAATGCAGGTGCCGCAGTGGGGCTTGGCGTGGATGGATCTGCATCTAACGATGCTTCAAACATAATGTATGAAGCGCGGCAGGCACTCTATCTACAACGCCTTCGTTATGGCGCTGAAGCCATTACTCCGCAGCGGGTGCTGGGTTGGGCGACGCAAGGTTCAGCGAAACTCATCGGGCGCACTGATATCGGTGAAATTGCCGTTGGGAAGCAGGCTGATTTAGCCTTGTTTGCTCAGGATGAACTGCGTTTTAGCGGCAGTCATGATGCCATCTCCGCGCTGTTGTTATGCGGCGCGGAAAAGGCTGAACATGTAATGGTCGGCGGGAAGTGGCGCGTGACACAGGGTAATATCATCGGTCTTGATGTGCCGGATCTGATTTCTCGTCATCGCCGTGCCGCGGCAAAATTAGTGGCAGGTGTTTAGCGCTACTCTTCAGCGGCCTCTTCGCCGCTTTTCCCTTTTCCCCAGGCAATACGGCGGTTAAACATCTTTTTCAGCGCCCGGCTTGTGGTGTTAAACCAACCTGTTGGTCGTGGGTCGGCAAGCATACTCAGGGCACGGGCGTAATCCAGAACCAGGCCCGGTGTCCAGGCCATGGTTTCAGCTCGTTTGCGTAGTTGTAACGCCACCCAAAGCTCTGGGGTAGACATCAGTTTCCCCATTGCCATCCAGAACCCTCGTTTGTGCCACAATCGTCCAACTGACCCTTCGAGCGCGGCCTCTAAAGCTCGCGCTACACTGCTGGAACAATTGCGGTACGTCAGGTTGTAGGACTCATTCTGGCGATAACTCTCCCAGAATGCTTTCAGCTTTGCTTCGTTGTAATTGCGGATACGCACTTTTCTTGTGGATGGGCACCACTTTGCGGCCTCAGTCGCATAATCTGGCTGAAATAATCCTGCAACGTTGTTTTCCGGGGTTGCGCGCAACAGGCGGGCGAACTCGTCGGGCGATTGGTCAATTAGCTCGGCAGGGTAGAGGCTGATGTAAATTCCACCTGGGGACTCAATGGCTGCATGGCCGGTTGAGATAACCCCGTTGCGGTCGACTGCGGCGATATAACGGCTAATCACTGGGCGGGGAATTGTCTCGCTCGGGGCTGAGCCAGCAGGTGTCCAGACATGAACTGTCAGTGCTTTTTCATCGTCACCCGGTGGCCCGTCCCATTCCACGACCTTAAGCGGCGGAACATCAGCTTCTTCCATAAAGACCGCACCTTTAAGCCCAGGGTTTGCAGCGGCGCTTTTAACGCGGTTAGCGAGGATAAACATATTCCAGCCCGCAAAAGCCAGGCCCAGTCCGAGGCAGTAAGGAGCCGTACCTGCATAGTGCGAGGGCCAGGGCTGGAAAAAGAATATTGCCAGTGCGATTTCGACAATTCCGCCCCATAAAGCTGGCCGCCAGCGCCGATAGCGCACCACTAATGCAGAGGCAATTTGCAGCGCACCATCAAACATAAATAGCATGCCGAAGATCATTGCTAATACGAAGTTTCCGTCATGGTGACCCGCCAGAATCAACAGCGCAGCGACAGTAAATGCCCCACCTTTTACGTAGCGCAGCACACGCTGCCCGCCCATACCGCTATGAGCAACCATCAGCGTCGCACATCCTTCGACCAGCATTAAGCAGGCAAAAGGTTCGATAGGGAAGAACAGCGTACCATCCAGCGCATCAATGAATATCACCACGCCGGCAATTAGCGTAACCCAGCCGAAACGGCGCAGCCCGCGCCAGTGGGAGCGCAGGAAATCAACACCAAGCAGGATCATTGTTAGCCGCATCATGAGGAGAAATCCAAAACTGAATCTTTCAAATATATAGCCCACCCACGGGTAACGTGCGCTAATACCTGAAATAGTCAAAATGACTCAATGCAGTCATTTTGACCGTTTTTTTATTGTCATAATGACTTTATTAGTCACTGCTTTTTTAATAATTCCTTTAAATACAATGTGATAAATAAGTGGCATGCATGTTGCTCTTTATCATCCAGATACTTTTTATTTCTGGAGAACACTATGGCAGCTCGTATCCCGGCAGATTACAAACACACTCGTTCAACTCCATTCTGGAACAAAGACTCGGTTCCTAAAGCTTTGCTCACCCATCACAACACCAAAAAAAATGTTTATGGGCGTCTGTCTGTAATGGCAGGAGCGGTCAAATATATCGGCTTCAAAAATGAAAATGACACCGTTGCTGAGATAGAAGTGATTATTGAGGAAGGTCATTTTGGCGTAAGCCCGCCGCAATATTGGCACCGTATTGAACTGCTTACCGAAGACACATATTTCAATATTGATTTTTTTGCGGCTCCAGAAGCAGAGCTTGAAGGGAAGGGGTTCGGGCAAGTGGTGAATACGGCGAAAAGTTGAATTCCTGAATCCCATAAAGCAAAAAACCAGCCCTTAGGCTGGTTTCTTTAAATAGTGGTGCCCGGACTCTGACAAAAACGTCGGGAACGTTTTTGAACAGCGCTTGCGCTGGCCCGCAGGGCGAGTCGCATGGATGCGACGAGTAATCGAACCAAGTTCGATGGAGAGTCCGAATCCCAGAAAGCAAAAAACCCGCCATAGGCGGGTTCTTCTAAATGTGGTGCCCGGACTCGGAATCGAACCAAGGACACGGGGATTTTCAATCCCCTGCTCTACCGACTGAGCTATCCGGGCAACGGGGCGCATTAAACCGTAAAGGCCGTTTGGCGTCAACGGTTTTGTGTTAATAAGCCGTGCGTTTGCACGAATAATGTGCTCCAGGTAGCAGCGCTGTCTTGAACCACAGGTCAGAAGGTGCCATGATTGCGCGGTTTTTCACACATCTGCAACGGGGCGCTTATTGATGTTTATAGTCAATGTTTACCGACATCTCTCGATGGCGCTCGTTCACCTCTCGTTCGTATCCCGAAGACCCTTGCTCACCATGCGGTGAGGGCAACGCACCTTCACTGTAGGACATCAGTAAAATCAGGCGATGCCTGTTTTTACTGATGTCTGGCGGTCGGAGTGGGTATTATCCTTCAGACCATCAAGACACATTCGCCGGGGAATGCTCCCTTTGCTGTGCCATAAGGCACTCACTCATCCTTGACCTCTGGGATTTGTGCATATGAAATCTTTAAAAATTGCCGCCAGCCACGATGTGGTTGCAACTCTGTCCACGCATCGTGAAGTGGTTGCGCTTGATAGCACAGACTTCACCGATATTGCCGCTGTTGTTCTTTCTGTAGCCGATAGCCGCAGCGGTATTCTTGCGTTGCTAAAACGGACTGGTTTTTCGATACCCGTTTTTCTAGAGGCTGATGCATGGTCAGGCGAGCAGGAAGGTATTACGGGACTGATCACCGGCAAAGCGCAGGACTATCTGGAGCTCGAAACCGCCGCAACAGATTATGAAGAAGGCTTGCTTCCTCCGTTTTTCGATACGTTGACGAAATATGTCGCGATGGAAAACAGCACTTTTGCCTGCCCGGGCCACCAACATGGTGAGTTTTTCAAAAAGCACCCGGCAGGGCGGCAGTTCTATGATTTCTTCGGTGAGAATTTATTCCGCGCTGATATGTGCAACGCCGACGTTAAACTCGGGGATCTGCTGATTCATGAAGGATCGGCCAAACATGCACAGAAATTTGCCGCCAAAGTATTTAATGCCGATAAAACTTACTTCGTTTTAAACGGTACCTCGGCTGCAAACAAAGTCGTGACCAATGCGTTGCTGACCCGTGGCGATTTGGTCCTATTCGATCGTAATAACCATAAATCAAACCATCACGGTGCATTGATTCAGGCGGGGGCGACGCCGGTTTATCTGGAGGCGTCTCGCAACCCATTTGGTTTTATCGGTGGAATAGACGCGCACTGCTTTGATGAAAAGTATCTGCGTGAATTGATTGCAGAAGTTGCACCAGAACGTGCTCAGCAAAAACGCCCGTTCCGTCTTGCAATTATCCAGCTCGGTACTTATGACGGCACGGTTTATAACGCACGCCAGGTAGTGGATAACATCGGCCATCTTTGCGATTACATTTTGTTTGATTCAGCCTGGGTCGGTTATGAACAATTCATCCCGATGATGGCTGATTGCTCGCCACTGCTGTTGGATCTTAACGAAAATGATCCAGGCATTTTTGTTACGCAATCGGTGCATAAACAGCAGGCTGGATTCTCGCAAACTTCGCAGATCCACAAGAAAGATAACCATTTGCGCGGGCAAGCGCGTTTTTGCCCACACAAGCGGCTGAACAATGCTTTCATGCTTCACGCTTCAACCAGTCCGTTCTACCCGCTGTTTGCGGCTCTTGATGTGAATGCGAAAATTCACGAAGGGGAGAGCGGCCGCCGCCTGTGGGCTGAGTGTGTCGATCTAGGTATTGAAGCGCGCAAAGCGATCATCGCTAACTGCAAGATGATCAAACCGTTTATTCCACCGGTAGTTGCGGGCAGACCGTGGCAGGATCACCCAACTACAGCAATTGCCCAGGAACGCCGTTTCTTTAGCTTTGAGCCGGGTGAGAAGTGGCATGGTTTTGAAGGCTATGCGCAGGATGAATACTTTGTCGATCCTTGCAAGCTGCTGCTGACTACGCCGGGGATCGATCCCCAAACTGGGCAATATACAGACTTCGGCGTACCTGCCGCGATTCTTGCAAACTACCTGCGTGAAAACGGTATTGTCCCCGAAAAAGCAGATCTCAACTCAATTCTTTTCCTGCTGACACCTGCGGAAAGTGCGGAGAAGATGGCGCATTTGGTAGCGATGCTAGCGCAATTTGAACAGCATATTGAAGATGATACGCCGCTGGTGGATGTGTTGCCGACGATCTATCAGAAGTATTCCCAACGCTATAAAGGCTACACGCTGCGTCAACTTTGCCAGGAGATGCACGATCTTTACGTCAGCTTTGAAGTGAAGGATCTGCAAAAAGCGATGTTCCGTAAAGCCAGTTTCCCTGCCGTTGCCATGAACCCACAGGATGCCAACAGCGAGTTTATTCGCGGCAATGTGGAACTGGTGCGCCTGAGTCAGTCAGAAGGGCGTATTGCAGCGGAGGGAGCGTTGCCGTACCCACCGGGCGTGCTTTGTGTGGTGCCAGGCGAAGTCTGGGGCAGTGCCGCGTTGCGTTATTTCCTGGCGCTTGAAGAGGGCGTGAATATGTTGCCGGGCTTCTCGCCGGAGTTGCAGGGCGTGTATAGCGAAACGGATGCCGACGGAATTAAGCGTTTGTACGGATATATGATGAAATAACCGTCATACTTCAAGTTGCAGGTGTGTTGACTGCACCCGTGCACCCCAGTCACATAGTTACCTATGCTCCTGGGGACTAACGGTCTGGTCGCCTGCCTGCACCTCGAATTATTTAGGTTATTGAAGCAATCCCTGAACTATCAGACTGCTGGCTGAATGGCCGCTGGCGTCCTGACATGTTTATATTTGAACAGGGCGACGAAGGCGAAGGCCAGCACCAGTGAATAACCGGCGAAAATCAGCCATACGCTTTGCCAATCGGTAATCCCCGCCGTAGTGTAGTTCTCCACCACTTTACCGCTGACAATCCCGCCCAGGATGCAACCAAAACCGTTAGTCATCATCAGGAACATGCCCTGTGCACTGGCACGGATTTCTGGTCTCACCTCTTTTTCAACGAATACTGAACCGGAAATGTTGAAGAAGTCGAAGGCACAGCCGTAGACGATCATCGACATCACCAGCAACACAGTACCCATTGGTGATGGGTCGCCAAAGGCAAACAGACCAAAGCGCAGCATCCACGCCACGATACTGATAAGCATCACGTTTTTAATGCCGTAACGAATCAGGAAGAACGGAATCGTCAGGATAAATACGGTTTCAGAAATCTGCGAAATAGACATCAGCACCGACGCATGTTCGACAATAAAGCTGCTGGCGAACAGTGGGTTCTGGTCAAAGCTGTGCAGGAAGGTGTTGCCGAACATATTGGTAATTTGCAGCTCGGCGCCTAACAGCATGGAGAAGATGAAGAAAATCGCCATGCGTTTGTTTTTGAATAGCGCAAAGGCATCCAGCCCTAACATTGAGCTCCAGCTCTGGTTTTTCTGCGCGTTGGCAACCGGAATATGCGGCAGCGTCAGAGTGAACAACGCCAGCACCACAGATAAGATTGCACCGATATAAAGCTGCATGTGGCTCAGTTCAAAGCCTGAGAAGCTCACGCCCCACATGGCGAAGATAAAGCCAATGGTTCCCCAGATACGGATCGGCGGGAAGTCACTGACGATGTCCATTCCCGCTGATTGCAGGCGATAGTAAGAAATCGTGTTCACCAGCCCAAGCGTTGGCATATAGGCCAGCGAGTTCAGCAGAATGACGATGAACATCGCGCTTGGCGTTGTGACCTGTGCGGCGAAATACAAGGTGATGGCACCGACAATATGGCAAGCCGCGTAGAGCCAGCGCGCACTAACCCATTTGTCCGCAATAATGCCGAGTAACGTCGGCATGAATACCGCCGCAATACCTAACGAACTGTACACCGCGCCGATAGCTGCGCCATCGAACTTGAGGGTGACGAACATATAGGAGCCGAGCGTAGTGAGCCAACTCCCCCACAGGCAGAACTGCAGAAACGAAAGTATTTTTAGCTGCAGCTTAAGGTTCATGTAAATTTCCTCACAGGATTTTGGTGTTGAATGTTTCATTTCTAACATATGACATGAAATATGTTGTGAAAGTAACATTAGCAGTGCCGTGAAGTAATTTTTGGTACATTCAGCAAATAAATGAAAACATCTTCGAATTGCATTCGAGAATAGTGATTTAGGTTACACTTTTTGCGCAATCAGGCGATAAACCGGAGGGAGAGTGATATCTCCCACCGTAGAAACGGCTGGTGGGAGATAGGACAAGCATCAGAAATTAGCGTCGGCGGTAACTCTTCTGTGCGGTATTCACTTTGTATAGATAGTTGCGTGATTCCGCTGAAGGGTGGCGTGTAGTAAGAGTCTGATACACATCGCCCGGATCCATACTGTTGATAATGTTGTAGGCACGGTTCTTGTCGTTGTTGAACACGCGCAGAACACTACCCGCACCGCCGTTATAAGCAGTTATCACAGCGTAGCGACGTGATGTTGGGTTATCAATTCCACTCAGGTAGCTATTTTGCAAAATGGCCAGATAAGCAGTACCCGTATCGATATTGCTTTCAGGATCAAACAAGTAGCTGCGGCTTGGCTTGCCCCATTTCCCCTGAGATTTAAATACATCAACCCCTGCGCTGTGCTGTACAACTTGCATCAAACCGAGCGCGTCTGCGTGGCTTACTGCGTATGGGTTGAAGCTTGATTCAGTCTGCATAATGGCCAGAATCAACGATTCATCGACACCGTACTTCTTCGATGCTTTACGCACCATGCCGATATATTTATGTGCACGTTTATCAAGATGGTTTGGTACCAGATTGATAGTCACGCTATAAACAATTTTAAGCCCGGTACTACGGCTTTTCAGGCGAGTTTGCAGCAGATAGTCAGCAAATTTGGCAGCGCGGCCTTCCCAGCGAATTGCCTGACCGGTGTTATCAACAACCTGGCCATACAGGAACGGTTGTTTGGAGATCAACACATCGTTGGCATCGGAATAAAGATCGATAGAACCAGGATCGTCACCCATCAGCAAAGTAGTGATGATCGCCTGGCGCAGGTGCGCCGCAGGATCGGTGCCAGCAATGGTTTCAATGGTAATCGTACCGTCGTCAAAGTTGATGTGGCTACGTGTCAGGTACTGGTCAGTATATTTTACGTAGTCTTTTGGACCCGCAATCAACACTTCCTTCATACCCCAGATATTTTCGATGTTGTGAGCAAATTGCCCCATCAAAATATCGAAACCATTAGTGTCCTTAACAAAGGCCTCGTTATAGGAATCATCTTTTTTGCTCGAACAGGAGATGAGCAACGGGACAACCAGAGCTAGCGCGAGAAATTTTTTCATCGTTCCGTGTATACGTATGCTTGTGCTTGTTGGTTTGCATAAGGGCCGATGGCCCTCGTATTTTTATTTTTCTGGCGGCGTGTAGCCTTCGATGTGGACTTCTTTGCCTTCAAACAGGAAGTTGACCATTTCAGCTTCCAGCTCTTTGCGATGCTCTGGATTCATCATGCTCATTTTACGTTCGTTAATCAGCATGGTTTGCTTTGCCTGCCATAACGCCCACGCTTCTTTAGAAATTTCGTTATAAATACGTTTGCCAAGTTCGCCTGGATAAAGTTGGAAATCCTGGCCTTCTGCGTCACGTTGTAGGTAAGTACAAAAAATAGTTCTGCTCATCATTATTCCTCTTCAACGGCTCGGGCCGCTTTTACGACTACCGGCTCGGCGTGCAATTGCTGTAATAAACGTTCTACAGGGGCGGCCAGTCCTACGGACGGTGGCTGCGCTAAGTTATACCAGAGAGCTGTTCCTTCATCCATGCACCCACTAAATGAAGGCACTGGGAGCCACATTGGGACGATGTCCAAATGGAAGTGGCTGAATGTATGGCGGAAGGCGGTTAATTGCGTGAGATTATCTGCTGGAATCTGGTGTTGTGCCAGCCAGTCGCGCAGTTCATTTTCGGTTTCGAATTGTGGGAAACAGTACAAGCCACCCCACAGACCAACCGGTGGACGCTGGGCAAGCAGTACGCTGTCCTGGTGCTGCATCATCAGTAAATAGCCGGTGCGTTCCGGTATTGTAACTTTAGGCTTCTTGCCTGGATAACTGGCCCAACTGTTATTGGCCCAGGCCACGCAGATATTATTCACCGGGCAAAGTTCGCATTTTGGTTTCGAGCGGGTACAAACCATCGCCCCAAGATCCATCATTGCCTGGTTAAACTGGCTCACACCTTGCGCGGGCGTGACTTGCTCACTGATATCCCAAAGTTTCTTCTCAACATCTTTTTTACCCGGCCAGCCTCCAATGGCATAACAACGTGCAAGCACGCGTTTTACGTTGCCATCGAGAATCGGGAAGTGTTTACCGAGCGACAGAGAAAGGATCGCGCCCGCAGTCGAGCGCCCAACGCCTGGCAGTGCAGACACTTCTTCAAAGGTTTCCGGAAAAATACCGCCATGCTGGTTCGCCACCATTTGCGCCGCTTTATGCAGGTTTCGGGCGCGAGCGTAATAACCCAGCCCAGTCCACAGATGCAGCACTTCATCAAGGGGGGCGTTGGCGAGATCTGTGACAGTCGGGAAGCGCTCCATAAAACGCTCAAAGTAAGGAATAACGGTCGCAACCTGAGTTTGTTGCAACATCACCTCAGACAGCCATACTTTATAAGGCGTTTTTTCGAGTTGCCATGGCAGTGTTTTGCGGCCGTATTTTTGGTACCAGTCGAGAACCTGGTGGGAGAATTGCGGCGCATGTGTCATTGTTACCTGGCATCCGATAAGAATATAAATTAGGGGGCTGATTCCAGCACAGACGACTCCGTGCTGTAAACCGGAACTTTCTGGTGCTTGCTTCTCATCATTAACTTTGGATAATGCCCGTTTCCCGAACACTAACGAAAGCCTGAACACCATGAAAAATGACGTCATCTCACCGGAATTTAATGAAGAAGGCCGCGCAATGCGCCGGATTCGTAGTTTTGTGCGCCGCCAGGGCCGCCTGACTAAGGGCCAGGAATTCGCACTGGAAAACTATTGGCCGGTGATGGGCGTTGAATATCAAGACGCGCCTGTTGATTTTACCGAGCTGTTTGGCCGCGAAGCGCCAGTCACGCTGGAAATCGGTTTTGGCATGGGCACGTCGCTGGTGGCAATGGCGAAGGCTAATCCACAGCAGAACTTTTTAGGCATTGAAGTGCACTCGCCGGGCGTGGGCGCATGCCTTGCGA
This sequence comes from Buttiauxella cochleicola, assembly GCF_021282435.1. Taxonomy (NCBI): domain Bacteria; kingdom Pseudomonadati; phylum Pseudomonadota; class Gammaproteobacteria; order Enterobacterales; family Enterobacteriaceae; genus Buttiauxella; species Buttiauxella cochleicola. The sequence goes on along the minus strand of NZ_JAJSOT010000008.1, from coordinate 147,397 downwards.
CCGCTCATGAAGAGGGCGTTGAGAACCTGCGCGTGATGTGTCACGACGCGGTGGAAGTGCTGCAAAAAATGGTTCCTGACAATTCTTTATCCATGGTTCAGCTCTTTTTCCCTGATCCGTGGCACAAAGCGCGTCATAATAAGCGCCGTATCGTTCAGGTGCCGTTTGCCGAGTTTGTGAAAAGCAAACTGAAACTGGGAGGTGTGTTCCATATGGCGACCGATTGGGAACCTTATGCTGAACACATGCTCGAAGTGATGTCCTCTGTCGACGGTTATCAAAACCAGTCAGAGACTAACGACTACGTACCACGCCCGGATTCACGTCCGGTGACCAAATTTGAACAACGTGGCCATCGTCTTGGTCACGGCGTATGGGACTTAATGTTCGAGAGGGTAAAGTAATGGCAATTAATCGTAGCCGTCGTTTGCGTAAGAAAATGCACATCGACGAATTCCAGGAAGTGGGGTTCTCTGTTGCATGGCGTTTCCCGGAAGGCACCTCCGAAGAACAAATCGATAAAATCGTTGATGAATTCATCGATGAAGTGATCGATAAAAATGGTCTGGCTTTTGATGGCGGCGGCCACCTTTCCTGGGAAGGCTTAATTTGCCTGCAGGAAATCGGCAAATGCACCGAAGAGCATCAAGCTCTGGTGCGTAAATGGCTTGAAGATCACAAGGCTGAAGACGTTCGCACCAGCGATCTGTTTGATGTCTGGTGGGATTGATTGAAATAGAACAAATGGGCTGGTGAGAACCGGCCCTTTTTTTCAGGAGTGACTATGATTCGTAAGGCTTTGATGGGCGTTCTGCTACTAACTGCGATGCAGGCACAGGCCGACTATAAATGCAGCGTCACGCCTCGCGATGACGTGGTAATCAACCCGCAATCCGTTCAGGTTGTTGGTGAGAATGGCAATCTGGTTATTGCCCCCGATGGCAGCCTGCAATTTAACGGCAAGCCACACACATTAAACGCAACGCAGCGCCAGTTGGCTCTGGATTACCAGAAAGCGTTGCGTAGCGATCTTCCGTGGATTAACAACGGTGCATTGACCCGTGTTGAAAAGGGCCGTGTTGCGCTGGATAAAATCATCGCTAAAGAAGTGGGCGAGAGCAGCAATATGCGTGGCCGTCTGACTAAACTCGACGCGCAACTCAAGCAGCAGATGAACCGTATTATTGAAACCCGCTCGGATGGTTTAACCTTCCACTATAAAGCGATTGATCAAGTGCGCTCCGAAGGGCAACAGTTGGTGAATCAGGCGATGGGCGGCATCTTGCAGGACAGCATCAACGAAATGGGTGCAAAAGCGGTTCTGAAAGGCGGCGGCAATCCGCTGCAAGGCGTGTTAGGTAGCCTCGGCGGGTTACAGACGTCGATTCAAAACGAGTGGAAGAATCAGGAAAAAGATTTCGAGCAGTTTGGCCGCGATGTGTGTAGCAAAGTGGTGACGCTGGAAGGGCAGCGGAAGGGGTTGGTCGAAACGCTGAAGTAATACCCTTCATACTTCAAGCTGCCTCTTTGTTGGCTGCGTGTCCTCGCCCAGGTCACTTACTTATGTAAGCTCCCTGGGCCTCGAACACTTGCCGCCTCGATGCAGCTCGAATTATTTTGGGTATAAGAATTGGAGTCTGTTAACGCATAAACACCGGTTGTTTCTGCTCGTAAGCAGAAATTGAACCTTCGTGCTGCAACGTCAGGCCAATACTATCCAGCCCTTCTAACATGCAGTGGCGGCGGAAAGTATCGATATTAAATGAATAGCTTTTCTCACCCGCAATCACCGTCTGCGCTTCCAGGTCGACAACGAATTTAATACCTGGATTGGCCGCGACCAGTTTGAACAACTCATCGACTTCTGCTTCGCTCAACGTCACCGGCAGTAACTGGTTGTTGAATGAGTTGCCGTAGAAAATATCCGCAAAACTTGGCGCGATAACCACTTTGAAACCGTAATCAGTCAACGCCCACGGCGCGTGTTCACGGGAAGAACCGCAGCCGAAGTTTTCTCGCGCCAGCAAAATAGAAGCGCCCTTAAACTCCGGGAAGTTCAGCACGAATTCTGGATTTGGCTTTTGCCCTGCATCATCCAGAAAACGCCAGTCGTTAAACAAGTGAGCACCAAAACCAGTGCGGGTCACCTTCTGCAAAAATTGCTTAGGAATGATTGCGTCGGTATCAACGTTTGCGGCATCCAGCGGAACGACCAGGCCGGTATGTTGGATAAATTTCTCTGCCATGGTGTTTTCCTTTATTTCAACGTGCGGATGTCAGCAAAGTGACCGGATACAGCGGCTGCGGCGGCCATTGCGGGGCTAACCAAATGAGTGCGGCCACCGCGGCCCTGGCGGCCTTCAAAGTTACGGTTGCTGGTGGAAGCACAACGCTCGCCCGGTTCCAGGCGGTCGTTATTCATCGCCAGGCACATCGAGCAGCCTGGCAAGCGCCATTCAAAACCAGCTTCGATGAAAATCTTATCCAGACCTTCCGCTTCCGCCTGTGCTTTTACCGGGCCAGAACCTGGAACCACTAACGCCTGCACGCCTGGTGCGACTTTTCGACCTTTGGCGATTTCGGCTGCGGCACGCAAATCTTCGATGCGTGAGTTGGTGCATGAACCGATAAACACTTTGTCGATGGCGACTTCGGTCAATGGAATGCCCGGTTTCAGGCCCATATATGCCAGCGCTTTCTCGGCAGAAGCGCGTTCTACCGGGTCAGCGAACGATTCTGGATTCGGGATGTTTTCGGTAACGGAAATCACCTGGCCTGGGTTGGTCCCCCAGGTGACTTGCGGAGCGATTTCTGCGGCGTCCAGCGTGACGATGGTGTCGAATTTCGCGCCTTCGTCAGTGCTGAAGGTTTTCCAGTACGCCACTGCGTCGTCCCAATCGGCGGCTTTCGGCGCATGCAGACGGCCTTTCACGTAGTTAAAGGTGATTTCGTCTGGTGCCACGATGCCCGCTTTGGCACCCATTTCGATAGCCATGTTACACAGCGTCATGCGGCCTTCCATCGACAGCGCCTGAATTGCGCTACCGCAGAATTCCACTACGTGCCCGGTGCCGCCAGCGCTGCCGGTTTTGCCGATAATCGCCAGCACGATGTCTTTTGCGGTGATGCCAGGTGCCGCAGTGCCGGTCACTTCAATCTTCATGGTTTTGGCGCGGCCCTGTTTCAGGGTTTGCGTCGCCAGCACATGCTCAACTTCGGAAGTGCCGATACCAAACGCCAGCGCGCCGAATGCGCCGTGGGTCGCGGTGTGGGAGTCACCACACACGATGGTCATGCCCGGCAACGTAATGCCTTGCTCTGGCCCCATCACGTGAACGATGCCCTGGAACGGGTGATTCAGGTCGTACAGCTCAACGCCGAATTCTTTGCAGTTTTTCATCAGTTCCTGCATCTGAATACGGGCCATTTCGCCGGAAGCGTTGATGTCTTTAGTCTGCGTAGAAACGTTGTGGTCCATGGTGGCAAACGTTTTGCCAGGCTGACGCACCGGGCGCTTGTGGGCACGCAGGCCGTCAAACGCCTGTGGCGAAGTCACTTCGTGCACCAGATGACGGTCTATGTACAACAGTGGTGTTTCATCGACGGCTTCGTAGACTACGTGGGCATCGTACAACTTTTGATATAACGTCTTCGCCATGATTATTTCCCCTCTGCCACGAAGCGAGCAATGGTATCGCCCATTTCGTCGGTGCTGATTGCGTTGCCATCACGAGCCAGGTCGCCGGTACGGAAACCTTCTTCCAGCGCAAGGTTGATAGCGTTTTCGATGGCCAAAGCGGCCTCTTCAGCATCCAGGCTGTAGCGCAGTAACAGAGCCAGAGACAGGATCTGCGCAATTGGGTTAGCAATATTTTTACCTGCGATATCAGGCGCGGAACCGCCCGCAGGTTCGTACAGGCCGAAACCTTGCTCGTTCAGGCTTGCCGATGGCAGCATGCCCATGGAGCCGGTGATCATCGCGCATTCGTCAGACAGAATGTCGCCAAACAGGTTGGAGCACAGCAGCACGTCAAACTGCGACGGGTCTTTAATCAGCTGCATGGTGGCGTTGTCGATGTACATGTGTGCCAACTCAACGTCCGGGTATTCTTTCGCGATTTCGCCGACGATTTCGCGCCACATGACGGAAGTTTGCAGCACGTTCGCTTTATCAATTGACGTCACTTTATGGCGGCGTTTGCGAGCGGACTCGAAGGCAATGCGCGCAATACGTTCGATCTCAAAGCGGTAATACACTTCGGTATCAAAGGCTTTCTCGTGCATGCCGGAGCCTTCACGGCCTTTCGGCTGGCCGAAGTAGATCCCGCCAGTCAGTTCACGCACACACAGAATGTCAAAGCCGTTCGCGGCGATGTCAGCACGCAGTGGGCAAAACTCTTCCAGACCCTGGTACAGGCGAGCAGGGCGCAGGTTACTGAACAACTTAAAGTGCTTACGCAGCGGCAATAATGCGCCCCGCTCTGGCTGCTCGGCCGGAGGCAGGTGTTCCCACTTAGGGCCGCCCACGGAGCCGAACAGAATCGCATCTGCCTGCTCGCAGCCTTCAACGGTAACGGGTGGCAGCGGGTTGCCGTGGCGGTCGATAGCAATGCCACCTACGTCATATTGACTGGTGGTAATGCGCATATCGAAGCGCTTACGAACTGCATCCAGCACTTTCAGCGCCTGAGCCATAACTTCTGGGCCAATGCCGTCACCCGGCAATACTGCTATATGATGAGTTTTTGACATGTCACACGGTTTCCTGATTATTTTCTTTATTATGAGCTTTGCGTTGCAATTCTTTTTCGACGATGCCCGCACGCCAGATGTTGTTCAGCACGTTAATCATCGCTTTCGCTGAAGATTCAACGATGTCGGTCGCCAGACCTACGCCATGGAAGCGGCGGCCTTTGTGGGTCACAACGATGTCAACCTGGCCCAATGCGTCTTTGCCCTGGCCTTTCGCAGACAGCTGATATTTCACCAGTTCAACGTCGTAATTTGTGATGCGGTTAATCGCCTGGTAGACAGCGTCAACCGGGCCGTTGCCGGTCGCGGCTTCTGAATGCGTTTCTTCGCCACATTGCAGTTGGACGGAAGCGGTGGAAATCACGCTTGAACCCGACTGCACGTTGAAGTATTCCATGCGGAAATGTTCTGGTTCTTCCTGCTGCTTGCCGATGAAGGCCAATGCTTCCAAATCGTAGTCAAAGACCTGGCCTTTTTTGTCGGCCAGTTTCAGAAAGGCGTCGTACAAAGAATCCAGATTGTAGTCGGCTTCTTTATAGCCCATCTCTTCCATACGGTGTTTCACTGCGGCGCGGCCCGAGCGGGAGGTCAGGTTCAATTGCACCTGGTTCAAGCCGATGGTTTCCGGCGTCATGATTTCGTAGTTTTCGCGGTTTTTCAGCACGCCATCCTGGTGAATACCGGAGGAGTGGGCGAATGCGTTTGAACCGACAACCGCTTTGTTCGACGGGATTGGCATGTTGCACAGCTGGCTGACAATCTGGCTGGTGCGGTAGATTTCATGGTGATTGATATTGGTATGCACGTCTAACATTTGGCCGCGTACTTTAATCGCCATGATGACTTCTTCCAGCGCAGTGTTACCGGCACGTTCGCCTATACCGTTCAGTGTGCCTTCAACCTGACGGGCACCGGCCTGAATTGCTGCGATAGAGTTGCCTGTTGCCATGCCCAAATCGTCGTGGCAGTGGACAGAGATAATCGCTTTATCAATGTTAGGGACGCGGTTATACAAAGTCTGAATAATACCGCCGAACTGGACTGGAGTGGTGTAGCCGACTGTGTCCGGGATATTGATGGTTGTAGCGCCTGCGCCAATGGCTGCTTCTACTATACGGCACAGGTTATCGATTGGAGTACGACCAGCATCTTCACATGAGAACTCTACGTCGTCGGTGTAGTTACGGGCGCGTTTAACAGAATTAACTGCACGAGCTAAAACATCATCGAAGGTACTGCGTAATTTGGTTTCGATGTGCATGGTGGACGTGGCCAGAAACACATGAATACGGAATGCTTCGGCAATCCTCAGCGCCTCGGCGGCAACATCGATATCTTTATCTACACAACGAGCGAGGCCACACACACGGCTATTTTTGATGTTGCGGGCGATGGTTTGTACGGATTCGAAGTCACCAGGAGAGGAAACAGGGAAACCGACTTCCATTACGTCAACACCCATACGTTCCAGTGCCATCGCAATTTGCAGCTTCTCTTTTACACTCAGACTTGCCTGTAATGCCTGCTCACCATCACGCAAAGTGGTATCGAAAATAATGACTTGTTGGCTCATGTTGTGGTCCTTTCTCGTCTTAGGGGCCCTTGCTACGAGCATAAAAAAACCCGCGCAGTGGCGCGGGTTTTTTCTGTCTGATGGCTTGAATCAACGCTCGATTTCGCCCACCAGCCTACCGCGCAAAGAAGTTGCGTTTAGTAGTAGACCTAGTAGGCGAATGGTGCGAATCATGTTTTCAAGCCCCAAGTGAATTCGTTATGCATTTATTGGTACTTGATCTGCCCTGCTGTGTCAACAATCGATTCTCTCAGGCACAGTTTTGGCGATAGTAAGGTGGGTGTGACGGTCAGTTATTTGTGCTGGTATATCAATTTTTCATAATATTTATAAAAGGTATGAAAAAGGACTGCTTACCGTTTTATGTAAAAATGAAATCGTCAGAAACAATTAAAAATAATATGTTTATTACCATCGTCATTCATCATAGTTATGATTTGCGAGGGTTAATCAAGGCAAGAATCCTATTTTAGGAATTTATCTCCTTTCCTTATCACTCGATTCTCAGTAGAACTATTGTTTCCGACCAGCGATGTCATCCATGGTTGATATATAATTCATTAGGTGAATCATTGTGCGATAAGTCATTTTGTGATTTCATTAGCATGTTCAGGAAATCAACTGACACAAAAAAGTTATATACATCTTTATAGTTATACCAGACTTGTCAGTAGCTGAAGCCGTGTTGGCGTGTCAGGAAACGTGAATTAAAAATTTTATTTTTATTTTTAAATAATGTTTTCAATTGTATTGATCAGCATGTTCTGCTTAGCAAGTGATAATAGGGATAGCCCGCAGAGTTAATCTGTGAAAAAGGACGAACCATCTTAGTGGAGTTTGCCATGTCTGATAATTATGTAGAACAACCAACAGTTCATGATGGGTTTAAACCTCAACTACGTTCTGTTGATTTAAATTTATTAACTGTATTTGATGCTGTTATGCAAGTGCAGAATATTACCCGTGCTGCTCAAACCCTGGGGATGTCTCAGCCCGCAGTGAGTAATGCGGTAGCTCGGTTGAAAATAATGTTCAATGATGAACTATTCGTACGTTATGGCCGAGGCATTCAGCCTACGGCTCGGGCCTTCCAACTGTTTGGCTCCATTCGCCAGGCATTGCAGCTGGTACAGAATGAGTTACCAGGAGCAGGTTTCGACCCGAGCAGTAGTGAAAGGGTGTTTAATATTTGCGTTAGCAGCCCTTTAGATAATTTTTTAACCTCTGTTATCTTTAATAATGTGAAACGCTTTGCGCCGGGTATTCAGTTACTCTTTAAATCGTCTTTAAATAAAGATATTGAACACCAATTACGTTATCAGGAAACAGAATTTGTTATTAGCTATTCTGAATTTCGTCGACCTGAGTTCACATGTATTCCACTATTTGAAGATGAAATGGTTCTGGTGGCGAGTAAGAAAAATCCACGCTTAGTTAAACCATTAACTGAAGAAGACGTTTATAACGAAAAACATGCGGTTGTTTCCCTGGATCGCTTTGCATCATTCAGTGCACCATGGTATCAAACAGCAGATAAACTGGCCTGTATTGCTTATCAAGGGATGGCAATGATCAGCGTTTTAAATATTGTGTCGCAGACTCAACTGGTTGCGATAGCACCACGCTGGTTAGCTGAGGAGTTTTCTGACTCGCTGAATTTACAAACATTCACACTGCCGCTTAAAGAAAATACAGCTACTTGTTATTTATCGTGGCATGAAGCAGCAGGGCGCGATAAAGGGCATCAATGGATGGAAAAATTACTGACTACAGTGTGCAGTAAGTAGATTTAGAATCCTTGTCTGAGTAATCCGGATGGTTAAAACTATCCGGTTATCCTTCTTTTATTAGCCTTTATAGTTTTTTCTTCTTTAGTTGTTTTTGTGCTTTCTCTCCAAAACATATGATAAATCGTGCGCTAATTAGATTTATCCTGCAAAGCCACCATCCATGGTATTTTCATTCATAATTTCTGCTTATGGTCAGAGCTTAACTCTGCCACTCGAGGGTTTTGTAGTGTTCGTAAAAAAATCCTTGTTTGAGGCTTGAAGATTGGCAATTGATTGCCAGATTTTCAACGGTTATGTTAGGCAACTATCAATAATAAAAAGACATATGCAGGGCGCAACAACCTGCCTCAACGACTTAGCCGAAATGATTTCGGTGGTCGGTCAAACACGTAAGCCTGGAGGCAAACCATGGAGATGTTGTCAGGAGCCGAGATGGTCGTCCGATCGCTTATCGATCAGGGCGTTAAACATGTATTCGGTTACCCAGGAGGCGCAGTACTCGATATCTATGATGCGCTTCATACTATTGGTGGCATTGATCACGTACTGGTACGCCATGAACAAGCGGCAGTGCATATGGCTGATGGCCTGGCGCGTGCAACCGGTGAAGTGGGGGTCGTGCTGGTGACATCCGGTCCAGGTGCTACAAACGCAATCACCGGCATTGCTACGGCTTACATGGATTCCATTCCAATGGTGGTGCTTTCTGGTCAGGTTGCAACATCGCTGATTGGCTATGATGCATTCCAGGAATGCGACATGGTGGGGATTTCGCGCCCGGTCGTGAAACACAGCTTTTTAGTCAAACAAGCAGAAGACATTCCTGGCATCATCAAAAAAGCCTTCTGGCTTGCAGCAAGTGGCCGCCCAGGGCCGGTTGTGGTCGATTTGCCAAAAGACATTATGAGTCCGGCAAATAAGTTCCCTTACAGCTACCCCGAAACAGTCAGTATGCGTTCTTATAACCCGACCACTCAGGGTCACAAAGGGCAGATTAAGCGCGCATTGCAAACCTTGCTGGCGGCGAAAAAGCCGGTCATGTATGTCGGTGGCGGTGCGATCACTTCTGCCTGTCATGATGAACTGCTTGAACTAGCCCAGAAGCTGAATATTCCGGTCGTCTCCTCGTTAATGGGTCTTGGCGTGTTTCCAGGGACTCATCGCCAGGCATTAGGCATGCTGGGGATGCACGGAACTTATGAAGCTAACATGGTGATGCACAACTCTGACGTGATTTTCGGAGTTGGTGTGCGCTTTGATGACCGCACCACCAACAATCTCGCGAAGTACTGCCCGAATGCGACAGTGCTGCATATTGATATCGACCCAACTTCTATTTCTAAAACTGTCGGTGCGGATATTCCTATTGTTGGTGATGCGCGTCAGGTTTTACAGCAAATGTTGGAGCTGATGGCGCAGGAAGATACGTCGCAGTCCTGCGATGATATCCGTGACTGGTGGCAACAGATTGAGCAATGGCGTGCACGCCAGTGCCTGGAGTTTGACAGAACAAGCGATAAGATTAAGCCACAGGCGGTTATTGAAACTATCTATCGTCTGACCAAAGGTGAGGCTTACGTCACCTCTGATGTCGGTCAGCACCAAATGTTTGCTGCACTTTATTACACCTTTGATAAACCTCGCCGTTGGATTAACTCTGGCGGTCTCGGCACTATGGGCTTTGGTTTGCCAGCCGCACTGGGTGTGAAGCTGGCATTGCCAGACGAGACCGTGGTTTGCGTTACGGGTGATGGCAGTATTCAAATGAATATCCAGGAACTCTCTACCGCGCTGCAATATGGTTTGCCGGTATTGGTGCTTAACCTCAACAACCGTTATCTCGGTATGGTGAAACAGTGGCAGGACATGATTTACTCTGGCCGCCATTCTCAATCCTATATGGAGTCTTTACCTGATTTTGTGCGCGTTGCGGAAGCTTATGGGCATGTAGGGATCAACATTAACGAGCCGCATGAGCTGGAAAGCAAGTTGATCGAAGCGCTGGAGGCCGTGCGTAACCAGCGTCTGGTATTTGTCGACGTCGCAGTTGATGGCACTGAGCATGTGTACCCGATGCAGATCCGTGGCGGTGGTATGGATGAGATGTGGTTAAGCAAAACGGAGAGAACCTGATTATGCGCCGGATATTATCTGTATTACTCGAAAATGAGTCCGGGGCGCTGTCCCGTGTAATAGGCTTATTTGCTCAGCGCGGTTACAACATTGAAAGTCTGACCGTGGCTCCAACTGACGATCCCACACTGTCTCGCATGACTATCCAAACGGTTGGTGATGCGAAAGTGCTGGAGCAGATTGAAAAGCAGCTGCATAAACTGGTGGATGTCCTGCGTGTCAGCGAACTGGTGCAAGGGGCGCATGTCGAGCGTGAAATCATGCTGGTAAAAGTGCAGGCGAGTGGTTACGGGCGTGAAGAAGTGAAACGCAACGCGGAAATCTTTCGTGGGCAAATCATTGATGTCACACCAACGCTCTACACGGTTCAACTGGCAGGGACTAGCGACAAACTGGACGCATTCCTGAATACCATTCGTGAAGTGGCTAAGATTGTGGAAGTCGCACGCTCAGGTATTGTGGGCGTATCGCGTGGCGATAAGATTATGCGCTAGCCTGTAATGGCGGCTAAATAAAAAACCCGGTAAAACACGTACCGGGTTTTTTTTTTGCAAATAGCGCAGCAACTGCCAGCAAAAGCGGTTGCCCGAGGTATTATTCTGCGCTTAGATGATAAAAATGAAACCATGACCAGGGTATGGTTATGGAAATCCTAAATAAGGGGCTACTGTGAAATTGGATGAAATCGCGCGCCTGGCTGGAGTTTCGCGCACTACGGCGAGCTACGTCATCAACGGTAAGGCAAAACAGTATCGCGTTAGCGATAAGACCGTTGAGAAAGTCATGGCAGTTGTACGCGAACATAACTACCACCCGAATGCTGTGGCTGCAGGATTGCGTGCCGGGCGCACGCGTTCTATCGGATTAGTTATTCCAGACCTTGAGAACACAAGCTACACCCGTATCGCCAACTATCTGGAGCGCCAGGCTCGTCAGCGTGGATATCAGTTGCTTATCGCGTGCTCGGAAGACCAGCCTGATAATGAAATGCGTTGTATTGAGCACCTGCTACAACGTCAGGTTGATGCGATCATTGTTTCAACGTCACTGCAGCCTGAACATCCATTCTATCAACGCTGGGCGAACGACCCTTTTCCAATCATCGCGCTCGATCGTGCATTAGATCGCGAAAATTTCATTAGCGTAGTCGGTGCAGACCAGGAAGATGCGGAAATGTTGGCCAGTGAGCTGCGTACTTTCCCTGCTGAAACGGTTCTTTATCTTGGCGCATTGCCGGAGCTGTCAGTTAGCTACTTGCGCGAACAAGGTTTCCGCACCGCGTGGAAAGATGATCCACGTGAAGTACACTTCTTATATGCCAACAGTTATGAGCGTGAAGCCGCAGCGCAGCTTTTTGACAAGTGGTTGGAAACTCACCCAATGCCGCAGGCTCTATACACGACGTCTTTTGCATTATTACAAGGTGTTATGGATGTAACATTGCGCCGTGAAGGGCATTTGCCGTCAGAGTTAGCAATTGCGACTTTCGGTGACAATGAGTTGCTTGATTTCCTGCAATGTCCAGTATTGGCTGTTGCGCAGCGCCACCGTGATGTAGCCGAAAGAGTACTGGAATTGGTATTGGCAAGCCTCGATGAGCCACGTAAACCTAAGCCTGGATTAACACGTATTCGTCGTAATCTATATCGCCGTGGCAGTTTAAGTCGGCACTAACAAGAGATGGCAGTTACGGCTGCCATTCTTAATTAAGAATAATCTCGTTTTATTTACCTTAGTTATTCAGGTAATTATTTTTCATTGATAATAGACACTTCTCTTAATTCCAGAATCGATATAATTCCTTCTTCTGAATTATTTTGTTACATAGCAGTGTGTAAAAGTGCCCGATAATTAAACAATAGTTCTCAGTGCCCCTTCAAACTAACCCGCAGCCCGCGTTTCGCCTGCATCTGGCGCTGTTATCCTGCAGAGAAATACCTTAAAATGCCGACCGCGTCGCAAACTGAACACTTCATATTTTACCTTGCAGGTTTTCAGTCGATTTAACGATATTTATGCTTATTGATCTTTTTTCTTTCAAATATTCATAACGTTAATTTTGCATCGTGGATGTAGCGCCTTTTCACGCCAGTCATTTATCAATCGCTTAGGAGATGAAAATTATTTCCATCAGCGTTGTAGCTTGCTTGACAAGGTTTTCCTCCGCTCCGTAAACTCCTTTAGGTGGGATTTTGTGGGTCAAAGTGGTGGAAAGGGGAATTTAAGGGTGAGGCTGGCATGTTCCGTGGGGCAACATTAGTCAATCTCGACAGCAAAGGGCGGCTTGCCGTACCTACCCGTTACCGGGATGCGCTTGTCGAAACCTCTGAAGGTCAGATGGTTTGTACCATCGACATCCATCACCCATGCCTGCTGCTTTATACCCTTCCCGAGTGGGAAATTATTGAACAAAAGCTAGCTCGTCTGTCGAGCATGAACCCGGTTGAGCGTCGCGTGCAGCGATTGTTACTCGGGCATGCCAGTGAATGTCAGATGGATAGCGCCGGGCGATTATTGCTAGCACCTGTTTTGCGCCAATACGCTGGGCTAACCAAAGAAGTGATGCTGGTTGGGCAGTTCAATAAATTTGAACTGTGGGATGAAACGACCTGGCATCAACAGGTCAAGGAAGACATCGACGCTGAGCAGGCTACGACAACCACCTTGTCGGACCGTCTGCAGGACTTGTCACTATAAATAATGATGGAAAATTTTAAACATACTTCAGTCCTGCTTGATGAGGCCGTGAATGGTCTCAACATTCGTCAGGATGGCATCTACATTGATGGCACGTTTGGCCGCGGTGGTCACTCTCGCCTGATTCTTTCCCAACTGGGACCAGAAGGGCGCCTGCTGGCAATCGACCGAGATCCTCAAGCAATTGAGGCTGCCAGGGCAATTGATGATCCGCGCTTCTCTATCATTCATGGACCTTTCTCTGAATTAGCTGAATACGCACGCGAACGCGACTTGCTGGGCAAAATTGACGGCATCCTGTTGGATCTTGGCGTCTCTTCACCGCAACTTGATGATGCAGAACGCGGCTTCTCGTTTATGCGTGATGGCCCGTTGGATATGCGTATGGACCCGACTCGTGGCCAGTCAGCTGCGGAATGGTTGCTCAGTGCTGAAGAAGCAGATATCGCCTGGGTGATTAAAACCTTCGGTGAAGAAAAGTTTGGCAAACGTATTGCGCGCGCCATTATCGAGCGCAACCGTGAACAGCCAATGACACGCACTAAAGAACTTGCGACGGTTGTAGCTGCAGCAATGCCGGTTAAAGACAAATTCAAACACCCGGCCACGCGTACTTTCCAGGCTATTCGTATCTGGATCAACAGCGAACTTGATGAGATCGAAAAGGCACTGAAAGGCTCGATTGAAACGCTCGCAACGGGTGGCCGCCTGTCAATTATCAGTTTCCACTCTCTGGAAGACCGAATTGTTAAGCGCTTTATGCGTGAAAACACCCGTGGACCACAGGTTCCGGCCGGTATCCCAATGACTGAAGCCCAGTTGAATAAGCTTGGTGGCAGATATTTAAAATCAATTGGCAAAATGATGCCAGGCGATGAAGAAGTGGCGGAAAACCCGCGTGCGCGTAGTTCGGTTCTGCGCATCGCTGAAAGGACGAACGCATGATCAGCAGAGTGGCAGAAGCCCTGAATAAAGTTACTGGCCAGTTGAGCAGTGGCGAGCGGCATGCTCTACCAACAGTGATTGGTGGTGATTTGTTGCGTCATGGGAAACTACCGCTGATCTTGTTCACCGCCATTATCGTTACCGCCATTTTTGTTGTGACTACCGCTCACCACACCCGACTGCTCACCGCTCAGCGTGAGCAAATGGTTGTGGAACGTGATGCGCTGGATATCGAATGGCGAAATCTGATTTTGGAAGAAAATGCACTGGGCGATCATAGCCGGGTGGAGCGGGTCGCAACGGAAAAGCTGCAATTGCAGCATGTTGACCCATCGCAGGAAAACATTGTAGTTCAGCAATAAGGAATCGCGTGGCAGATGAGAGCAGCGGCAAAAACGCTTAAACCGAAACGCCAGGAAGAACAGGCCAACTTTGTAAGTTGGCGTTTTGCGTTGCTTTGCGGTTGCATTTTGCTGGCGCTGGTTTTCTTGCTGGGGCGCGTTGCCTGGCTGCAAATCATTGCGCCAGATATGCTGGTTCGCCAGGGAGACATGCGCTCTTTGCGTGTGCAGGAAGTCTCTACTTCTCGTGGCATGATTAGCGATCGTGCTGGTCGCCCATTGGCAGTCAGCGTGCCGGTGAATGCGATTTGGGCCGATCCGAAAGAGCTGCATGATGCAGGTGGTATTACGCTGGATAACCGCTGGAAAGCGCTGGCGGATGCTCTGAAAATCCCTCTTGATCAACTGGCTTCCCGTGTTAACAGCAACCCGAAAGGCCGATTTATTTATCTCGCCCGTCAGGTTAACCCTGATATTGGCGATTACATCAAAAAACTGAAACTTCCCGGTATTCATTTACGCCAGGAATCTCGCCGTTACTACCCTTCAGGCGAAGTAACCGCTCACCTTATTGGCTTCACTAACGTGGATAGCCAGGGTATCGAGGGCGTTGAAAAAAGCTTCGACAAATGGCTGACCGGCCAACCGGGCGAGCGCGTCGTGCGTAAAGACCGTTTCGGGCGCGTCATTGAAGATATTTCTTCAACCGATAGTCAGGCCGCTCATAACCTCGCATTGAGTATCGATGAACGCTTACAGGCGTTGGTTTATCGCGAGCTAAACAATGCTGTGGCCTTCAACAAAGCGGAATCGGGCAGTGCGGTGCTGGTTGATGTGAGCACTGGCGAAGTTTTAGCGATGGCAAACAGCCCATCCTATAACCCAAATAATTTAAGTGGAACCCCGAAAGACGTGATGCGTAACCGTACCATTACGGACGTTTTCGAGCCGGGTTCTACAGTGAAACCGATGGTGGTCATGACTGCGCTGCAACGTGGCGTGGTACGTGAAAATACCGTTCTGAATACCGTGCCGTACCGCATTAATGGTCATGAGATCAAAGATGTGGCGCGCTACAGCGAATTGACCCTTACCGGGGTGCTACAGAAGTCGAGTAACGTCGGGGTTTCTAAACTGGCGTTAGCGATGCCCTCCTCAGCGTTGGTAGATACTTACTCACGTTTTGGATTGGGAAAAGCGACCAACTTGGGGCTGGTCGGAGAACGCAGTGGCTTATATCCGCAAAAACAACGGTGGTCTGACATAGAGAGGGCCACCTTCTCTTTCGGCTACGGGCTAATGGTAACCCCGTTACAGTTAGCGCGAGTCTACGCAACGATTGGCAGCTACGGTGTGTATCGCCCACTGTCAATTACGAAGGTTGATCCCCCTGTTCCAGGTGAACGTATCTTCCCTGAACAGTTGGTTCGTACCGTCGTTCATATGATGGAAAGTGTGGCATTGCCTGGTGGTGGTGGCGTTAAAGCGGCCATCAAAGGCTACCGCATTGCAATTAAGACCGGTACGGCGAAAAAAGTCGGGCCGGACGGAAAATACGTCAACAAATACATTGCTTACACCGCGGGCGTAGCGCCAGCAAGTAACCCTCGATTTGCGCTGGTTGTGGTGATTAACGACCCACAAGCAGGGAAGTATTACGGTGGTGCCGTCTCTGCACCTGTGTTCGGTGCCATTATGGGCGGCGTTCTGCGCACCATGAATATCGAACCGGATGCTCTGGCGACAGGTGAAAAAAGTGAATTTGTAATTAATCAAAATGAGGGATCAGGTGGCAGATCGTAATTTGCGCGACCTTCTTGCTCCGTGGGTGCCACAAGCGCCGGAGAGAGCTCTGCGAGAAATGACACTCGATAGCCGCGTGGCGGCATCGGGCGACCTTTTTGTAGCTATAGTCGGTCATCAGGCGGACGGGCGTCGATATATCCCGCAGGCAATAGCGCAAGGTGTAGCCGCTATCGTTGCTGAAGCTGAAGGCGAAGCAGTAGATGGTGAAATCCGTGAAATGCACGGTGTGCCGGTTATTTATCTGAGCCAGTTGCATCAACGACTTTCTGCTTTGGCAGGGCGTTTTTACAACGAACCCTCAAGTGCATTACGCCTGGTTGGCGTGACGGGCACAAATGGCAAAACGACTACCGCTCAGTTGCTAGCACAGTGGAGCCAGTTATTAGGCGAAACCAGTGCCGTTATGGGTACCGTGGGCAACGGTTTACTCGGCAATGTGAAACCGACCGAAAACACCACTGGCTCTGCCGTTGACGTGCAGCACGTGCTGGCGACACTGGCTGATGAAGGCGCAAGCTTTGCAGCGATGGAAGTTTCCTCACACGGGCTGGTTCAGCATCGTGTTTCCGCATTGAAATTCACTGCCAGCGTGTTCACCAATCTCAGCCGAGATCACCTGGATTACCATGGTGATATGGCAGGCTATGAAGCTGCGAAATGGTTGCTGTTCTCCGAACATGATTACGGCAATGCAATCATTAATGCTGATGATGAAATCGGACGCAATTGGTTAGCACGCTTGCCTGACGCTGTTGCCGTTACGATGGAAAACAATTTGCAGCCCGGCTGCCGTGGACGCTGGTTGAAAGCAACCAACGTGCATTATCACGATGGCGGGGCCACTATCCAGTTCAGCTCTTCATGGGGGAATGGCGAAATTGAAAGCCGCCTGATGGGCGCGTTTAACGTTAGCAACTTGCTGCTGGCGCTTGCCACTCTGTTAGTGCTGGATTACCCACTCGAAGAACTGCTGAAAACGGCTCAGAGCCTGCAACCTGTTTGCGGTCGCATGGAAGTTTTCACAGCTCCTGGTAAGCCGACGGTTGTGGTGGATTACGCCCATACGCCAGATGCGCTGGAAAAAGCCCTGCAAGCCGCGCGTTTACATTGTAGCGGCAAGCTGTGGTGCGTGTTCGGTTGCGGCGGCGATCGCGATAAAGGCAAGCGCCCAATTATGGGTGGAATTGCCGAGCAATATGCAGATGTCGTTGTCGTCACCGATGACAACCCACGCACCGAAGAGCCGAAAGCGATTGTTGCCGATATTCTGACAGGCATGTTGGATGCAGGCCGCGCGCATGTGGTTTCAGGCCGCGCCGAAGCTGTGACTAACGCGATTATGCAAGCCAAAGAAAACGATGTGGTTCTGGTTGCCGGCAAGGGTCATGAGGATTATCAAATTGTGGGTGTGCGCCGTCTGGACTACTCCGACCGTGTCACTGTCGCCCGTCTGTTGGGGGTTGTGGCATGATCCGCGTTTCCTTGAGCCAACTTGCCACTGTCCTGAAGGGAGAGTTGCATGGTGCTGACGCCGATATCATTGATGTCACTACCGACACGCGCAAATTAACGCCGGGCTGTCTGTTCGTCGCACTGAAAGGTGAGCGTTTTGATGCTCATGACTTTGCGCAAGATGCCGTGAAGGGTGGGGCAGGAGCGTTATTGGTTAGCCACAAGTTAGCTATCAATGTTCCACAGCTAGTAGTTGCCGATACGCATCAGGCATTTGGCGAGCTCGCAGCCTGGGTGCGTCAGCAAGTTCCAACCCGTATTGTCGCGCTGACCGGTTCTTCCGGCAAAACCTCTGTAAAAGAGATGACTGCCGCTATTTTGCGTGAGTGCGGTAACACATTATATACAGCTGGCAATTTGAATAACGATATTGGCGTACCGATGACGTTGTTACGCCTGACGCCAGAACATGAATATGCAGTCATTGAGCTCGGTGCGAATCACCAGGGTGAAATCTCCTGGACTGTGAATCTCACGCGCCCGGAAGCTGCATTGGTCAATAACCTGGCAGCTGCACACCTGGAAGGGTTTGGGTCGCTTGCCGGTGTTGCGAAAGCAAAAGGTGAAATCTTCACTGGTTTGCCTGAGAACGGCATCGCTATTCTCAACGCAGATAACAATGATTGGCTGAACTGGCAGGAAGTGATTGGTGAGCGCAAAGTATGGCGTTTTTCACCTAATGCCACAGGTAGTGATTTTACTGCAACCAATGTGCACATCACCGCGCATGGCACCGATTTCACCATCAAAACACCAGCGGGTGACGTTGATGTTACGCTGCCACTTCCTGGTCGCCATAACATTGCTAATGCGCTGGCTGCGGCCTCACTTGCGATGTCGGTGGGGGCTTCTCTGGAAGCAGTTAAAGCCGGTCTGGCGGGTCTTAAAGCCGTTCCTGGGCGTCTGTTCCCGATTCAACTTTCTGAAAACCAACTGCTCCTCGACGACAGTTACAACGCCAATGTGGGGTCGATGACCGCTGCAGCACAGGTGCTGTCTGAAATGCCGGGTTACCGCGTGATGGTGGTCGGTGATATGGGTGAGTTGGGTGCAGAGTCTGTTGAGTGCCATCGTCAGGTGGGTGAAGCAGCAAAAGCGTCAGGCATCGATTGCGTACTAAGCGTAGGCACACTGAGCGAAACAATCAGTACTGCCTCTGAAGTTGGCGAACATTTTACCGATAAGCCTTCTTTAATTGTGCGCCTGAGGGCGCTACTCGCTGAGCATTCAATGATTACCATTTTAGTGAAGGGTTCACGTAGTGCCGCCATGGAACAGGTAGTACACGCATTACAGGAGAATGGAACATGTTAGTTTGGCTGGCCGAACACTTGGTCAAATATTATTCCGGCTTTAACGTCTTTTCCTATCTGACGTTTCGCGCCATTGTCAGCCTGCTGACTGCTCTGTTCATCTCGTTATGGATGGGGCCGCGTATGATTGCTCGTTTGCAGCAACTCTCCTTCGGCCAGGTTGTGCGTAACGACGGCCCGGAATCTCACTTCAGCAAACGCGGTACACCAACGATGGGCGGGATTATGATCCTGACTTCTATCGTTATCTCCGTGTTGATGTGGGCATATCCATCAAATCCTTATGTCTGGTGTGTGTTGTTCGTGCTGATTGGTTACGGGGTGATTGGCTTTATCGATGACTACCGCAAAGTGGTGCGTAAAGATACTAAAGGTCTGATTGCACGCTGGAAATACTTCTGGATGTCGGTTATCGCGCTGGCTGTAGCTTTCACGATGTACAGCGTAGGAAAAGGAACGCCAGCCACCGAGCTGGTTGTGCCGTTCTTTAAAGACGTAATGCCGCAGCTTGGTCTTTTCTATGTGCTACTGGCGTACTTCGTTATCGTCGGTACTGGCAACGCAGTAAACCTGACCGATGGCCTGGACGGGCTGGCGATTATGCCAACCGTGCTGGTGGCATCAGGTTTTGCGCTGGTTGCCTGGGCGACCGGTAACATTAAGTTTGCAGAATATCTGCATATTCCTTATCTGCGTCATGCCGGGGAACTGGTCATCGTCTGTACGGCGATTGTTGGTGCTGGGCTTGGTTTCTTGTGGTTCAACACCTATCCAGCGCAAGTCTTTATGGGCGATGTTGGCTCACTGGCTCTGGGCGGTGCGCTCGGTACTATCGCCGTGCTGCTGCGTCAGGAATTCCTGTTGGTGATTATGGGCGGCGTGTTTGTGGTTGAAACGCTGTCAGTCATCTTGCAAGTCGGCTCCTTCAAATTGCGTGGGCAGCGTATTTTCCGCATGGCGCCTATTCATCACCATTACGAATTGAAAGGCTGGCCTGAGCCGCGAGTTATTGTGCGCTTCTGGATTATTTCGCTGATGCTGGTCCTGATTGGCCTGGCTACCCTGAAGGTGCGTTAACTATGACTGATTACCAGGGTAAAAATGTCGTCATTATCGGATTGGGCCTCACGGGCCTGTCTTGCGTGGACTTTTTCCTTGCGCGTGGTGTTACGCCACGTGTGATGGACACCCGCATTTCACCGCCGGGTCTGGATAAACTGCCTGAATCGGTGGAGCGACATACTGGCTCACTCAACGAAGACTGGTTGTTAGCGGCTGACTTGATTGTTGCCAGTCCTGGTATCGCGATTGCCCATCCTGCTTTGAGCCGTGCGGCTGATGCGGGCGTAGAGATTGTGGGTGATATCGAACTCTTTTGCCGTGAAGCACAAGCGCCGATTGTGGCGATTACTGGCTCGAATGGTAAAAGCACCGTCACCACTTTAGTCGGTGAAATGGCTAAAGCGGCTGGTGTGAATGTGGGTGTCGGCGGAAATATCGGCCTACCCGCGTTAATGCTGCTGGAGCCAAATCGTGAGCTTTACGTGCTTGAGTTATCAAGCTTTCAGTTGGAAACCACCTTTAGCCTGAAAGCTGCTGCAGCGACGATTCTTAACGTCACTGAAGACCATATGGACAGGTATCCGTTTGGTTTGCAGCAGTATCGTGCAGCCAAATTACGTGTTTATGAAAACGCCGCTGTTTGTGTAGTCAACGCCGATGATGCGTTGACGATGCCTGTGCGTGGTGCAGATGAACGCTGCATCAGCTTTGGCGTCGACGTAGGTGACTATCATCTCAACCACCAGCAAGGCGATACCTGGCTGCGGGTGAAAGGCGAGAAAATACTGAACACTAAAGAAATGAAAGTGGTTGGTCGTCATAACTACACCAACGCGCTTGCTGCGCTGGCGCTGGCCGATGCGGTGAAACTTCCGCGTTCCAGTAGCCTGAAAGCACTTACAACATTTACCGGCCTTGCTCATCGCTTCCAGCTTGCCTGGGAACGTAACGGCGTGCGCTGGATTAACGATTCGAAGGCAACCAATGTTGGCAGTACTGAAGCGGCGCTAAATGGCTTGAAAGTTGAGGGTACGCTACATCTGTTGTTAGGTGGCGACGGCAAATCTGCTGATTTCTCTTCACTTGCTCAATACCTGCAGGGCTCTGCAATTCGTCTTTACTGTTTTGGCCGCGATGGTGCTGAGCTTGCTGCATTGCGTCCGGATGTTGCTGAGCAAACTGAAACGATGGAAGAGGCGATGAAATTAATCGCTTCTCGTATCAAGGCAGGTGATATGGTTCTGCTTTCCCCTGCTTGTGCAAGCCTCGATCAGTTCAAAAACTTTGAGCAACGTGGTGACCAATTCACCTTACTTGCGAAGGAGCTTGGCTGATGCGCTTATCTCTCCCTCGCCTGCGTATGCCTCGCGTGCCTGGATTTGCCATCCTGGCCTGGTTGGGGTCGGCGCTTAAAGGCTGGGTGATGGGCACCAAGGAAGCAGATTCCAATAACATCGTGATGTATGACCGCACGTTGTTATGGCTGACCTTCGGGTTAGCAGCTGTCGGTTTCATTATGGTGACATCTGCATCTATGCCAGTAGGGCAGCGCCTGGCCAATGATCCCTTCCTGTTTGCGAAACGCGACGGGTTGTACATCATTTTGGCGTTTGCTCTGGCAATGGTGACGCTGCGCCTGCCGATGGATTTCTGGCAGCGTCACAGTACCGCAATGCTGTTGCTCTCTATCGCTATGCTTTTGATTGTACTGGTTGTCGGTAGCTCGGTTAACGGTGCATCACGTTGGATTGCTTTCGGCCCGTTGCGTATTCAGCCAGCTGAATTCACTAAACTGTCGTTGTTCTGTTATCTCGCCAACTATCTGGTTCGTAAGGTTGATGAGGTGCGTAATAACCTGCGCGGCTTCCTCAAGCCGATGGGCGTTATTCTGGTATTAGCCGTGCTACTGCTGGCGCAGCCTGACCTTGGTACGGTGGTTGTGCTGTTTGTTACCACGCTTGCGATGCTGTTCCTTGCGGGAGCCAAACTCTGGCAGTTCCTGGCCATTATCGGTATGGGTATCTCAGCCGTTATTCTGCTGATCCTGGCTGAACCGTATCGTATCCGCCGCGTAACGTCATTCTGGAACCCATGGGATGACCCGTTTGGTAGTGGTTACCAGCTAACACAGTCTCTGATGGCATTTGGACGCGGCGAATTGTGGGGGCAGGGTTTAGGTAACTCAGTTCAAAAACTCGAGTATTTACCAGAAGCACATACCGACTTCATCTTCTCGATTATCGCTGAAGAGCTGGGATATATCGGTGTGGTACTGGCTTTATTGATGGTATTCTTCGTGGCTTTTCGTGCGATGTCCATCGGCAAACGTGCATTAGAAATGGACCAGCGTTTTGCGGGCTTCTTAGGTTGCTCAATTGGAGTCTGGTTTAGTTTCCAGGCACTGGTAAACGTGGGTGCAGCAGCGGGTATGCTGCCAACGAAAGGCCTGACATTACCACTGATCAGTTACGGTGGTTCGAGTCTATTAATTATGTCTACAGCAATCATGATGTTGCTGCGTATCGATCATGAAACACGTCTGGCCAAAGCGCAGGCGTTTACGAAGGGTGTGCGATGAGTAATCAAACCCGGCGGTTAATGGTGATGGCAGGCGGGACCGGCGGGCATGTGTTCCCGGGTCTTGCAGTTGCTCATCACTTGATGGCTCAGGGCTGGCAAGTACGCTGGCTCGGAACCCCCGATCGTATGGAAGCTGACTTAGTTCCGAAGCATGGAATTGAGATCGATTTTATTCGTATTTCTGGCTTGCGTGGCAAAGGCCTGAAAGCAATGTTGCTGGCGCCGGTTCGTATTTTCAATGCCTGGCGCCAAGCGCGGGCCATCATGAAGGCCTATCGTCCGGATGTGGTTCTGGGCATGGGCGGTTATGTGTCTGGTCCAGGTGGTCTGGCGGCATGGTCTCTGGGTATTCCGGTGGTGTTGCATGAGCAAAACGGTATTGCCGGGTTGACCAACAAATGGCTGTCCAGGATCGCTAAAAAAGTGATGCAGGCATTTCCGGGCGCATTCCCAAATGCTGACGTAGTGGGCAACCCGGTACGTACGGATGTGCTGGCTTTACCATTGCCACAAGAACGTTTTTCCGGGCGCGAAGGCCCTGTGCGGGTATTAGTTGTTGGTGGTTCTCAGGGCGCACGTGTGCTGAACCAGACCATCCCGCAGGTTGCAGGTCGCCTGGGCGATGCCATCACCATTTGGCACCAGAGTGGCAAAGGTGGCGAAGAGTTTGTTAAGCAAGGTTATGCCGACGCAGGACAGCCTCAGCATAAAGTAACCGAATTTATTGATGATATGGCCGCCGCTTACGCGTGGGCCGATGTCGTGGTCTGTCGCTCCGGTGCATTAACCGTTAGTGAAGTCGCGGCCGCAGGGTTACCTGCACTGTTTGTTCCCTTCCAGCACAAAGACCGGCAGCAATACTGGAATGCGCTGCCGTTGGAAAAAGCTGGAGCGGCAAAAATACTGGAGCAACCGCAGTTTACCGTGGATGCCGTTACCCAAACTCTCGCCGGGTGGGACAGAGCAACGTTATTGGCAATGGCCGAGCGTGCGCGTGCTGTATCCATTCCTGATGCCACAGAGCGGGTAGCAAAAGAAGTGAGCGCCGCAGCACTGGCGTAATCATTGTGGGTGGCTATGTTGCCCATGAATATTTGAAGTAATGGCGTTTGACGCTGCAGGTTAGAGAATGAATACACAACAACTGGCGAAACTGCGTTCTATCGTGCCCGAGATGCGTCGCGTCCGGCACATTCACTTTGTTGGCATCGGCGGCGCTGGTATGGGCGGTATTGCCGAAGTTTTAGCTAACGAAGGTTACCAGATTAGTGGGTCTGATCTGGCTCCGAACCCGGTCACTCAGCAGTTGTCGGCGCTGGGCGCCACGATTTATTTCAACCATCGCCCGGAAAACGTGCTTGATGCGAGCGTTGTGGTGGTTTCCACAGCTATCTCTATGGATAACCCGGAAATTGTTGCAGCTCATGAAGCACGTATTCCCGTTATTCGTCGTGCCGAAATGCTGGCCGAGCTGATGCGTTTCCGCCATGGCATCGCGATTGCCGGTACGCACGGTAAAACGACCACTACGGCGATGATTTCTAGTATTTATGCAGAAGCAGGCCTCGATCCTACTTTTGTGAATGGCGGCCTGGTTAAAGCGGCAGGAACACATGCGCGTTTAGGTCACAGCCGTTACCTGATTGCAGAAGCAGATGAGAGTGATGCGTCATTCCTACACCTGCAACCAATGGTTTCTGTGGTCACGAATATCGAAGCTGACCACATGGACACTTACCAGGGTGACTTCGAGAACTTAAAGCAGACGTTTATTAACTTCCTGCACAACTTACCGTTCTACGGCTTAGCTGTAATGTGTGTCGATGATCCGGTGATCCGCGAGTTGTTGCCGCGCGTAGGTCGCAAAATCACTACATACGGTTTTAGCGAAGATGCGGATGTGCGCATTGAAAGTTATCTGCAGAAAGGGGCTCAGGGCCACTTCACTATTTCGCGTCAGGATAAACCTGCGTTGCACGTTACCCTGAATGCACCTGGCCGCCACAATGCATTAAATGCGGCTGCTGCGGTGTCTGTTGCCACAGAAGAAGGTATTGATGATGCCGATATTCTGCGTGCCCTGGAAAGCTTCCAGGGGACAGGCCGCCGCTTTGATTTCCTCGGTGAGTATCCACTCGCGCAAGTGAATGGCAAAGAAGGTACTGCAATGCTGGTGGATGACTACGGTCACCATCCGACAGAGGTCGATGCAACCATTAAGGCGGCGCGCGCGGGCTGGCCGGATAAAAACCTGGTCATGATTTTCCAGCCACACCGTTTCACTCGTACCCGTGATTTGTACGATGACTTTGCTAACGTATTGTCGCAAGTGGATTCATTGCTGATGCTGGACGTTTATTCTGCTGGCGAAGCTGCAATTCCCGGTGCTGATAGTCGTTCACTTTGCCGCACCATTCGTGGCCGCGGAAAAGTGGACCCGATTCTGGTGCCTGATGCCAGTCAGATCGCTGACGTTTTAGCACCCGTTTTGTCGGGAAATGACTTGATCCTGGTGCAAGGTGCGGGAAATGTTGGAAAAGTTGCCAGAAACCTGGCTGAATTCAAATTGCAGCCCCACACTAAGGAAGGAGACCAACATGGCTGATAAAATCGCTGTCCTGCTGGGCGGTACTTCCGCTGAACGTGAGGTGTCATTGCAATCAGGAGCTGCAGTGCTTGCAGGTCTTCGAGAAGCAGGAATTGATGCACACGAAGTCGATCCTAAAAACACGCCAGTGACCGAGCTAAAAGCGCTGGGTTTTGACAAAGTTTTTATTGCCTTACATGGTCGTGGCGGGGAAGACGGAACGCTGCAAGGATTGCTGGAATTCTTAAAGTTGCCGTACACCGGTAGCAGCGTGATGGCTTCTGCTGTCACTATGGATAAATTGCGTACCAAATTGCTGTGGAAAGGTGCAGATTTACCGGTTGCTCCGTGGGTTGCGTTAACTCGTCGTGATGTTGAAGCGGGCATTAGTGCAACTACAGTTGAACGCATCGCAAGCTTAGGGCTGCCTGTCATCGTTAAGCCAAGCCGTGAAGGCTCAAGCGTTGGTATGTCTAAGGTTGATAACGTTGCAGCACTGCCTGCAGCGCTTGAATTAGCCTTCGAACATGACGAAGAAGTGCTCATTGAGAAATGGTTAAGTGGCCCTGAGTACACGGTTGCGATTCTTGGCGAAGAAATATTACCGTCAATTCGTATCCAACCCGCTGGAATTTTCTATGATTATGAGGCGAAGTATCTCTCTGATGAGACACAATATTTCTGCCCGAGCGGTTTAATTGAGCAGCGCGAACAAGAATTGCAGGCTTTAGTGCTGCAAGCCTGGCAAGTTTTGGGCTGCAGTGGCTGGGGGCGCGTAGACGTCATGCTAGATAGCGACGGTCAGTTTTATCTGCTTGAGGTTAACACCTCTCCGGGTATGACCAGCCATAGTCTTGTGCCAATGGCAGCACGTCAGGCAGGTATGACGTTCTCTCAACTGGTAGTGCGTATTCTGGAGTTGGCAGACTGATATGTCGCAAGCAGCTCTGAATACGCGTAATCGCCAGGAAGAAGAAGAAACCAGTTCTCGTCGCAGTAATGGTGGGCGACTGGCCGGGATAATTTTCCTGAGCGCAGTACTGTTTACGGTATTTATCGGCGGCTGGATTGTGGTCGGCTGGATGGAAGATGCTCAGCGCCTGCCGCTATCGAAGTTGGTGGTTACTGGTGAACGGCATTACACCCGTAACGATGATATTCGTCAGTCAATTCTGGCACTTGGGCCCCCTGGCACCTTTATGACCCAGGATGTGAATATCATCCAGCAGCAAATTGAACGCTTGCCATGGATTAAGCAGGCGAGTGTAAGAAAGCAGTGGCCCGACGAATTGAAGATTCATCTGGTTGAATATGTGCCCATCGCGCGCTGGAATGATCAGCATATGATTGATGCGCAAGGAAATTCGTTTAGTGTTCCTGCAGAACGTTCTGCAAAGCAGACTTTACCTATGTTATCCGGGCCAGAAGGCAGTGAAGGTGAAGTGTTGGAAGGCTTCCGCGACATGGGCGCAGTGCTGGCAAAGGATAAATTTACGTTGAAAGAAGCGGCGATGACCGCTCGTCGTTCCTGGCAATTGACGTTGAATAATGGCATTAAGCTCAACTTGGGCCGGGGCGATACGATGAAACGCTTGAGTCGCTTTGTGGAACTTTACCCTGTTCTGCAGCAGCAAGAGCAAGCCGACAACAAAAGGATTAGTTATGTCGACTTGCGTTATGACTCAGGCGCGGCAGTAGGCTGGCAGCCTGCTCCCGTAACAGAACAACCTAATCCTAATCAGCAACAGAATCAGGCACAGGCAGAATAACAATGATCAAGGCGACGGACAGAAAACTGGTAGTAGGACTGGAGATCGGTACCGCAAAGGTTGCCGCTTTAGTAGGGGAAGTTCTGCCTGACGGTATGGTCAATATTATTGGCGTGGGCAGTTGCCCATCGCGTGGTATGGACAAAGGTGGCGTAAACGATCTTGAGTCAGTCGTTAAATGCGTTCAACGTGCGATAGACCAAGCCGAGTTGATGGCTGATTGCCAGATATCTTCGGTCTACCTTGCGCTGTCAGGTAAGCATATTAGCTGTCAAAACGAGATTGGTATGGTGCCAATCTCTGAAGAAGAAGTGACGCAGGAAGACGTTGAGAACGTTGTTCACACCGCAAAGTCGGTGCGTGTACGTGACGAACATCGTGTTTTGCATGTAATCCCGCAAGAATACGCGATTGACTACCAGGAAGGCATCAAAAATCCTGTAGGTTTATCGGGTGTACGTATGCAGGCTAAAGTGCACTTGATTACTTGCCACAACGATATGGCTAAAAACATCGTCAAAGCTGTTGAACGATGTGGCCTCAAAGTTGACCAACTAATTTTTGCAGGTCTTGCAGCGAGCTATGCAGTATTGACCGAAGATGAACGTGAATTAGGGGTCTGCGTAGTCGATGTCGGTGGTGGTACTATGGACATCGCGGTTTACACTGGCGGCGCATTACGCCACACCAAAGTTATCCCTTATGCCGGGAATGTGGTGACCAGTGATATCGCATATGCTTTCGGCACTCCACCGAGTGATGCTGAAGCCATTAAAGTGCGCCATGGCTGCGCGCTGGGTTCGATAGTAGGTAAAGACGAAAACGTTGAAGTGCCAAGCGTAGGTGGACGTCCACCGCGTAGCCTACAACGCCAGACGCTCGCAGAAGTTATCGAGCCTCGTTATACCGAATTATTGAACCTGGTAAACGAAGAGATTTTGCAGTTACAAGAACAACTTCGCCAGCAAGGTGTGAAGCACCATCTGGCGGCGGGGATTGTTTTGACAGGTGGTGCCGCGCAAATCGAAGGGCTGGCTGCCTGTGCACAACGGGTGTTCCATACGCAAGTACGTATCGGGCAACCGCTAAATATTACAGGTCTGACTGATTATGCCCAGGAGTCTTATTACTCCACAGCAGTCGGCTTGCTGCACTACGGGAAAGAAACACATCTCAGTGGTGAAGCAGAAGTGGAAAAACGAACCTCTGTCGGCTCATGGATTAAACGAATCAACAGCTGGCTGAGAAAAGAGTTTTAATTTTTATAAGAGACCAGACAAAATTAGCGGTCTCAGGCGACAGGCACAAAACGGAGAGAAACTATGTTTGAACCTATGGAACTGACCAACGACGCGGTGATTAAAGTCATCGGCGTCGGTGGTGGCGGCGGTAATGCCGTTGAACACATGGTGCGTGAACGCATCGAAGGTGTTGAATTCTTTGCAGTGAATACTGATGCTCAAGCGTTACGTAAAACTGCTGTAGGCCAGACTATCCAGATTGGTAATGGTATTACCAAAGGTCTGGGAGCTGGAGCGAATCCTGAAGTGGGTCGTACCGCTGCGGAAGAAGACCGTGACGCGTTACGTGCGGCCCTTGAAGGCGCAGACATGGTATTTATCGCTGCAGGTATGGGCGGTGGTACAGGTACAGGTGCTGCACCTGTAGTTGCAGAGGTTGCTAAAGATCTGGGCATTCTGACCGTTGCTGTTGTGACTAAGCCATTCAATTTCGAAGGCAAGAAGCGCATGGCATTCGCGGAGCAGGGTATTGCTGAGCTCTCTAAGCACGTCGACTCCTTGATCACCATCCCTAACGACAAATTGTTGAAAGTGCTGGGCCGTGGTATTTCTTTGCTTGACGCTTTTGGCGCAGCAAACGATGTGCTCAAAGGCGCAGTGCAGGGTATCGCAGAACTGATTACTCGTCCGGGCCTGATGAACGTCGACTTTGCTGACGTGCGCACCGTAATGTCCGAAATGGGTTATGCCATGATGGGCTCTGGTGTTGCAAGTGGCGAAGACCGTGCTGAAGAAGCGGCAGAAATGGCGATTTCCAGCCCACTGTTGGAAGACATCGATCTGTCCGGCGCTCGTGGCGTTCTGGTCAACATCACCGCTGGCTTCGACCTGCGTCTGGATGAGTTCGAAACTGTGGGTAACACCATTCGTGCGTTCGCATCTGATAACGCGACTGTGGTTATCGGTACTTCTCTGGACCCAGAGATGAACGACGAACTGCGTGTAACTGTTGTTGCAACCGGTATTGGCATGGACAAACGTCCAGAAATTACCCTGGTTACTAACAAGCAGACTCAGCAGCCAGTTATGGATCGCTACCAACAACACGGTATGGCTCCGCTTCAGCAAGAGCAGAAACCTGTTGCCAAGGTAGTTAATGACAATACGCCACAAACGACGAAAGAGCCTGATTATCTGGATATTCCAGCGTTTTTGCGCAAGCAAGCTGATTAAGAATAAACCGGAATTTGGGGAACTGCGCTCTTTGTGCTAAACTGGCCCACCGATTGTGATATACACTTCGGTTGGATAGTTAATTTGGCGAGATTATACGATGATCAAACAAAGGACTCTTAAACGTATCGTTCAGGCGACTGGTGTCGGTTTACATACCGGCAAGAAAGTCATGCTGACGTTACGCCCTGCGCCGGCAAATACCGGGGTCATCTATCGTCGCACTGACTTGAATCCTCCGGTAGATTTTCCGGCAGATGCCAAATCTGTGCGTGATACCATGCTCTGTACTTGCCTGGTGAACGAGCACGATGTGCGGATTTCTACCGTTGAGCATTTGAATGCCGCCCTTGCGGGATTAGGTATTGATAACATCATTATTGAAGTCAATGCCCCTGAAATCCCAATCATGGACGGTAGTGCAGCGCCATTCGTCTACCTGCTGCTTGATGCCGGGATTGACGAATTAAACTGTGCGAAGAAATTTGTACGCGTTAAAGAAACAGTGCGCGTTGAAGACGGCGACAAATGGGCTGAATTCAAGCCGTATAATGGTTTCTCGTTGGATTTTACCATCGACTTTAACCATCCGGCGATTGATGCCAGCACCCAACGCTACAGCATGAACTTCTCTGCTGACGCGTTTATGCGCCAGATTAGTCGTGCTCGTACCTTCGGTTTCATGCGTGATATCGAATATCTGCAGTCCCGTGGTTTGTGCCTGGGCGGTAGCTTCGATTGTGCCATCGTTGTTGACGATTATCGCGTACTGAACGAAGACGGCTTGCGTTTTGAAGATGAATTCGTTCGTCACAAAATGCTCGATGCAATTGGTGACTTGTTCATGTGCGGCCACAACATTATCGGCGCGTTTACCGCCTATAAATCTGGTCATGCGCTGAATAACAAATTGCTTCAAGCGGTTCTGGCGAAGCAGGAAGCCTGGGAATGGGCAACCTTCGAAGACGATGCTGAGCTCCCGCTAGCGTTCAAAGCACCAAAAATGGTTCTGGCATAACACCAGAATTATTTATTGCGACTGGTTTCATTGGTACTCTCTCCGGCCAATGATGCCAGTCGTTCTATTATTACCTTCAGTTTCTCAGGGCTACGTTCAGCCACCATTCTTAATGCCTCTGCACTTTGCTGACTCAGAACTCTGTTAACCCCTTCAGTTTTCCCCTTCACTGTTTGAATGCTGTTTTCTTGTACTGATTCTTGCCCAATTGCAGCCAGTGATGGATTAATCCTGATGTCGATTGATGTCAATGATGGTAATATTTGTGCACGTAATGCACTCAGTAGCGTGGCTTGTTCATAGCGTAAACGCATCAACCAGCTAGCATTTGCAGTTTCAAGTACGAGAATGCCTTGTCGGAAATTTGCTACCCGGCACCAGGGATGTAGTTGAGCGGGTAATACCCCTTTCACAGCCCTGTTGAGCCTAAGTAGTGCAGTTGCGCGTTGTTGCACGTTTTGCAACACGCTTTCGGCTCCAGCATCATCGAACAAATGATCTAAAGATTGTGGGCGACTATCACGCATACATAATGCTCCGGCGGATAAAGTGATTGGTATTCTAAATTGTTGGCGACAGTTTGGCAGACGTTATTTCTGGCCGCATCTCTTATTAGGGATGGTCGCGGCGAGTTTTGGTATGCCTGCGCTCAGCCAAAATACCGAGCCAACAGCCCCTGCTGAAACATCCACCAGTAGCCACGATTACCTCAACAAGGTCAGCTTCAATAGTCTGGCATTATTGCAGGAAAGTACCCGCCGACCATCATTTAGTGTCGATTACTGGCATCAGCATGCAATTCGAACTGTAATTCGTCACCTTTCTTTTGCAATGGCACCGCAAACGCAGCCAGCAGCACAAGAGAGTTTGCCACTTCAGGCACATAAACTCGCTTTACTGGACACGCTCAGTGCGCTGCTCACTCAGGAAAGCAAACCCCCAGTTATTGTGCGCCACACTGCACTTTGGCAATCGCCAGCTGTCGAGACTTTTAGTCCTGCCATTTGGATAAGCCAGGTTCACGGTATCCGCGCCGGCCCACTCCGTCTCAGCTAAATTTCATTTCCTTTAATTATAACGTTATTTTTAGCTCTGCCCCGATGGCAGGCGTTTGAGAATTAATTATGCTAATCAAATTATTAACTAAAGTTTTCGGTAGCCGTAACGACCGCACCCTGCGTCGTATGCGTAAAGTTGTCACCCTGATTAACAGCATGGAACCGGAAATTGAAAAACTTTCCGATGATGAATTAAAAGCAAAAACGGGCGAATTCCGTGCGCGCCTTGAGAAAGGTGAAGTGCTGGAGAATCTGATCCCAGAAGCTTTTGCTGTTGTTCGCGAGGCGAGTAAACGTGTATTCGGCATGCGCCACTTCGACGTGCAGTTGCTCGGCGGTATGGTTCTGAACGAACGTTGTATCGCAGAGATGCGTACTGGTGAAGGTAAAACACTGACGGCTACTCTGCCTGCATACCTGAACGCCTTAAGTGGCCGTGGTGTTCACGTTGTTACCGTGAACGACTATCTGGCTCAACGTGATGCTGAAAACAACCGTCCGCTGTTCGAATACCTGGGCTTGAGCGTTGGCATCAACTTGCCAAACATGCCTGCACCAGCAAAGCGTGAAGCTTATGCAGCAGACATCACTTACGGCACCAACAACGAATACGGCTTTGACTACCTGCGCGACAATATGGCATTCAGCCCTGAAGAACGCGTTCAGCGCAAACTGCACTATGCATTGGTGGATGAGGTTGACTCAATTCTTATCGATGAAGCGCGTACGCCGCTTATCATCTCTGGTCCAGCTGAAGACAGCTCCGAGATGTACCGTAAAGTAAACAAAATCATCCCAAGCCTGATCCGTCAGGAAAAAGAAGATTCTGATACTTTCCAGGGCGAAGGCCACTTCTCGGTGGACGAAAAATCTCGTCAGGTAAACATTACTGAACGTGGTCTGGTACTGGTTGAAGAGTTGCTGGTTCAGGAAGGCATTATGGAAGAAGGCGAGTCTTTGTACTCCCCAACTAACATTATGCTGATGCACCACGTGACGGCTGCACTGCGTGCGCATGTGCTGTTCACCCGTGACGTTGACTACATCGTTAAAGATGGCGAAGTTATCATCGTTGATGAACACACCGGTCGTACCATGCAAGGTCGCCGCTGGTCTGATGGCCTGCACCAGGCTGTTGAAGCCAAAGAAGGCGTGGACATTCAGAACGAAAACCAGACGCTGGCATCAATCACCTTCCAGAACTACTTCCGTCTGTATGAAAAACTGGCGGGTATGACGGGTACTGCGGATACCGAAGCGTTCGAATTCAGCTCTATCTACAAGCTCGATACCATCGTTGTGCCAACTAACCGCCCAATGATTCGTAAAGACATGCCTGATTTGGTCTATATGACTGAAGCAGACAAGATTGTGGCAATCATTGAAGATATTAAAGAGCGTACTACCAACGGTCAGCCTGTGCTGGTCGGTACTATTTCAATCGAGAAATCCGAAGTGGTTTCTGCTGAATTGACCAAAGCTGGAATCAAACACAACGTTCTGAACGCCAAGTTCCACGCTAACGAAGCGGGTATTGTTGCTCAGGCCGGTTATCCAGCCGCCGTGACCATCGCAACCAACATGGCAGGCCGTGGTACGGATATCGTGTTGGGTGGTAGCTGGCAAGCAGAAGTTGCTGAGCTTGAAGACCCAACTCCTGAGCAAATCGCGCAGATTAAAGCTGAGTGGCAGATTCGTCATGATGCAGTTCTCGCATCGGGTGGTTTGCACATCATTGGTACTGAGCGTCACGAATCTCGCCGTATCGATAACCAGCTCCGTGGCCGTTCCGGTCGCCAGGGTGATGCGGGTTCGTCTCGTTTCTACCTGTCCATGGAAGATTCACTGATGCGTATTTTCGCATCGGATCGTGTTTCAGGCATGATGCGTAAACTCGGTATGAAACCGGGCGAAGCGATTGAACACCCATGGGTTACTAAGGCAATTGCTAACGCCCAGCGTAAAGTTGAAAGCCGTAACTTCGATATCCGTAAACAGCTTCTGGAATATGATGATGTGGCCAACGATCAGCGTCGCGCGATCTACAGCCAGCGTAACGAATTGCTGGATGTGAGCGACGTTAGTGAAACCATCAACAGCATCCGCGAAGACGTCTTTAAAGTGACTATCGACGCACACATTCCACCGCAATCACTGGAAGAAATGTGGGATGTTGAAGGTCTGGAAGAGCGCCTGAAAAACGACTTTGATCTCGAGCTGCCAATTAAAGAGTGGCTGGATAAAGAGCCGGAGCTGCATGAAGAAACACTGCGTGAGCGTATCTTGCAAAACGCTATTGAAGTGTATCAACGTAAAGAAGAAGTGGTTGGCATTGAAATGATGCGTCACTTCGAAAAAGGCGTCATGTTGCAGACTCTGGATTCACTGTGGAAAGAGCACCTTGCAGCGATGGATTACCTGCGCCAGGGTATCCACTTGCGTGGCTATGCGCAAAAAGATCCTAAGCAAGAATATAAGCGTGAATCCTTTGCGATGTTTGCTTCCATGCTTGAAGCGCTGAAATATGAAGTGATCAGCACGCTGAGCAAAGTGCAGGTTCGTATGCCAGAAGAAGTTGAGGCAATGGAACAGCAGCGCCGTGAAGAAGCTGAGCGCCTGGCACAGATGCAACAGCTGAGCCACCAGGATGACGACACACTGGCTGCAGAATCACTGGCAGCAGAAACCGGTGAGCGCAAAGTGGGTCGTAACGATCCGTGCCCATGCGGTTCTGGTAAGAAATTCAAACAGTGTCATGGCCGTTTAAGCTAAACACGTAATTGTCGATAAAGGCGCAGCTTGCTGCGCCTTTTTTCTATGGAGTACCTGTACAAAAATGAAACAACTACAAATCGCCGTCGGTATCATCCGCAATAAAACGGGTGAAATTTTTATTACTCAAAGAGCGGCTGATGCACATATGGCCAACAAGCTTGAGTTTCCCGGTGGGAAGATTGAAGCTGATGAAACGCCTGAACAAGCATTAGTCCGTGAACTTCAGGAGGAAACAGGTATTACAGCCACCAATTTCACACTGTTTGATAAACTGGCTTACCAGTTCCCGGACAGGCATATCACACTGTGGTTTTTCATGGTGGAAAGCTGGGAAGGCGAGCCGTGGGGAAAAGAAGGGCAACCGGGTCAATGGATTGCGCAAAATGCGCTGGTGGCATCAGATTTTCCACCAGCCAATGAACCGGTAATTAGCAAATTACAGCAAGGTTAACGCAGATCTTCTTCACTCCAGTCGTCGCTTTCTGATAAATCGCCGCTGCTAGGAATTCGTTTTTCCTCGGCGGCCCATTCACCTAGGTCAATCAACTGGCAGCGTTTGCAGCAAAATGGGCGATATGGGCTGGTTTCATCCCAGATGACAACTTTACCGCAGCCCGGGCAATTCACTTTTATTGTTTCAGTCATGTTAGCTCCTTAACAGCACGCCAGCTCAAAATCGAGACGTTCAGGGATGAGCCCATTTTCGCTATCCAGCGGTAAGAAACGGATCGCAAAACGGCTCTTATGACCAGAAACCTGCGGATAAAGTTGCGACGAAAGGTCCAGCTGTAAACGCAGTAAATCGGCATCATCCCCGTTATCCTGATAAAAACCATTCAGGCTGGTTTGTTTACGGAAGGGTGCAGAATTACGAATAATATCGAGTACCAGATCCAGCGATTGCTTTAATGGCTGCAACGTCGCAAGCCAGCTATTAATTTGTGCATCGCGTTGATCTTGAGGTGAATACAGCCAGATGTGCAATGTTGGCAAATCAAAGCTACAGCACCCGCCAGGAATACTCAGACGCTGGCGAACCAGGGCAATCAAACGGTCTTCACGTAATGCCTGCCCCAGGCGAGGAGCTGCCATTAAAACACCGCCGCGTTCTTTGAGTTGGCTACGCAGTGAATCAATTCGCTGCATATCTACACCCGGAACTTCAGACCAGTTCAATAACTTACGCTGCTGGCGTTCCAGTTCTTTAAGAATATCTGTGCGAATCTCACCGCGCTCAAAGACATCAAGCAGGTCACCGATATTGCGGAAAAAATGAAGTGCTTTGGCCGTTTCGTCTACTGGTAATGAACTTTCGAGTTGTTGGATTAAGAACTCGATACGCAACCAGGTACGCATTTTTTCATTAAGTGGGTGCTCAAAAAGAATCTGGGTGCTCATTATTCGTTATCCTGCTGTGCGGCCTGGGCTGCCAGTTCCAGATACTGGCGGTGCAGACGGTCAACATGTGCGGCCACTTGTGCAGTGCCACCATCATTATTAATTACATCATCGGCGGCGCTTAAGCGTGCCTCGCGTGTCGCCTGTGCTGCAAGGATTTGCAGCACATGTTCGCGACTAACTTTATCGCGCGCAATAGTACGTGCGATTTGCACTTCTGGCGAGACATCAACAACCAGAACACGATCGGCCTTTTGTTGTAGGTTATTCTCAATTAACAACGGAACAACCCACAAAACGTAGGGTGAAAGAGCCTGGTTGATTTCATCTTGGGTTCGCTGATGGATAAGTGGGTGTAGCAGCGCGTTGAGCCATTTTTTCTCTTCCGCTGAAGAAAAGATCTTTGCGCGAAGAGCTCGACGGTTGAGAGTGCCATCCGGAAGGAGGATCTCATCACCAAAATGGTCAGAAATAATGCGAAGAGCGGGCTGACCTGGCTCTACGACCTGACGCGCAATCACATCAGCATCAACAACGGTAATACCTAAGCGGGAAAAATTATCGGCGATAGTACTCTTACCACTGCCAATGCCACCCGTTAATGCAACCGTATAAACCATAAGAGTCGGACCCTGAAGCGATTTTATATTTCTAAGGTAAATTTTAACGATTGTAGCGTAAAAAAGACTGTTTTCGCAGTCTTGCGGCTGCATTAATAGTGCGTATGATAGCGTCACTGGAATTGGTAGTTATACCCGCCATACTTCAAGCCGCAGATGTGTTGGCCGCACTCACAAACCCCAGTTACTTACTCAAGTAAGCTCCCGGGGATTTGCTCCCTTGCGCCTTTCTGCAACTTGAATTATTCAGGATATAGATTGCTGATTGCGTTCACGCGTCCTTCGCCATTCGACCCAGGAATCTGCAACATGCGTATTGAAGAAGATTTGAAGTTAGGTTTTAAAGACGTTCTTATCCGCCCGAAACGTTCCACACTGAAAAGCCGCTCTGATGTAGAACTCGAGCGCCAGTTCACTTTCAAACACTCCGGTATTGCATGGTCAGGTGTTCCGATCATCGCTGCTAACATGGACACCGTTGGTACATTCGGCATGGCCCAGGCATTGGCCTCGTTTGATATCCTCACCGCCGTTCATAAGCACTACTCTGTTGAAGAGTGGAGCAACTTCGTTAAGTCTGCTTCAGACGACATCCTGAAGTTCGTGATGGTTTCAACCGGTACATCCGACGCTGATTTCCAGAAGACCAAACAGATTCTTTCTTTGAACCCAGCGCTGAAATTTATCTGTATCGATGTGGCTAATGGCTACTCCGAACACTTCACTCAGTTCGTTTCTAAAGCGCGTGAAGCATGGCCGGACAAAGTTATCTGTGCAGGTAACGTTGTTACTGGCGAAATGTGCGAAGAGCTTATCCTTTCCGGTGCGGACATCGTTAAAGTCGGTATCGGCCCTGGTTCTGTATGTACTACTCGTGTGAAAACAGGTGTTGGTTACCCGCAGCTTTCTGCTGTTATTGAATGTGCTGATGCTGCTCATGGCCTCGGTGGCCAGATTGTCAGTGACGGCGGTTGTACTATGCCGGGCGATGTTGCTAAAGCATTTGGCGGTGGTGCAGATTTCGTGATGCTGGGCGGTATGCTGGCTGGTCATGACGAAAGTGGTGGCACAATCGTTGAAGAAAACGGCGAGAAATTCATGCTGTTCTACGGTATGAGCTCCGAATCTGCAATGACCCGCCATGTTGGTGGGGTTGCACAGTACCGTGCAGCAGAAGGAAAAACCGTTAAGTTGCCATTGCGTGGCCCTGTTGAAAATACTGCCCGCGATATTATGGGTGGCCTGCGCTCTGCATGTACTTACGTTGGTGCTTCTCGCCTGAAAGAGTTGACCAAGCGTACTACGTTCATTCGTGTGAATGAGCAGGAAAACCGCGTTTTCAATAGCCTCTAAGCTATCAGCGACATACGGCGTGGCATTTTCGCTACGCCGTCATCCCGCACTCATTGCATCGCCTAACTGAAAAATAGGCAGATACATCGCGATGACCAGCGTCCCAATGATAATCCCCACAACTAACATCATTACTGGCTCCAGAGCGGCGGCAAGATTGTCTGCCAGTTCCTCGGTATGGTTATGATGCCAACTCGCTAGCTTCTCGAGCATTAAATCCAGGGCGCCTGACTCTTCTCCTATTCGTATCAATTGGCAACACAATGGTGTAAAGCGCTCGCTTTGTGAGAGTGTTTGCCACAGTGGTATTCCTTGAGTCACCTGGTGGTTTATTTGCACAATAACCTTCTTCCACAGTAGTTGCGGCAAAGTGGTTTCTACAGCTTTAAGCCCTTGCAGCAAGGGAATTCCTGCCTGCTGGGAAAGGGATAGCGTGGTATAGATTTGGCTAAGGATTTGCCCACGCCATAGCGGAGCGAGCAGTGGGGTTTGCAGCATCAGACGTTGTTCGTACTCTTGCCAGTGAGGTTTCTTTGTTCGCAAATAATAGCCAAAGGCCGTGAGTATAAGAGTGGCTAACAGCCACCATGCTCCCTGTGTTGTTACCCAGTTTGAAACTGCCATTACCGCCACTGTAATAGCGGGTAAGGGGGCATTAAATGAACGATAAATATTGGCAAATTCAGGCAGTACAAAACTCATCATCCCGATAGTCACCAGTAGTGCTATCGCTACGATAAACAGTGGATAACGCAGGGCTTTCATGACCTTTTTACGCAGCTGGTACAGTTTTTCTTGTTGAGCTGCCAGCTTTTGGCAGCACTCGTCTAGCTTTCCGGTTAGCTCGCCAATATGAATCAGAGCGATGAACAACGGCGGGAAAATCCCAGGCCATTGTTGTAAGGCGGTAGAAAAAGAGATGCCATTAGAAACGCGATGCCCGATGTCCTTAAGTAATGCCCGCCATTCACCAAAAGGGTGTTGCTGCGCAATAAGTATTAGTCCGTCAGACAAGGATATTCCCGCCTGAAGCAACGTCGCCAACTGGCGGAATACCTGTATTTTTTGCTGAATATGCCAGCAACCTCGGCGGGTGTGCGATATTTTCCGCAATTGTAAAAGCTGGAGGTCCGAAGTGATTAACTGTTCGCTGACAGATTCCGCATCATCCGCAAGCACATCCCCTTGTTGAATTTGCCCGTGTTGATCGACTGCTTTCCAGTGCCAGAGTACAAACTTAGTCATGAGGAACACCAAGCACCCGATATAGTTCTTCGAGAGTGGTTAGCCCTTGTTCAACAGCCTGGCAGCCACTTTCAAATAGCGTCATCATGCCTTGTTGTCTTGCCAGCGTTTCGATTTCATAGGCTGGCATGCCGGCAATAATTGCTGATTGAAGTGCTGTATCGATAAGCAAAATTTCAAATAATGCACTTCGTCCGTAGAACCCTCCATAACAGCGTTCACAGCCAGTTGCTTGCCAACGAGGCAAAGCAGTTGCCCAAAGCGATGTGGGTAGGATGATGTCTTCGGGGAGTTGTTCTTTACAGTGTGGGCAGAGTTTACGTACCAGGCGCTGTGCAACGACCATATTCAGTGCAGATGCTAACATCCATCGCTCGACTCCCATTTGTTCGAGGCGAACGACAGTCTCAGTCGTGGAATTAGTATGCAGTGTTGAAAGTACCAGATGCCCTGTTTGCGCGGCTTTAATGGCTATTTCTGCCGTATCGCCATCTCGAATTTCGCCCACCATGATGATATCCGGATCCTGGCGTAGTAATGCGCGTAAAACACTTTGAAAATTAAGCCCCGCTTTAGTGTTAATTTGCGTTTGATTAAGACCTTGCATAGGGATTTCTATCGGGTCTTCAACGCTACATAGATTGGTTGAGACTTGGTTGAGTATCTTTAATGCACTGTAAAGCGTGATTGTTTTCCCACTCCCAGTGGGGCCAGTGACGAGAATCATGCCCTGCGGATTGGCTAAAGCGCTATGAAAGCGAGAGCTATCCTCTGGTG
This sequence comes from Buttiauxella cochleicola, assembly GCF_021282435.1. Lineage (NCBI taxonomy): Bacteria > Pseudomonadati > Pseudomonadota > Gammaproteobacteria > Enterobacterales > Enterobacteriaceae > Buttiauxella > Buttiauxella cochleicola. The sequence continues at coordinate 107,819 of NZ_JAJSOT010000008.1, read as the reverse complement.
ACATGCCTAACTCTGATAGTTCAAAGGTTTGCTCTGTTTGTGCCATCAAACGTAAGACAACTTTTTCACCGTGATACACCGGCAGGGTCGCTATGCGAAATGAACATTTGCGATGTTCAATTTCGATCTCCATTTGCCCATCCTGAGGAAGGCGGCGTTCTGCTATATCCAGATTTCCCAATACCTTAAGTCGTGCGGTTAGCGGTGCAGCCAGATGCGCTGGCAGCAGGGGTTGCAGTTGCAGCACGCCATCAACGCGAAAACGAATTTGATACCCTTGCTCTACCGGTTCGAAGTGAATGTCTGATGCCCTGAGTTGCAGGGCTTTGTGGAGTGTATCTTGCAACAGTTGAACCACTGGAGCCGTATTCTCAAGAGGTTCCTCTGCGCTAACAGACGGCCGTGAGTGCCTTGCTTTTTCCAACTGCTCAACTGGCCAGTATTCAACATTGGCAGGCTTATCACAGATAAAACGCAATGCTTCAAAAAACTGTACGGGAGGGTTTGGTGCAATAGCGATATGCAGCAATGGAGCTTCAGAAAGCAATATCGCCTGATATTGGTTACACAGTGCGAGAATCTGCTGATTTGCCATGGTTTAATTTCCCGCTTGTTTATTATCAAAACGGAAGACTTCTTCGCAGGTTTGTTGAAGAGAATTATTACTGGTAGCGCTACAGGTTCGTGACCAACCTTCGATTCCTTCTACATCACTCCAGCGTGGAGACAGGGAAATGGTCAGCCCGTTGAGACTTTCTTGCCCCGCAAGCGTAACAGCACCTTGTTCGATGCTCATGCTGCTTACATAGCGGGTGGTTTTCGGTGAAGGGATACTATTACTCCCCGCGTCACATTCGCTAACTCCGCCCCTTTCAATCGCGCAAAGTTCAATGGCGGTACGGTAGGGCAGGAAGGTTTGCAACACGTCAGTCAGAGCCGCTTTACGCAGGTAGTTTTGATAGGTGGGAATACCGATGGCGCTAAGAATCGCAATAATACCGATGACTACCATCAGCTCAATAAGTGTGAATCCTTGTTGTTTGTTCATATGCCGCTCCTGTTTGAGATAGCGGCACTTTGCGTCGTTTAAATTCTTCAGGCGAGTGCGAGTGTAAACATCAGGATGTTGTCTTCCAAAATATTTTAGGTATTTGCAGAGACGGCAATAAAAATGCGAGCGATACCGTAACGGGAAGAAATAGGCAGATGAGTTTTAGCTCATCTGCCTGGCAGAAATTAGCGGAAACGCATGGAGAGATCGAGCGCGCGGACATGTTTAGTCAGTGCGCCAACAGAGATAAAATCGACACCTGTTTCAGCAAATTCACGGATAGTTTCTTTGGTTACATTTCCTGAAACTTCCAGACGTGCTTTACCATTGGTGATAGCGACAGCTTTACGCATATCTTCAACGTTGAAGTTATCGAGCATGATAATGTCAGCCCCGGCATGCAGTGCCTGTTCCAGTTCATCAAGAGACTCGACTTCAACCTCAACAGGTACATCCGGATGGAACCAGAAGGCTTTTTCTATCGCCTGGCGAATGGAACCTGAGGAGATGATGTGGTTCTCTTTAATCAAAAATGCGTCGGACAGACCTAAACGGTGGTTGCTACCACCGCCACACAGTACTGCGTATTTCAACGCGGTACGTAGACCCGGCAGAGTTTTACGGGTATCTAGCAATTGGGTGTTTGTGCCTGCCAGCAAATCAACATAGGTGCGCACTTCGCTTGCAACTCCAGACAGAGTTTGCACAAAGTTAAGCGCGGTACGCTCACCTGTTAATAGCACGCGTGATAATCCAGTTAATTCGAAAAGTGGCTGGTCAGCGGCAACGAGATCGCCATCTTCAACATGCCAGGTCACTTTGACATCTCCACCAAGCTGGATGAAAACCTCTTCGACCCAACGTTTACCACAGAACACGCCATCTTCACGGGTGATGATTACGGCATGTGAACGGTGATCTGCATCCAGGAGCTGTGCAGTGATATCGTTATTGGGATTGACGTCACCACCAAGATCTTCACGCAAAGCCTGAGAAACAGCTGCTGGAATATCAAGGTTAATACGGTCGAGAAGCTCGTCACGTCGGCGGTCTGGGTTATAACGGCGAGGAGGCATGATAAAACTCCGAAATGGCTTAGTTAATGTCGAAACATGCTACATTGATGCGACCTCAAGTACCACTCTAAGGAGACCGTGGATGCAGCTAAAAGACGGCTGGCTGGTGGGTGTTAAACATGTCCCATCCCCACATTTCGATTGCCGACCAGAGGATGAAACACCTTCCTTGTTGGTGGTGCACAACATCAGTTTACCGCCAGGCGAATTTGGTGGGCCGTGGATTGATGCGTTGTTTACCGGAACACTTGATTCGCAAGCTCATCCGTACTTCGCGGGTATCGCACATTTACGAGTTTCAGCACATTGTCTTATTCGTCGTGATGGCGAAATCGTTCAATATGTAGCTTTTGATAAACGCGCCTGGCACGCAGGGGTTTCTTTGTATCAGGGGCGTGAACGCTGTAACGATTTTTCGATTGGTATTGAGTTGGAGGGGACAGATACACTGCCCTATACTGACGAGCAATATCAACAGCTTGCTGCGATTACAGATGTGCTGGTGAACGTTTATCCGGCAATTGCTGACCATATGACGGGACATTGCGATATTGCACCGGAGCGTAAAACCGACCCAGGTCCTGCATTCGACTGGTCGCGTTTTCGCCACTCGGTAGAGGTAACGCCGAATAAGGAGATGGAATGACGCTGTTTACATTACTGCTGGTGATGATTTGGGAACGGTTATTTAAGCTGGGCGAACACTGGCAGCTAGATCACCGCCTTGAAGTGCTTTTCCGGCGAGTAAAAAACTTTTCGTTATTACGTACCATTCTGATGACCGCCCTATGTATGTTGGTGGTTTTCCTCTGTATTCGCGCGTTGCAAGGTTTGTTCTTCAACGTACCGCTGCTCGTTTTCTGGATTGCACTCGGCGTGTTGTGTATTGGCGCAGGCCAGGTTCGACTGCATTACCATGCGTATTTGCAGGCAGTGAGCCATGGCGATAGTCACGCGCGCGATGCGATGGCGAGTGAACTGACGCTGATTCACGGTGTTCCACCCGATTGTGACGAGCGTGAGTATCTGAAAGAGCTGCAAAATGCGCTGTTGTGGATTAACTTTCGTTTTTATCTCGCACCGCTTTTCTGGTTTATCGTCGGCGGTGTTTGGGGACCGGTAACACTTGCGGGTTACGCTTTTTTGCGTGCGTGGCAGACGTGGCTTGCGCGCCATCATTCTCCGCAAGAGCGTTTGCATTCCGGTATTGATACCATTTTACATGTGCTGGACTGGGTGCCTGCGCGTCTGTTTGGTGTGGCATATGCACTACTGGGACATGGAGAAAGGGCGCTTCCTGCGTGGTTTGCGTCGTTAGCCGATCGCCATACTTCGCAATATCAGGTATTGACCAGGCTGGCTCAGTATTCGCTAGCCCGAGAGCCACATCTCGATAAAATCAAAACGCCGAAGGCGGCGGTTTCGATGGCGAAGAAAACGTCGTTGGTGATTTTGGTGGTAGTGGCATTATTGACTATTTACGGCACTCTGGTTTAAGCCTGAGCGCCGCATAAGTTAGCGATTATCTGCAGACGGTATGCCGAACACCGGCATACCGTTTTCATCCCATTCGAGTGTTTTCAGGCGCGTATGGCGATTCGGGTCATACAGCGGATCGCCTTCAATTTCGGTGTAATTGCGCGCGTGATACACCAGCACATCTTTCCCGTCTTTGGTTTTGGTAAAGCTGTTATGACCCGGCCCAAACTGCTTGTTCTCGTAGCTGGTGGCAAACACAGGCTGTGGCGATTTATGCCAGTTAGCAGGGTTAGTTGGGTCAGCATTCAGGTCGATCCACAACAAGCCGATGCAGTAGTTTTCATCGGTGGCGCTGGCGGAATAGCTGACAAACAGTTTATCGCCATGAACCACCACCGCTGGTCCTTCGTTAACCAGAAAACCTCTGCATTCCCAATCCAGTTCGGGCTTACTCAACATCACAGGCGTGCCTTTTATGGCCCAGGGTGTTTCCAGCTCGGCAAGATAGATATTGGAGTTACCTGCAATATCAGGATCTTTCTGCGCCCATAAATACCATTGCTTGCCCTGATGCTTAAAGGTGGTGGCATCAAGACAGAAGCTGTCGAATTGCGTTTTTACCCGGCCTTTTTCAACCCATTTCCCGGTGAGCGGGTCTGCATCCGCACACTCCAGTGCAAACATGCGGTGCTGGAACATATTTAACTGATCCAGTGCCTGCGTGTGGGTGGCAGCGAAATAGATGTACCACTTACCGTCAATATGATGCAGCTCTGGTGCCCAGATAAGTTCGCTCATTGAGCCATGATTGGGTTTGCGCCACACCACTGTAGGCTTTGCTTCTGGTAGTTCGCTTATTGTGTCCGCGCGGCGGATCTCCAGCCTGTCGTACTCTGGTACTGACGCAATAAAGTAGTAGCAATCTTCATGCAGCAAAATAAAAGGATCGGCGCGCTGCTCAATAAATGGATTAGGCCATTGCTCCTGATTCATAGGGCTTTCCTTACAGTTTGGCTTCAACAGGTTTGCTGTCGTGATATTCATTCAGTTCGCGATAGTTGATGCGGCGCTTTTCAAGGTCTGCCTGAATGCGCTGCATTAATTCACGGTCAACTTTCAACAAGCGCACAACGCCTGCGGTAATCAGGTAGCCAACGCCAGGGATGATGGTAAACAGCATCACAATACCGTTAATTGACTCAGGGCTTTGCTGTTTGGCACCGGCATCGTAGCCGTACCAGGAAAGCAGGAAACCAACCATTGCGCCTGCAATCGCAAGCCCCAGTTTCAGGAAGAACAAGTTACCGGAGAAGCTGATGCCGGTGATGCGTTTACCTGTTTTCCACTCGCCGTAATCGTCAACGTCGGCCATCAGTGACCAGTGCAATGGAGAAGGGATCTGGTGAAGAATGTTCAGCAGGAAATACATCACGACAATCAGTGTCGTGGCGTGCGGGTCGAGGAAGTAGAAACCGCTGGAGAAAATGGCCAATACAATGTTGGTCCAGAAGAACACTTTCAGTTTGCAGATACGGTCGGTTAACACTTTAGCCAGCATACTGCCGCCCATCATGCCGACTACGCCGAGGCTAATGAATAATGTCGCGAAGCTGGTGCTTTGGCCCATCACCCAGGTGACGTAGTACATGGTTGCCGCCATACGGATGAACCCAGGGCAGACGTTGCACAGTGTCAGCAGAAGAATGCGCACCCACTGGTCGTTTTTCCACACATCTTTCAGGTCAGCTTTGAGATCGTCATTGCTGGGTACTGCCGGGCGAACACGCTCTCTGACGGTTGTGAAGCAGAACAGGAACATGCACATGCCAAGTACCGCCAGCACACCCATCGCCATTTGGTAGCCTTTGGCTTTGTCGCCGTCACCAAACCAGTCAACCATCGGCAGCAGGGAAAGCGAGAGAATCAACGTTGCAATACCAACCATAACAAAACGATACGACTGACAAGCGACACGTTCTTTGGGGTCGTTGGTAATCACACTGCCAAGTGAGCAGTAAGGAATATTAATTGCGGTATAGGTTAAAGAGAGCAGGAAATAGGTAACAAAGGCATAGATAACTTTGCTGCTATAAGCCCAATCAGGCGTGGTGAACATCAGGTAACTGAAGAAGGCAAATGGCGCTGCCATCCATAAAATCCATGGACGAAAACGTCCCCAGCGACTCTGCGTTCTGTCAGCAATGGCGCCCATAATCGGGTCAGTTACTGCATCAATCACCCTGATTGAAAGCAGCATAACACCCACTAATGCCGGGGCCAGGCCAAAAATATCCGTATAAAAATAGTTAACAAACAACATAATGGCGCCAAAGATAATGTTACATCCGGCGTCCCCCATTCCGTAGCCAATCTTTTCTTTCACAGATAATTTGCTGCTTTTCATAGAAAATGCTCCTGACCAGAATATGGACAAGAGTATTGAGCTATTGGAGAAAATTTGCGTGTCTGTAATCCGCCACAGAGATGGACAATACTGTCATTGTTAAGAATATGTGAAGCAGATAACAAAGCGCCCCGATGAGCGATGGCTCGTCGGGGCGCTTTGAGCAGAAGGGAGAGTTAAGCTTTAACGCTCTTCAGGTTCTTCTGTTTGATAAAATAACCGATACCGAGAACGACCACCCATACTGGAATCAGCCATACGGAGATAGCCATTCCTGGAGTTATCGCCATAATCACCAATACTGCCGCCATAAACAGCAGGCAGACGTAGTTGCCCAATGGATAGAACAGGGCAGGGAAACGCGTTTTCACGCCCTGTTGTTGTTTAGCACGGCGGAACTTCATATGCGCCAGGCTAATCATCGCCCAGTTGATGACCAGTGCAGACACCACCAGTGCCATCAGCAGGCCAAAGGCTTCCGCTGGTGCCAGGTAGTTGATCAGTACACACAGTGCGGTGAACAGCGCAGATACCAAAATGGTATTCACTGGAACGCCACGTTTATCAACTTTCTGCAGTGCTTTCGGTGCGTTGCCTTGTTGAGCCAGGCCAAACAGCATACGGCTGTTGCAGTAAACACAGCTGTTATAAACAGACAGCGCGGCGGTAAGAACCACAACGTTCAGTGCGTTAGCAACAAAGGTGTCACCCAGTTCGTGGAAGATAAGTACGAACGGGCTGGTATCAGCGGTAACGCGAGTCCATGGCATCAGAGATAACAGCACAGCCAGGGAACCCACATAGAAAATCAGAATACGGTAGATAACCTGGTTGGTTGCTTTCGGAATGCTAACCTGTGGGTTATCTGCTTCCGCAGCAGTAATCCCAACCAGCTCCAGACCGCCGAACGAAAACATGATAATCGCCATCATCATCACAAGTCCGGTCCAGCCGTGTGGCAGGAATCCACCTTGTTCCCATAAGTTGCGCACTGTCGCCTGTGGGCCTGCGTGATCGCTAAACAGCAACCATGCGCCAAACACGATCATAGCGACAACCGCGATGACTTTGATAATCGCGAACCAAAACTCCATCTCACCAAACACTTTTACATTAGTGAGGTTAACGGCATTGATGACGACGAAAAAGACTGCGGCAGATGCCCAGGTTGGGATCTCCGGATACCAGAACTGAATGTATTTACCAACTGCAGTAAGTTCTGCCATGGCAACGAGTACATACAGTACCCAGTAGTTCCAGCCAGAAGCAAAACCTGCGAATCCGCCCCAGTATTTGTAAGCAAAATGGCTAAATGAGCCCGCTACCGGCTCCTCAACGACCATTTCACCTAACTGGCGCATGATCAAGAAGGCAATAAAGCCTGCGATCGCGTAACCAAGAATAATCCCCGGCCCGGCAGATTGGATGACAGACGCACTGCCCAGAAACAGGCCTGTCCCAATAGCTCCACCTAGCGCGATGAGCTGGATATGGCGGTTTTTAAGGCCGCGTTTCAGCGTGTCGCCTTGTTCCATCATTTAACCTCGTGTGGTCATTTTCAGGGCGCTGGCCGCGCCTCTGTAAGTTTGTAATTCCGTAATGTGTAGTCTTTATTTTACGGTTTTTAATTCCAGTATTTTGCGCATTGGACTACCGCAGCGCAAAGAATAGTGGTAAGTGGCAGTGTTTGCACCTGCTTTCTATTATTGCCGTGACGAGTTGAATAAAAAGAAACCAGTTGTTCTTCCGCCCGAATTATTTATTCCGCCTGTTATTTATCCACGTTAAGCGAATTCGTTGAATTAATATTCATATTTTAAACTGATGAATCGGTTCATATTGCAAGAAAAGGCACTTTTTGCTGTTTCGTAAACGTTAAATACGTCTGTGTGTGAGTAAATGTGACATTTGTGCAAAGTTACAGCTTTGAAACGTCATTTCTGTAATGTTGTTAAAATGTGCCTGGTTTAATGATTTCAATCAAAACCAATATGGACAGAAGGTGAATACTTTGTTACTTTAGCGTCAAGAATGTGAAATTGGTCATACCAATTGACTAGCCCCAGATGATTTGAAGTCTGAAGGGGATATACCCCAAATAATTCGAGTTGTGGAAAAGCGGCAAACGAGAGAGTCACGGTGAGCTTACATAAGTAAGTGATTCGGGTGAACGAGAGCAGCTAACGCACCAACAACTTGAAGTATGACGGGTATAGGGCTAATGGCAGAGACAGGGAAAAAATGGCCTACAGCAAAATCCGCCAACCAAAACTATCCGATGTGATTGAGCAGCAGTTGGAGTTTCTCATCCTCGAGGGAACCTTGCGTCCCGGCGAAAAACTCCCACCAGAGCGCGAATTGGCAAAACAATTCGACGTTTCTCGTCCTTCACTACGCGAGGCCATTCAGCGTCTCGAAGCGAAAGGACTCCTGCTTCGTCGTCAGGGCGGCGGTACTTTTGTCCAAAACAGTCTTTGGCAAAGTTTAAGCGACCCTCTGGTCGAACTGCTGTCTGACCATCCTGAATCCCAGTTTGATCTGCTTGAAACTCGCCACGCACTTGAGGGTATCGCTGCCTATTACGCTGCATTGCGTGGTACAGACGAAGACCTCAAACGTATTGGCGACTGCCATTTTGCTATTCAACAAGCACAAGAATCTGGTGACCTGGACGCTGAGTCCGATGCGGTTATGCAGTATCAAATCGCCGTGACGGAAGCCGCCCACAACGTTGTGCTACTACACTTGTTGCGCTGTATGTCACCGATGCTCGAACAAAACGTTCGTCAGAATTTTGAATTGCTCTATGCGCGCCGTGAAATGCTGGCGCAAGTGAGCAGCCATCGCGCCAGCATTTTTGCGGCGATTATGGCTCGCCAGCCGGAGCAGGCGCGCGAAGCGTCGCACCGTCACCTGGCATTTATCGAAGAAATATTGCTGGATCGCAGCCGCGAACAGAGTCGTCGAGAACGTTCTCTGCGGCGCTTACAGCAACGTAAGGAATAAGAGTCTGAAATTTCAGGTTCTCAAAAGCGCCAATTTTTAGAGCGCGGCAACTAAACGCAGAACCTGTCTTATTGTGTTTTTTCAAGGAAAGCACAATGGGACAGGTTCCAGATAATCAACGTATTAGACACAGATAAGGAATACCACCCATGTCAGAACGTTTCCCAAATGACGTGGATCCGATCGAAACTCGCGACTGGCAACAGGCGATCGAATCGGTCATCCGTGAAGAAGGTGTTGAGCGCGCACAGTACCTGATCGATCAGTTACTGAGCGAAGCCCGTAAAGGTGGAGTAAAAATTGCAGCAGGTTCTGCTGCCCGCCAGTACGTGAACTCCATCGCCGTTGAAGATGAACCGGAATACCCGGGGAATCTGGAGCTGGAACGCCGTATTCGTTCTGCTATCCGTTGGAACGCCATCATGACCGTCCTGCGTGCGTCTAAAAAAGACCTCGACCTGGGCGGCCATATGTCCTCTTTCCAGTCTTCTGCAACCGTGTATGACGTGTGTTTCAACCACTTCTTCCGCGCACGCAACGAGAAAGACGGCGGCGATCTGGTGTACTTCCAGGGCCACATCTCCCCAGGCGTATATGCACGTGCTTTCCTTGAAGGCCGCCTGACTGAAGACCAGATGAACAATTTCCGTCAGGAAGTTCACGGTAATGGTCTGTCCTCTTATCCGCACCCTAAATTGATGCCTGAATTCTGGCAGTTCCCGACCGTATCAATGGGTCTGGGTCCAATCGGTGCAATCTATCAGGCTAAATTCCAGAAATACCTGGAACACCGTGGCCTGAAAGACACCTCCGCACAGCGCGTTTACGCGTTCCTGGGCGACGGTGAAATGGATGAGCCAGAATCTAAAGGTGCGATCACTATCGCTACCCGTGAGAAACTGGACAACCTGTGCTTCATCATCAACTGTAACCTCCAGCGTCTGGATGGCCCAGTAACCGGTAACGGCAAAATCATTAACGAACTGGAAGGTATCTTCGCGGGTGCTGGCTGGAACGTTATCAAAGTGATTTGGGGCTCTCGTTGGGACGAACTGCTGCGTAAAGATACCAGCGGTAAGCTGCTGCAGCTGATGGGCGAAACCGTAGACGGCGACTATCAGACCTTCAAATCCAAAAACGGCGCTTACGTACGTGAGCACTTCTTCGGTCGTTATCCAGAAACTGCTGCACTGGTTAAAGATATGTCCGACGATGAGATTTGGGCACTGAACCGTGGCGGCCACGATCCGAAGAAAATCTACGCTGCACTGCGAAATGCACAAGAAACCAAAGGCAAAGCAACTGTAATCCTTGCTCATACCGTTAAAGGTTATGGCATGGGTGAAACTGCCGAAGGTAAAAACATCGCGCACCAGGTTAAGAAAATGAACATGGACGGCGTGCGTTATGTCCGCGACCGTTTCAATGTGCCTGTGACCGATGCTGAAATCGAAAAACTGCCATACATCAAGTTTGAAGAAGGCAGCGAAGAGCACAAATATCTGCATGGCCAGCGTGAAAAACTGAACGGCTACCTGCCGACGCGTCTGCCAAAATTCACCGAGAAACTGGAACTGCCAACACTTGCAGACTTCAGCTCTCTGTTAGAAGAGCAGAACAAAGAAATCTCCACCACTATCGCTTTCGTTCGTGCCCTGAACGTGATGCTGAAGAACCCGTCTATCAAAGACCGTCTGGTTCCAATCATTGCTGATGAAGCGCGTACTTTCGGTATGGAAGGTCTGTTCCGTCAGATTGGTATTTACAGCCCGAACGGCCAGCAGTACACCCCGCAGGACCGTGAGCAGGTTGCTTACTATAAAGAAGACGAGAAAGGCCAGATTCTGCAAGAAGGTATCAACGAGCTGGGCGCAGGTTCTTCCTGGCTGGCGGCGGCGACTTCTTACAGCACCAACGATCTGCCAATGATCCCGTTCTACATCTACTACTCCATGTTTGGTTTCCAACGTATCGGCGACCTGTGCTGGGCAGCGGGTGACCAACAGGCGCGCGGCTTCCTGGTCGGCGGGACTTCCGGTCGTACGACTCTGAACGGTGAAGGTTTGCAGCACGAAGATGGCCACAGCCATATTCAGTCTCTGACTATCCCTAACTGTATCTCTTACGATCCATCTTACGCTTACGAAGTTGCAGTCATCATGCATGACGGCCTGGTGCGTATGTACGGTGAAGCACAAGAGAACATTTACTACTACATCACCACGCTGAACGAAAACTACCACATGCCAGCCATGCCAGAAGGCGCGGAAGAAGGCATCCGTAAAGGTATCTACAAACTGGAAACGGTTGAAGGTAGCAAAGGTAAAGTTCAGCTGATGGGCTCGGGTTCCATCCTGCGTCACGTTCGTGAAGCTGCGCAGATCCTCGCGAAAGATTACGGCGTTGGCTCTGATGTATTCAGCGTAACTTCCTTCACTGAACTGGCTCGTGATGGCCAGGACTGTGAGCGCTGGAACATGTTGCACCCAACTGAAGAACCACGTGTACCGTACGTTGCTCAGGTTCTGAGCGATGCACCAGCAGTGGCATCTACTGACTATATGAAACTGTTCGCTGAGCAGATCCGTAACTTCATCCCGGCAAGCGATTACCGCGTACTGGGTACTGATGGCTTCGGTCGTTCAGACAGCCGCGAAAACCTGCGTCACCACTTCGAAGTGGACGCGTCTTACGTGGTTGTTGCAGCACTTGGCGAACTGGCTAAACGTGGCGAAATCGATAAGAAAGTGGTAGCTGACGCTATCATCAAATTCAACATCGATGCAGATAAAGTCAACCCGCGTCTGGCATAAGAGGTAAAGAATAAAATGGCTATCGAAATCAAAGTACCGGACATCGGTGCAGACGAAGTTGAAGTTACCGAAATCATGGTGAAAGTGGGCGACAAGGTTGAAGTTGACCAGTCCATCATCTCCGTGGAAGGTGACAAGGCTTCAATGGAAGTCCCTTCTCCGCAAGCAGGCGTGGTCAAAGAGATCAAAGTTGCGGTGGGTGACAAAGTTGAAACCGGCAAACTGGTTATGATTTTCGAATCCGCCGAAGGTGCAGCGCAAGCTGCCCCTGCTACGGCCGAAGAGAAGAAAGAAGCAGCGCCAGCAGCAGCTCCGGCAGCAGCCGCAGCAGCAAAAGAAGTGAACGTGCCAGACATCGGCGGTGACGAAGTAGAAGTTACCGAGATTATGGTTAAAGTTGGCGACAAAGTAGAAGCAGAACAAAGTCTTATCACCGTTGAAGGTGACAAAGCTTCTATGGAAGTCCCGGCACCGTTCGCAGGCGTTGTAAAAGAAATCAAAATCAACACTGGCGACAAAGTGTCTACCGGTTCTCTGATTATGGTCTTCGAAGTAGCGGGCGCTGCGCCAGCTGCAACCGAAGCCAAAGCAGAAGCGGCTCCGGCAGCGGCACCAGCGGCATCTGGCTCGAAAGAAGTTAACGTGCCAGACATCGGCGGTGACGAAGTTGAAGTGACTGAAGTGATGGTTAAAGTGGGCGATAAAGTTGCCGCTGAACAATCACTTATCACCGTAGAAGGCGACAAAGCTTCTATGGAAGTCCCGGCTCCGTTCGCGGGTGTTGTTAAAGAAATCAAAATCAATACTGGAGACAAAGTGTCTACCGGTTCCCTGATTATGGTCTTTGAAGTGGAAGGTGCTGCACCAGCTCCTGCCGCTAAGCAAGAAGCAGCAGCTCCGGCTCCTGCGACTGCGGCGCAAAAACCAGCTGCGGCTCCTGCGAAAGCGGAAGGCAAAACTGAATTCGCTGAAAACGACGCATACGTTCACGCCACCCCACTGATTCGCCGCCTGGCGCGTGAGTTTGGTGTGAACCTGGCGAAAGTGAAAGGGACTGGCCGTAAAGGTCGTATCCTGCGCGAAGACGTTCAGGCTTACGTGAAAGACGCGGTTAAGCGTGCAGAATCTGCACCAGCTGCGGCTACCGGCGGCGGTCTGCCTGGCATGCTGCCATGGCCGAAAGTTGATTTCAGCAAGTTCGGCGAAATCGAAGAAGTTGAACTGGGCCGTATCCAGAAAATCTCTGGTGCGAACCTGAGCCGTAACTGGGTGATGATCCCGCACGTTACGCACTTCGACAAAACTGATATCACCGATCTGGAAGCGTTCCGCAAGCAGCAGAACGACGAAGCTGCCAAGCGTAAGCTGGATGTGAAGTTCACGCCTGTCGTGTTCATCATGAAAGCGGTTGCTGCTGCACTTGAGCAGATGCCACGCTTCAACAGTTCTCTGTCTGAAGACGGCCAGAAACTGACGCTGAAGAAATACATCAACATCGGTGTGGCGGTTGATACGCCAAACGGTCTGGTTGTTCCGGTGTTCAAAGATGTGAACAAGAAGAGCATCTCTGAGCTGTCCCGCGAACTGATGGCGATTTCTAAGAAAGCTCGCGATGGCAAGCTGACTGCTGGCGAAATGCAGGGCGGTTGCTTCACCATTTCAAGCCTCGGCGGTATCGGGACGACTCACTTCGCGCCAATCGTTAACGCGCCGGAAGTGGCCATCCTCGGTGTTTCCAAGTCTGCTATCGAGCCGGTCTGGAATGGTAAAGAGTTCACTCCGCGTCTGATGATGCCGATGTCTCTTTCCTTCGACCACCGCGTGATCGACGGTGCTGATGGTGCGCGCTTTATTACCATCATCAACAATACGCTGGCCGACATTCGCCGTCTGGTGATGTAAGCCAAAAAGCCGGCCATTCGGTCGGCTTTTTTCTGGTAATCTCGTGATGCAGTTCGAGATTATCTGATGCAAAGGACAATTCGTTTGCCGTTTGTTGTTTCAAAATTGTTAACAGTTTTGTAGACTACGTGCGGATAGAACGTCCCGGTGGATGACGGGCGATAAGGCCAGGGATCACCGGATAGAAAACATAGAGGTCATGATGAGTACTGAAATCAAAACTCAGGTCGTCGTACTTGGGGCAGGCCCGGCAGGTTATTCTGCTGCATTCCGTTGCGCTGATTTAGGTCTGGAGACCATCATTGTAGAGCGTTACAGCACCCTCGGTGGTGTTTGTCTGAACGTTGGCTGTATCCCTTCTAAAGCCCTGCTGCACGTTGCCAAAGTTATCGAAGAAGCGAAAGCACTGGCTGAGCACGGCATCGTTTTCGGCGAGCCGAAAACTGACATCGACAAAATCCGTACCTGGAAAGAAAAGGTTATCAACCAATTGACTGGTGGCCTGTCTGGTATGGCGAAAGGTCGTAAAGTTAAAGTGGTGACTGGCCTGGGTAAATTTACCGGCGCTAACACCCTGGTTGTTGAAGGCGAAAATGGTCCAACGACTATCACTTTCGATAACGCTATTATCGCGGCGGGTTCTCGTCCGATTCAGCTGCCATTCATTCCACATGAAGATCCACGCGTATGGGATTCTACCGACGCACTGGAACTGAAAGCCGTACCAAAACGCATGCTGGTTATGGGTGGCGGTATCATCGGTCTGGAAATGGGTACAGTGTACCATGCGCTGGGTTCAGAGATTGACGTGGTTGAAATGTTCGACCAGGTTATCCCGGCTGCCGACAAAGACGTGGTGAAAGTGTTCACCAAGCGTATCAGCAAGCAGTTCAACCTGATGCTGGAAACCAAAGTGACTGCGGTAGAAGCCAAAGAAGATGGTATCTACGTCACGATGGAAGGCAAAAAAGCGCCTGCTGAACCACAGCGTTACGACGCGGTTCTGGTGGCAATCGGCCGCGTACCTAACGGTAAGCTTCTCGATGCTGGCGCTGCTGGCGTTGAAGTTGATGACCGTGGCTTCATTCGTACCGACAAGCAAATGCGCACTAACGTGCCGCACATCTATGCTATCGGCGACATCGTGGGCCAGCCAATGCTTGCTCACAAAGGTGTTCACGAAGGCCACGTTGCCGCTGAAGTTATCGCCGGCATGAAGCACTACTTCGACCCGAAAGTGATTCCTTCAATCGCTTATACCGAACCAGAAGTTGCATGGGTTGGTCTGACCGAGAAAGAAGCGAAAGAAAAAGGCATCAGCTATGAAACCGCCACCTTCCCGTGGGCTGCTTCTGGCCGTGCTATCGCTTCTGATTGCGCAGACGGTATGACCAAACTGATCTTCGACAAAGAAACTCACCGTGTTATCGGTGGTGCGATTGTCGGTACTAACGGCGGCGAGCTGTTGGGCGAAATTGGTCTGGCTATCGAAATGGGTTGTGACGCTGAAGATATCGCGCTCACCATCCACGCGCACCCGACTCTGCACGAGTCTGTCGGCCTTGCTGCTGAGATCTTTGAAGGTAGCATCACCGACCTGCCAAACCCGAAAGCGAAAAAGAAGTAATCGCCTGAAGGATAAGAAAAAAAGCGGCTTAGGCCGCTTTTTTTATGGATTACTGTTGCTCTTCCTGCCAGCTTTTATCCGGATTGAACTCTTTTATTTCCTGCACTTTCTGCGCGGTTTCCTCGCCCAAATCCTTCTGATAAACCACGCCCTGGTTATTCACCATAAACGTAGTCACCCCCGTTTCCCCGTATTCCACAGGCCAGGCGACTAAAGCAAAGCCATCCGCCATTTTCCCGTCGCTAATATAGTTTTTCGCCCCGCCCGGTGCGTCGGCACCCTGAGCAGTCAGAATCCGGAAATGGTAGCCGTGATAACCTATTTCCGGGTGTTCTGGGCTGAAACTTGGGCCGAGTGGGCTAGGCGCTTCGCCAGGCGTGGCGGGCCAGTACAAGCCGTCTTTCTTGCCTTCCGAACTGAGAAATTTCTGAGCGTACTGTTGATCCAGTTGATAATAATCCTGCTGCGCCGCAACGTAGGCCTGCACAGCCTGAATGGCTGATAGCTCGTTCAGGCCGATGGTGCGGGTGAGAATTTCATCTGCGGCCTTCTGCATATCGAAATGCCAGCCCGCGTCCGATTTCACCATCGGGATCGGCAACTGCCAGTTTTCCTGCCCGACATTGAGATGCGCGGTATCGCCTTGTTCATCGATATTGTGGCTGACTTTCCAGTCACGAACAAAACGGGCAACGGCTTCCGGGTCGGCTTTTTCGTCTGGCAAATATTGCCGCCAGTTATCGCCCAGCACTTCGGTCAGCGCCGCTTCATCCTGGTTTATCACCGCCGTAGCAAATGAGGTGGCCGCCTTTTCGGGCGTGGTAAACATTTGTTGCGCCTGAACAAAGGCAGGCAGCATCAACATTACAAGTGCACTTAACTTCATACGATTTTTCATGATGCCTCCCCGTTAGCGACGATGAAATTCACGATGCTCAGCTGGACGTTCTCGGTTTGCCGGGCGTTGTTGATGACTGGCGCGATTAAGACTTTGCTGCCCGCGCTGACTTTGTGCCTGCCAGGAGGGGGAGCGGCTGTCATTGCCGCTAAACGCATTTGAACGTGTGGACGCAGTGCGTTGCAGGCGTTGTTCCTGACCAAGATTGCCACTACTCCGGTGTTGCTGGACGTTATCGCGACGCTGTTGTTGCTGAGCAGTCGGATGGTTGGCTTGCGATTTAGCCGTTTCACGACGCTGTTGCTGCTGCGCGGTCGGGTGATTGACCTGATTTTTGACCGCGTCTTTACGCTGCTGGGATGTCGAGTTGTTGAACTGCTGTTTTGCGGCATCGCGGCGCGCGTCGGTATTTTGCGAATCATAGCCACGATAGTTATTGCGCTGGGCAATCTGATTCAGTTGCTGCGTTGAAGCCTTACGCTGGGCATCGCGCGAAGCCAGCTGCGGCGCTGCCGCGTCAATACGCCCTTTATTTTGCTGCAACTGTGTGGCCGCCGCCTGCCGTTGGGCATCACGATTAACCGGCGCGCGTTGTGTTGCACTCAAACCACCTGCAACGTTGGTCTGGTGATAACGCTGGGCGACTGCGTTGTCGTGATAGGGAACGCCACCGCGATAGGCCGGATTATGCTGCCAGGTCGTGTTGCGGTTCTGGAGGTTTTGCCCGGAAATACGGTTGAAGTTATTCACGTTGTTGATATTGATATTATTGTTGCTGCCGCCGCCATGGTAATCATCATGATGGTGATAATCGTCATCGTCCCAGTCGATGTTACTGAATATCGCATAGGTGGTCGCCACTCCCAGACTGAACCCCAGGCCATTCACAAAGCTGTTGGTAAACTGTTGCCCCGGAGGCGGTGGGAGATATGTCGGCGGATAAGCTGTGTTCGGCCAGGTGCCATACACCGTTGACGGGTTGTAATTCGGCACATACACCACCTGTGGGTCAGCAGGCTCGATTTTAATGATGGTTTCCGCAGGCGCTGCCGCGACGGTTTTTGAAGACGATGAACTGGTGGTAGCCGGTGCCGGTGCGGCAACCGTCGTATTCTGGTTAACCGTTACGGGCGTGCTGGTCACCGTTTGCTGCGGCGTGGTTTTTAACGATCCGGTTTGTTGCGCCAGCAGGCGTAATTTCTGCACGGAATCCATCACATCCTGCGGCTGGGCTAAAAACGCATCCCCCAGATTCTGCACCCATTCCGGGTTTTCACCCATCAAAGCCATTAACTGCGGGAAGGCCACGAGAGATTTCACGCTCGGATCCCACGGCTGGTTCGCTACCGCCTGAATTGCCGCATCACCCTGCATCTTCGGGTTATCGCGCGACCATTGCACCGCCTGAACGACGTTCGCAGGATAAGTCGATGCCATCAAAACCTGAGACAAAAGCGGGTCAGGGTAAAGCGCAACGGGCGCAACCCACTGGTCGAGTTGAGCGGTACTAAATGTGGGTTGAGTCGCCGCCGTCGCCACTGGTGTGGCCGGGGCAGGGGCGGGTTGCGCCGCTGGAGCGGGTTGCGTCGTCTGAGCCGTGGGGGTTGGGGTTGCTGGAGGCGTGGTCTGGCTCTTAACATACAGAACCCCTGACGCCGCTAAAATGCCGACACTACAAATAATGGCAAGAATATGAGGCTTGAATGGCAACTTCATTTAACTTCTCCTGATATTACAGAAGTAATGCGTTATGCCGGTAGGCGGCTGTATCTGGCGAGTATAGAGAGCTGATAGTTTAATTTTTGACTTAAACGGTGATTCTTGCCGGGAATCTTGTCCGAAATCGTGAAATATTATTTCGAATTGCGCTGAAGGCGTGTTGGGAAAGTGAAGTGTTATGAGGGTATTCAGGTGACTTTCCAGGAAAAGGCTCAGGCATTTGCGTACCTAAATGCAACGATAGCCGATGTGCCAGCGGCACCAACCAGCGGCGTATTCACTATCACGCCGAAGGCCAAAGCGGGTACGGCGACAATCACCGTTCATGCCGCGGGAGGAACTGACGTAACGGTAGCGGTTACCGTAGCGCCATAAAACGAAAGGACCCGAGCTGGGGGCTTTTTTCAGTAAGTGGCGTGGGTATTCCATTGGTCAGTATAAATAATATTGCCGTCGCAGTGCTTCCAGGTAATCTTCTCGTAATGAACCAGTATGGTTTCCAGGTGTGTGCCAGTGGCAGCGCTCGGAAACAGGTCGGGAGTAATGGACGTGATTTTCACGTTTTCCAGAATGATGTTGAAATATTCCCGCTCCATCCCAGTTTCATGGATGTTGTACATTTTTATCGTACCGGACTTGAGCACGTCGCCTCGGGTTAATGCCCGGTACAATAGCGGCGTAACCCTATCAAACTCCTTTTGAAACTGAATTGGTGCGTGAATGCGCGTACCCGTCAGTCGTCCTGTGTTGTAGTCGGTCGGGATGTTCACATTATGGGTGAGTGATTTCATTTCGATGGCACCTAAGCGCCCAACCACCAGCGAACCGCCAACCATAGGCGATCCGTTCTCATCCGTTAACCATAAGTAAGCTGGGTTAGACATATAAATTCCTTTTATTTGTTTTTGAATCTGGATTTGATTTTTTTAACTTTCCTCGGGTAGTCCGGGAATATACACAGCAAAACAATAGACGTGATAAATGTAAGTAATACGAAATATTCAGGAAAGAAATGCAGCCATATCATGCCGAAGCCTATCACCAGCGCAGGGAATATCACGCCGTCGATAAACATCGCAATTTCGATTTTAAACACCGAAATCCTCGCTCAAGAAGTCAGCCAGATCGTCCAGCGTGGCAAGCGCGCCGGATAAAGTCTTTTTAATCATTGGCTCAATAATTGGTTCGGCAAAATAATAGAGCATTTCCAGCTTTGCCTCATAGAGCGCTCAATAATAATCGGGGTACATCGCTTTAAGATGTCGTGCCGCCAGCGCGGCTTTTTGCTCCATGCCAAAATATTGCAGCCCAAACACAGCCTTTGGAGCCTTTGCCGCTATGCGCTCAACAACGATTTTAGACATAAGGTTAGAATGTGCCAGCGCCTGACTTGCCGCCTCAGAAAAAGCGTACCGGGTGCCTCCAGCAACTCTGATCTGAGTCAAAACGCCCGTTACCTTTCTGATAAAGTTTTGCGCCGAACCGCCCTCATTGCCATCTTTAACGTCTTTGCTTATTAGCTTGAAATATATAATCAGCATTTGAGCAATAACATCGCGGTATCTATATATCGAGTGAATGGAATAGACCATCCTTATTTCTTCTTTTTTTAGCTCCTGACACACATCGTTGTACTTTGGAATAAGGCATGATGAATACCAGCTTGCCCGCTCAACGCCTGAATATATATCTGAAGCCACACCTCTCGCTGATTGCATGACACCGCCAAAAGCGTTTTGAGCTGCCATAGCTAAATGTCTGTCGCTGGTATATTTTGCTCTCAATAAATCCGATGCCGACATACTGAATTATCTCCTTATAATTTTAGTTAGATTAAACCCTATATCCATCATGGACAATATGAGCTGGAGTTTTGAGATAATTCAGCGCACAAAAAGCCCCCAAAATGGAGGCTTTGATAGATAGATTTATTCCAGCTTAAAATCTTCATCAAAAGTATTAAAATCGCTTTCTACACTTTCGACTAAAAACATGTGCGCTATCCCTTCACGCAATGATGCAGGCGCGCCGTTTGCGGTCTGATACCCGCCACCGACTGAGCGCACTTCTAACAGTTTGTTGCGGTTAATCACCTGGTCTTGTTGGCTGGTTACCTTAACGCCTGCTGGACGGTCGCCACCACTCGGCGGTGTATATGCCGTACCCTTGCCACCAGCTTCAGCCGGGACGTTTGCTTTTCCATCGCCTTGCCAATCCATAGCGGCCCCGTATATGCGCGGGCGACGCGTATCGCCGTTGTAAGGGAAGTCTACCCACACGTGATCACCTTTTTGGTTAGGCGTGAATTGGTAGTTAAGCGGTAGCAGGTATTCAGCCCAGGGTAAATCCTCATCCGTTATACCCTCCATCATGCCCAATACTTTCAGCTGGCACTTATTGCCGTCATTCGGATCTACTGGGTTAACAACGATGGCGCGGAAATCTCCGTTTAATACATTAATCAGGATTTACTCTCTGTGCTGCTGGCATCAAGTGGCACAGCCAGAATGACGCGGTTAACGTAAAACGTGCTGCTCTCAAAGTGGGTCACGCGCTCCACAATATTTAGGGGATGATTACCACCAGACTTCTGCCTGAACTCCCGCCATAAATTCGTTATTGCTGTCGTCATTAAACTTGTACTGCGAAAGTTCGTTATCCTGGATGTTCAGGTAGGTGCCGTAGAAACGAATTTCCGGACGCGAACCCAGCAAACTTGGCCCGACTTTAAGTGCATGGTAAAGCGTCGTTTTAAATCCTGACTCTTTCAGGTTAACGCCTTGTTCCGTTTTGTTTTTCTGAGCAAACCAGCTTAGTTCCACACCGGTCTGATTCCAGGTATCCCAAATCCATGCCGGGCGGATCACCGCGCGCAGGCTATTGAAATCGCTGTGGGCACCGCTCTCATAACTGTAGACATCTTCACCGTGAGACCAGACTAACGCATTCGCCATAATGATTCGGTCTGCGAGGTACATCTCACCCTGAGAAATCAGACGCCAGGCAATGCCGTCGGAATGATCGCCGTAATAATAACGCCCTGCTGCCATCGAGTTACTGGCACCTGAGAAGTTGGCGAAGCTGCTGGCATAAGAGTTGTTGGCAACCTGGAGCGTGAACTCATTGAAGGCATCGCGTGGCAGATTCTGGCGCACGATGGCGGTCGTCATCCAGGTATCCTCCAGCTTGAAGAAGGAACCATTATCTTCATTGGATTTCTGATCGTCTGTTTTATTGGCAAACGCGTATTTGCCCATTAATGATAACGATCCGTCCTGCCACAGTGGGATATTGCGGTAGCGTAAATCCACGGAATTGGTGTTCATCTGCGTGGTGTGGCTGAAATCTCGCGAGTAAACGTCAACGTCATTACGACTCACGGATGCGTCCAATTGCCCCGGCCCAAGTTGCCAGTTCTGAATACCGACGGCTGCGGCAACATCGGTGGTGAGTGTCTTCCAGTCGAGCATCTGGATTTCATATTCTGGCAGTTTATGTTTACCTACCCAAAAATCAGCCTCTTGTGCAAACGGAAGGAAGCCCCGGGTGGTCAGGAAAATATCGCTAAATTGCAGAATATTTTCATTATCGCTGTCACCAAACCAGGCATCATTGTATTGCTCACCAACGTTACCGTCGTAGGTGACAATGGCGTTGGCGGTTTTACCGTCCTGGTTATAGACCCGCTGATTCAGGGTCAAGTCGAACCAACCGCTCATCTCGTTGCCAAAACGGCCGAGCGACCCTGCCGCATAGGTTTGTGCTGAGCCACGATTAGAAGCCGCCCAGCCTGAGCGGAAGTAACCCTGGTAGCTAAAGCCGATATCATCCTTAATAAACTTGCTGATATCTTTTAATGTGACGCTTTCTACGCGGGTTTTCCCTCCTTCGTGGTTAATTACCGCAACTTTCTGGGTGCCATTCACTGGTGTCGGAGACGAAACCTCACCCACGGGTTTATTCTCGTTCTCGATATTATCCGCAGCTGGTGATAATTCTGATTGAGTGACTTGAGCAATTTGCGGTGGTGTGTTTTTTTCTAAACTCGCCACTTTGTTTTTATAACTGGCTAATTCTTTCTGCGTTTTCTTTAGTTCAGTTTGGTTTTCTAATAATTGGTTTTCAAGAAGCTCAAGGCGCTGCTCAACGGTTAATTTAGCCGCCAGAACATTCGTTGAGGATAAAGCCAGAAGTATTGATAAAGACAATAAGCTAACCTTCAATGGTTTTGAATACATGTTATACCTCTAAATATAATTATTATTCTCCTTCAGTTTGGGAGACTGAAGGAGGGTAATTCAGACGATGATTACTGTGCTGCTTGTGCGGTGTTCACTTTGTTTGCCGCAATAACGAAAGGTAAATAAATTAATGTTGATATCGCCAGGCACAATATTCCCACAAAGAGTGCCAGCCAGTTTCCTCCTGTTCCGAAGAATGCGATTAACGGGCCGGGGGTTGTCCAGGGGACGGCATAAGCAATAGGTGGAATGATTTCCATGCTGACAAAGAAATATCCCACCAATGAATTAACAAATGGTACGGTAATAAATGGAATGATGAGTATTGGGTTCAAAACAACCGGTAAGCCAAAAATAATGGGCTCGTTAATATTAAATAATCCAGGAACGAAGGCCATTTTTGCCATGTCGCGATAATCGGCGCGGCGTGAGGCAATAAATATTGCTAACAGCAAGCCTAGTGTCATACCTGAGCCACCATAGTTGGCAAAGGCATCGTTTATGCCACCCCAGGTAATCGGGTAAGGCGCACCCCAGGTCGTCCCGTTAGATGCGGCAAATGATAAGTTTTCCAGATTGGCTTCAGAGAAAATGGTTTCACGAATCGCTGCGACCGTATTTGGCCCGTGGATCCCCAACACCCACAAGAAGTTCGCGACTACGCCAAGTATTAACACCGCAAAAATATTGGTACCCATATTTTTCAGCGGTGCCTGAATAAGTGTGTAAATAAGCTCATTCAGCCCATTTGGCGATATCTTCGTCAGGCAGTAGTTAACGACGGAGAAGAAAATCATCACGCAGAAAATCGGGATCAGTACCTTAAAGGAACGGGCCACTGCAGGAGGAACGGCATCTGGCATCGTGATGGTGATTTTAGGGTTACGCGAAAGACGGCAAAAAATCTCGCTGGTCAACATGGCGACAATAATGGCAACAAAAAGCCCCTGTGGCCCCAAATATTGGGTGGTTAAATACGCTTGCCCTCCTACCATTTGATAAGGCGTATAAACGACAAAGAAAGCGCCGATAGCCGTAAGTCCACAAAGTAAATCATCTTGCTGGTAGTTAATCGCAATATTTCGCGCAACCAGGAAGGCAATCATAATGGACATGATGTTGACGGAGCCATTCATGACTGGAGAAAATATTTTTTGCGCTTCGGCTAAATTGGGGAATAACGTTCCTAAATGCAATAGTGAAGCAATGAAACCATCGGGTGAAAGAATAGCAAAGTTAATTAAAACGATTAGCGAGCTTGCCATCACGATAGGAAATGACAAAATAAAGGCATCGCGAATGGCAGAAACATGTATCTGAGAATTTAATTTAATAGCAACCGGGACAAGGATTTTCTCCATGCCGCGTTCAAAAGCATCCATTAAACTCATGACGAGTCCCTTAGGGTTATGTATATATATGGGGGAACGAAAGTATGTAATTAATTACGGGGCATAACTTAATGTCCTAAAACAAAAAATCTTAATGACTGGCAAGCAGGGTTAACGCATTTTCTAACACGGTTTTTCCGTCCATTTGCCCGTAATGTTTCATATCGATGACGGCGACAGGTATTTTCCCCTGGGCTATTTCTTCTATTTCACCTTTCTGAAAGCGCACCTGTGGCCCAAGAAGTACGATATCTGCTTCATTTTTCTTTATTCTGTCTTTTGCTTCAGAAATTGCCAGCGCGTTAATATTGACTTCAACGTTATTCGCAGCAGCATGTTCTTTCATACGTTTTACCAGCATGCTCGTGGACATCCCCGCAGCACAAACCAATAATATATTTTTCATTTCGATCCTCTTAATATAGGTTGATGTTCAGTGCGGGGTAACTTAATGAATATTCACTAAAGCATCTGCAATTTTGATCACAGTTAGTAAGGGCTGAGTTGTTTAATATGTCCTCTATAAATGAACGTGTGATTGGCTGTAACAACTTGAAATAATATAACTTAGTGATTCTTAAAGAATTGTAGAGGTGCAAAAGTGGTTTACAAAGATGTTGTCAATGTACTAAAAAACAAAATTAGCAGTCCAGCGTACAGCATTGGCGATATTCTCCCGTCGGAAAAGGAACTGGCGGAGTACTGCAATGTCTCCCGCAATACGTTGCGTAAAGCGTTAAAAGTCCTGGAGGAAGAAGAATTAATTGAGCGTAGACACGGCTCAGGAACCTATTTACGCAACAAGCATTTCCAGGCTTTTGTCACCCATCTGGATAGCTTTACGGAAATTGCCCGCAGCGAAGGGAAAAAGCCCACCAGTCAGGTGTTGAGATTTGAGTTGCAGGCGGCATCAGAGGAAATCGCCATCCGCTTGCAGTTGGCTACCGGTGAACCCGTATATTATTCAAAGCGGCTACGCCATATTGATAACGTGCCGATGCAACTTGAAGAAACCTGGCTTTCCGTCAATCGCTTTCCTGATCTGACGGTTAATCACATGAAGAAATCAAAATTTTCTTACATTGAAGACGAATGTCAGGTCGTCATTCAGGGCTGCTATGAGTCGTTTCAACCCGTGCTGCCTTCCCCGGAAATAGCCAAAATGCTGCATATCAGCGTTCGTGATCCCATTATTAAAATGGAGACGCAATCGATAGACGAAGAAAACAGCCCCATCGATTATTCGATTCTTTACACCAACGTGTTTGAGTTCCAGGTGAAATATTTCTTGCCTCGTAAGATGACTCAGGCCGAAAAATGATCCTGAGCAGGGGCGTTAATTCCGATCATCGATCACAATTCCCGGTAAAAAAGTTGTTCATAAATCCAGTAATAAATGCACATCTCGCCATGATTATTTGACACGTAGCCACAAGCCTCTTGCGTGCTGGCTTTCTAAAGAGGTTCAAAAGTGGTTTAAGCATTATTGGGTTGCGGTTTGCTAATTGAACTACTGGTTCATAAGATTGATTTCGTCTCCACGCTCGATAATAAAAATAACCTGGAACGACTCATTATTAAGGAACGAACCGCATGAAAATTGCTGCATTTGATATCGGTGGTACGGCGCTAAAAATGGGCGTTATTGCCTCAGACGGAGAAGTTCTGGAGAAGAGAAAACAGCCGATTAGTCATAGCGACGGTGAACAGATTTTGCAGGCCATTGTTAAATGGATTGCGGCACATCCGGAATGCGAAGGAATAGCAATCAGCGCTCCAGGTTACGTGAACCCGCATACCGGCTTTATCTCGATGGGCGGGGCGATCCGCAAGTTCGATAATTTCGCTATCAAAACGTGGCTCGAAGAACAAACCCAGCTGCCTGTTGCCATTGAAAACGATGCAAATTGCGTGCTGCTTGCTGAGCGCTGGCAAGGCAAGGCGGCTGAGATGGCCAACTTTCTGGTGCTGACCATTGGAACGGGTATCGGCGGTGCAATTTTCTGCAATAACCAACTGGTGCATGGGGCGCGTTTTCGAGCGGGGGAGTTCGGTTACATGCTGACTGAACGTGCCGGCCCGCGCGATGTCCCTCACTACACGATGAATGGAACCTGCACCATGCGCGTGCTGCGTCAGCTCTACGCTGATTACGCAGCCAGGCCGCTGGAAGAGGTGACCGGTGAAGACGTTTTCGATGGTTATGACGCTGGCGATGTGGTTTGTCAGCGTCTGGTCGCAGAGTTTTTCAACGGTATTGGTACCGGCCTTTATAACCTCGTCAACTTATTCGATCCGCAAACGATTCTGGTGGGTGGCGGCATTGTCGAACGCCCGGGGTTTCTTGCGCTGCTCCGCGAACATCTGGCCTGGTTCGGTATCGGCGAGTACGTCGATACCGTCAGCCATGGCAATGACGCCGGACTTATCGGGGCGGTCTACCATTTCAATCAGCAATACCGGTCGCAAACTCGCGATCTCTAATTGAGGGAAAGAATATGTCCGGATTTAAAGATGGATTTCTATGGGGCGGCGCGGTTGCAGCTCATCAGTTGGAAGGCGGCTGGAAAGAGGGCGGCAAGGGGATAAGCGTTGCTGATGTCATGACCGCTGGCGCTCATGGTGTGCCACGCGAAATTACCGACGGCGTGTTGCCGGGCAAAAATTACCCTAACCACGACGCAATAGATTTCTACCACCGCTATAAAGACGATATTCAGCTATTTGCCGAGATGGGCTTTAAATGTTTCCGCACCTCCATTGCCTGGACGCGTATCTTCCCGCTGGGTGATGAGTTAGAGCCGAATGAAGCTGGCCTGCAATTTTACGACGACCTGTTCGACGAGTGCCTGAAACACGGTATCGAGCCGGTGATTACCCTTTCGCATTTCGAGATGCCTTATCACTTAGTGACCGAATACGGCGGCTGGCGCAACCGCAAGCTGATCGACTTCTTCGTGCGTTTTGCCAAAGTGGTATTCACCCGCTATCAGCACAAAGTGAAGTACTGGATGACCTTCAACGAGATCAACAACCAGGCTAACTTCCACGAAGACTTTGCACCGTTTACTAACTCGGGTCTGAAATATCAGCCGGGCGAAGATCGCGAGCCGGTGATGTTCCAGGCCGCGCACTACGAGCTGGTCGCCAGCGCGCTGGCCGTGAAAGCAGCGCGTGAGATCAATCCCGATCTGCTGGTAGGCTGCATGATCGCAATGTGCCCAATCTACCCGTTGAGCTGTGCGCCTAACGATATGATGATGGCGATGAACGCCATGCACCGTCGTTACTGGTTTACTGACGTTCACGTGCGCGGCACGTATCCTAAACATCTGCTCAATTATTTTGAACGCCGTGGTTTCGAGCTGGATATCACCGAGCAAGACCTCGCAGATCTGAAACAGGGTTGTGTCGATTACATCGGCTTTAGCTATTACATGTCGTTTGCCACCAAAGCCACCGACGACAACCCGCAGCTGGATTACGACGAATCCAAAAGCCTGGTTTCAAATCCGCACGTTAAAAAATCAGACTGGGGTTGGCAGATTGATCCGGTAGGGCTTCGCTACTCACTGAACTGGTTCTGGGATCATTATCAACTGCCGTTGTTTATCGTTGAAAATGGCTTTGGAGCGATTGATGTTCAGGGAAGCAATGGCGTGGTGGATGATCAGTACCGCATCGACTATATGTCTGCTCATATCGCCGAGATGAAAAAAGCGGTAGTTGAGGACGGCGTTGACCTTATGGGTTACACCCCGTGGGGATGTATTGACCTGGTTTCTGCAGGAACCGGTGAGATGAAAAAGCGTTACGGCTTAATCTACGTAGATAAAGATAACGAAGGTAATGGAACGCTGGAGCGCAGCCGCAAGAAATCTTTCGCCTGGTATCAGCAGGTGATTAAGTCTAACGGCGAACAACTGTAACTCTTCTTATTTATTCTGTGTAAATGGTGGATGACGCTGCTTATCCACCTTACAAAACCCTCTCATTTTGCCCTTAACGATTCAGCAAGTATTTAATGTTGCTTTTTTGTAAACACATTCACCCCCCCTGAAAATCCTGCTATGCTGCCCGTCGCGGTACCGGGCATTTACCCTACAAACTGCTGTCTCACAGGAGCGTGAAGAGAATAGCCGGAACCGAAATGACAATGAGAGCGAGGAGAACCGTCGTGCTAGAAGAATACCGTAAGCACGTAGCCGAACGTGCTGCAGATGGGATTGTTCCAAAACCTTTAGAAGCATCCCAAATGGCCGCACTGGTCGAGCTGCTGAAATCCCCGCCAGCGGGTGAAGAAGAATTCCTTTTAGATCTTATTACCAATCGTGTTCCGCCAGGCGTTGATGAAGCCGCCTACGTTAAAGCCGGTTTCCTGGCTGCTATCACCAAAGGTGAAGCCACTTCCCCGTTAATCTCCCCTGAGAAAGCTGTAGAACTGCTTGGCACCATGCAAGGCGGCTACAACATTCATCCGCTGATTGACGCGCTGGATAACGAAAAACTGGCCGCGATTGCGGGCAAAGCGCTGTCTCACACGCTGCTGATGTTCGATAACTTCTACGACGTAGAAGAGAAAGCCAAAGCGGGTAACGTTCACGCGCAAAAAGTGCTGAAATCCTGGGCTGATGCCGAATGGTTCCTGTCTCGTCCAAAACTGGCTGAGAAAATCACTGTTACCGTTTTTAAAGTCACCGGCGAAACTAATACCGATGACCTGTCTCCGGCACCAGACGCCTGGTCACGCCCGGATATTCCTCTGCACGCTTTAGCGATGCTGAAAAACGCCCGCGAAGGTATCGAGCCGGATCAACCTGGAAGCGTTGGCCCGATCAAACAGATTGAAGCGCTGAACAAGAAAGGTTTCCCGCTGGCCTATGTTGGCGATGTGGTCGGTACCGGTTCTTCGCGTAAGTCTGCGACCAACTCCGTGCTGTGGTTTATGGGCGACGACATCCCGAACGTGCCGAACAAGCGCGGCGGCGGTGTGGTGCTTGGTGGCAAAATCGCGCCAATCTTCTTTAACACTATGGAAGATGCCGGTGCGCTGCCAATCGAAGTTGACGTAAACGACCTGAATATGGGCGATGTTATTGACATCTATCCATATAAAGGCGAAGTACGTAACCACGAAACCAACGAAGTTATCGCTAACTTCGAGCTGAAAACTGACGTGTTGCTGGATGAAGTCCGTGCTGGTGGCCGTATTCCGTTGATCATTGGTCGCGGTCTGACGACTAAAGCGCGTGAAGCGCTGGATCTGCCACGTAGCGAAGTGTTTGTTCAGGCTAAAGATGTAGTAGCCAGTACTCGCGGCTTCTCTCTGGCGCAGAAAATGGTTGGCCGTGCCTGTGGCGTGGAAGGTATTCGTCCGAACCAGTACTGCGAACCAAAAATGACCTCTGTCGGCTCTCAGGACACCACCGGTCCAATGACCCGTGATGAGCTGAAAGACCTCGCATGCCTGGGCTTCTCAGCTGACCTGGTAATGCAGTCCTTCTGCCATACTGCGGCTTATCCAAAGCCTGTAGATGTGAATACTCACCACACGCTGCCGGACTTCATCATGAACCGTGGCGGCGTGTCGCTGCGCCCAGGCGATGGTGTTATCCACTCGTGGCTGAACCGTATGCTGCTGCCAGATACCGTCGGGACTGGCGGTGACTCGCATACCCGTTTCCCAATTGGGAT
Source organism: Buttiauxella cochleicola (assembly GCF_021282435.1). Taxonomy (NCBI): domain Bacteria; kingdom Pseudomonadati; phylum Pseudomonadota; class Gammaproteobacteria; order Enterobacterales; family Enterobacteriaceae; genus Buttiauxella; species Buttiauxella cochleicola. The sequence goes on along the minus strand of NZ_JAJSOT010000008.1, from coordinate 78,518 downwards.
CTCCTTCCCTGCGGGTTCTGGCCTGGTGGCTTTTGCTGCGGCAACGGGTGTGATGCCACTGGATATGCCTGAGTCTGTTCTGGTGCGCTTTAAAGGCAAAATGCAGCCGGGTATCACTCTGCGAGACCTGGTTCACGCCATTCCGCTGTATGCGATTAAACAAGGCCTGCTGACTGTTGAGAAGAAAGGTAAGAAAAACATCTTCTCTGGCCGCATCCTTGAAATCGAAGGTCTGCCAACGCTGAAAGTAGAGCAAGCGTTTGAGCTGACCGATGCTTCCGCCGAGCGTTCCGCTGCGGGCTGTACCATCAAGCTCGATCGCGAGCCGATTGCAGAATACTTAAGCTCCAACATCGTGCTGCTGAAGTGGATGATCGCTGAAGGTTACGGTGACCGTCGTACGCTTGAGCGCCGTATCCAGGGCATGGAAAAATGGCTGGCCGATCCTCAGTTGATGGAAGCCGATGCTGATGCGGAATACGCAGAAATCATCGAAATCGATCTGAATGACATCAAAGAGCCAATTCTTTGTGCGCCAAACGATCCTGACGACGCGCGTCTGCTGTCTGATGTCGCCGGCGAGAAAATCGATGAAGTATTTATCGGTTCTTGCATGACCAACATCGGCCACTTCCGTGCGGCGGGTAAATTGCTCGATAGCCACAAAGGCCAGTTACCAACTCGTCTATGGGTTGCGCCACCAACGCGTATGGATGCCGCTCAGTTAACTGAAGAAGGCTACTACAGCGTGTTTGGTAAGAGTGGTGCGCGTATCGAAATCCCTGGCTGTTCACTGTGCATGGGTAACCAGGCGCGTGTGGCAGACGGTTCAACCGTGGTTTCAACGTCTACCCGTAACTTCCCTAACCGTTTAGGCACTGGTGCGAACGTGTTCCTGGCTTCCGCAGAACTGGCCGCAGTGGCATCACTGCTGGGCAAACTGCCAACGCCTGACGAGTACCAGACCTTTATGGCGCAGGTGGATAAGACGGCGGTTGATACTTACCGTTACCTGAACTTCGACAAACTTTCTCAGTACACCGAGAAAGCTGACGGCGTGATTTTCCAGACTGCGGTATAACATTTACCCAATCTGCGACAAGGGAGGCTTAGGCCTCCCTTTTTATTTGCCACGCTCGTGCCTGAACGCTGTTTTTCGACGACTTTGCTGCGATACTTACTCTATACGCTAAGGGGTACTGTATTTCCCCGGGCAGGGTAGAGGAAAACACCATGGAATATGAATTTTTGCGCGATGTCACCGGGCGGGTGTTAGTGCGTATGTCGATGGGTCATGAAGTCGTGGGCCATTGGTTTAACGAAGAAGTGAAAGATAATCTCGGCTTGCTTGATGAAGTAGAAGAAGCGGCAAACTCAGTCAAAGGCAGTGAACGCCAGTGGCAACGTGTCGGGCATGAATACACTGTGTTGCTCGATGGAGAAGAAGTGATGATCCGCGCCAATCAGCTGGAAATTTCAGGTGATGAAATGGAAGAAGGGATGAACTACTACGATGAAGAGAGTTTGTCATTCTGCGGCGTTGAGGATTTTATGCAGGTTGTGAACGCATACCGAGAGTTTATCGCACAGAACCGATAGCTTGTTTTCAAAGCAGTGCCCCAAAAGCCTGTGTGAAGACTTTTGGGACGGCATAACTTTCCGCAAAGGGCTGTGGAAGTTCGGGCTATTTCACGTAGGCGAGCAAGCTGAGCGAGTCCCGGGCAAGGGATTTGCATTTCTTGGCAGTCGGAATGGCAATACCGCTTAAATCACGATAGCTATCTTCGCCAAGCGCCTTCATGTTGAAGGTGTCGTAGTTGCTCAAATCCCACTGGTTTTGCTGGGCAAAAAAGACCAATGCGCGGCGAATTTGTCCGTTAGGCAGGTTTTGGTAGCCACAATCATTTTTCAGGAACACAAATACCGCAGTAAGATCGGCCATATCTTCTGCTTCAGACTCGCTAAGTGCCTGACTGCTGGTGGAAAAAACCAGCAACAAACCCAGCATTAACGCCCTAACTCCCATCTTCATCACATCTACCACTTTTTATCAGATACGAAACGGTAACACAGTTAAATGAGGCACGACGAGAATTATTATCTGCTCTAAACTTGACCTTCCTGTAAGGGCAGGGTTTATGCTTAATGGCACGCCTGCAACCTAAAGGAATTGAATATGCATCGTCGTGATTTTCTAAAATATTCTGCTGCCATTGGTGCGTTTAGCGCCTTACCGCTCTGGAGTAAAGCGGCATTGGCCGCTGATAGACCCGCACTACCGATCCCCGGAATTCTCGCCCCTGATGCAAAGAATAGCATTCGTTTAGCTGTGCAAGCGGGCAAAAGCACATTCAATGGAAAAACTGCAACGACCTGGGGCTATAACGGCAACTTGCTAGGACCTGCTTTGCAACTGACTCAGGGCGAAGAGGTCACCGTTGAGATTAATAATAACCTCACAGAAGAAACCACGGTTCACTGGCATGGTTTAGAAGTTCCCGGTGATGTTGACGGTGGGCCACAAGGAGTAATTGCCGCAGGTGGTAAACGCTCCGTGAAATTTACTCCGCAACAACGCGCTGCAACGTGTTGGTTCCACCCACATCAGCATGGCAAAACGGGCCATCAGGTTGCGATGGGACTCGCAGGGTTGGTATTAATCGATGATAAAGAAAGTCGCGCGCTACGCTTACCAAAACAGTGGGGTATCGATGATGTCCCGCTGATTATCCAGGACAAACGCTTTGCTGCCGATGGGCAAATCGATTATCAGCTAGGCGTGATGAGTGCTGCAGTCGGCTGGTTTGGTGACACTCTGCTGTGCAATGGCGCGGTTTATCCTCAACATGCCAACCCGCGTGGTTGGCTGCGTTTACGTTTACTCAATGGCTGTAACGCGCGTTCGCTCAATATAGCGGCTAGTGATAACCGCCCGCTATACGTGATTGGCAGTGATGGTGGCTTACTCGCGGAGCCCGTGAAAGTCACTGAACTCCCAATGCTGATGGGCGAGCGTTTCGAAGTGCTGGTGGATACGAGCGACGGTAAAGCATTTGATATCGTCACGCTGCCAGTCAAACAAATGGGTATGACGGTTGAGCCTTTCGACAAACCCCAGCCCGTTGTGCACATTCAGCCACTGATTATTGCGGCGTCCGGCGAAATGCCAGACAAACTGGTTACCGTCCCGGCTCTGCCAAATATTGAAGGGATCACCGAGCGCTGGCTGCAACTGATGATGGACCCGATGCTAGATATGATGGGGATGCAGGCGCTGATGGGCAAATATGGTCAGCAGGCAATGGCGGGCATGAACATGGCCGGACATGGCAGCATGGGTAATATGGGCCAGATGGATCATGGGAAGATGAACCATGGCGGAATGAACCACGGTAAGCAGGGCTTCGATTTCCACAATGCCAACAAGATTAACGGCAAAGCATTTGATATGAACACGCCTGCGTTTGCTGCCGAAAAAGGCAAATACGAGAAATGGACGATTTCCGGTGAGGGCGACATGATGCTTCACCCATTCCATATTCACGGTACGCAGTTCCGTATTTTGAGCGAAAACGGTAAGCCGGTTGAAAAACATCGGCAAGGCTGGAAGGACACTGTTCGAGTAGAAGGTGGGCGCAGTGAAGTGCTGGTGAAGTTCGATCATGCGGCTTCTAAAGAGCAGGCGTATATGGCGCACTGCCATCTGCTGGAACATGAAGACACCGGCATGATGCTTGGCTTTACGGTGGCATAAAAAAGGCGGATGAACCGAAGTCTGTTCATCCGCCAGTTTCGAAGGTCGGATAAGTGCTGCGCTATCCGACAGTTTTTTACTTAGCGTCGTCCGGTAACGCGTACGCTACGATATAGTCACCCATCTTGGTTCCGAAGGAGCCGTGGCCCCCCGCAGAAATCACGACGTACTGTTTACCATTCGCTTCATAGGTCATCGGTGTTGCCTGGCCACCGGCTGGCAAACGCGCTTCCCACAATTTCTCACCATTGCTCATGTTATAAGCACGCAGGTAGTTATCTGCGGTTGCGCCAATAAACAGAACATTACCTGCGGTAGAAATTGGGCCACCCAGCATTGGCATCCCCATTTTAAATGGCAGAGGAAGTGGCGAGCTGTCGCGCACGGTACCAATACGTTTTTTCCATACCACTTCGTTGGTTTTCAAATCGACCGCAGAGATGTAGCCCCATGCAGGCTGCTTACACGGTAGGCCAAACGGAGAGAGGAACGGATTAAGCGTTACGCCATACGGCACGCCATACTGCGGCTGAATGCCAGTTTCTGTGCCAGACCCTTTAGCGTCTTTCGGCGGTTCCATCGGGTTGCCTGGGCCACGTGGCATCAGTTTAGATACAAACGGCAGTGCCATTGGGTTGGCAATTGCCACCTGGCGGTTAGGATCAACGGAAATCCCACCCCACTCGAACATCCCCAGGTTACCTGGGAACACCAGCGTGCCTTGCTCTGACGGTGGTGTGAAAATGCCTTCATAACGCAGTTTATGGAAGATGATGCGACAAACCATTTGGTCATAAAGGGTCGCTCCCCACATATCCGCGCCGCTCAGGTCTTTCTTCGGACGGAAACTCAAATCCGAGAACGGCTGAGTTGGCGTCACGTAATCACCTTTTGCAGCACCTTGTGGAACAGGTTTTTCCGGAGCCGGAACTACCAGCTTGCCGTCACGACGGTCGAGCACAAAGATGTTACCGGTTTTCGCCGGAGCGTAGATAACCGGAACGGTTTCGCCTTTAACCGTAATATCCGCAAGCGTCGGCTGCGATGGCATATCCATATCCCACAGGTCGTGATGAACTGTTTGATACGACCAGGCCAGTTTCCCGGTGGTCGCGTTCAGTGCCACGATGCTGCTGGCATAACGCTCTTGCTCCGGCGTGCGGTTGCCGCCCCAAATATCGGGTGTGGTAACACCCATCGGCAGGTACACCAAATCTAACTTCGCGTCATAGGCCGCTGGTGCCCAGGAGTTTGGTGAGTTAATGGTGTAATGATGCTCATCACCAGGGATGGTGTTGGGATCTTTAGCACCAGGATCGAATGCCCACAGCAATTTACCGCTGTTCACATCAAAGCCACGGATAACACCAGACGGCTCGCGAGTGGAGTAGTTATCGGTGACCGCACCGGCAATCACGATAACTTTATCGGTGATAATCGGAGGTGAAGTCGGTTCGTACATGCCAGGCGTGGTGACCGGCATGTTGGTTTGCAGATTCAGGATGCCTTTGTTAGCAAAGCTTTCGCAAAGCTTGCCATTATCGGCATTAATGGCAAACAGACGTCCGTCATTCACAGGAAGAATGATACGACGTGGGCAATCTGAAACCACATCCGGAGTCGCGTTATCCGCGGTTGCTTCGTGGTAAGAAACACCACGGCAAGTCACGTGTTGGAACGAAGGATTCGTATCCAGACGCGGATCGAATTTCCACTTCTGTTTACCGGTGGTCGCATCCAGCGCAAACAACTGCTGGTGTGCGGTACACAGGTAAAGCGTGTCGCGGATTTTAATCGGAGTGACTTCGTTGGTGATTTCACCCGGATCGCTTGGGCGTTTCACATCGCCAGTCTGGAAACGCCACGCTTCTTTAAGCTGGCCGACGTTTTTATCGTTGATCTGCTTTAAAGGAGAGTAGCGTTGGCCTTCCTGATTACGACCATATGCAGGCCAGTCGGCATCAGGAATGGTTGATGAAGTGGCAGTTGGCGTTGTTGCATCCGCAGTCAGCGTGCCATTGATTTCTTGCGGATCGTTAAATACCGCCCAGGCCAGTGCCACAACGGTAATCGCCAGCACCGCACCAAGGGCCGGAGCCGCACCTGCAGTGGGTAAAATCAGATGACGATAAACAAATGGCAGTAGCAGCCATACGCCGAAGAAGAACAGAACGTCTAAACGTGGTGTTAATGCCCAGAAATCAAAACCAACTTCCCAGACAGACCACGCCACGGTGCAAAGCAGTAGTGCAGCATAGAGCCACAGGGCCAGAGCTTTGCGTTGCCAAAGTAACCATGCGGTGATTAACATCACCACCCCTGCAATTGGGTAGTACCAGGACCCACCAATTGCCACTAACCATATCCCGCCAATTAATAAATACAGTCCAGTCAGTACCGCAAACAGGACTGTTAAGGTTGCGATTACCCGCGAACCTGAGTTATTTGTTTTCACAATTATCACGCTCTTAAAAGTTTGATAGCAATTCATTATAGTTATTAACAAGTGTGAGATTCATCACATAAATGGCTTTTTTACCAATTGGGCACGGGAATGGGTTTTGCTGTTATACTGCTGGCCTGAATATTTTGTGTTGGTTAAAATCTAACCAGCATCGAATGATTTATTTTTAAATCATATGGTTATAACTATGAAACATACTGTTGAAGTGATGATCCCCGAAGCGGAGATCAAAGCCCGTATCGCTGAATTGGGTCGTGAGATCACTGAACATTATCGTGATAGCGGTAGTGATATGGTGCTGGTTGGCTTGCTGCGTGGCTCATTTATGTTCATGGCGGACCTGTGCCGTGAAGTGCAAGTGCCCCACGAAGTGGATTTTATGACCGCATCCAGTTATGGCAGCGGCATGTCGACCACCCGCGATGTGAAAATCCTGAAAGATCTCGATGAGGATATCCGCGGCAAAGACGTGCTGATCGTCGAAGATATTATCGACTCTGGTAATACACTGAGCAAAGTCCGTGAGATTCTTAGCCTGCGTGAACCAAAATCACTGGCCATTTGTACGCTGCTGGATAAACCAGAGCGCCGCGAAGTGGAAGTGAATGTTGAGTGGGTTGGTTTCGCTATTCCTGATGAGTTCGTAGTGGGTTACGGCATTGATTACGCTCAGCGTTATCGCCATCTGCCATACGTTGGTAAAGTGGTTCTGCTGGACGAGTAAGTCTTTTGCTACATCCATTAAAAAAGGGCCTTTAAGGCCCTTTTTGCTATCAGCATTACTGCGAAGGTGTTCTATTCTTGTGGCTGCGATGGGAGTTCTGGAGGTTCGAAATCCCGCTGCGGTAACCTTGCTCCAGTGATTCGCGACTGGTGGCGGTGACTTCCAGGTCACGCAAGCGTCCATCGTGAATACCGTAAGCCCAACCGTGGACAGTGACTTTCTGCCCGCGTTTCCATGCGGATTGCATAATGGTTGAATGGCCAAGGTTATAAACCTGCTCCATCACATTGAGCTCGCAAAGTGTATCCAGACGCTGTTCCGGTGGGAGTTCTCCCAGTAGCGAACTATGCTTGAACCAGATATCGCGGATATGCAGCAGCCAGTTGTTAATTAGCCCTAAATCCGGGTTTTCAACCGCCGCTTGTACACCACCGCACCCGTAGTGACCGCAAATGATTATGTGTTCAACTTCCAGAACATCTACCGCGTACTGCACTACAGAAAGGCAATTTAAATCCGTATGAATGACCAGGTTTGCCACATTACGGTGAACAAATAACTCTCCAGGTTCAAGGCCAGTCAGACGTTCAGCTGGTACGCGACTATCAGAACAGCCAATCCACAAGAAGCGAGGTTTTTGGGCCTGAGACAAACGTTCGAAAAAGCCCGGGTCTTCGTCCTCCATCAGTTTTGACCAGACCTGGTTATTGCTGATGAGGGTATCAATGTCTTTCATGGAGGTTAACAACCTGTAACGGATGAAGTGCGTTGAGGTAATATAGGGCAACTGATTGTGCAACTGAAATAATTTTTAAACAGCTTAACTTTTTTGTACCGAACAAGGTAACCGCAAATAATGACCATTGCATTAGAACTGGAACAGTTAACGAAAACCTATCCCGGCGGTGTTCAGGCACTGCGTGGCATAGATCTTCGTGTTGAGGCAGGGGACTTTTACGCTCTGCTGGGGCCGAATGGCGCAGGGAAATCCACTACCATCGGTATTATCAGCTCGCTGGTAAATAAAACCTCTGGTCGGGTACGCGTGTTTGGTTATGACCTGCAAAAAGACATTGTTAATGCTAAACGCCAGCTTGGTTTGGTGCCGCAGGAGTTTAACTTCAACCCATTTGAGACCGTACAGCAAATCGTTGTGCACCAGGCGGGATACTATGGCGTTGAAAAAAACGAAGCCATCGCGCGCAGCGAAAAGTACCTGAAACAGCTCGATCTGTGGGAAAAACGCAGCGAACGTGCACGTATGTTATCAGGTGGTATGAAACGCCGCCTGATGATTGCTCGTGCCTTAATGCATGAGCCAAAGTTGCTGATTCTTGATGAACCAACAGCGGGTGTCGACATAGAACTGCGTCGCTCGATGTGGGGATTCCTGAAGGATCTGAACGATAAAGGCACCACTATTATTCTGACCACTCACTACCTTGAAGAAGCAGAAATGCTGTGCCGCAATATCGGCATTATTCAAAACGGTGAGCTAGTCGAAAACACCTCGATGAAATCACTACTTTCAAAACTGAAGTCAGAAACTTTTATTCTCGATTTAGCACCGAAAAGCCCATTACCGAAGCTTGATGGCTACCAATATCGGCTGGTGGATACTTCCACTCTGGAAGTAGAAGTGCTGCGTGAGCAAGGAATAAATAGTGTCTTCAGTCAGTTAAGCTCGCAAGGGGTTCAGGTATTAAGTATGCGTAACAAAGCTAACCGTCTTGAGGAGTTGTTCGTCACGCTGGTAAATGGCTCGAAAGGAGAGCAGGCATGATGCATCTCTATTGGGTGGCGCTAAAAAGTATCTGGACTAAAGAAATCCACCGTTTCACGCGTATCTGGATCCAGACTCTGGTACCGCCGGTCATCACCATGACCCTGTATTTTATTATTTTCGGTAATTTGATTGGCTCGCAGATTGGCTCAATGCATGGTTTTACCTACATGCAGTTCATCGTGCCGGGCCTGATCATGATGGCGGTCATTACTAACTCTTACGCTAACGTGGCCTCTTCGTTCTTCAGCGCGAAGTTCCAGCGCAACATTGAAGAGCTGCTGGTGGCACCGGTACCGACGCACATTATCATTGCCGGTTATGTTGGCGGTGGTGTGGCGCGTGGTCTGTGTGTAGGGATTCTGGTGACAGCAGTATCGCTTTTCTTCGTGCCTTTCCAGGTTCACTCATGGCTTTTTGTCGCCCTGACGCTGCTATTGACTGCAATCCTGTTCTCGCTAGCTGGTTTGCTCAATGCCGTGTTTGCCAAGACCTTTGACGACATCAGCCTGATCCCAACCTTCGTGCTGACTCCGCTGACCTATTTAGGCGGTGTGTTCTACTCCCTGACACTATTGCCACCGTTCTGGCAGGCTTTATCCCACCTGAACCCAGTGGTGTATATGATCAGTGGCTTCCGTTACGGTTTCCTCGGTATCAACGACGTACCATTGCTGTTTACTGTCACAGTATTGGTGGGCTTTATCGCCGCCTTCTATATCCTGTGCTGGTATCTGATTCAACGTGGCCGCGGTCTGCGCAGCTAATTCTGCTAACCTCCCCGAAAGGGGAGGTTACTGAGAGTTTTCTTACTCCGTTTTGATTAGCATCACGTGGCAGATTTCTCGCTCTGGCACACTTGCGCTCTGCGAAAAGGAGAACGCCATGTTAGGTTGGGTTATTGCCGGTCATGACTATTACGCTCAGGATATGCTGGATGCAATCGAGCGACGTTTTGGGCCGCAACCGCAATGTTATGCGGTGAATTATTGGAATGGGCTTAGCACCAATATGCTGAGCCGTATGATGTGTGATGCATTGTACAATTGCGATTCTGGGGATGGAGTGGTCTTTCTGACCGATAAAACCGGGGCTGCACCTTATCGTACGGCTGCACTCATGAGCCACCAACATTCACATTGTGAAGTGATCTCTGGCGTCACGCTGCCTGTGCTATTTGCGATGCGTATGCATCGAGAAACGCTGACCAGCGAAGAGTTCCGTGACCGCATTGTTGAGCAGGGCGGCGATGACATCACCAGCCTCTGGCATCAACAGCAAAAAAATCCACCATTTGTGTTACTCCACCAATATTGATTTGAAAGGTTGGTATTGGGTGGGCTTTTGTTAGAATGACACCCTCTTTCCGTCGTTGAGACACTCAGTGCTATCAAATTCGTTATGCTAACTCGCCTTATTTTTGCTGTGCTGATGCTGATTTGTGGCAGTAGCGCTAATGCCAGTCTGCTCAGCAGCAATCACACTCCCGCGCAATATATGCAAACCACTGAAGATGCTGATATCTGGGCGCAGGTGGGGGATAAAGTCATCTCTGTTGGCACTGTTCAGGAAGGGCAGATTCTGGCGGTCGTGCCAATGGCGGCAGACTATTACGAATTTAACTTTGGTTTTGGCACCGGCTTTATTGATAAAGCGCATCTTGAACCGGTTGTTGGTAAGCAACGAATTGAAGACCGACTTGGTGACCTGAATAAACCGCTGAGCAACCAAAATCTGGTCACTTTCCGTGATGTTACCGTGTATAACGAACCGGATATCCGCAGCGCCACGTTTGGTACATTGGCCGATAATTTACGCTACCCAATTATTGCCAGTCTGAAAGACCATTTAAACCAAACCTGGTATCAAATTCGTATTGGCAATCGTCTTGGGTATGTCAGCAGTCTCGATGCGCAGCAGGACAATGGTATTCCGGTACTCACCTACCACCATATTTTGCGTGATGAAGAGAACACACGCTTTCGCCATACATCAACAACTACCTCGGTGGTAGCTTTCAGCAACCAAATGACCTGGTTGCGCGATACGGGGTACACCACCCTTACGATGTATCAGCTCGAAGGCTACGTGCGTAACCGTATGAATCTGCCCGCGCGGGCGGTAGTGATTACCTTTGACGACGGGCTGAAATCGGTCTATCGCTACGCTTATCCGATTCTTAAAGAGTATGGATTCAAAGCGACGTCCTTTATTATTTCTTCACGCATCAAGGCGCATCCGCAAACCTGGAACCCGAAAACGCTGCAATTTATGAGTATCTCGGAATTACAGGCCAGCCAGGATGTGTTTGATATCCAGTCGCATACCCATTTCTTGCATCGCGTTGACGCTAATCGTCAGCCGACACTTTTACGCCGCACCTATCGTAATATCCTGCTTGATTTTGAACACTCGCGACGCGCGCTTGCGCAGTTTAATCCGCATGTTTTATACCTTTCGTATCCGTTCGGCGGTTACAACGATAAGGCGGTAACAGCCGCTAACGATGCGGGGTTCCATATGGCAGTGACGACAGTGCGTGGGAAAGTGAAGCCGGGGGATAATCCGTTTTTGCTAAAACGGCTTTATATACTGAGAACTGACTCGCTAGAAACGATGTCACGGCTAATTAGTAACCAGACTAAGTCTTAAGATAAAAAAAGACCTGCTTAACAAAGCAGGTCTTTTTCATTCGTTCGGAGGTTGTTATGCAACCTGAACCGGTACGGCTTTCGCGAGACGTTTCATTTCGTTGTCGCCATCGAAATAGGCGACTTTCGGCTGCCAGGTGCGTGCTTGCTCATCTGGCATAGTCACGTAAGTGGCAATAATCATAATGTCGCCCACATCAGCACAATGCGCTGCAGCACCATTCACCGAAATGATTTTTGAACCGCGCTCACCCGCGATAGCGTAAGTTGAAAAACGCTTACCGTTGGTGACGTTATAAATATCAATGGCTTCATATTCCAGAATGCCTGCCGCCTCAAGGAAGTCCTGATCGATGGCGCAGGAGCCTTCATAATGCAAATCCGCCTGCGTCACTTTGACACGGTGAAGTTTGCCTTGCAGCATGGTGCGTATCATAAAATTAAACCTTTATTACGGGGTCCGAATAGAGCTGATTTTATCAGCTCTATGAATATAAGCGGGCAGTATTGCCCGATTTATGAATGCTGTCTACTGCGCCAGATCAACCTGAATATTATCAATCAAACGCGCCTGACCAAGCCATGCAGCCATTAATACCACCGCACGTTTACTCTCAACGTTCAGCTCTAACAAGGTATCGGCATCGCGGATTTGTAGGTCGTCAGAACGAAAACCTTTTTCATTCAGTTCGGTGGCGGCGATAGCCAGCATTTCTTCGGTATCACGCTCACCAGACCGCAGTTTATCTGCCAGAGACTGCATCACTTTATGCAAACCTGGGGCAATTTTGCGCTGTTCTGCAGTTAGGTAACCGTTGCGTGAACTCAGTGCCAGGCCATCTTTTGCGCGAACCGTTGGCACGCCGATAATTTCGATGTCATAGCCCATATCCGCCACCATCTTGCGGATCACGGCGACTTGCTGGAAATCCTTCTCACCGAAGCAGGCGATATCAGGTTGCACCATGTTAAAGAGCTTGCTGACAATGGTAGAGACGCCACGGAAATGCCCTGGGCGACTTGCGCCTTCGAGCATGGTAGAAAGCCCAGGGACTTCAACAAAGGTCTGTGAGTCCAGTCCTTGTGGATAAATATCGGCTGGGGCAGGGGCAAACACCAAATCGACTTTGCGACGGTTTAGTTTCTCGCAATCTTCCTGCAAGGTGCGCGGGTAGCGAGTTAAATCATCCGGACGGTCAAACTGCATTGGGTTCACAAAAATGGTGGTAACCACCACATCGGCGCGGCTTTTCGCATCATCGACCAGTTTCATATGGCCGTCGTGCAGGTTGCCCATGGTCGGCACCAGTGCGATGCGCTTGCCTTCCTGGCGCCAGCGGCGGATTTGCTGACGTAACAGCGGTATCGTTTCGATAATCAACACAACCCTTCTCCTGTCAGTGGAAACTATGTTCTTCACCTGGGTAGGTGCCTGATTCAACTTCAGCTATGTACTGGCGTACCGCGGCTCGCATGTCGCCGTTTCCTGTAAGGAAGTTTTTGGCAAATTTTGGAATATGGCCACCGGTGATACCAAATGCATCGTGCATAACCAGAATCTGTCCATCAGTGACATTACCCGCGCCAATACCGATGACCGGAATGCTCAGCGCTTCAGTGATGCGTTTTGCCAGAGCGACCGGAACACATTCCAACACCAACAATTGTGCACCTGCCGCTTCGAGTGCCACGGCATCATCAAACAGCGTTTGTGCGGCGGCTTCATCGCGGCCCTGAACTTTATAACCACCAAAGATGTTCACGGATTGCGGCGTCAGGCCCAAATGCCCGCATACCGGAACAGCTCGCTCGGTCAGCATTTTGACTGTTTCGACCAGCCAACTCCCGCCTTCGATTTTGACCATATTAGCACCAGCGCGCATAACGATGGCTGAATTGGCAAACGCTTGTTCAGGTGTGGCATATGCCATAAATGGCAGGTCAGCAAGCAGCAGGCAGTTTGGAGCACCACGACGTACCGCGCGAGTGTGGTAGGCAATATCTTCCACGGTAACGGGTAAAGTGGAGTCGTGCCCCTGAACAGTCATCCCTAACGAATCGCCAACTAGCATCACACCAATGCCTTCATCGGCAAACAGTTTTGCAAAGCTGAAATCATAAGAGGTGATGGTTGCGAATTTGCGTTGAGCCTGTTTCCACTGGCGCAACTGAGACATGGTGATTGGTTTCATGGCAATCCCAGAGAAATAAGAATGAGAGGTCAAATCGCTACATTAGCAAACAGAACACGTCCGTGGTTACCAAAACGTAATCCCATCCTGGGAGAGAGTATCTAAAATATCAGCGGCGCGCTTGCCGTCCGGGAAGGTGCAGTCAGGTGCAATTTCCAGCAGCGGAACCAACATAAACGCGCGATTTTTCATATCATAATGCGGCACGATAAGCGTTGGTGTTGCGACAGTCAGATTACCGAACAGCATAATGTCGAGATCAAGCGTGCGTGGCCCCCAGCGTTCAGCTTTGCGCACGCGACCATGCTCCAACTCAATACGTTGAGTATGGGCCAGTAATGCTTCAGGAGACAGTTCGGTTTCCAGGGCAACAGCAGCATTGAGATAATCAGGTTGGTCTTGCGGGCCGAGCGGCGGAGTGCGGTAGTACGAAGATGTTGCAACCACCCGGCTTTGCGGAATGGTTGCAATGGCGTCTAACGCATGAGTCACTTGCTCAAGCGGAGACGCCTGGTTGCTGCCGAGTGCGATGTACGCAAGCGTCATGCACTTCCACCGCTGCGTGGTGCACGCTTGCGTGGACGACGATGGCGGCGGCGTACTGCTGGCTCATCACCTAACACATCGAGCATATCTTTCTGTGCCGGCGGAGCAGCAACCTGGAACTCACCCCACCATTTGGTCAGTCGCAGTAATTCCTGGTTATTTTCCACTTCAGCACGCAGTGCCAGCAAATCGTAAGCTGCACGGAATTTAGGATGCTCCATCAGCTTCCATGCGCGTTTTCCCTGGCGGCGTGACAGGCGAAGCTGCAGGCCCCAGATATCACGAACCAGCGTGGTGATACGTTTTGGAATCGCCAGCGCACGGCAAGCTTCATCCAGCACTTCGTTCATCGCCAGTGCAAAAGCGTCCATATAGGCAAGGCCACTTTCCTGAGTCAGCTTTTGGGCCATCTCAAGTTGCGGATACCAGAATATGGCAGAGAACAAGAAGGCCGGATTAACACGCATATCATTCTGAATGCGGTTATCGGTATTCTTCAGCACCTGAACGATCATGCGTTCCATCGGGCTGTCACCCTGCTCGGTAAAGTAGCGGGTGATGGTCGGGAATAACGGCTGGAACAGCTGATATTCGCGCAGTAATTCGTAAGTTGGATAACCGTGGCCAGCTTGCAGAAGTTTCAGTGATTCTTCAAACAAACGAGCAGGTGGTACATCGTTAATCAAGGTCGCTAAGCGCGGAATTGGTTCGCCAGTTTCCGGGCTAATCGTCATATTCAGCTTGGCTGCAAAGCGCACTGCACGAAGCATACGTACAGGGTCTTCACGGTAGCGTGTTTCAGGATCACCAATCAGACGGATAACGCCATTGCGTAAATCACGCAGGCCACCGACATAATCGCGAACAGAGAAATCAGCCACGCTGTAATAGAGGCTGTTGATTGTGAAATCGCGGCGTTGTGCATCTTCTTCGATAGAACCGAAGATGTTGTCACGAAGCAACATACCGTTTTGACCGGTCTGCGAAGTCTGTTTGTCAGACTTTTGCTCTTCGTGGTGACCACGGAAAGTAGCAACTTCGATGATTTCCGGCCCAAACATCACGTGCGCCAGACGGAAGCGACGACCCACCAGACGACAGTTGCGGAACAGTTTACGCACTTGATCTGGCGTAGCACTGGTCGTGACATCAAAGTCTTTCGGCTGTTTGCCGAGCAAAAGGTCACGGACACCGCCGCCCACGAGGTAAGCCTCGTAGCCTGCTTTGTTCAGACGATAGAGCACCTTGAGGGCATTTTCACTGATATCTTTGCGGGACAGAGCGTGCTGGTCACGCGGAATTACCGTGATTTGCGGGAGATCTTCAATCTCCTCGACCACGACGTCATCGCGGTTAAGCACCTTGCGGCAAAAATTAGCGACTCGGGTAAAAATAGTACACCTCGGCAGTGTCAATCATAGGGACAAAAAAAACAGCGGCTAATCATAGCTCAGTGCGTGGCATTTGAGAATGGCGTATTCACGCCGAGCCTGGTTCAATAGCCTCAAGCGACCAGGTTTGCACCGCCTGACTGAGTAACTCGTTGAGCGTCAAATCTTGCCAATGGGCAATTTCTGGTTGATTCAAAAATGCCAGCGCAGCATGAATAACCGGACGTGGATCGCCTTGCGGTAGGGCTGGCGCGTGATTTTGCTTAGAAAGTTTTGCCCCATTCTCATTAAGTACTAAGGGCAAATGCACGTAATCAGGCACCGTCCAACCAAATTGTTGATACAGCGAAATTTGTCTTACCGTTGGCTCAATTAAATCTGCGCCACGTACAATTTCGCTCACACCTTGATAATTATCATCCACTACCACAGCAAGATTATAGGCAAATAACCCATCCCGGCGGTGAATGATGAAATCTTCACGAGCCAGTTGTTCGTCGGCTATTAACGTCCCGTGAAGTTTATCTTCAAAACTTAATACCGGGTGATGTTGCATTAAACGCAACGCGGCATTATTAGGACCATGGTTTAACGTGCGGCAATGGCCATCGTAAAAACCGCCAATTTGCTGAATTCTGCTGCGCGTGCAAGTGCAGTAATAACTCAGCCCTTGCTGATGTAACCATGAGAGTGCTTCGCGGTAGGCTTCGTGTCGTTGGGATTGCCATAAAACTTCACCATCCCACTCCAAACCGTAATGCTCCAGTTGCCGCAATATAGTAGCAGCAGCGCCCGGTACTTCACGTGGCGGATCGATATCTTCAATACGTACCAGCCATTGGCCTTGTTTTGAGCGTGCTTGCAGGTAGCTGCCGAGTGCGGCAATTAACGAGCCGAAATGGAGTTCACCCGAAGGTGAGGGGGCAAAGCGCCCAATGTAGTGCGGTGTGTTCATGATTTGCTGCGGTAGGCCAGAAATAAATAAGGCGGGAGAGTATCCCGCCATTATGAGTAATCTGAAATTGCGAGCCGTTAACCGGCCATTTGTTTTTCGCGAATTTCTGCCAACGTTTTACAGTCAATGCACAAATCAGCTGTCGGGCGAGCTTCGAGACGGCGGATGCCGATTTCAACACCACAGGACTCGCAGAAACCGAAGTCTTCGTCTTCTACTTTCTTGAGTGTCTTCTCGATTTTCTTGATCAGTTTACGTTCCCTGTCACGGTTACGCAGTTCGAGGCTGAACTCTTCTTCCTGGGCTGCACGGTCTACCGGGTCCGGGAAGTTTGCTGCTTCGTCTTGCATATGCGTTACCGTGCGATCAACTTCATCCATAAGTTGGCTACGCCAGGCTTCAAGAATAAGCTTGAAGTGCGACAGCTGGGCTTCGTTCATATACTCTTCGCCCGCTTTCACCTGATATGGCTCCACCCCAGCGATGGCGAGGATACTCAGGGACGATGTTTTACGCTTTTGCCCTTCTTGCATGTTGTTTCTCCTTAACACGCACTATCGGTCCCCTGTTCGGGGGAAAATCAGGCCGCTATAAATAGCAGATGCTTTTCAGGATGGCAATTATATAAATTCCTCTCTTGACAAGCCTGTGAAGAAAAGCGTATTTACGCGAGCCACCAGCACACAAAACAGACAAACGTTAACTGCTCTTTATTAAAAAATTATAAACAGACAGGCAACGGCGAAATTAGAGTAAGCCCAAGGGCTGAAAGTTCAGCCTTATAAGCGATAACTTCAACTCCACACTGTTGCGCCTCGCATAATAATTGCGCGTATTTGGCATCGATGTGGCGTGCCGGGGAAACCTGGGTGATAGCAGAATGCAATACTGCAAATAGCAGCACCGCGCGTTCGCCCTGCATAACCACGTTCATCAACTCTCGCAAATGCTTCTGCCCTCGCAGGCTTACGGCATCCGGAAAATAGCCATTTCCTTGTTCTGATAACGTGACTGATTTTACTTCAATATAGCAGTTAACCTTGCAATCTGCCTGTAACATAAAATCAATGCGGCTGCGCTCTGCACCGTATTTCACTTCACTTTTAATGGTTGTGTAACCAATTAATTCTGAAATGCTTTCCGAACTTAATGCTTCCTTCACGACCGCATTAGCGCGCAGCGTATTAACGCAAATAAACTCGCCGTTTTGCGTCTGGGTTATTTCCCAGGTATGGGGATATTTTCGAGTCGGGCTATCTGATGTGGAATACCACACTGTATCGCCAGGTGTTGCACATCCGGTCATCGCGCCGGTGTTTGGGCAATGTAGCGTCAATTCTTCACCGGAAGGCGTAACGACATCGGCAAGAAAGCGTTTATAGCGTTTGATGAGTGTGGCCGGTTGTAGTGAGGGACTAAACTCCATTTACTCTTCCTTATTGCTTAATGACCAGCGCTGTAGCTCCAGGTAATGCGTTCGCCCGTGCTTGAAAACTGACTCATACAATACGAAGTCTTCAACTTTGTATTGCCAGCGAAAATTGGGTGGAGGAATAGAAACCGCGCGCGGTGTATTGCGATAAAGCGTGATATGCGGATGAAAAGGCTGCGGGCTCTGGTAACAACCATTGCGCGCCGCCTGGGAGCGTAACATATTCGCAAGTTGAATAAGTCCTAAAGGGGCGTGACGTGGGCCAATCCACACCACGTTTGACCGCAACCACTGCCCTGCATCATCAATTGTCAGGGTAAAACTGCTTTGGCGGATTCTCCCGGCGAGCAGGCTGAGTGCTTTTTGCTTTTCAGCACTGATATCACCTAAAAAGGCGAGCGTCAGGTGCAAATTTGCAGCAGCGACCGGTCGCCCGGAATCTTCTGGAAACTGTGTGGCGCGCCACTGGATAATCTGTTGTTGTACCTCTTTAGGTAATTCGAGGGCAAAAAACAGACGGCGAGTTTCAGCCATAGTGGTCTCTCGTTATGAATTGGCTTGATGCTACAATAGCGAACTTCGCATCATACCCGTTTGGAGCCGTTTGTGCCGTCATTACCGGTTGCCGCAGTGCTACCCGATATTCTTAACGCCTTGCAAAATGCGTCCCAGGTTTTACTGAGCGCCCCAACGGGGGCGGGTAAATCGACGTGGCTACCGTTGCAGATTTTACGGCAGGCAAACCTAGGTGGTCGCATTCTACTGCTGGAACCACGTCGCCTGGCTGCGCGTAATGTTGCACAGCGCCTGGCTGAGTTATTGGGTGAAAAACCTGGTGAAACAGTCGGCTACCGGATGCGTGCCGAAACCTGTGTTGGGCCGAACACTCAGCTTGAAGTGGTAACCGAAGGTATTTTGACGCGCATGATTCAGCACGATCCTGAGCTTTCAGGTGTTGCGCTGGTGATCCTCGATGAATTCCATGAACGTAGCCTGCAAGCCGATCTGGCGCTGGCGTTGTTACTCGACGTCCAGCAAGGGTTACGTGACGATCTTAAATTGCTGATTATGTCGGCAACGCTTGATAATGCGCGCCTTCAGCAATGTTTACCACAGGCGCCGGTAATCAGTTCTGAAGGGCGAGCTTTTCCTGTCGAGCGCCGCTATAGCCCGCTCTCTACTCATCAGCGTTTTGATGAAGCCGTTGCCATTGCCGTGGCGAATTTACTGCGCGATGAGTCAGGTTCTCTGTTGCTGTTTTTACCCGGAGTGGGTGAAATTCAGCGTGTTATGCAACAGCTGCAAGAGCGCGTCACAAGTGATATTCAGCTTTGTCCGTTATACGGTGCACTGCCTTTAAGCGAACAGCGCAAAGCAATTCTCCCGGCGGCAAACGGCACTCGCAAAGTGGTGCTGGCGACTAACATTGCCGAAACAAGCCTGACGATTGAAGGCATTCGCCTGGTGGTGGATTGCGCCCAGGAGCGCGTCGCGCGTTTTGACGTTCGCACTGAGCTCACAAGGCTTATCACCCAACGAATTAGCCAGGCGTCGATGATTCAACGCGCCGGGCGAGCGGGGCGTCTGGAGCCGGGTATCTGTCTGCATTTAACCAGTGCCGAGCAGGCAGAACGCGCGAGCCTGCAAAGTGAACCAGAAATTCTGCAAAGTGATCTCTCTGGCCTGCTGCTTGATTTACTGCAATGGGGTTGCCAGGAACCGGACCAGTTGACCTGGCTTGATGCACCGCCTGTCGCCAATTTAGTGGCCGCACGAACCTTGTTGCGCCAGCTCAAAGCGCTCGATGAGCAAAACAAACTCACGCCAGTCGGCCAAAAAATGGCGAACATGGGTAACGAACCACGCTTCGCCGCCATGTTGGTTAATGCTAAAGATGCCGACCAACAGGCAACCGCTGCACGGCTTGTCGCGATTCTTGAGGAGCCACCACGTGGTCAGGACAGCGATTTGCGTAACGCTTTTAGCCGACGCCAGGAGAATTGGCAGCAGCGTAGTTCTCAGCTTCTTAAGCGTCTTAACAGCCGTGGTGGAGAAGCAGATTTTTCTCTTGCCGCACCGTTACTGGCACAAGCTTTCCCCGACAGAATTGCCCGTCGTCGTGGACTGGATGGTCGTTACCAGCTAGCTAACGGCATGGGCGCGATGCTTAACCAGGATGATCCGCTAACTCGCTACGAATGGCTGTTAGCACCGCTATTATTGCAGGGCAGCAATACGCCTGATGCGCGTATCTTGCAGGCTATCCCGCTGGATATTGAGTCGCTAACGCTACAGTGCCCGGCGTTGCTGACCGAAAGTGACACCGTTGAGTGGGATGAAACTCAAGGTACTTTAAAGGCGTTTCGCCGCACTCAGATAGGCAAACTTGTAGTGAAAGTTCAGCCACTGGCGAAACCTTCCGAAGATGAGCTCCACCAGGCAATGCTTAATGGTATTCGTGAGAAAGGTCTGTCAGTGCTTAACTGGTCGGCACATGCGCAGCAGTTAAGAACACGCCTGGTATGTGCAGCAAAATGGTTGCCAGAACTTAAATGGCCAGACGTGTCCGACGAGGCATTGCTGCGTGATTTAGACAGCTGGTTATTACCCGAACTGCATGGTGTACACTCGCTTCGCGCGTTAAAAAACATTGATGTCACACGGGCGTTACAGAACCTGATCGACTGGAACGCACGCGTACGTCTGGATAGTGCGCTGCCAACTCATTACACTGTGCCGACTGGAAGCCAGATAGCAATTCGCTATGATGATGAAAACCCGCCAGTTCTTGCTGTGCGTATGCAAGAAATGTTTGGTGAAGCTCAAACTCCGGTGATTGCCGAAGGCCGTGTGCCACTGGTTCTGGAGTTGCTCTCCCCGGCACAGCGCCCATTGCAGATTACGCGTGATTTAACCGCATTCTGGAACGGTGCGTATCGGGAAGTGCAAAAAGAGATGAAAGGACGTTATCCAAAACACGTCTGGCCGGACTCGCCAGCAGACGCGCTGCCTACGCGGCGTACCAAAAAGTACCAATAACTTTGAGAGATTTCCTCTTTCGACTTGAGTTGAGATGAGGAGAATCAGGCCGTGCGCCTTATTTTTGGTGGAGAAAGCAATGGCGGGGAATGACCGCGAACCGATTGGACGTAAAGGAAAACCTTCACGTCCTGCGAAAGAGAAAGTAAGCCGTCGTCGTGTCCGTGAAGAGGAATATGACGCGGATTACGATGATGATTATGAAGACGAGGAACCGATGCCGCCACGTAAAGGAAAAGGTAGTGGCAATGGCAATGGCCGCCCGCCACGTAAAAAGCGCCGTTGGTTCTGGTTCCTGGTAAAACTGTTTGTTGTCTTTGCTGTGCTGTTCGTGATTTACGGTGTTTACCTGGATCAGAAGATCCGTACCCGTATTGATGGGAAAGTCTGGCAGCTCCCGGCGGCAGTCTATGGCCGTATGGTGAACCTTGAACCAGACATGCCGTACAGCAAAAAAGAGATGGTTAACCTGCTGGAAGCGACCCAATACCGTCAGGTGACGAAGATGACGCGCCCTGGTGAGTTTACGGTACAGGGCAACAGCATTGAGATGATCCGCCGTCCGTTTGATTTCCCTGACAGTAAAGAAGGGCAGATCCGCGCACGTCTGAATTTTGATGGTGACCATCTGGAATCCATCCAGAACATGGATAACAACCGCAGCTTCGGTTTCTTCCGTCTGGATCCACGCTTGATCACCATGTTGTCTTCACCGAACGGTGAACAGCGCCTGTTTGTGCCGCGCACCGGTTTCCCGGAGCTGTTGGTCGACACGTTGATCGCAACAGAAGACCGCCATTTCTATGAGCACGATGGGATTAGCTTCTTCTCCATTGGCCGTGCGGTGCTGGCGAACCTGACAGCTGGCCGTACCGTGCAGGGCGCAAGTACGCTGACGCAGCAGTTGGTCAAAAACTTGTTCTTATCGAGCGAGCGTTCTTACTGGCGTAAAGCGAACGAAGCGTACATGGCGCTGATCATGGATGCGCGTTACGGCAAAGATCGCATCCTTGAGCTGTACCTGAACGAGGTGTACCTCGGCCAGAGCGGTGACAATGAAATTCGCGGTTTCCCACTGGCGAGCCTGTATTACTTTGGCCGCCCGGTAGAAGAACTGAGCCTCGATCAGCAAGCATTGCTGGTGGGCATGGTAAAAGGCGCGTCGATTTATAACCCATGGCGTAACCCGAAACTGGCGCTGGAACGTCGTAACCTTGTATTGCGCTTGCTGCAAGAGCAGAAGGTGATTGACCAGGAACTTTACGACATGCTGAGCGCGCGCCCTCTGGGTGTGCAACCGCGTGGTGGTGTGATTTCACCGCAGCCTGCTTTTATGCAGATGGTTCGTAATGAGCTCCAGACCAAACTTGGCGACAAAGTTAAAGACCTGTCCGGCGTGAAGATCTTTACCACTTTCGACTCCGTTTCTCAGGATGCGGCAGAAAAAGCGGTGAGTGAAGGGGTTCCGGTTCTGCGTAACTCGCGCAAACTGAAAGATCTTGAAGCGGCAATGGTCATTGTTGACCGTTCAACCGGTGAAGTTCGTGCGATGGTCGGCGGAGCGGAAACGCAGTTTGCGGGCTTTAACCGCGCGATGCAGGCACGCCGTTCTATCGGTTCTCTGGCAAAACCAGCGACCTATCTGACGGCATTAAGCCAGCCGGACGCTTACCGTCTGAATACCTGGATTGCCGATGCGCCAATCGCGCTGAAGCAACCGAACGGGCAAGTGTGGTCGCCACAAAACGATGACCGTCGTTACAGTGAGAGCGGCAAGGTCATGCTAGTGGATGCGCTGACGCGTTCCATGAACGTGCCAACCGTCAACCTGGGGATGGCGCTGGGCCTGCCTGCGGTCACCGACACTTGGGTCAAGCTTGGCGTGCCGCAGAACCAGTTACATCCGGTTCCTGCGATGTTGCTGGGTGCGCTGAACCTGACGCCAATTGAAGTGGCTCAGGCATTCCAGACCATCGCCAGCGGCGGCAACCGGGCAACGCTTTCAGCCTTGCGTTCGGTTATTGCTGAAGATGGCACCGTGCTGTACCAAAGCTTCCCACAGGCGGAGCAGGCTGTTCCACCACAGGCCGCATACATGACGCTGTTTACCATGCAGCAGGTTATGGCTCGCGGTACTGGCCGTGCGTTAGGTGGCAAATATCCGAACCTGCACTTAGCAGGAAAAACGGGTACCACCAACGATAACGTGGATACCTGGTTTGCGGGCATTGATGGCAAAGAAGTCGCCATTACATGGGTAGGGCGTGACAACAACCAGCCGACCAAGTTGTATGGTGCGAGCGGGGCGATGTCGCTTTATCAACGTTATCTGGCTAACCAGACGCCAATTCCGCTGGTACTTAATCCACCGGAAGACATCGTTGATATGGGCGTTGATAGCGCAGGCTACTTCCAGTGCGGCGGTGGCGGGGATCGTGTGTTGCCAGTGTGGACCACTAATCCGGACGGGTTGTGCCAGCAAAGCCAGCAGGCTGAGCAGAACAACAATCCGTTTAGTCAGTCACAGTCGCCACAGACTCAGCAGCCGCAACAACAGCAGCAGCAACAACAACAACCGCAGCAGCAGCCTGAATCAAGTGATGGTGTTGCAGGTTGGATTAAGGACATGTTCGGCAGCAAATAAACCTCAAGGTTTTCCCATAAAGCCTCCGTTTACCACGGGGGCTTTTCTTTTTTATTAATCCCATGCAATCACTCTGGTTAATTATTATTCCCTCGCGCTTACCAGGGGCGTTTCCTGCTTGCTATGCACTTTCCGTTTCGTCTATTATTCTGCGGCTAATAATAATTATCGTTTACGTTATCATTCGTCACTACTTCATCAGAGAAAAACCAATGGCGCGTTTAAGAACTGGACAACCAGTCAACACCTCAATCCGTAAACTTGCATTCTTTGTTGCGGCCGCCGTCAGTGGCGTGAGTGCATCAAGCTTTGCAGCAGACAACACAACTACTAAAGAAGACACCATCACTGTTTCTGCCAGCGCTGCTGACGAAAGCGCGTGGGGTCCGTCTCCGACGATTGCGGCTAAACGTAGCGCCACCGCAACTAAAACCGATACGCCGATTGAGAAGACTCCGCAGTCTATTTCAGTTGTGACTAACGAAGAGATGCAGACGCATCAATTCCAGTCGGTGAAAGAAGCGTTAGGTTACACACCAGGTGTTACGGTAAGTAGCCGTGGAGCTTCAAACACCTACGATTTCGTGATCATCCGTGGCTTTTCTTCTGTTGGCCTGAACCAGAATAACTATCTGGATGGCCTGAAAATGCAGGGTGATTTTTACAACGATGCAGTCATCGACCCATACATGTTAGAGCGCGTTGAACTGATGCGTGGCCCAACCTCTGTGTTGTACGGAAAAAGCAGCCCTGGCGGCATCGTTTCTATGGTGAGTAAGCGCCCAACCACAGAACCGCTTAAAGAAGTACAGTTCAAAATGGGCACAGACAGCCTGTTCCAGACTGGTTTTGATTTCAGTGATGCGCTGGATGACGATGGTGTTTACTCCTATCGATTGACCGGTGTTGCTCGCTCAGGTAATGAACAACAGCAGAATTCTGAAGCGCAGCGTTATGCTATCGCACCATCTTTCTCATGGCGTCCGGATGACAAGACGAATTTCACCTTCTTGTCGTATTTCCAGAATGAGCCTGAAACCGGTTACTACGGCTGGCTGCCAAAAGAAGGTACGGTTGAACCTTTGCCGGGTGGCGGCTATCTGCCAACCGACTTTAATGAAGGTGCGACCAATAACAGCTATTCCCGTAATCAAAAAATGGTCGGTTACAGCTTCGAACACGGCTTTAACGACACCTTCACAGTGCGTCAAAACCTACGTTTCTCTGAGATTAAAGTTGCACAGCAGAGTGCCTATGGTACTGGTTTGTGCAATAACGGCATGAACGCCTACAACGTTTATTGCCAGGCACTGACTCCAGAACAACGTGCCCACTATTTAGGTCGTGGCACAGTTGTTGACAATGAACGCCTGCAAAACTTTAGCGTTGATACCCAACTGCAAAGCAACTTTGCTACCGGTACTGTTGAACACACCCTATTAACCGGTGTGGATTACTCGCGTATGCGTAACGACATCAGCGCCTTGTTTGGTAATGCACCGCCACTGGATTTGAATAACCTGCCGCCTATGGGATCGGTTGATTTCGGCGATGCAGTGCCTTACCAGATGAACGAAAGTAAACAAACGGGTATCTACGTTCAGGATCAGGCTGAGTGGGATAAGTGGGTGCTGACATTGGGCGGTCGTTACGACTGGTCTAAGCAAGCCACAACTGTGCGCAGTGATAATGGTTACATCGACCGTGACGATAAGCAGTTTACCTGGCGTGGTGGTGTGAACTATCTGTTTGATAACGGTATTTCACCATACTTCAGTTACAGCCAGTCTTTCGAGCCTAATGCCTTTAGCCTATACAGCACACCACGTGTTGCTTATGAACCCTCCAAAGGTGAGCAATACGAAGCTGGCGTGAAGTATGTGCCGAAAGATATGCCAGTCGTGATCACTGGTGCGGTTTATCAGTTGACCAAGTCCGATACGTTGATGGCTGACCCAACCAATGCCCTCAATCAAGTTCCAGCTGGTGAAGTGCGTGCTCGTGGTGTTGAATTGGAAGCCAAAGCGGCTATCAATGCCAATATCAACATGACTGCCTCTTATACCTACACTGACGCGGAATACACCAAAGATACCAACTTGAAAGGTAATACCCCTGCGCAAGTGCCAGAACATATGGCATCACTGTGGGGCGATTACACCTTCAACGATGGTGTGTTGAGTGGTTTGACGCTGGGTACTGGTGGCCGCTTTATCGGATCCAGCTATGGTGACCCTGCGAACACCTTCAAAGTGGGAAGTGCTGCGGTATTGGATGCAGTGGTCAAATATGACCTGGGCCGTTTCGGTATGAACGGTTCAAGCATTGCGGTGAACGTGAATAACTTGCTTGATCGTGAATACGTTGCCAGCTGCTTCGAAACCTACGGTTGCTTCTGGGGCGCTGAGCGTCAGGTTGTTGCGACTGCAACATTCCGCTTCTAAGTGCATTCGGGCACGGTTCGCCGTGCCCATCAACAAAGATGGCTGCCATGCAGGACAAACTCGTTCATCCCGATACCACGTTTAGCCTCACTGACGTTACCTTCCGCGTACCCGGTCGCACGCTTCTCCATCCTCTGTCGATTACCTTTCCTGTCGGAAAAGTCACCGGCCTGATTGGACACAACGGCTCGGGCAAATCGACACTGCTGAAAATGCTTGGCCGCCATCAGAAGTCCTCTGATGGGGAAATCAGTCTTAACAATCAACCATTGGATAGCTGGAGCAGTAAGGAATTTGCGCGCAAGGTCGCGTATTTGCCGCAGCAACTCCCGGCGGCTGAAGGGATGACGGTGCGCGAGCTGGTGGCGATTGGTCGTTATCCGTGGCACGGTGCGCTTGGCCGTTTTGGTGTTGCAGACAGGGAGCTGGTTGACGAGGCAATCTCTTTAGTCGGCCTGAAACCATTTGCTCATCGTCTGGTAGACAGCCTTTCCGGCGGTGAACGCCAGCGTGCGTGGATTGCCATGCTGGTGGCGCAAGATAGCCGTTGCCTGCTATTGGATGAACCGACTTCTGCGCTGGATATTGCCCATCAGGTTGACGTGCTGGCGCTGATTCATCGCCTTAGCCAGGAACGTGGTCTGACGGTGATTGCGGTTCTGCACGATATTAATATGGCGGCGCGTTATTGCGATCATCTGGTGGCGCTGCGCGGTGGCGAAATGATTGCCCAGGGTAGCCCGGCTGAATTGATGCAAAGCGAAACGCTGGAACAGATTTACGGCATCCCGATGGGCATTTTGCCACATCCGGCGGGTGCTGCTCCGGTGAGCTTTGTCTACTGATGAGTGAGCTGATTAACCCATTACTGAGCCGTCGGCAGTTACTTGCAGCACTGGCGCTCTCACCGTTATTGCTCAAAATGGGCAATGTACATGCGGCCTCAATAGATCCTCAGCGCATTGTTGCTCTGGAATGGTTACCGGTGGAACTGATGCTGGCGTTGGGGATAACGCCTTACGCGATGGCGGATACCACCAATTACAAAGCCTGGGTCGGCGAGCCGAAACTGCCCGATGGCATAATTGAAGTGGGTTTACGCACCGAACCAAATCTTGAACTTCTGACACAGTTAAAACCGTCTCTGATTCTCTATTCTGCCGGCTACGGCCCATCACCGGAAAAGTTAGCGCGTATCGCACCGGGACTGGGTTTTAGTTTCAACGATGGTTCCGGGAAACCGCTGACCGTTGCTCGCCAGTCATTGACAGAACTGGGCGAAAAATTAGGTATGCAGCAGGAAGCACGCGATCACCTGCTGAAATTTGATCATTTTATCGAGCAGATGAAACCCCGCTTTGCTTCCCGCGGGGATAAGCCTGTCTTGCTGATGACATTG
Organism: Buttiauxella cochleicola; assembly: GCF_021282435.1. Lineage (NCBI taxonomy): Bacteria > Pseudomonadati > Pseudomonadota > Gammaproteobacteria > Enterobacterales > Enterobacteriaceae > Buttiauxella > Buttiauxella cochleicola. Next base: position 51,100 of record NZ_JAJSOT010000008.1, on the reverse strand, counting down.
TTAGATTCACGCCACGCGCTGGTTATTGGCAAAAACAGTCTGTTCCAACAGGTGATGGAGTTGCTAGGCGTGAAAAACGCGTGGGCAGGTGAAACCAACTTCTGGGGCAGCGCAGTCGTTGGCCTTGAGCGCTTAGCCGAAGTCAAAGACGCCGATGTTATCTGCTTTGATCATAATAACGATGCTGAAATGGCCCGTGTAACCGCAACACCATTGTGGAACTCGATGCCTTTTGTTCGTCAAAACCGCTTCCAACGCGTCCCGCCAGTATGGCTTTACGGCGCGACACTTTCCGCCATGAACTTCACCACTACGCTTGCTAAAGCCATAGGGAGCCAGACGTGAAACATCGTTATGCTTTGCTCCCCGCGCTGCTTTTATCTCTGCTGTTTGTTATTGCCTGTGCGCTGACGCTACACAACCTGAATGCACAGTTGCCTTCTGCGCAGTGGAGTGTGGCCTGGTGGCAGCCCAGTATTGATGACATCAATCAGATGTTATTCCACTACAGTTTACTGCCGCGCCTTGCCATCTCTTTGTTAGTTGGGGCAGGGCTTGGATTAGTGGGCGTGTTATTCCAGCAAGTGTTACGAAACCCGCTTGCAGAGCCGACTACGCTTGGTGTGGCAAGTGGCGCGCAACTTGGTATCACGGTTGCCACACTGTGGGCATTGCCCGGCGGGTTTGCCACACAACAGTTTGCCGCTCTTGTAGGGGCAGGCGTTGTGGGGCTACTGGTGTTTGGCGTCGCCTGGGGCAAGCGGTTATCTCCGGTCACGCTGATCCTCGCAGGGTTAGTGCTGAGCCTTTATTGCGGTGCGGTAAACCAGCTGCTGGCTATTTTCCATCACGACCAGTTGCAGAACATGTTCCTGTGGAGCACTGGCTCGTTAAACCAACAAGACTGGGACATCGTCAACGGCCTCTGGCCTCGCCTGGTGGGCGGTTTGCTGTTAACACTGCTGCTGTTGCGCCCACTAACATTGATGGGCCTCGACGATGGTGTGGCGCGTAACCTTGGGCTGGCACTTTCCATGGTGCGTCTCGCAACGCTGGTACTGGCGATTGCCATCAGTGCGCTGTTGGTTAATGCGGTTGGGATTATTGGTTTTATTGGCCTGTTCGCGCCTCTGTTGGCGAAAATGCTCGGTGCCCGTCGCCTGGTTGCGCGTTTGTTCCTTGCGCCAATCATCGGTGCATTGATTTTATGGTTGTCAGATCAATCAGTTATCTGGCTTACCAGCGTGTGGCGTGAGATCTCTACCGGTACGGTGACCGCTCTTATTGGAGCACCGTTATTGCTGTGGCTGCTACCACGCTTGCGTACTGTTGGCACGCCAGCGATGAACCAGGGCGATAACGTTCCGAGCGAGCGCCAGCATCTGGCATGGTGGGTGTTAATCGGTAGCGGTGTGTTAGCGTTGGTTCTTGTCACTGCGCTAACGCTTGGACGCGATGCGTATGGCTGGAACTGGGTAAGCGGTTCGTTATTCCATGAGTTATTACAGTGGCGTTGGCCACGTGTATTAGCGGCACTGACTGCGGGCATGATGCTGGCGGTTGCTGGCAGCGTTATCCAACGACTGACCGGTAATGCGATGGCAAGCCCCGAAGTGTTAGGTATCAGCTCTGGTGCGGCATTCGGCGTGGTGGTGATGTTGTTTATCGTACCTGGAAATGCATTCGGTTGGTTGTTCCCGGCAGGTAGCCTGGGTGCAGCTGTAACGCTGTTGGTGATTATGATCACAGCCAGTCGTGGCGGTTTTTCCCCGCAACGCATGTTACTCGCCGGGATGGCACTGAGTACCGCGTTTACCATGTTGTTGATGTTGCTGATGGCGAGTGGCGATCCACGTATGGCGGGGATTCTGACGTGGATTTCTGGCTCAACGTATAACGTTACCGGCGATCAAGCCGTCAGAACGCTTATTCTAATGGTGATTCTTTTTGCCCTGACGCCGCTGTGTCGCCGTTGGTTGATGATACTTCCGCTAGGCGGAGCGACCGCAAGGGCAATCGGCATGGCGCTGACGCCATCACGCTTTGCGCTGCTTTTGCTCGCTGCAACCTTAACCGCGGCGGCAACGATGACCGTTGGTCCACTCAGTTTTGTCGGTTTAATGGCACCACATATCGCGCGTATGCTCGGTTTCCGGCGTGCGATGCCGCAGCTGATAATATCGGCGTTATTAGGTGGGATGCTGATGGTTGCGGCGGACTGGTGCGGAAGAATGATCCTGTTCCCGGATCAGGTGCCTGCTGGCTTACTGGCGACCTTTATCGGCGCGCCTTATTTCATCTATTTGCTGCGTAAGCAGACGCGGTGATTAACACGCCCTCTTCACTGAAGAGGGCGTAAATATTACAGCTTCGCAAACACCCGACGCGCAGAGTCGATAGTCTTCTGAATATCTTCTTTCGAATGCGCGACTGACATAAAGCCTGCTTCAAACGCAGATGGCGCCAGGTAAACACCTTCTTCCAGCATCAGGTGGAAGAACTTCTTAAAGCGCTCAACGTCACACGCCATCACGTCCTGGTAGCACGTCACAGATTCCGCATCCGTGAAGAACAAACCAAACATGCCGCCCACATTGTTCACGACCAGTGGAATGTTTTCTTCTTTCGCTGCATGCAACAAACCGTTTGCCAGCATTTCGGTCAGTTCTGTCAATGTCTGGTGAATGCCAGGTTGCGCGACTTCAGTCAGGCAAGCGTAGCCTGCAGCCATCGCAATTGGGTTACCGGAAAGCGTACCCGCCTGATAAACCGGCCCCGTTGGTGCCAGCGCATCCATGATTTCACGACGACCGCCGAATGCACCTACCGGCATACCACCACCGATGATTTTGCCCAGGCATGTTAAGTCTGGCTCTACATCGTAGTAAGACTGCGCGCCCGCCAGTGCGACACGGAAACCGGTCATCACTTCATCGATAATAAACAACGCACCAAACTCGTCGCACAGCGCACGCAGGCCTGGCAGGAAGTCATCGTTTGGTGGAATGCAGTTCATGTTGCCTGCAACGGGTTCAACGATAATGCAGGCAATATCTTGCGGATATTGCTCAAACGCTGCGCGAACGGATGCGAGATCATTATAGGTGCAGGTCAGCGTGTGTTTGGCGAAATCAGCAGGAACGCCCGGAGAGTTTGGCTGGCCGAGAGTCAGTGCACCAGAACCAGCTTTCACCAGCAGGCAGTCAGCGTGACCGTGGTAGCAGCCTTCGAACTTGATGATTTTATCGCGGCCGGTGAAGCCACGCGCCAGGCGAATTGCGCTCATGGTCGCTTCGGTGCCGGAATTCACCATGCGCACCATATCCATGGTTGGAACCAGTTCAGTCACCAGCTCCGCCATTTTTACTTCCATCTCGGTTGGCGCGCCAAAGCTTAAACCACGTTCAACCGCTTCAATCACGGCATTGCGAATTGCCGGGTGATTATGGCCGAGAACCATCGGGCCCCATGAACCGACGTAGTCGATATAGGCTTTGCCGTCAGCGTCATACAGGTAAGCCCCGTCAGCGCGTTCAATAAACAGCGGCACACCGCCGACGCCAGTAAAAGCACGAACCGGCGAGTTCACGCCGCCAGGGATGACTTTGCGTGCGGCAGCGTACAGGTTTTCAGACTTACTCATGAGGTGGCTCCAGGATTCGTATTATTGTGGCAACGCACTATTCTAAGGGAAACGCCCGGAGTTATGAAAGTTTTGCCCAATCGCGTCGAGAGAGTAGAATGCCCCCTCGATTTGTATTACCAATAAATGATTAGCCTAATGAATCACTCCCACCCCTCTTTTGAAGCGCAACAGGTAGTGCGCTTACGTAGGGGCGACATGGTGCGTCGCCTAATTCGACAGGATAAAACTCCAGTCGCTATTCTTTTCATGGCCGCGATAGTAGGGACGTTAGCCGGTTTGGTGGGTGTCGCTTTTGAAAAAGCGGTCACCTGGGTTCAACAAAATCGCCTCGCAATGCTGGCTCATGTGGCTGATCACAGCCTTATTGTCTGGCCGCTGGCATTCATTAGCTCAATGCTTTTGGCAATGGTTGGCTACTATCTGGTACGCCGTTATGCGCCGGAAGCAGGGGGCTCTGGTATCCCTGAAATTGAGGGGGCACTGGAAGAGTTGCGTCCGGTGCGCTGGTGGCGTGTCATTCCGGTGAAGTTTATCGGTGGCATGGGGACACTCGGAGCTGGCATGGTGCTCGGGCGCGAAGGGCCAACGGTGCAATTAGGTGGGAATATCGGCCGCATGGTGCTGGATATTTTCCGCTTGCGTGGTGCTGAAGCTCGCCATTCACTGTTAGCGACCGGTGCGGCAGCGGGTTTATCCGCTGCATTTAACGCCCCATTGGCGGGGATTCTGTTCATCATCGAAGAGATGCGCCCGCAGTTTCGCTACAACCTGATTTCGATAAAAGCCGTGTTTATCGGCGTGATTATGTCGAGCGTGGTGTTCCGTATTTTTAACGGTGAAAATGCGGTTATCGAAGTCGGCAAACTAGCTAACGCGCCGGTTAACACGCTGTGGCTGTATCTGGTGTTGGGGATGGTATTTGGCATCGTCGGCGTGTTCTTTAACGCGATGGTGTTCCGCACCCAGGATATGTTCCAGCGTATTCACGGCGGTAATCTGAAAAAATGGGTGATTATCGGTGGCTTGCTGGGCGGTATTTGCGGGATCCTTGGTCTTATCCAACCCGCAGCGGCTGGTGGCGGTTTTAATCTGATCCCCATTGCCGCCGCAGGCAATTACACCCTTGGCATGCTGCTGTTTATCTTTATTGCTCGTGTGATTACCACGTTGCTGTGTTTTGCATCCGGCGCGCCTGGTGGGATTTTTGCACCAATGCTCGCTTTGGGTACATTACTTGGCACTGCATTTGGTATGGCGAGTGCGGCCTGGTTCCCGGCCTATCATCTTGAAGTTGGGACATTTGCCATCGCCGGAATGGGGGCGTTGTTTGCCGCATCAGTGCGTGCGCCATTGACCGGAATAGTGTTGGTTCTGGAAATGACTGACAATTATCAGCTCATTCTGCCAATGATTATTACCTGCCTTGGCGCGACACTATTGGCACAATTCCTGGGTGGGAAACCGCTATACTCCTCGATTCTCGCGCGTACGCTTGCTAAACAGGAAGCGGAAAAGCAGAACAAAGAACAGCAAACCCCTGCCGGGGAGAATACTTGAACGATTTACTCGGGTATTAGATAATGACCCCCAAAGGCTGGGTTAAACTTTACCCGACTTCTTATTTCGTTGGGAGCAAATGATGAGTGATGACGTAGCAGTGCTGCCGTTGCAGTTTACCGAAGCAGCAGCCAATAAAGTAAAAAACCTGATCGCGGATGAAGAGAACCCGAATCTGAAACTGCGCGTATACATCACCGGTGGTGGTTGCAGCGGTTTCCAGTATGGTTTTACCTTTGACGATCAGATTAACGACGGCGATATGACTATCGAGAAGCAAGGCGTTGCGCTGGTAGTTGACCCAATGAGCCTGCAATATCTGGTAGGCGGTGCGGTGGATTACACTGAAGGTCTGGAAGGTTCGCGCTTTGTGGTGACCAACCCGAATGCGAAAAGCACCTGTGGGTGTGGTTCCTCCTTCAGCGTTTAAACCTTCATACTTCAAGCTGCAGATGCGTCGACTGCACCCGTTCGCCCCAGTCACATAGTTATCTATGCTCCTGGGGACTTACGACTTTGTCGACTTTCTGCAACTCGAATTATTCGGTTTAAATGGTTAGTTATAAAAATTCTTGTAGGCCGGATAAGCGAAAGCGTCATCCGGCTTTTTTATTCTCTATTGTCGGTCATCCAACGCAAACGTCGGCAATTTGAGATGCCAACGAATGGCGGCCAGACGGATTGCGAGGGTGACGACCATACCAATCATACTCGCCTGTTCCAGTGGAACGTGGAAGGTGTAATACGCAGTGGCATGCACAATGCCGCCTGCAATACACGCCGTGGCGTAGATTTCGGTACGCAGGATCATCGGGATTTCACGCGCTAAAACGTCACGAATAATCCCACCGCCAACACCGGTCAACACGCCCATGCAGATAGCAATCAGTGGGCTGGTGCCAGCCAGAAACGCTTTATTCACCCCAATACCCACAAACACCGCAAGCCCCACGGCATCGAGCACTGGCAAAATCCATTTTGGTAGCCGACGCGGTTGTCGAATCAACACAATAGTCAGCATACAAGTGACCATTGCGACCACTAAATCGGTTGGGTCTTTAACCCAAAATACCGGGCCATTATCCAGTGCCATATCGCGAATAGTTCCGCCGCCAACTGCTGTCACTACGCCAAGAACCAGAACACCAAACGGGTCCATACGTAGCTTACCTGCCAGCAGTACGCCGGATATTGCAAAGACGGCTGTGCCAATGATGTCCAGCCAATAGACGAGCATGTGGGTGTTATCCTCATAAAAAAGGTTATTTTTCTGCCAGCTCCTCACAGAGCTGTTTTGCGGCGAGGATAATACGTGGGCCTGAGCGACTAAACCAGTCATCATTCACTGCAATAACCGGAATTTTTAGCTGGGTATTCCAGAATTGTTCAACCGGAGGGATTTGCGTTTCATCGCCGGTGATAATAATAGCCTGCGGGCGGCGGCTTAGCACCTGTTCACGACTCACTTGCGGCCATGGAACCCGGCTATCAGCAAAGATATTTTGCCCTGCGCATACTTCCAGAATTTCGTTCTGAATCGAACCACTGCCTGACGTAAATAGCGGCTGCTGGCCAAACTGCAGAAACACTTTTTTCTTCGGGTGCTGAGAATAGTGTGCTTTCAAATCGGCAAACTCTTTTGCCAGTTTATCTGCGGCGTTGTGGGCCGTTTGCGGAGTAGGGCTGTATTGGCTCAATTGACGCAATGCGGCAACCACACCTTCGACCGTTGCCGGATCAAGCCAGACAACTTTAATACCCAATGCTTTTAGTTGGTTGACCTGGCGCTCAGCATTTCCACCGCGCCAGGCAAGAACCACATCAGGTTTTAGCGCCACGATGCGCTCAAGGTTCATTCCCTGCCAGTTTGAGACTTGCTCAAGCTTTTTGGCGGCCTCCGGATAGTCTGACCAGGCGCTGACCGCTACTGGCGTGATACCAGCCGCAAATGCCAGTTCAGTATTGCTCGGCGATAATGAGATAACCCGCGGCGCGGCATTAAGCCACGCCGGGAGACAACACAGAAGCGCGGTGATGCCGCGCCAAAAGTTCTTATTAACCACGAGCCAGTTTCTGCACCAGGTTTTCAACCATCAGCGTGGACTGCTTCGCCGCAACAGCTAAGAACTCTTCGAAGCTCAGATGGGATTGCTGATCGGCAACATCAGAGATCGCGCGCACCACGACAAACGGGGTACCGAAGTTATGGCAAACGTGAGCAACTGCTGTTGCTTCCATTTCCACGGCAACTGCCTGTGGGAAGTTATGGCGGATTTTTGCCAGTGCCACAGAACCGTTAATAAACGCATCACCACTAACAACCAAACCGCGCACAGCGTTCAGGTTCAGCTCGGCAATGCACTCTTCGGCCGCGGCAATCAGTTTGGCGTCAGCAGCAAAACCTGCCGGGCAACCTGGCAGTTGGCCATATTCATAGCCAAAAGCGGTAACGTCTGCGTCGTGGTAACGCACTTCATCAGAAACCACGATATCGCCAACTTTAAGTGTGGATGCGAGACCACCCGCAGAACCGGTGTTGATCACTACATCTGGTTTGCAATGCTCAAGCAGGAGAGTTGCACCCATTGCAGCTGCAACTTTGCCAATACCTGATTTCAGTAAAGCGACTTCAACGCCATTCAGGGAGCCGGTGTAAATTTCACACCCTGCAAGCTTCAGAGTCTGACGGCTTTCAATTTTGTCACGCAGCAGCGTAACTTCTTCTTCCATTGCACCAATGATGCCTACTTTCATAGTGATTCTCGCTAAAGTGTTAAATTACCTTCATAGTCTATCATGGCTGGCATCAAGGAATTAATCCGCTGTTAAAAGGCGCAGGAGAGGGCATGAGTGAGATAGATTTCCGCAAGAAAATTAACTGGCATCGTCGTTTCCGCTCCCCTGAAGGGCAGAAGAACGAACACGAAATCCTGCGAATCTTTGAAAGCGATCGCGGGCGGATCGTTAACTCTCCGGCAATTCGTCGTTTGCAGCAGAAAACTCAAGTTTTCCCTCTGGAGCGTAACGCCTCTGTTCGCACACGTTTGACTCACTCGATGGAAGTTCAGCAAGTCGGGCGCTACATCGCCAAAGAAGTGCTGAGCCGCCTGAAGGAGCAGCAGGATCTCGAGCGCTTTGGGCTGCATGAACTCACCGGCCCGTTTGAAAGCATTGTTGAAATGGCCTGCCTGATGCACGACATCGGCAACCCGCCGTTTGGTCATTTCGGCGAGTCAGCTATTAATGACTGGTTCCGCCAGCGTTTGTTCCCAACAGATGCCGGAAGCCAGCCGCGCAGCGACGATCGTTGCCGGGTTGAAGCTTTACGCTTGCGTGAAGGTGAAGATCAACTGAATGGCTTGCGCCACAAGGTGCGCCAGGATCTTTGTCAGTTCGAAGGCAATGCGCAGGGTATTCGCCTGGTGCATAGTCTACTGCGCATGAATCTGACCTGGGCGCAGGTTGGTTGCATTCTCAAATATACGCGCCCGGCCTGGTTTGTTGGCGAGCCGCCGAAAAGCCATGCCTATCTGATGAAAAAACCAGGTTTCTATCTTTCTGAAGAGTCGTACATTGCCCGTTTGCGTACCGAGCTTGAACTGGGAGAATACAGCCGTTTTCCGCTGACATGGATAATGGAAGCTGCGGACGATATTTCATACTGTGTGGCGGATCTGGAAGATGCGGTTGAGAAGCGCATTTTTAGCGTTGAACAACTTTATCAGCACTTATGTGATGCCTGGGGCGAGCATAGCAAAGGCGATCTTTTTGAGCGTGTAGTGGATGAGGCCTGGGAGAAATCCCGTTCAAATCAGATGCGCCGCAGTACCGAAGATCAGTTCTTTATGTATTTGCGCGTCAACACGCTAAACCAGTTGGTGCCTTATGCCGCGCAACGTTTTATCGATAATATCAGCGATATATTTAGCGGCGAGTTCAATCACGCACTACTAGAAGATGACAGCCCCTTTGCACGCCTGTTGGAGCTATATAAGCAGGTTGCATTTAAACATGTATTTAGTCACCCAGAAGTTGAGCAACTTGAGTTACAAGGTTATCGCGTTATCAGTGGCTTACTTGAAATTTACAGTCCATTACTCAATATATCAGTTGAGGATTTTGCTGAACTGGTGGAGAAAGAAAGTTTACGTCGTCTACCGATTGAAACTCGATTGTTCCACAAATTATCGACAAAACATAGGCTTGCGTATGTTGAAGCAGTCAGTAATTTGACGCCGTCAGCCAGTGATTTCCCGGTATGGGAATATTATTACCGCTGTCGTCTAATTCAGGATTATATCAGTGGAATGACGGACTTATTCGCCTGGGATGAGTATCGGCGCCTGATGGCGGTGGAATAAGTTTCTCATTGAGTTTTGTAAAGACGGACAATAAATTTTTACTTTTTCCAGTGACTTATCGGCGGAACTTAGCGCCTCAATTGTCACTCTATATTGGCCTACACAGCAATTTTGCGTGACTTATTAACTTGAGACTGAAATCGATGAAAAAAACAACTTTAGCAATGAGCGCGCTGGCTCTTAGCCTGGGTTTGGCGCTGAGTCCTGTATCTGCAATTGCGGCAGAGACCGCTTCTTCTGTACCTGCAACCGCTGGGCAACCTATGCCAAGCCTTGCGCCGATGCTGGAAAAAGTGATGCCTTCCGTAGTGAGTATTAACGTTGAGGGGAGCACCACTGTTAATACGCCGCGTATGGGGCGTAACTTCCAGCAGTTCTTTGGCGATAATTCACCATTCTGTCAGGAAGGCTCTCCATTCCAGAGCTCTCCATTCTGCCAGGGTGGACCAGCTGACCAAGGCCCTCAGGGCGGCGGTCAGCAGCAGAAATTTGCAGCACTGGGTTCTGGTGTAATTATTGACGCCGCTAAAGGCTACGTGGTGACAAATAACCACGTTGTTGATAATGCAACAAAAATTCAGGTTTCCCTGAGTGATGGACGTAAGTTCGAAGCAAAAGTGGTCGGTAAAGATCCACGTTCTGATATCGCACTGTTGCAACTTCAGGACCCGAAAAACCTGACCGCGATTAAAATGGCTGACTCCGACGCACTGCGCGTTGGCGATTACACCGTGGCTATCGGTAACCCGTATGGTCTGGGCGAAACCGTGACTTCCGGTATTGTTTCAGCCTTGGGTCGTAGTGGCTTGAACATTGAAAATTATGAGAACTTTATCCAGACCGATGCGGCAATCAACCGTGGTAACTCCGGTGGTGCACTGGTTAACCTTAATGGTGAGCTGATCGGGATTAACACTGCGATTCTGGCACCAGACGGTGGCAACATCGGTATCGGTTTTGCTATCCCAAGCAACATGGTGAAAAACCTGACCGCGCAGATGGTGCAATACGGCCAGGTTAAGCGTGGCGAACTGGGTATCCTTGGGACTGAGTTGAACTCCGAGTTAGCAAAAGCGATGAAAGTTGATGCGCAACGTGGTGCATTCGTCAGCCAGGTTATGCCGAACTCTTCTGCTGCGAAAGCGGGCGTTAAAGCCGGTGACGTTGTGGTTTCCATGAACGGTAAAGCAATTAGTAGTTTCGCTGCCTTGCGCGCTGAAGTGGGTTCTATGCCAGTCGGCAGCAAATTGACCCTTGGCTTGTTGCGTGATGGCAAACCAGTTTCAGTAAACCTGGAACTGCAACAAAGCAGCCAGACTCAGGTTGATTCAGCCACCATCTTCACTGGTATCGAAGGTGCGGAAATGAGCAACCGCAGCGGTAAAGATGAGAAGGGTGTCATCGTCAATAACGTAAAAGGCAATAGCCCGGCTGCACGTATTGGCCTGAAAAAAGGCGACATCATCATTGGTGTTAACCAGCAGGTTGTAAATAACATCGCTGAACTGCGCAAAATTCTGGACACCAAACCGTCTGTAATGGCGCTTAATATTCAGCGTGGCGACAGCACCATCTATCTGTTGATGCAGTAATTAATTGCCACTAAGTTCTCCTGAAACCATCAGGGCCGCAAATTGCGGCCCTTTTTTGTGAGCCTTACCACAACTCCATACTCTTCATCGGTGCTTTGTGCATTCGCACAATGCTGAGGCGATCCATCTCGCCTATGCTAGGCCATTAGCACGACTCAGGAGGACACATGGCAGGCTGGCACCTTGATACCAAAATGGCGCAGGACATTGTGGCGCGTACCATGACCATTATTGATACCAACATAAACGTGATGGATGCGCGTGGGCGAATCATTGGTAGCGGTGATAAAGAACGTATTGGTGAATTGCACGAAGGTGCATTGCTGGTGCTCTCTCAGGGGCGTGTGGTTGATATTGATGATGCCGTGGCCCGGCATCTGCACGGCGTGCGTCAGGGGATTAACCTGCCACTGCGCATCGAAGGTGAAATTGTCGGTGTTATCGGTCTGACAGGGGAGCCGGGCTCGCTGCGTAAGTACGGTGAGCTAGTGTGTATGACGGCGGAGATGATGCTTGAACAATCTCGCCTGATGCACTTGCTGGCACAAGACACTCGTCTGCGTGAAGAGTTAGTGATGAATTTGATTCAGGCCGAAGAACAAACGCCAGCGTTGAGCGAATGGGCACAACGTTTGGGGATCGATCTGAATCAACCTCGTGTGGTCGCCGTTGTGGAAGTAGATAGTGGGCAGCTTGGCGTGGAAAGCGCTATGGAAGAGTTACAGCAGCTGCAAACTGCACTAACAACACCTGAGCGGAATAATTTGATAGCCATTGTGTCGTTAACGGAAATGGTGGTGTTGAAACCTGCGCTAAATCCCTTTGGCCGTTGGGATGCAGAAGATCATCGCAAGCGAGTAGAGCAGCTAATCAACCGTATGAAAGAAAATGGTCAGCTACGCTTTCGCGTCGCACTGGGCAACTATTTTACCGGGCCTGGCAGTATTGCCCGCTCGTATCGAACCGCTCGCACTACCATGATGGTCGGCAAACAGCGTATGCCGGAAAGCAGGGGCTATTTTTATCAGGATTTGATGTTGCCAGTGCTGCTGGATAGTTTGCGGGGCGGCTGGCAGGCGAATGAACTGGCGCGACCTTTAGCTCGCCTGAAATCAATGGATAACAACGGGCTACTGCGCCGAACGTTAAGCGCGTGGTTCCGTCATAACGTACAGCCGCTGGCAACATCTAAGGCATTGTTTATTCATCGTAATACGCTCGAGTACCGACTTAACCGTATTTCGGAATTAACAGGATTAGATTTAGGGAATTTTGACGATAGATTGCTGCTGTATGTGGCGTTGCAACTGGATGAGCAAAGATAATAAAAGGGCCGGAGATTCCGGCCCTTTTGCATTATTTACCGCGGGTTAACTTTTCAAGATCGGATTCAATTTCACTGATCTTGTGAGCAACTACGGATTCCAGATGGCGAAGATCGTCGAGAATTTTGCGTTTCAGATCCACTTCAGTGCGATCTCGCTGGCAAAGTTGATCTAATTCATCAATTACATAGCGCAGATTCGGGCTGATTTCCTGCACTTCTTTGTAACCCTGGCCGACGCCATCGGCAACGACAGTTTTGCGCTGGCGTGGGTATTTAAACTTCACGCTTTTAGCGAAAAACTCGCCTTTATCCTTCTGGAAATAGATTTTCAGGATATCGTTGTTGGCTTCCTGCCGGAGGCTATAACGATCGATCTCATCAGGATTGGTAATACCCAGACTTTTCAAGTTATCGTACATAGTGTTACCTTTTTCGATATCAGCAATATCAAGATAATTAACGGAAAAATCCTTTTCCGCTAGCCCTAAATGCTAAAAAGGCGGGGAAGCCCGCCTTTTGCACATTTTATTAGTCGATAGTGCGAAGCAGCTCGTTGATTCCAACTTTGCCGCGGGTTTTCGCGTCGACTTTTTTCACGATAACTGCACAGTACAGGCTGTATTTACCATCTTTTGATGGCAAGTTGCCGGAAACAACCACGGAACCTGCTGGTACGCGGCCATAATGCACTTCGCCAGTTTCACGGTCATAAATACGCGTGCTTTGGCCAATGTAAACGCCCATGGAAATCACAGAACCTTCTTCAACGATAACGCCTTCCACAACTTCTGAACGCGCGCCAATGAAGCAGTTATCTTCAATGATAGTTGGGTTAGCCTGTAATGGCTCCAGAACGCCACCGATGCCTACGCCACCAGACAGGTGAACATTTTTACCAATCTGCGCACAAGAACCGACTGTTGCCCAGGTATCAACCATTGAGCCTTCATCAACGTATGCGCCGATGTTGACGTAAGAAGGCATCAGAACGGTATTACGCGCGATGTATGCGCCCTGGCGAACTGCCGCTGGTGGTACAACGCGGAAACCTTCTTTCTGGAAGCGTGCTTCGTCATAGTTGGCGAATTTCATCGGCACTTTATCGAAGTAGCGGCTTTCGGCACCATCAATAACCTGGTTGTCATTGATACGGAAAGAAAGCAAAACGGCTTTCTTCAGCCATTGGTGGGTAACCCACTGGCCATCAATTTTTTCGGCAACGCGCAGCGCACCGCTGTCGAGCAGGGAGATGACCTGGTTTACCGCTTCACGAGTGACGGTATCAGCATTTGCCGGAGTGATTTCGGCGCGGCGCTCGAAAGCGGTTTCAATTACGTTTTGTAGCTGCTGCATTGGCATTGTGAACATTTTCCTGATTGTGACGAAATTAACAGACTGTTATTTATCGTTTGGATTAAGGGCCGCTGTCAACCGTTGCTGTACTTCCTCTTGCAACTCATTATTAAGAGCACGCCGGTCGGCGGTGGCTATTATAAATAAATCTTCTACTCGCTCGCCAATTGTCGTAATTCTCGCCCCGTAAAGCGAAATTCCGAGATCGGCAAACACTTCTCCCACTCGTGCCAACAAGCCAGGCTGATCCAGAGCAATCAGCTCCAGGAACGTTCTTCGGTCGGTATGCGTTGGCAAGAAATTCACCTCAGTATCGACGGTAAAGTGACGCAGTTTGGCAGACTGGCGGCGCGGTTGAGGTGTTTGCCAGCTTGCCTGCGTAATGGCTTGTTCAATGCTGTGACGGATAAGGTCATGCCTGTCGGCTGAAAGCGGACTGCCGTCCGGCTCCAGCACAATAAAGGTGTCCATTGCCATGCCGTCGCGCGTAGTAAATATTTGGGCGTCATGAACGCTGAGGTTGCGCCTGTCCAGCTCGGCACAAACAGCGGCGAACAGGTGAGGGCGGTCAGGGCTCCAGATAAAAATCTCTGTGCCACCGCGCGTTGCCTGCGGGCTCAGCAAAATCATCGGTTTGCTGAGGTCGTGCTTGAGCAAGTGGCGCGCATGCCATGCAATTTGGTTTGGCGTGTGGCGAACAAAATAGTTCGCCCGGCAGCGACGCCAGATATTATGCAGTGCCTCTTCGTTGATGTTATCCATACGCAGTAATGCCAGCGCCTGAAGCTGGTGGTGGCGCACACGCTCACGCATATCCGGGCTGTTTTGCATTCCACGGCGCAGCTGTTTTTCGGTAGCGAAATAGAGCTCACGCAACAGGCTCTGTTTCCAGCTATTCCATAAGGTTTCGTTGGTCGCACAGATATCAGCGACGGTCAGGCAGACCAGGTAACGCAGGCGGTTTTCAGTCTGCACTTCTTCGGCAAACTGCTTAATCACTTCCGGGTCCTGGATATCACGGCGCTGCGCGGTGACCGACATCAGCAAATGTTGGCGCACCAGCCACGCGACAAGCTGCGTCTCGCGAGAGTTCAGCCCATGCAGCTCAGCAAATTTTAAAACGTCCTGTGCGCCGAGAACCGAGTGATCCCCGCCACGGCCTTTGGCGATATCATGGAACAGGGCTGCTATCAGGATCAGCTCCGGATGCGACAGGCGCGGCCAGAGATCGACACATAATGGATGCTTTGGACGAGTTTCTTCTTTCGCGAAGCTTTCCAGTTTTTGCAGCACGCGAATGGTGTGTTCATCGACCGTATAAGCATGGAACAGGTCAAATTGCATTTGCCCGACGATATGTGACCACTGCGGCATATACGCCCACAACACACTGTGACGATGCATTGGCAATAAGGCGCGGCTCACGGCGCCGGGGTGGCGCAATATGGTGAGGAAGAGATCGCGCGCTTCCGGAATGTAGCAAAGCGGCTGTACTAAATGGCGACGCGCATGGCGCAAATGGCGCAGGGTGGTTGAGTAAATTCCGGTGATGTCACGGTTACGCACCATCATGTAAAACATGCGCAAAATGGCCTGCGGTTCACGCATAAAAAGCGTTTCGTCACGCAGATCAATCAGAGTGCCACGTAACTGGAAGTCATCGTCCAGTGGGCGCGGTTTTTCGCTGGCATCTAGCGCAAGAATCGCTTCATCAAACAGCTGCAACAGCATTTGGTTAAGCTCACCGACGCGACGGGTCACACGATAGAAATCTTTCATCATGTGTTCGACCGGCTGATTGCCTTCACCGTTGTAATCCAGACGCTGAGCGACGCTGAGCTGCCTGTCGAATAACAAACGGTTGTCATAGCGATTTACTTCGAGATGCAAAGCGAAGCGAATACGCCACAGCAAGTGTTGGCACTCATCCAGTTCATTTCTTTCTGCTTCGGTTAAAAAACCAAAGCCGACCATTTCACTCATGGACGTGGCGCCAAAGTGGCGGCGCGCGACCCATTGCAGCGTATGGATGTCACGCAAACCGCCGGGGCTGCTTTTGATATCTGGTTCGAGGTTATAACTTGTGCCGTGGTAACGCTGATGACGAACATTTTGCTCATCAATTTTTGCAGCAAAGAATTTGGCGGATGGCCAGAAACCGTCGCTGAAAATGTGTTTTTGCAGTTCAAGGAAGAGTGCGACATCGCCAATTAGTAAGCGCGACTCAATCAGGTTGGTGGCAACTGTTAAATCAGACAGACCTTCGAGCAGGCACTCTTCAAGCGTGCGTACGCTGTGGCCAACTTCTAATTTTACGTCCCACAGCAGCGTGAGAAGCTCACCGATTTTCTGGGATTGTGGCTCGCTCAGACGTTTACGGCTGAGTATCAGCAAATCAATGTCAGATAACGGATGAAGTTCACCGCGCCCGTAACCACCCACCGCGACGAGCGCGGTTTCAGCGATATCACCAAAACCATAGTTTAACCACAACCGTTGCAGTAACTGGTCGATAAACTCGGTGCGGGCATCGATAAGTTTTTCGGCGGAAATACCGTCGTCAAATGCTGTCCCCAACCACTGCTGGAAGGTGTCGAGGCGGGCTTTAATTTCGGCGCAATTAAGCTCTGAATCTGTCCAGTTGACGGGGTATTCAGGTTGCCCGGAAATCTCAGGAAGCACTGTGGTTGCGTACTGCTCGGGTAAGCTCGGTGTCATGTCGCCATCCATAAAAAAAGCCGGCATAAGCCGGCTTCGATTGCTGACTTTCGCCAGGCATATCACTCGTTATGCGAAATCACCGCGGGGATGGTGTCATCCTTGCGTAAAGTGAGAATTTCGCAGCCGTTATCTGTCACCACAATAGTATGCTCGTATTGTGCAGACAAGCTGCGATCTTTGGTTTTCACCGTCCAACCGTCTTTCATGGTGCGAATACGGTAATCGCCGGAGTTCACCATCGGTTCGATAGTGAAAGTCATACCCGGTTGCAGCACAACGCCACCATCATCAGCATCGTAATGCAGCACTTGCGGTTCTTCGTGGAATACGCGGCCAATACCGTGTCCACAGTATTCGCGAACCACAGAAAAACCTTCAGCTTCAACGAACTTCTGAATTGCAGCACCCAGAGTGCGTAGGCGAATGCCTGGTTTTACCATGCGCAGTGACAAATACAGGCTTTCTTGAGTAATACGGCACAGGCGCTCGCCCAGAATAGTCGGTTTGCCGACGATGAACATTTTCGAGGTGTCACCGTGGTATTCATCTTTGATGACAGTTACGTCGATGTTGACGATATCTCCATCTTTCAGGATTTTAGCGTCATCAGGAATACCATGGCAGACCACTTCATTAATGGAAATGCACACGGATTTCGGGAAGCCGTGGTAGTTCAGGCAGGCAGAAATAGCATGCTGCTGGTTAATGATGTAATCGCTACAGATACGGTCCAGTTCACCAGTGCTGATGCCTGGTCGTACGTGGGGTTCAATCATTTCCAGCACTTCAGCGGCAAGACGGCCCGCGACGCGCATTTTTTCGATTTCTTCAGGTGTTTTAATTGAGATAGCCATTAATTCGATCCGCAGGTGTCGTCGTTATCGACAATAATTGAGCAGTAGTGGGGCAATGGTATCAGGGCCTACGATCGGTGCCAAATCGAGAATCAGTGTGCGCACTATCAACTAACAACTATTGGAGTCCGGGTCTGTTTTATGGTATAAAGCGCGCCGGACTTGTATTCCGATTTTTCGGATACAGCCAACACTCTCACTTTGTGTAAATAACACACACGTATCGACACATATTCCGGGGTGCCCTTAGGGGTCGGTAATATGGGATACGTGGAGGCTTAACCCCATACTTTTATATAGAGGTTTTAATCATGGCAACTGTTTCCATGCGCGACATGCTCAAGGCTGGTGTTCACTTCGGTCACCAAACCCGTTACTGGAACCCGAAAATGAAGCCTTTCATCTTCGGCGCTCGTAACAAAGTTCACATCATCAACCTTGAAAAAACTGTACCTATGTTCAACGAAGCTTTGGCTGAACTGAGCAAGATTTCTTCTCGTAAAGGCAAAATCCTTTTCGTTGGTACTAAGCGTGCTGCAAGCGAACCAGTAAAAGAAGCTGCTCTGAGCTGCGATCAGTTCTTCGTGAACCATCGCTGGTTGGGCGGTATGCTGACTAACTGGAAAACTGTTCGTCAGTCCATCAAACGTCTGAAAGACCTGGAAATCCAGTCTCAGGACGGTACCTTCGACAAACTGACCAAGAAAGAAGCGCTGATGCGTACCCGTGAGCTGATTAAGTTAGAAAACAGCCTCGGCGGTATCAAAGACATGGGCGGCTTGCCGGATGCACTGTTTGTAATCGACGCTGATCACGAACACATTGCAATCAAAGAAGCGAACAACTTGGGTATCCCAGTATTCTCTATCGTTGATACTAACTCCGATCCAGATGGCGTTGATTTCGTTATCCCAGGTAACGACGATGCAATCCGTGCTGTAACCCTGTATCTGGGTGCTGTAGCTGCTACCGTTCGTGAAGGCCGCTCTCAGGATCTGGCTTCTCAGGCAGAAGAAAGCTTCGTAGAAGCTGAATAATAAGGTTCGCTCTTATTTGAGCTCTTATTAACCAAGTATACCCTTTAGATTTCGAGTTGCAGCCAGGCGGCAAGCTCAAGAATCCCCAGGAGCTTACTTAGGTAAGTGACTGGGTGAGTGAGTGTAGCCAACGCCCCTGCGGCTAGAAAGATAACGGGTATATTGAATAGTTTGGTTAGGGGGCCTGTACAGGCCCCTTTTTATTTTGAGCCAGGGTTCGTCTATTCCGTGGACCAGGGCTTATCTCTCTCTACGAGATAACCGAGGATTTTAGAATGGCTGATATTACTGCTGCTCTGGTAAAAGAACTGCGTGAACGTACTGGCGCAGGCATGATGGATTGCAAAAAGTCACTGACTGAAGCTAATGGCGACATCGAGCTGGCAATCGAAAACATGCGTAAGTCTGGTGCGATCAAAGCGGCTAAGAAAGCAGGCAACGTAGCTGCTGATGGCGTGATCAAAACTAAGATCGCAGACGGCTACGCTGTGATTCTGGAAGTTAACTGCCAGACTGACTTCGTTGCTAAAGATGGTGGTTTCCAGGCATTTGCTGACAAAGTGCTGGACGCTGCTGCTGCAGGCAAAGTTACTGACATCGAAGTACTGAAAGCACAGTTCGAAGAAGAGCGTGTTGCACTGGTTGCTAAAATCGGTGAGAACATCAACATTCGTCGTGTTGCAGTTCTGGAAGGTGATGTTCTGGGTAGCTACCTGCACGGTGCTCGCATCGGTGTTGTGGTTGCAGCTAAAGGCGCTGACGAAGAGCTGGTTAAGCAAATCGCTATGCACGTTGCTGCAAGCAAGCCAGAATTCGTTAAGCCAGAAGACGTGTCTGCTGAAGTTGTTGAGAAAGAGTACCAGGTTCAGCTGGACATCGCTATGCAGTCTGGCAAGCCGAAAGAAATCGCAGAGAAAATGGTTGAAGGCCGCATGAAGAAATTCACCGGTGAAGTTTCTCTGACTGGTCAGCCTTTCGTTATCGAGCCAAGCAAAACTGTTGGTCAGTTGCTGAAAGAGCACAATGCTGACGTAACTGGCTTCATCCGCTTTGAAGTGGGCGAAGGCATCCAGAAAGTTGAGACTGACTTCGCAGCAGAAGTTGCTGCAATGTCCAAGCAGTCTTAATTTTTAAAGGGAGCCGCCAATTGGCGGTTCCTTTTTATCTGGCTTTAAAAATCAGCCTGCTCTGATACAGATCTTGTTGATATGCGACATTATGTCGTCTGAATTTACCATCCCCATTCGTTGACTGTTCCCAGGAAAGAATCATGGCTACCAATGCAAAACCTGTCTACAAACGCATTCTGCTCAAGCTAAGCGGCGAAGCGCTGCAAGGTACCGAAGGCTTCGGTATTGATGCAAGCATCCTTGATCGTATGGCTCAGGAAATTAAAGAGCTGGTTGAATTGGGTATTCAGGTCGGGGTGGTGATTGGTGGTGGCAACTTATTCCGCGGTGCTGGCCTGGCAAAAGCCGGTATGAACCGTGTTGTGGGCGACCACATGGGTATGCTGGCAACCGTAATGAACGGCCTGGCAATGCGTGATGCGCTTCATCGCGCCTATGTGAACGCCCGCCTGATGTCTGCTATTCCATTGAATGGCGTATGTGATAACTACAGCTGGGCAGAAGCTATCAGCTTGCTGCGCAATAACCGCGTAGTTATCCTGGCAGCTGGTACCGGTAATCCATTCTTTACTACTGACTCTGCTGCGTGTTTGCGTGGTATTGAGATTGAAGCGGACGTAGTACTGAAGGCCACGAAAGTAGATGGCGTGTTTACTGCGGATCCGGTACAAGATCCTACCGCCACGCTTTGTGAGCAATTGACCTATACCGAAGTACTGGAAAAAGAACTGAAAGTGATGGATTTGGCGGCGTTTACGCTGGCCCGCGATCACAAAATACCGATTCGTGTTTTCAATATGAACAAACCTGGTGCGCTTCGCCGTGTGGTCATGGGTGAAAAAGAAGGCACATTGATCACTGAATAATTTCAGTCGATGCTTAATCAGGGTAAGATTCAGTTTCAGATAGTGTTAATAGGCAACCCCAACGGGCGCCATGAATAAACAGGGCTATACTTAGCTCGCAGCGTCTGCATAGCGGCGTGAAGTGTGGTCTGCCCTAAACCAGTTTTCAAGGATTCGTAACGTGATTAGCGATATCAGAAAAGATGCCGAAGTGCGTATGGAAAAATGCGTAGAAGCATTCAAAACCCAAATCAGTAAAATCCGCACCGGCCGCGCCTCTCCATCTCTGCTGGACGGCATCATTGTGGAGTATTACGGCACCCCGACTCCACTGCGCCAATTGGCAAGCGTAACGGTTGAAGATTCTCGCACACTGAAGATCAACGTGTTTGACCGCTCTTTGAGCCAGGCCGTTGAGAAAGCGATCATGACTTCCGACCTCGGTCTGAACCCAAGCTCTGCTGGTACTGACATTCGTGTTCCGCTACCTGCACTGACTGAAGAGCGTCGTAAAGATCTGATCAAAATTGTACGTGGCGAAGCTGAAGGCGCACGTGTGGCGGTTCGTAACGTTCGCCGTGATGCTAACGACAAAGTTAAAGCGCTGCTGAAAGATAAAGAAATCAGTGAAGATGACGATCGCCGTTCTCAGGACGACGTTCAGAAAATGACTGATGCTGCTATCAAGAAAGTAGATGCTGCGCTTGCTGAGAAAGAAGCTGAGTTGATGCAGTTCTAATCCGTTGAGATGACGGATCAAACGCCGTATGCAAGCCGTGGCTCACGCCACGGTAATTGTCTACGGCGTTTTGTTTTTATACCCGTCTTAATTCAAGCTGCATCTTTGTTGGCTGCGTTCACTCACCCGAATCACTTACTCATGTAAGCTCATCGGGACTTGCTCTCTTGCCGCCTAAATGCAACTCGAATTATTTTGGATATATGATTGTTAAAATTAAAACTCCAGAGCGCCCCATGAAGCAACTGACCATTCTTGGCTCTACCGGATCTATCGGTACCAGTACCCTTAGCGTTGTTCGTCATAATCCTGATAAGTTTTCCGTCACGGCCCTCGTAGCCGGGAAAAATGTTGTGCGCATGGCTGAGCAGTGTCTGGAGTTCAAGCCTCGCTGGGCAGTAATGGATGATGAAATCTCTGCCGGTGAGTTACGCCGTTTGCTTAAAGAGCAGGGGAGTAGCACTGAAGTTCTGGCAGGGCAGCAGGCAGCTTGTGAAATGGCTGCGCTGGACGAAGTGAACCAGGTTATGGCGGCTATTGTTGGTGCTGCAGGCCTGTTACCCACTCTTGCGGCGATTGCGGCAGGCAAGCAAGTGTTACTGGCAAATAAAGAAGCACTGGTGACTTGTGGGCGTCTGTTTATGGATGCTGTACAACGAAGCCACGCTCAACTTCTGCCTATCGACAGCGAACACAACGCAATTTTTCAGAGTTTACCGGAAACAATTCAGCAAAACCTCGGGTACGCTGAACTTGAGGGTAATGGCGTTTCGTCGATTATTCTTACCGGGTCAGGTGGCCCATTCCGTGAGACGCCGTTAGGTGAACTGACAGCAATGACTCCGGACCAGGCTTGTAGCCATCCGAACTGGTCGATGGGACGTAAAATCTCAGTCGACTCGGCCACCATGATGAACAAAGGTCTCGAATACATTGAAGCTCGTTGGCTATTCAATGCTTCAGCTAAACAAATGGAAGTACTGATACATCCGCAGTCGGTTATCCACTCGATGGTTCGTTATCGTGATGGTAGTGTACTGGCGCAGTTAGGCGCTCCGGATATGCGCACGCCTATCGCGCACGCTATGGCATTTCCTGAACGCGTGCAGTCGGGTGTTGAACCACTCGATTTTTGTAAAATCGGTACTTTCACCTTTATGGAACCGGACTATCATCGCTATCCTTGCCTGAAGCTTGCGATGGAAGCATTTGAGCAAGGGCAGGCCGCAACGACCGTACTGAACGCTGCAAATGAAATTGTGGTTGAGGCTTTCTTGCAACAACAACTACGTTTTACAGACATTGCTTCCTTAAATCGTGCCGTCCTTGATAGTGTTGAATTGACTGAGCCGAAGAGTGTGGAAGAGGTTCTTGCTGTTGATGCGAAAGCACGCGAGGTTGCCCGAGGTTTGGTGACGCGCATCGCTTCTCGATGATTATTTATTCAGCTGATATGCCTCTATTTGTTAGCTTTGTGCTTCAGTGATATAGTCTGCGCCATCTTTCAGCCGGGAATAACTGACTGAAAGATTGGTAAGCCGTGTTATAGCACGGCTTTTTTATGTAAAAGCTGAGATCATTCTGAGTACCGCTTAATCCTTATCTGGGAATAATTACGCGTTATGTTGTCTGCAAACCAACAATTAAGCGAAACACAATCCGAACATGGCGCGCGCCATGTTGCCATTATTATGGATGGCAACGGTCGCTGGGCGAAACGACAAGGGAAGATGAGGGTTTCCGGCCATAAGGCGGGGGCGAAATCTGTTCGCCGGGCGGTAAGTTTTGCGGCAAATAATGGTATAGATGCCCTTACGCTCTATGCTTTTAGTAGTGAAAACTGGAATCGTCCAGCTCAAGAAGTTAGCGCACTAATGGAGTTGTTTGTGTGGGCTTTAGACAGTGAAGTCAAAAGTTTGCATCGTCACAATGTCCGTTTGCGTATTATCGGCGATATCAGCCGATTTAATGCTCGCCTGCAAGAACGTATCAAAAAAGCCGAAGACTTAACGAGTGCCAACACAGGTTTGACTCTCAATATTGCCGCGAACTATGGCGGTCGTTGGGATATTATTCAAGGTGTGCGGCATCTTGCCGAACAGGTACAAGAAGGCTTACTGCGTCCAGACCAGATTGATGAAGAGATGCTGAGTAAGCAAATCTGCATGAATGAACTGGCTCCCGTAGATTTAGTAATTAGGACAGGGGGAGAGCATCGTATTAGTAACTTTCTGATTTGGCAGATTGCCTACGCAGAACTTTATTTCACCGATGTTCTTTGGCCTGATTTCGATGAACAAGACTTTGAAGGTGCACTAAATGCTTTTGCAAATCGAGAGCGTCGTTTTGGCGGCACAGCACCTGGTAGTGAGTAAGCCTGTTGGGGGTCACTTTTGCTGAAGTATCGCCTGCTTTCTGCGTTTATTTTAATCCCGGTGGTTATTGCCGCGTTATTCTGGCTTCCACCAGTAGGATTTGCTATTACAACCCTCGTGGTATGTATGCTGGCAGCCTGGGAATGGGGACAATTGGCAGGTTTTAAAGCACGTTCTCAACGTGTTTGGCTTGCTGTGTTGTGTGGTCTGTTACTGGCATTAATGCTTTATGCATTACCCGAATACCAGCGTACGGTTCATATTCCGTTGATTGAGGCTTCGCTATGGGCATCACTTGCCTGGTGGTTTGCCGCGCTGTTACTGGTATTGTTTTATCCGGGTTCAGCATCAATCTGGCGCAACTCAAAAACGTTGCGTCTGTTGTTTGGCGTATTAACTATTGTGCCGTTTTTCTGGGGCATGATTGTGCTGCGCAACTGGCATTACGATATTAACCACTACACTGGCTCAATCTGGCTATTGTATGTGATGGTTCTGGTCTGGGGTGCAGACTCCGGTGCTTATATGTTTGGCAAAATGTTTGGCAAACACAAATTAGCGCCGAAAGTGTCTCCGGGTAAAACATGGCAGGGCTTTTTTGGTGGGTTGTTCACTTCTGCGATTATCTCCGTGCTGTTCGGCATGTGGGCGAATCTGGATGTGTCGCCGGCTATTCTGTTGACCTGTTCGGTGATAGCCGCTCTTGCATCAGTATTGGGCGATTTAACCGAAAGCATGTTTAAGCGTGAAGCAGGGATTAAAGATAGCGGTCACCTGATCCCCGGTCATGGTGGTATCCTTGACCGCATTGATAGCCTCACAGCAGCAGTACCGGTATTTGCCTGTCTGTTATTGCTGGTATTCAGGACGATTTAACGGAAGGTTATATGCTGAGCTTACTCTGGAATTTGGCTGCGTTTATTGTCGCACTGGGTGTATTAATTACCGTGCATGAGTTCGGCCATTTCTGGGTTGCTCGCCGCTGTGGCGTCAAAGTGGAGCGCTTTTCCATTGGTTTTGGTAAAGCGCTCTGGCGTCGTTCCGATCGCCACGGTACCGAATTTGTAATCGCCCTGATCCCACTGGGTGGTTATGTCAAAATGCTTGATGAACGTGTTGAGCCGGTTAGGCCGGAACTACGTCATCAGGCCTTTAATAACAAAACCGTTTCTCAACGCGCTGCGATTATTGCGGCCGGTCCTATTGCTAACTTCATCTTCGCTGTGTTTGCCTACTGGCTGGTGTTTATCATCGGTGTCCCTGGTGTTCGTCCGGTTGTTGGTGAAGTAATACCCAACTCGATAGCAGCAGAAGCACAAATTGCACCAGGCATGGAACTTAAAGCGATAGATGGTATCGAAACGCCTGACTGGGAATCGGTTCAACTTGAGTTGATGGCAAAGATTGGTGATGACAGTGTTAATCTTACGCTGGCACCACTAGGTTCAAATCTGAAAAGTGAGAAAACGCTAGATTTGCGCCACTGGCAATTTGAGCCAGAAAAGCAGGATCCGATCACCTCATTAGGCATCGGGCCACGTCGCCCGCAAATTGAAACGGTATTACAAGAAGTACAGCCCAATTCCGCAGCGAGCAAAGCGGGTTTGCAAGCCGGGGACAGGATCGTTAAAGTCAACGGTGCGGCGCTTGCTCAGTGGACAGAATTTGTTAGCCAGGTGCGTGACAATCCAGGTCACCCACTGGAGCTAGAAATAGAAAGACAAGGGGCGCTCTTGTCTTTAACGCTGATACCGGATACAAAACCGGGTAAAGCGAAGGCTGAAGGGTTTGCGGGGGTAGTACCAAAGGTTATCCCGCTGCCTGATGAGTATAAAACAGTACGCCAGTATGGGCCGTTTGCTGCTGTCGCGGAAGCCACGGATAAAACCTGGCAACTGATGAAGCTTACAGTCAACATGCTGGGAAAATTAATAACCGGTGACATCAAACTGAATAATCTCAGTGGGCCAATCTCTATAGCTCAAGGGGCAGGGATGTCAGCGGAATCTGGGTTGATTTACTATCTGATGTTCCTGGCGCTGATTAGCGTCAATCTGGGGATAATCAACCTGTTTCCGTTACCCGTCCTGGACGGGGGACATCTGCTCTTTTTGGCGATTGAAAAGCTGAAGGGTGGGCCGGTTTCCGAGCGAGTTCAAGACTTTAGTTACCGCATTGGCTCTATATTGCTGGTGCTGTTGATGGGGCTTGCACTTTTCAATGATTTCTCTCGGTTTTAGAGAGAATAGGTTAGGAAGAACGCATAACAACGATGGCGATGAAAAAGTTGCTCATAGCGTCGCTGCTGTTTAGCAGCGCCACCGTATACGGTGCAGACGGGTTCGTGGTGAAGGATATTCATTTCGAAGGCCTGCAGCGAGTCGCCGTCGGTGCGGCCCTCCTCAGCATGCCGGTTCGCGTAGGCGATACTGTCTCTGACGAGGATATCAGTAATACTATTCGTTCACTGTTTGCTACCGGGAACTTCGAAGATGTCCGGGTACTTCGTGATGGCGAAACGTTAGTTGTTCAGGTGAAAGAACGCCCGACAATCGCGAGTATTACCTTCTCCGGTAACAAGTCCGTGAAGGACGACATGCTCAAGCAGAACCTCGAGGCTTCTAGTGTGCGTGTCGGCGAATCACTGGATAGAACGACCCTGGCTGATATTGAAAAAGGGCTGGAAGATTTCTACTACAGCGTTGGTAAGTACAGTGCCAGCGTGAAAGCCGTTGTTACGCCATTGCCGCGTAACCGTGTTGACCTGAAACTGGTATTCCAGGAAGGCGTTTCTGCCAAAATTCAGCAAATCAACATCGTCGGCAACCATGCGTTTACGACTGATGAACTCATTTCGCATTTCCAGTTGCGCGATGAAGTGCCATGGTGGAACGTGGTGGGTGACCGTAAATACCAGAAACAGAAGCTGGCCGGCGATCTCGAAACGCTGCGCAGTTACTATCTGGATCGCGGTTATGCTCGCTTTAACATCGATTCGACTCAGGTCAGTTTGACGCCTGATAAGAAAAGCATTTACGTGACCATCAACGTTACAGAAGGCGATCAGTACAAGATTGCTGGTGTGACGGTGAACGGTAATCTGGCAGGGCACTCAGCAGAAATTGAAACGCTGACTAAACTCAAACCAGGTGAGCTTTATAACGGCACCAAAGTGACCAAGATGGAAGACGACATCAAGAAGTTGTTGGGTCGTTATGGTTACGCCTATCCACGTGTGCAAACGCAACCTGAAATCAACGATGCAGATAAGACCGTTAAACTGCATGTGAACGTTGATTCTGGTAACCGTTATTACGTGCGTAAAATTCGTTTTGAAGGCAACGACACCAGTAAAGATTCAGTCCTGCGTCGCGAAATGCGCCAAATGGAAGGGACCTGGCTGGGTAGCGATCTTGTGAACTCAGGTAAAGATCGTCTGAATCGTTTGGGTTACTTCGAAACTGTAGATGTTGATACGCAACGTGTGTCAGGTAGCCCTGACCAGGTTGATGTGGTCTACAAAGTTAAAGAGCGCAACACCGGTAGCTTCAACTTTGGTGTGGGTTACGGTACTGAAAGTGGTATCAGCTTCCAGGTCGGTGTCCAGCAGGATAACTGGTTAGGAACAGGCTACTCGGTTGGTATCAACGGTACCAAAAACGATTATCAGACATATGCTGAATTGTCGGTAACCGATCCGTACTTTACAGTTGACGGTGTAAGCCTCGGTGGCCGTCTCTTCTACAATGACTTTAAAGCTGATGATGCGGATCTTTCTGACTACACCAACACAAGTTATGGTGTGGACGGAACGCTTGGCTTCCCGGTTAACGAAAACAACACATTGCGTCTGGGCTTAGGTTACGTTCACAACGACCTGTCCAACATGCAACCGCAGGTTGCGATGTGGCGTTATCTGGATTCTGTTGGTCAATCGGCTAGCACGTCATCTGATGACAATGGTTTTGCTGCAGATGACTTCACGCTGAACTATGGCTGGACTTACAACAAGCTTGACCGTGGTTACTTCCCAACGGAAGGCTCACGTGTGAACCTGAACGGTAAAGTTACCGTGCCGGGCTCTGATAACGAGTTCTATAAAGTCACTCTGGATACGGCAAGCTACTTCCCAATTGATGAAGATCATACCTGGGTCATGTTAGGACGTACTCGTTGGGGCTACGGTGATGGTCTTGGCGGCAAAGAAATGCCGTTCTATGAGAACTTCTATGCCGGTGGTTCCAGTACTGTTCGTGGTTTCCAGTCCAATAACATTGGTCCTAAAGCTGTTTATTACGGCGGCAATGATACAGATAACTGTAACAAAGCTTCATCAACTGAAGTGTGTAGTTCTGATGATGCAGTCGGTGGTAACGCAATGGCAGTGGCAAGTCTTGAACTTATCACGCCAACGCCATTCTTGAGCGAGAAGTATGCGAACTCAGTTCGTACCTCTCTGTTCGTGGATGCAGGTACTGTTTGGGATACTAACTGGGATAATACCAAGTATTCTGCTGACGGGATTCCTGACTACAGTGACCCAAGTAATATTCGTATGTCAGCAGGTATCGCATTGCAATGGATGTCACCACTGGGGCCGTTGGTCTTCTCTTATGCCCAACCGTTCAAGAAGTACGAAGGCGACAAAGCGGAACAGTTCCAGTTTAACATTGGTAAAACCTGGTAACTGTTCTGTGCGAAAGATTGTATAAAAGCAGTGTAGCGTTGATGCCAGTTCGCGAAATGCAGAACTGGCACACGCAAAAAAGAGTGTCTTCGGACACATTCGGGATGGTAAGGAGTTTATTGTGAAAAAGTGGTTATTTGCCGCAGGTCTTGGCCTCGCTATGGCTGCATCTGCCAGCGTTCAAGCAGCTGACAGCATTGCTGTAGTAAACATGGGCAACCTGTTCCAACAGGTAGCACAGAGCACCGGTGTGTCTAAAACTCTTGAAAACGAGTTTAAAGGCCGCGCAAGCGAGTTGCAGAATATGGAAGGCGACCTGCAATCCAAAATGCAAAAGCTGCAACGTGATGGCTCTACCATGAAATCTGCTGACCGCAGCAAAGCTGAAAAAGATCTGATGGCTCAACGTCAGCAGTTCCAGACTAAAGCTCAGGCATTCGAACAAGATCGTCAACGTCGTTCTAACGAAGAGCGTGGCAAACTTGTTACTCGTATTCAGAGCGCAGTGAAGAAAGTTGCTGACGACAAAGGCATCGACGTAGTTCTGGATGCTAACACCGTTGCTTATGCAGGTAGCAGTGTTAAAGACATCACTTCAGATGTTCTGAAACAGGTTAAATAAGTAATGTCTTCAATTCGACTGGCTGATTTAGCCCAGCAGTTGGATGCAGATTTGCACGGTGATGGCGATCTCGTCATCACCGGCGTTGCATCTATGCAAACGGCCCAGGCTGGCCAAATTACGTTTATGGTTAACCCACGTTACCGTGAGCAATTGGCTGTTTGCCAGGCTTCTGCCGTCGTTATGACTGAAGCCGACCTCCCTTTCGCACATAGCGCAGCGCTGGTAGTGAAGAATCCCTACCTCACATATGCTCGCATGGCGCAAATCCTTGATTCCACGCCGCAACCTGCTCAAAACATCGCACCAAGTGCAGTGATTGATGCAACTGCGACGTTGGGTAATAACGTAGCCATTGGCGCTAATGCGGTTATCGAGTCTGGTGTCGTGCTGGGCGATAACGTCGTAATTGGCCCTGGCTGTTTCGTGGGTAAACACACCAAAATTGGTGCTGGCACACGCCTGTGGGCGAATGTGTCGATTTACCATGAAATCCAGATTGGTGAACAGTGCCTGGTTCAGTCCGGTACCGTCATCGGTTCAGATGGTTTTGGTTACGCTAACGATCGTGGCAACTGGGTGAAGATCCCCCAACTTGGCCGCGTGATCATTGGCGATCGTGTCGAGATCGGTGCCTGTACTACGATTGACCGTGGCGCACTAGACGACACGATTATTGGCAATGGTGTTATCATTGATAATCAATGCCAGATTGCACATAACGTTGTGATTGGCGACAATACTGCTGTTGCTGGCGGTGTGATCATGGCAGGCAGCCTGAAAATTGGCCGTTACTGCATGATTGGTGGTGCCAGTGTTATCAATGGCCATATGGAAATCTGCGATAAAGTCACCGTGACTGGAATGGGCATGGTAATGCGCCCTATCACAGAGCCGGGGGTTTACTCATCAGGTATTCCACTACAGCCGAACAAAGTGTGGCGTAAAACAGCCGCGTTGGTGATGAATATCGACGAGATCAGCAAACGCTTGAAATCCGTTGAGAAAAAAATCAATCAACAAGACTAAAAGTCACCCGCCCAAGACGCGTTAGTGCTTACTGATTTGCGGCCTGCTAGCTATCTCGAGATAGTCGCAGGCCGTGTTATTATTGTCATTTGGTACATTTAGACAGGAAGAGTATCTTGACTACCGACACTCATACTCTGCACATCGAAGAGATTTTGGAACTTCTGCCACACCGTTACCCGTTCTTGCTGGTAGACCGCGTGCTGGATTTTGAAGAAGGGCGTTTTTTACGTGCAGTAAAAAATGTCACAGTAAACGAGCCGTTTTTCCAGGGCCACTTCCCTGGTAAACCGATTTTCCCGGGCGTGCTGATTCTTGAAGCGATGGCGCAAGCCACCGGTATTCTTGCGTTCAAAAGCGTAGGGAAACTGGAACCTGGTGAGCTTTATTACTTTGCTGGTATCGATGAAGCACGTTTCAAACGTCCTGTCGTACCTGGTGACCAGATGGTCATGGAAGTTACTTTCGAGAAAACCCGCCGTGGTCTGACGCGCTTTAAAGGCGTGGCAACTGTTGACGGTAAAATTGTCTGTGAAGCAACTATGATGTGTGCCCGCAGCCGGGAGAGTTAATACGTGATTGATAAATCCGCCTTTATTCATCCATCAGCCATTGTGGAAGACGGTGCTGTTATTGGTGCTAACGTCCATATTGGTCCGTTTTGTATTGTTGGTCCGCATGTTGAAATCGGTCAAGGTACCGTTCTGAAATCTCATGTTGTGGTAAATGGTCACACGACTATTGGCCGTGACAACGAGATTTATCAGTTCGCTTCCATTGGTGAAGTTAACCAGGATCTTAAATATGCTGGTGAACCGACCCGTGTGGAAATTGGCGATCGCAACCGCATTCGCGAAAGCGTCACCATCCATCGTGGAACAGAGCAGGGCGGTGGTTTGACGAAGGTGGGTAGCGATAACCTGCTGATGGTCAATGCTCACGTAGCGCATGACTGTACGGTCGGTAACCGCTGTATCCTCGCAAATAACGCAACTCTTGCTGGTCACGTTTCCGTTGATGATTTCGCAATCATTGGTGGCATGACCGCTGTGCACCAGTTCTGCATTATCGGTGCGCACGTGATGGTGGGGGGGTGTTCTGGTGTGGCACAAGATGTTCCACCGTATGTTATTGCGCAGGGCAACCACGCAACGCCGTTCGGCGTAAATATCGAAGGTCTGAAACGCCGCGGTTTCTCAAGAGAAGCGATACATGCTGTTCGCAACGCGTATAAAATTCTCTACCGTAGCGGGAAAACCTTCGAAGAAGCGAAGCCTGAGATTGCTGCGATTGCCGAGCAACATCCAGAAGTGAACGCATTTGTTGAATTTTTTGAACGTTCAACTCGTGGTCTGATTCGCTAAATGAAACCTGGTCGTCCGCTTACGATTGCCCTGGTCGCCGGAGAAACTTCCGGCGATATTCTTGGCGCAGGTCTGATTCGTGCTCTGAAAGCCCGTCATCCTGATGCTCGCTTTATTGGTGTTGCAGGGCCTTTGATGCAGGCTGAAGGCTGCGAAGCCTGGTATGAGATGGAAGAGCTAGCGGTAATGGGCATTGTTGAAGTGCTCGGTCGCCTGCGTCGCTTATTACATATCCGAGCCGATCTCACGCGCCGTTTCACCGAATTGCAGCCAGATGTTTTTGTCGGCATCGATGCGCCTGATTTCAACATCACGCTCGAAGGCAATCTTAAGAAGCAGGGTATTCGCACCATTCATTACGTCAGCCCTTCCGTGTGGGCATGGCGGCAAAAACGCGTTTTCAAAATTGGCAGAGCAACGGATTTAGTGCTCGCATTTCTGCCTTTCGAAAAAGCGTTTTACGATAGATTTAATGTCCCGTGTCGGTTTATCGGTCATACCATGGCTGATGCCATGCCGCTTGAT
This sequence comes from Buttiauxella cochleicola, assembly GCF_021282435.1. Lineage (NCBI taxonomy): Bacteria > Pseudomonadati > Pseudomonadota > Gammaproteobacteria > Enterobacterales > Enterobacteriaceae > Buttiauxella > Buttiauxella cochleicola. The sequence goes on along the minus strand of NZ_JAJSOT010000008.1, from coordinate 19,336 downwards.
CCTGATAAAAATGCCGCACGCGCGACTCTGGGAATTTCCCCAGAGGCTAAATGCCTGGCGCTATTACCGGGGAGTCGTGGCGCAGAAGTTGAAATGCTCAGCGCGGATTTCCTGAAAACAGCTCTTTTACTGCGTGAGCGTTTCTCGGGGCTGGAAATTGTCGTTCCGCTGGTTAACGCAAAACGTCGTGAACAATTTGAGCGTATCAAAGCAGAAGTCGCACCTGACCTGACGATGCACCTGCTCAATGGGCAAGGGCGTGAAGCGATGGTCGCAAGTGACGCTGCCTTGCTGGCATCGGGTACCGCAGCCCTTGAGTGCATGCTGGCAAAATGCCCAATGGTGGTTGGTTATCGCATGAAACCGTTCACTTTCTGGCTTGCAAAGCGCCTTGTCAAAACGGATTACGTTTCACTGCCAAATCTGCTGGCTGGCCGTGAACTGGTTAAAGAATTATTGCAGGATGAGTGCGAGCCCAATGCGCTTGCAAAAGCGCTTGGCCCGCTGCTTGAAGATGGGGCGCAGAGCCACCAAATGCATGACACCTTCCGCGAACTGCATCAGCAAATTCGTTGTAATGCCGATGAACAGGCGGCGAATGCCGTGCTGGAGCTCGCTCAATGATTGAATTTATTTACCCTCATACACATCTGGTCGCAGGTGTTGATGAAGTGGGTCGAGGCCCGCTGGTTGGCGCAGTCGTCACTGCTGCGGTTATTCTCGATCCTGCAAAGCCTATCATTGGCCTTGCTGATTCTAAGAAACTCTCTGAAAAACGCCGCAATGCGCTGTACGATGAAATCGTCGAAAAGGCGCTGTCATGGAGCCTTGGCCGTGCTGAGCCAGAAGAGATCGACCAGTTAAACATTTTGCATGCCACCATGCTTGCGATGCAGCGTGCCGTTGCTGGCCTGTGCGTGGTTCCTGAATATGTATTGATTGATGGTAACCGCTGTCCTGCATTGCCTATGCCTTCTCTGGCTGTGGTAAAAGGTGACAGCCGGGTTGCAGAAATAAGTGCTGCATCAATAATTGCCAAAGTGACGCGCGATCGTGAAATGGCAGAGCTTGATCTCTCTTTCCCGCAATACGGTTTTGCCCAACATAAGGGCTACCCCACAGCTTTCCATCTGGAAAAGCTGGCAGAGCATGGCGCGACTGAACATCATCGTCGTAGCTTTGCTCCGGTCAAACGCGCTCTCGGACTGGCGTCCTGATTTGCGGACGTACGTTACACATCTAAACGGAATGAGAAATGGCTGAACCACGTTTCGTGCACCTGCGAGTGCACAGCGACTACTCCATGGTTGATGGCCTGGCAAAAACAGCTCCGCTGGTGAAGAAAGCCGCGGCGATGGGGATGCCAGCAATTGCTATCACTGATTTTACCAACCTCTGCGGGCTGGTGAAATTCTATGGTGCTGCGCATGGCGCAGGGCTTAAGCCGATCATTGGTGCTGATTTTAACGTTGCGAATGAATTGCTGGGTGATGAACTCAGTCATTTAACCGTACTTGCCGCAAACAATGTCGGTTATCAAAACCTGACGTTGCTCATCTCTAAGGCTTACCAGCGTGGTTACGGTGCTGCGGGCCCAATTATCGACCGAGCCTGGCTTGCCGAACTGAACGAAGGGCTGATCCTTCTTTCTGGCGGGCGCATGGGGGATATTGGCAAAAACTTGTTGCGTGGAAATACAGCACAGCTTGATCTGTGTCTGGAATTTTATCAGCAATATTTTGCCGATCGCTTCTATCTGGAACTGATTCGCACAGGTCGTCCTGATGAAGAAAGCTATTTGCACGCAGCCGTCGCTCTGGCGGATGAACGTGGTTTGCCAGTCGTAGCAACCAACGATGTAAGATTCATTGAGTCCACAGATTTTGATGCTCATGAAATCCGCGTTGCTATCCACGATGGCTTTACCCTTGACGACCCGAAACGCCCACGTAATTACTCTTCGCAGCAATATCTGCGTACCGAAGAGGAAATGTGCGAGCTCTTTTCAGACATTCCGGAAGCGCTGGAAAACAGCGTAGAAATCGCCAGACGCTGTAACGTTACCGTGCGCTTGGGTGAGTATTTCCTGCCGCAATTCCCAACCGGTGAGATGTCCACCGAAGACTTCCTGGTGATGAAGTCTAAGGAAGGGCTCGAAGATCGTCTGGAATTCTTGTTCAAAGATCCTGAAGAGCGTGCGGCAAAAAGACCGCCGTACGACGAGCGACTGGATATTGAGCTTAAAGTTATCAACCAGATGGGCTTCCCAGGCTACTTCCTGATCGTGATGGAATTTATCCAGTGGTCCAAAGACAACGGCGTGCCGGTAGGGCCTGGCCGTGGTTCTGGTGCGGGTTCACTGGTTGCTTATGCTCTGAAAATTACCGATCTTGATCCGCTGGAATTTGACCTGCTGTTCGAACGTTTCCTTAACCCGGAACGTGTATCGATGCCCGACTTCGATATCGACTTCTGCATGGAAAAACGCGATTGGGTTATCGACCACGTCGCCGAAATGTACGGGCGCGAGGCGGTATCACAAATTATTACCTTCGGTACGATGGCGGCAAAAGCGGTTATCCGAGATGTGGGCCGTGTACTGGGGCACCCGTACGGCTTTGTCGATCGTATCTCTAAACTGATCCCGCCCGATCCGGGGATGACGCTTGCTAAAGCGTTTGAAGTTGAACCACAGCTTCCAGAGATGTACGACGCAGATGAAGAAGTTAAAGCGCTTATTGATATGGCGCGTAAACTTGAAGGCGTAACGCGTAACGCCGGTAAACATGCCGGTGGCGTGGTCATTGCGCCAACCAAAATTACTGACTTTGCTCCGCTTTATTGCGATGACCAGGGCCAAAACCCGGTCACCCAGTTCGATAAAAACGATGTGGAATATGCGGGCCTTGTGAAGTTCGACTTCCTGGGCTTGCGTACGCTGACCATCATCGACTGGGCGTTGAAGATGATCAACCCGCGTCGGGCGAAGCAAGGTTTAGAGCCGATTGATATCGCCGCTATCCCGCTCGAAGATAAGAAAAGCTTCGACATGCTGCAACGCTCGGAAACCACAGCGGTGTTCCAGCTAGAATCCCGCGGCATGAAAGATCTTATCAAGCGTCTGCAGCCTGACTGCTTCGAAGATATGATCGCATTGGTAGCGCTGTTCCGCCCTGGCCCGCTGCAATCAGGCATGGTTGATAACTTTATCGACCGTAAACACGGGCGTGAAGCCATCTCTTACCCTGATATTCAATGGCAGCATGAAAGCCTGAAACCGGTGCTGGAGCCGACCTACGGTATTATCCTGTATCAAGAACAGGTGATGCAGATTGCGCAGGTGCTGGCGGGATACTCGCTGGGCGGTGCGGATATGCTGCGTCGTGCGATGGGTAAAAAGAACCCGGTCGAGATGGCGAAGCAGCGTGGTGGTTTTGAAGATGGCGCGAAGTCTCGTGGCATTGATGGTGAGCTGGCGATTAAGATCTTCGACCTGGTAGAGAAATTTGCCGGTTACGGGTTTAACAAATCTCACTCAGCTGCTTATGCATTAGTTTCCTACCAGACGCTGTGGTTAAAAGCGCACTATCCGGCAGAGTTTATGGCCGCGGTGATGACCGCGGATATGGATAACACCGAGAAAATTGTCGGCCTGGTCGACGAATGCTGGCGCATGGGTCTGAAAATTCTGCCACCGGATATCAACTCCGGGCTGTACCATTTCCACGTTAATGACGACGGGGAAATTGTTTACGGTATCGGTGCGATTAAAGGTGTCGGTGAAGGCCCGATTGAAGCGATAATTGAGGCGCGTAACAAAGGCGGTTATTTCCGGGAGTTATTCGACCTCTGTGCGCGAGCTGACGTTAAAAAACTCAATAAACGAATCCTTGAAAAATTAGTGATGTCCGGGGCATTTGACCGCCTCGGACCGCATCGCGCCGCATTAATGAATGCGCTGCCCGATGCACTTAAAGCGGCTGACCAACACGCCAAAGCCGAAGCCATCGGCCAGGTGGATATGTTCGGTGTGCTGGCCGATGAGCCGGAGCAGGTTGAGCAGTCCTACGCCAGCGTGACTCCGTGGCCAGAACAAGTGGTACTGGATGGTGAACGTGAAACGTTGGGCCTGTATCTTACCGGCCACCCGATCACCCAGTACCTGAAAGAAATTGAGCGCTATGTCGGTGGCATGCGCCTGAAAGAGATGCACCCGACAGAACGTGGTAAAATGACCACAGCTGCGGGTCTGGTGATTGCTTCGCGGGTGATGGTTACCAAGCGTGGCAATCGCATTGGCATCTGCACTCTGGATGACCGTTCTGGTCGCCTGGAAGTGATGCTATTCACAGATGCGTTAGAAAAGTACCAGCATCTGTTGGAAAAAGACCGTATCCTGATCGTCAGTGGACAGGTCAGCTTTGATGACTTCAGCGGTGGCCTTAAAATGACCGCTCGCGAAGTTATGGACATAGACGAGGCCCGCGAAAAGTATGCGCGTGGGCTTGCTATCTCGCTGACGGACAGGCAAATTGATGACCAGCTTTTGAACCGTCTCCGTCAGTCTCTGGAACCCCATCGTTCGGGGACCATTCCAGTACATCTCTACTATCAGAGAGCGGATGCACGAGCACGTTTGCGCTTCGGCGCGGCATGGCGTGTTTCCCCAAGCGATCGTTTGCTCAATGAGCTTCGCTCGCTGATAGGCTCGGAGCAGGTGGAACTGGAGTTTGACTAATACAGGAATATTATGAGTCTGAATTTCCTCGATTTTGAACAGCCGATTGCAGAGCTGGAAGCGAAAATTGATTCCCTGACTGCAGTTAGCCGTCAGGATGAAAAGTTAGATATTAATCTGGACGAAGAAGTGCAGCGTCTGCGTGAAAAAAGCGTAGAACTCACACGTAAGATCTTCGCCGATTTAGGAGCATGGCAGATTGCTCAACTGGCGCGTCACCCGCAGCGCCCGTATACGCTTGATTACCTGCGTCTCGCTTTTGATGAGTTCGATGAACTTGCGGGTGACCGTGCGTATGCTGACGATAAAGCTATTGTTGGCGGGATTGCGCGTCTCGATGGTCGCCCGGTGATGGTTATTGGCCATCAGAAAGGCCGTGAAACCAAAGAGAAGATCCGCCGTAACTTCGGTATGCCAGCACCAGAAGGCTACCGTAAAGCACTGCGTTTGATGGAAATGGCTGAGCGTTTCAAGATGCCAATCATTACCTTCATCGACACCCCTGGCGCCTATCCTGGCGTGGGCGCGGAAGAGCGCGGTCAGTCAGAAGCTATCGCGCGTAACCTGCGTGAAATGTCTGGCCTGAAAGTGCCGGTCATCTGTACCGTGATTGGTGAAGGTGGCTCCGGTGGTGCGCTGGCAATCGGCGTGGGCGATAAAGTGAATATGCTGCAATACAGCACCTATTCCGTTATCTCCCCGGAAGGCTGCGCGTCTATTCTGTGGAAAAGCGCTGACAAAGCGCCAATCGCCGCAGAAGCCATGGGCATTATTGCCCCACGTCTGAAAGAGTTGAAACTGATTGATTCCGTCATTCCTGAACCACTGGGCGGTGCACACCGTAACGTGGAAGCAATGGCCGCTTCTCTGAAAGCGCAACTGCTGGCAGATTTAGCCGATCTGGACGTGCTGAATACCGAAGAGCTGCTGGCTCGTCGTTATCATCGTCTGATGAGTTACGGCTACGCGTGATATACCCATCATCCTTCAAGCTGCAGGGGCGTTGGCTGCACTCACTTACCCGAATCACTTACTTTAGTAAGCTCATCGGGATAAGCTCCCTGGCCGCCTACCTGCAACTCGAATGCTAACGGGTATATTGAAGAAGAAGGTCAGAAGAAATTCTGGCCTTTTTTATTATCTGAAATCCACACTTTAAGAAGCTTTACACCTCTGCACTTGTCCTCAGCCACTTTTCAATAAACTATGATTACCTGAAGGTTTTTTGCCAGGAGGTGAGCGTTGAACATTATTGCAATCATGGGGCCGCACGGCGTTTTCTATAAAGACGAGCCAATTAAAGAACTGCATCAGGCTCTGGAAGCACAAGGTTTTCGCCTGATTTACCCAACCAACAGCACCGACCTGCTCAAACTCATCGAACATAATCCGCGTATTTGTGGCGTCATTTTTGACTGGGACGAGTACAGCCTGGATTTATGCAGCGAAATAAATGAGCTGAATGAGTATCTGCCGCTATATGCGTTTATCAATACGCACTCTTCGCTGGATGTCAGCGTCAACGAAATGCGCATGGCGCTGTGGTTCTTTGAATACGCACTCAGTGCCGCCGACGATATCGCCCTGCGCATCCGTCAGTACACCAATGAATATCTGGATAACATCACGCCGCCGCTGACTAAGGCGCTGTTCAATTATGTCAACGAAGGGAAATATACCTTTTGCACGCCGGGCCATATGGCGGGAACGGCGTACCAGAAAAGCCCGGTCGGCTGCCTGTTCTACGATTTCTTTGGCGCAAACACGCTTAAGGCTGATGTCTCTATTTCGGTGACGGAGTTGGGGTCGTTGCTTGACCACACCGGCCCGCATCTGGAAGCCGAGGAATATATTGCCCGCACTTTCGGTGCCGAACAGAGTTATATGGTGACCAACGGCACATCAACGTCGAACAAAATCGTCGGCATGTATGCCGCACCTTCCGGCAGCACGGTGCTTATCGACCGCAACTGCCACAAATCGTTGACTCATTTGCTGATGATGACGGATTTGGTTCCTCTCTGGCTTAAGCCGACACGCAACGCATTAGGGATCTTGGGTGGCATTCCTAAACGTGAATTTATGCGTGAAAGCATCGAGGCAAAAGTTGCCGCGACAAAAGATGCGCAATGGCCGGTGCATGCGGTGATCACCAATTCGACCTACGACGGTTTGCTCTACAACACCGAATTTATTAAGCAAACGCTGGACGTGCCTTCGATTCATTTTGATTCAGCCTGGGTGCCGTACACCAACTTCCACCCGATTTATCAGGGGAAGAGCGGCATGAGCGGCGACCGTGTGCCGGGAAAAATCATCTACGAAACCCAGTCCACGCACAAACTTCTGGCGGCGCTGTCGCAGGCTTCGCTAATCCATATCAAAGGGGATTACGACGAGGAAACGTTTAACGAAGCCTACATGATGCACACCACCACGTCGCCAAGCTATCCAATAGTCGCGTCGATTGAAACAGCGGCGGCCATGCTGCGTGGTAATCCCGGTAAGCGTTTGATTAACCGTTCCGTTGAGCGTGCGCTACATTTTCGCCGGGAAGTTCAGCGTCTGCGCGAAGAATCGGAGGATTGGTTCTTTGATATCTGGCAGCCTGAATTTATCGACGAAGCCGCCTGCTGGCCGATTTCGCCTGGCGAAGAAGACTGGCACGGTTTCAAAGATGCTGATGCCGACCATATGTATCTTGACCCGATTAAAGTCACGATTCTGACACCGGGAATGGATGAATTAGGAACGATGGCGGAAGAGGGAATTCCGGCGGCGCTGGTGGCGAAATTCCTCGATGAACGTGGCGTGGTCGTCGAAAAGACAGGACCATATAACCTGTTGTTCTTGTTCAGTATTGGGATAGATAAAACCAAAGCATTGAGTTTGCTGCGTGGTTTGACGGAGTTTAAACGCTCGTACGACCTCAATTTGCGGGTGAAAAACATGCTGCCAGATTTGTATGCCGAAGACCCTGATTTTTACCGCAATATGCGCATTCAGGATTTGGCGCAGGGCATTCACAAACTGATTAAGCAGCACAATCTTTCTGACCTGATGCTGCGTGCTTTTGATGTGCTGCCAGAAATGAAAATGACGCCGCATCAGGCTTATCAGCAGCAGGTGAAAGGCAACGTTGAAACGGTCGAAATAGAACAACTGCTAAACCGTGTTTCAGCAAACATGATCCTGCCGTATCCGCCAGGTGTGCCGGTTGTGATGCCGGGTGAGATGATTACCAACGAGAGCCGTGCGGTGCTCGATTTCCTGCTGATGCTGTGTTCAGTTGGAGAGCACTATCCTGGGTTTGAAACCGACATTCACGGAGCCAAACTGGGTGAGGATGGCATTTACCGTGTACGAGTCTTAAAAAGGGTTTGACGCCTTGATTTAACGGATCCCGATCGTTACCGTGCAGAAAAAACAAAGGAGCATTTATGCTGGGTTTAAAGCAGGTTCACCACATCGCTATCATCGCGTCGAATTATCAGGTCAGTAAACATTTTTACTGCGACATTCTCGGTTTCACGCTACAGGCTGAGGCGTACCGGGAGAAACGGGATTCATGGAAAGGAGATTTGGCGTTGAACGGGCAATATGTCATTGAGCTGTTCTCGTTTCCTTCCCCCCCCGCCAGACCAAGCCGACCGGAAGCCTGCGGGCTGCGCCATCTGGCATTCAGCGTTGACGATATCGACAGCGCGATCGTTCATCTTGAGGCGCATGGCGTGAAGTGTGAGCCGGTTCGTATCGATCCTTTCACCGATAAGCGTTTTACTTTCTTTAACGACCCCGACGGCTTGCCTCTTGAGCTATACCAGCAGTAACGCTTGCCTCTCTTCTCGTAGCCCGGTAACGTGCCGGGCAAAACCTTATTCAAGTTACTGACTATGCCACTTCGTCCTCTCATCAAATTATTGCAGCCGCACCCGAATTTGCTGGTGGCGTTTAGTGGTGGGCTGGATTCCACGGTTTTACTCCACCAGTTGGTTACGCTTCGCGATACGCAGGTCGCTAATTTCCAGATTCGCGCCATGCATATTCATCACGGTTTAAGCCCCTATGCCGATAATTGGGCCGAACATTGCCAGCAAGTTTGCGAACAATGGAACGTACCGTTTGAAGTAAAACGAGTGCAGTTGGCAGACGATGGATTAGGGATTGAAGCCCATGCGCGAGCAGCACGTTATCAGGCGCTGGCTGAAACAATACGACCAGACGAAGTTTTGCTGACGGCGCAGCACCTTGATGACCAGTGTGAAACATTTCTACTTGCCCTGAAGCGGGGAAGTGGCCCTGCGGGGCTGGCCGCAATGCCTGAACGTTTGCCGTTTGGTGAGACAGAATTAATCCGGCCATTGCTGGGGCAGACGCGCAAAGTTCTGGAAGCGTGGGCTAATGAACATCAATTAACGTGGATAGAAGACGAAAGTAACCAGGATGATAGCTACGATCGGAATTTCTTAAGGTTGCGGGTCATTCCTGAAATCCAACAGCGTTGGCCCCATTTCCCACAAAGCGTTGCCCGCAGCGCTGAGTTATGTGGAGAGCAAGAACAATTACTTGATGAGTTGCTTGCCGAACAACTTGAGGCGCTGATTCAGGACGATGGCTCATTACTCATTGAGCCTCTAAAGCCGCTCAGTGATATCCGGCGTTCGGCGTTGCTACGCCGCTGGTTTGGCCGTCAGAAAGCAGCTATGCCTTCGCGAGCAGCGCTGGCACGCCTGTGGAATGAAGTTGCAACAAGTCGTGAAGATGCCAACCCCCGTTTGAAATTTGGCAGCTTTGAAGTTCGCCGATATCAGGGGGCATTGTACTGGTTGCCGTTGATGAACGGATTGGGTGATGAGATCGTTTCCTGGTCTGCACCTTTTGCGCCATTAACATTGCCCGGTGGCTTAGGCACTCTTCAATTGGCATCTATTGGGCAGGAGGTTCGCATACCTGGTGTTGACGAGCCCGTTACCGTACGTTTTAAGGCTTCCGGACAGTTCCATATCGTTGGGCGCGAACGTGGCCGTAGTTTGAAAAAGATCTGGCAAGAGTCAGGTATTGCGCCATGGCAGCGCGAAAGAACGCCGCTGTTATATTACGGCGAAAAATTGATTGCCGCTCTTGGGGTTTTTGTTACCCAGGATGGAAAGGCGACGGAAGAATCATGCTGGCATGTCGACTGGCAAAAGGAGAATAAATCATGAAGAGAATCATTGTTTTAGCGGGCATATTATTTTGTGCTCAACCGGTACTGGCAAAAGGTGATGCCGCTGCAGGTGAGCAAAAAGCCATGATGTGCGTGGCGTGCCACGGGGCTACGGGGAAAGTTTCCGTGCCGATGTACCCGAATCTTGCCGGGCAAAACGAGGCGTATCTTGAACACTCGTTGAAGGCATATAAAAAGGGCGAGCGTAGTGGTGGGCAAGCTGAAGTGATGAAGGCTTATGTAAGTGGCCTTTCCGACGAGGACATCAGCAATCTGGCTGCTTATTACGCTTCAATGAAGCCATAAAAAAGGGCAGCCCCAAGGCTGCCCACGCATGCGGATACTTTGCGTATCAGGATTCGCTAACTACGACAGTACCAATTTCAGGATGGCTGAAGCTGGCAATTTTATCGAGACGAACTTCGCGAGTGGTACCGGCATCATCGAGAATCAAGTATTCGATGTTTTTACGAGACACCAGATCACTGGCTTTCGCCTTGAAAACTTCTCCGCTCTTCAACTCCAGCGTCAGTATTAAGTTCTGCTGGCAGGCGAGCTCGAGATTGTCATAATCATCACAATTGATGGGTTGATAGGCATCATTCATTGACATAGTCGCTCACCAGTAAGTTCGCGGCCGCATACGCCGCCTGTTCCCTAATAGATTCTGGTTGTGCTTCGTTGGAAGCCACTTCGTTCAGCACCTTCAAGACGCAGCCCAGTGCATCGGGAATGTAACCCAAATCTCCGCTGGCTATTTCCGCATAGCGCTTTCGTACTAATTCACAATACTTTTCCACACGCCCTCCTTTCAGAGTCCCGACCTCAGACTTAATCGTGTGATGCCAGTTAAGCCTACGAAGATAAACTCTGTTTAGCAAGGTGACTATACCACAGGCATGAAACCGATATCAGCAGCGCACCCCTCTACTTGAGTGAATACATAACAGCGTTTTAGCGAGGTTTTGGTTACAATGAGCGCCTAATTGAGTTCGGAGAAGTGTGATGGCGTTAAAAGCAACAATCTATAAAGCGATGGTGAATGTTGCCGATCTCGATCGCAATCAGTTCCTGGATAGCAATCTGACGCTTGCGCGCCATCCTTCGGAAACGCAAGAACGTATGATGCTGCGTCTGCTGGCGTGGATTAAATACGCTAACGAGCGTCTGCAATTCAGCCGGGGTTTAAGCGCAGAAGAAGAACCGGAAATCTGGCAGCGTAACGACCATATGGGTATCGACCTATGGATTGAACTAGGTCTGCCAGATGAAAAACGCCTGAAAAAAGCCTGTAGCCAGTCTGGTGAAGTGGCGCTGTTTACTTATAACAGTCGTGCCGCTGAAGTCTGGTGGCAGCAGCATCAGAACAAACTCAAGCAATACCAAAACTTGTCTATCTGGTATCTGGATGATGAGCAACTGGCGAAGCTGTGCGAATTTGGTACACGTTCGATGAACTTACAGGCCACCATTCAGGACGGTGCAATCTGGTTATCTGATGCTGAGAATAATCTCGAAATTCACTTTACGGCCTGGCAGCATCATTAATGATCGAAGTGTCACGAACGATTGCAATACCGGACAGTGAGGTCACTATTACGGCTATCCGCGCGCAGGGAGCGGGCGGCCAGCATGTGAATAAAACCTCAACGGCAATTCATTTGCGTTTTGACATCCGGGCCTCCAGCCTGCCAGAGTATTATAAAGAACGTTTGCTGGCGGCCAGCCACCATCTTATTACGCCCGATGGCGTGGTGGTGATAAAGGCGCAGGAGTACCGTAGTCAGGAAATGAATCGTGAAGCTGCAGTAGCAAGGCTGATTTCATTGATTCAAGAGTTAACTGTTGAGCAAAAAAACCGACGAGCCACACGACCTACGCGTGCATCGAAAGAGCGCCGTCTCGCATCGAAATCACAGAAATCAACGACGAAATCATTACGCGGGAAAGTCCGTCGCCCTGAATGACGAACGGCAAAGATATTGACCAGAAGAAGGAAGAGATGGTGAAAAAGATTCTATTGTCAGCTATCGCTGTGTGTAGCTTGTTTGCACTTTTTGGCTGTAATAACCGGGCTGAAGTTCAAACGTTACAGCCTGCTCAAGCCGCAGAGCTACAGCCAATGCAGCAAAGTTACAAAGGGGTTTTACCTTGCGCGGATTGTTCAGGGATTGAAACGTCGCTGTTTTTGGAAAAAGACGGTACCTGGGTGATGAATCAACGTTATCAGGGCGTGAAAGAACCTTCAGTCTTTGCCTCTTACGGAAGTTGGGCACGTACCGCGGATAAATTGGTTCTCACTGAACGCGACGGCGAAAAACTCTATTTCCGCCCGAAAGGCGATAACCTGGAGATGTTGGATAGGGCAGGTAACTTGATTGAGTCTCAGCTCACTTACACTCTGACGCCAAGTAAAGAAGCGTTACCTGCAACGCCAATGACCATGAAAGGCATGTATAAGTACATGGCTGATGCGGCGATTTTCCAGGATTGCTCTACAGGGAAAACATTCGCTGTGGCCAGTAACGCAGAACTGGAACGTGGATATGCGGCAGCGCGGGGTGAGGATTATCAGCCGGTATTGCTGGTGGTTGATGCTCACTTTACATTGCAGGCATCACCAGATAGCGGCGAGTTGAAGAAAACAGTCGTTGCAGACCGAGCAGCCAAATTTGAGCCTAAGAAAAGCTGCCACGATTGATAAACAAGTGGATATAAAAAAGCCCCGCTAATCACTTAGCGGGGCTTTTTACTTTATACGCCAGTCTTAGCGTTGAATCTGTGCCAGCAAGAAATCAATGATTTCGCCGGTTTTGATCATCTGCTTCTCACCTTCACGGCGGTTTTTGTATTCAACTTCTTCGCTATCAAGGTTGCGATCGCCGATAACGACAGTATGAGGAATACCAATCAGTTCCATATCGGCAAACATCACGCCTGGACGCTCTTTACGGTCATCCATTAATACGTCGATGCCTTTGGCACGCAGAGTTGAGTACAGCTCTTCAGCCAGTTCTTTCACGCGGAAAGATTTGTGCATGTTCATTGGCAGAATCGCAACCTGGAATGGTGCGATTGCATCTGGCCACACAATGCCACGCTCGTCATTGTTCTGTTCGATTGCAGCAGCAACTACGCGAGTCACACCGATACCGTAGCAACCCATGGTTAGCGTCTGGTTACGGCCATCTTCACCCTGAACAGAAGCTTTCATCGCTTCTGAATACTTAGTGCCAAGCTGGAAGATATGGCCCACTTCGATACCGCGCTTAATCAGCAGGGTACCTTTACCGTCCGGGCTTGGATCACCTTCAACAACGTTACGGATATCAGCAACTTCTGGCAGCGCAACATCACGTTCCCAGTTAATACCAACGAAGTGTTTACCGTCGATGTTTGCGCCTGCCGCGAAATCGCTCATTACAGCAACGGTACGGTCAATCACAACAGGGATTGGCAGATTGATTGGGCCAAGTGAGCCAGGACCTGCTTTAGCGACGGCACGAATTTCTTCTTCGGTCGCGAAAGTCAGCGGGCTAGCAACTTGTGGCAGTTTTTCTGCTTTAACTTCATTTAGTTCATGATCGCCACGAACCAGCAGAGCAACCAGCGGGTAAGCGCTGCCTTCGGTAGCTTTAACCATCAAAGTCTTAACGGTTTTTTCTACCGGCAGGTTGAACTGTTCAACCAACTCAGCGATGGTTTTCGCATTCGGAGTGTCGATCTGCGTCATTTCAACGGTTGGTGCCGCACGACCGCCAGCCGGAGCGACTGCTTCAGCAAATTCGATGTTCGCTGCAAAATCAGATTCGGTTGAGAAGATAACATCATCTTCACCACACTGAGCCAGCACCTGGAATTCGTGAGATGCGCTGCCACCGATTGAACCGGTATCCGCTTCTACCGCGCGGAAATCCAGACCCATTCGGGTGAAGATTTTGCTGTAGGCTTGATACATTGCATCATAAGTTTCCTGCAGGGATTCCTGAGAGGTATGGAAAGAGTAAGCATCTTTCATCAGGAATTCACGGGAACGCATGACGCCGAAACGTGGGCGGACTTCGTCACGGAACTTCGTCTGGATCTGGAAGAAGTTCAGTGGCAGTTGTTTGTAAGAACTCAGTTCGTTACGAATCAGGTCAGTGATGACTTCTTCGTGTGTTGGGCCGAGAACAAATGGGCGATCGCCGCGATCAACAAAACGCAGCAACTCTGGGCCATACTGTTCCCAACGACCGCTCTCCTGCCACAAATCTGCGGGCTGAACCACGGGCATGCACATCTCGATGGCACCGGCGTTGTTCATCTCTTCACGCACGATGTTTTCGACTTTTTTCAGGACGCGCAGACCGGTCGGCAACCAGGTATACAAACCAGAAGCGAGTTTGCGGATCATCCCGGCACGCAGCATCAGTTGGTGGCTGATGACCTCAGCGTCGGCTGGTGTCTCCTTCAGTGTGGAGAGCAGATATTGGCTAGTACGCATGTTGTTACGGTTCCATTTGAACGGCAGATAACTGGCTACCTGAGTAGCCTGATGCAAAATAAGTGTTTTAGTTTACCAGTGTGGCCGGAATGTCAAAAGAGAAGGGCGATAAATTAACGGGTCTCAATTGCAAACACTTCTGAACCTTCGTCTGTCACACGCCAGCGAACATTGAAATCCAGCAATAAAACGGCGTAGGTTTTACCCGCATCTTCCGTTTTACGATAGGCCGGACGAGGGTCTTGTGCGAGCACCTGGCGGATGAAACGCTCAATATAAAGATAACGTTTATCCAGCACCGGTAATTGCTGCTGCACATCAGCTGTAAAATATACCGGCATATCGGCTGCGGGGGCGTTTTGCGCATAACCCGCTATGGCTTCTGGCACGGCTTCCGCAAACGGCAGGTAAGGTTTGATATCAACGATGGGGGTGCCATCGACTAAATCCAGACTGCCTAGCTGCAAAATAACCTGATCTTTCTGGCAACGAATACCTTTCAGTTCAACCAGCGACATGCCGATAGGGTTTGGCCGGAAGGTTGAACGCGTGGCAAAAACCCCCATACGCGCATTCCCGCCCAGGCGCGGTGGACGAACTGTAGGCCGCCAGCCACCTTCCATCGTTTGGTGAAAGACAAATAGCAGCCATAGATGACTAAAACCTTCGAGGCCACGAACGGCATCCGCCACATTGTAGGGAGGTTGTAAATGCAATTCGCCCCCGCCATCAGTGACTAAACCTGGTTGGCGGGGGACGGCAAACTTCTCTTTATAAGGAGAGCGGATAACGCCAATTTGCTCGAAACTAAATGCAGTCATTTTGCAGAAACGTTTAACGCCGAACCAACGCAAACAGCCTGACGGTAACACCCTGGCGTACCGCTGGTGACATCACAGCTATGTAGTAAGACCGCATTTGCTTTCATTTTTGAGGCGTTTACTTGTAAGCGTTTGCGAGCTGTTGGGATATTCGGTGGCGAATCCTGATTGCTAACCTGGCATGAATCACCGCTGACTTCACCGAGGTCGCGGAAAGGTTTACCGACTAACTCTTCAGCATTGGTATAGATTCTTACTGGTGCTGGACGTGGAGCTTTAGGCTTAGCAGGTTCTGGCGTCGGCGCCGTTGCAGTGCTTTTAACAGGTTCAACAGGGGATCTGCTTAGCATCGTACAGCCGCTCAGCATGACTGCTAATAAACAGATCGGTAAAGCACGCATAATTTTTCCTCAATGAATGATAAAACGCGATTATTGAACCAAGCTCTCGTACAAATAACAAGACGGGCATAAGCCCGTCTTAGATTATTTACGCAAAAATAGAAGAATGGAAATTTACCAGCCTTTTACTGCGCCGCCGTTGAAGACTTTGTTTGCTGCTTCGTAAACTTCGTCAGACTGGTAAGCCTGAACAAATTTCTTCACGTTTTCAGCATCTTTGTTGTCTTCACGGGAAACGATCATGTTCACATATGGAGAGTCTTTATCTTCAACGAAGATACCGTCTTTCGCTGGAGTCAGGCCAATCTGGCTTGCGTAAGTGGTATTGATGATAGCCAGAGCAATCTGAGCATCATCCAAAGAACGTGGCAGTTGTGGTGCTTCCAGTTCAACCAGCTTCAGGTTTTTAGGATTCTCAGTCACATCCAGAACTGTTGGCAGCAGGCCAACACCATCTTTCAGTTTGATCAGACCTTGTTTCTGCAGCAGCAACAGGGAACGGCCAAGGTTAGTTGGGTCGTTTGGCAGAGCAATCTGTGCGCCAGTTTGCAGTTCATCCAATGATTTGATTTTTTTGGAGTAGCCTGCAATTGGGTAGACGAATGTGTTACCAACAGAAACCAGTTTGTAGCCACGGTCTTTAATCTGCTGATCCAGGTATGGTTTGTGCTGGAAGGCGTTAGCATCAATATCGCCTTTGCTCAGAGCTTCGTTTGGCAGAACGTAATCGTTAAAGGTAACCAGCTCAACATCCAGGCCGTATTTCTCTTTTGCGACTTTCTGCGCAACTTCAGCAACCTGCTGTTCAGCACCAACGATGACGCCAACTTTAATATGGTTTGGATCTTTCTCGTCCTGACCGCAACCCACAAGTGCCAGAGAACCAATCAGAGCACCAACTGCCGCAAAGGTTTTAAATTTAAAAGACATATCCCTTCCTTACTATGTGTAAAAACGATGTTGTGTTGAACGTATTATTTGTGAGTCACTGCCCGGACGATACGATCGCCTGAGAATTGAATTAAATACACTAATACCACCAATAACACTAATACCGTATTCATCACGGTAGCGTTATAACCGATATAACCGTACTGATAACCAATCTGACCTAAGCCTCCGGCACCAACAGCACCACCCATAGCAGAATAGCCAACCAGTGTAATCAGCGTGATGGTTGCAGCATTCACCAGACCCGGTAGTGCTTCTGGTAGCAGAACTTTGCGAATAATCTGCATTGGTGTTGCGCCCATTGCACGCGAAGCTTCAATCAGGCCCGAAGGGATTTCCAATAGGGCGTTTTCTACCATACGAGCGATAAACGGTGCTGCGCCTACGGTTAACGGCACAATAGCCGCTTGCAGGCCAATCGACGTTCCTACAATCATTCGGGTAAATGGAATCATCCATACCAGCAATATAATGAACGGGATAGAACGGAAGATATTCACTAACGCCGAAAGGCTGTTATAAAGCTTAGCGTTCGCGCTGATTTGCCCCGGACGTGTAATATAAAGAAGCACACCGACAGGCAAACCAAGAACGAAGCCAAAGAAGCCAGACACAAAAGTCATCGCCAGCGTTTCATACACGCCTTTTAACAGTAACCACATCATTGGCTCAGACATAACCCAGCACCTCTACTTTTACATGTTGCTGCTGCAGGTATGTGATAGCAGCGTCCATATCCTGATGTTCACCATGCAATTCACACAGCATAATGCCGAACTTCACGCCGCCGGCGTAATCCATCTGCGCGCTGATAATATTGCTGTTCACATTAAAGCGGCGGGCGGTTTCGGAAAGTAGCGGAGCATCAACAGACTGGCCGGTAAATTCCAGGCGCAGTAAAGGAACTGTTGTTTTGCTTTTATCGGCGCTCAAACGCTGTGCGTAATCTTCCGGAATATCCAGATGCAAAGTGGATTGAATAAACTGTTGTGCCAGCGGTGTCTTTGGATGAGAGAACACTTCGCTTACGGTATCTTGTTCTATTAACTCACCGTCGCTAATGACCGCAACGCAGTCACAGATGCGTTTAACAACATCCATTTCATGGGTAATTAATAGAATAGTCAGACCAAGGCGGCGATTAATATCTTTCAGTAGTTCGAGAATCGAACGCGTTGTTGCTGGGTCGAGTGCGCTGGTGGCCTCATCACACAACAACACTTTAGGATTGCTGGCCAGTGCACGAGCAATAGCGACACGCTGTTTTTGCCCGCCAGAAAGATTGGCAGGGTATGCATCATGTTTTTCACTCAGGCCGACCAAATCAAGTAATTCAGATACGCGACGTTTGATTTCTTCGCGCGGCGTATTGTCCAACTCTAATGGCAATGCAATGTTGCCATAGACGGTACGGGAAGAGAGTAAATTAAAGTGCTGGAAAATCATGCCAATCTGACGGCGCGCTTTGGTGAGCTGCCCTTCAGAAAGTGTTGTCAGCTCCTGACCATCGACCAGTACTGAACCCTCTGTTGGGCGCTCAAGCAGATTTACACAGCGGATAAGAGTGCTCTTCCCAGCTCCGGATGCGCCGATCACGCCATAAATTTGCCCAGCAGGAACATGCAGGCTGACGTTATTCAACGCCTGTATGCTGCGATTCCCTTGTTGGAACACTTTGGTGATATTCGAAAGTTTAATCATTAGGTTATTTATTATCGTATGAGTGTAAGCCGTGGCATTTTCTGCTGCCGATAACGGGCGATGACCGCTATCGATATGGATGTTAAGGCATCCAGACGTCTAAATCAATCCGCGAATGATTGTCTGTTCTCGCCCGGATAAGAAATCATGCGATACTACGGCTAATAATCCCAGTTTCAGGAGTTTCCAAGTGGCACAGTCTGTTCCCGCTATTTTTCTCGATCGTGATGGCACCATTAATGTTGATCATGGCTATGTCCATGAAGTTGATCAGTTCGAGTTCATTGATGGTGTGATTGACGCAATGCGTGAGTTAAAAGCAATGGGCTATGCATTGGTTCTTGTCACCAACCAATCAGGTATCGCCCGTGGCATGTTTACGGAAGATGATTTTGAAAATCTGACAGAGTGGATGGACTGGTCTTTAGCAGACCGCGGTGTTGACCTGGATGGTATCTATTATTGCCCGCATCACCCAGATGCAATAATAGAAGAGTTTCGCCAAACCTGTGATTGCCGTAAACCGCAACCGGGCATGTTGCTCTCTGCTCAAGAGTTCCTTCATATAGATATGGCTTCTTCATATATGGTTGGCGACAAATTGGAAGACATGCAGGCAGCGTCAGCTGCACAAGTAGGGACAAAAGTACTGGTTCGTACTGGTAAGCCAGTCACTGAGCAAAGCGAAGCTGCAGCTGATTTTGTCATTAATAGCCTCGCAGACCTGCCAAAAGCGATAAAAGCGCGCTAAAAATAAGCTTAACGCCTAAAAAATGTGCGGTCGGTAATTATTTTGAAAATAGGGGTTGTCAGCTTCCAGAAAATCCCTATACTGCGCCTCCACTGACACGGCACAACGGCTTACAAACCGGCTTGTCAGCCAGATGAAAAGCGAAAATAAACGCTTGACTCTGAAAGAGGAAAGCGTAATATACGCCACCTCGAGTTAGCAAGCGAAAGCGCGCAACTCACTGCTCTTTAACAATTTATCAGACAATCTGTGTGGGCACTCGCAGGATTGATATCTCAGAT
>NZ_JAJSOT010000007.1:0-246634 GCF_021282435.1 Buttiauxella cochleicola | reverse complement strand
ATGCCGAACTCAGAAGTGAAACGCCGTAGCGCCGATGGTAGTGTGGGGTCTCCCCATGCGAGAGTAGGGAACTGCCAGGCTCCAAATAAACAAACAAGCCTCATGCGAAAGCATGGGGCTTTTTTGTTTTGTGTGATTTATGAAACTTCACCGACTTATAGATAAAAAGATTAGCTTGCTCACAATTATTGATGCAACTACCTTGAAACAGACAACTCTGAATAGCATCTAAATAATCACCTGCTTTACTGGATCTTTGGGCTTTACGCTTATTCAGGAAGACAGGGGATTAAAAAATGACTGAAGCAGCAACAACACATCAGGACAACGGAACGCTGACAGGTTCAGATACACGCCGTCGTATTTGGGCAATTGTGGGAGCCTCATCAGGGAATCTGGTTGAATGGTTTGATTTCTATGTCTACTCATTCTGTTCCCTCTACTTTGCACATATTTTCTTCCCTTCGGGCAATAGCACAACACAACTTCTACAAACTGCCGGGGTATTTGCCGCAGGTTTTTTAATGCGTCCGATTGGTGGTTGGCTGTTTGGTTATATTGCAGACAAGCACGGGCGTAAAAACTCGATGCTCATCTCTGTTTGCATGATGTGTTTTGGATCTCTGGTAATCGCCTGTTTGCCTAGTTATTCCTCGATTGGCACTTGGGCACCGGCACTTTTGTTGCTGGCACGTTTATTTCAGGGGCTATCTGTTGGAGGGGAATACGGTACAAGTGCAACTTATATGAGTGAAGTTGCAGTAGAAGGGCGGAAAGGTTTTTATGCGTCTTTTCAATACGTAACACTCATTGGTGGGCAACTGTTAGCGCTACTCGTTGTGGTTGTACTTCAACAAGTTCTCAGTGATGGAGAGTTGCGTGAATGGGGCTGGAGAATACCTTTTGCTCTGGGCGCAGTACTTGCCGTTGTCGCTCTCTATTTACGCCGTTCATTAGATGAAACTTCAGATAAAGCGACCCGGGAACACAAAGATGCAGGGACTCTGGGTGGGCTTTGGAAAAACCGCAGAGCCTTTATTATGGTACTCGGGTTCACAGCCGGTGGATCGCTAAGCTTCTATACCTTCACAACTTACATGCAGAAGTACCTGGTAAATACCGCAGGTATGCATGCCAACACAGCCAGTGCATTAATGACCTTCGCATTATTTATCTTTATGTTGGTGCAACCCTTCTTTGGTGCGTTATCCGACAAAATAGGTCGTCGAAATTCGATGCTTTGCTTTGGTGGCCTGGCAACGGTGATGACAGTGCCAATTCTGACTGCTTTACAAAGCGTTAGCTCACCTTATGCCGCATTCGGTCTGGTTATTCTCGCGATGCTGATCGTAAGTTTTTATACTTCAATAAGTGGTATTTTGAAAGCCGAGATGTTCCCACCTGAGGTGCGTGCATTAGGTGTTGGTCTGTCGTATGCGGTTGCAAATGCCTTGTTTGGCGGGTCGGCTGAATATGTTGCACTCTCACTTAAATCCATCGGAATGGAGACTGCATTTTTCTGGTATGTCTCAGGAATGGGGGCGCTGGCGTTTCTGGTATCGCTATTGCTACACCGCAAAGGGAAGGGCATCAAACTCTAATATTTAGCGAATTGCCATATTGCATAGCCGGTGGCTGCACCGGCTACATCCCATGTGAAATCTTTCCAACTCCATCCACTTCCAGTTGCGCGGCTATCCCATAATTCTTTCGTGGCCCCAAGACTTACCGAAAATAAGAAGCCAAAATTCGCACTACGGGAGTCACTCCAGCCCTGATGCTGGCCATATTCGTTCCCTGCTGCGGATAAAATAGCCGATGCGATAAAGTGCTGCGCTTTATCCTGGCCTGACCATTGATCTTGCGCCATATGGCTGCAACCGCTGAGAAGTAATACTGAAGGGAGTAAAAGACGTAGCATTCATGATCCTCTGGCTACAAAAAAACCCTGCAAGCAGGGCTTTTCAGTATAGCGATGAACTACAGAATACGACTGATTAAACGATCTATACGTATACGGCGCAGGCGGCGAATGAGCTTACGCACCTTAACGGGATATTCCGCAATACTCTGTAGATCACGATAATGTTGAACGACTGTAGTGTGTGTGCGGATCAGATCCAATTCGTGGTCACGCTGGACAGTGAGTTCCTGTTTAGGATCATGAATCAGAATTGCGTTCTCCAGATCCAGACGCCACGCTCTTGGATTAAGGTTATTACCCGTTAGAAGCATCCACTCATCATCGACCCACATGCCTTTTAGATGGTAACTGTTATCGTCATCTTTCCACAGGCGAACAATCAACTGCCCGCTGTTAACGTAGTATTGCAAGCGGCTCAGGAAGCGGCGAAGGTTGATTTCATAGAGATAAGGCAGGGCGCCGATAATCTTAAAGGGTTGATCTTCTGGAATATAAAAATCATTTGCCGTTTTATCACCGACAATAATCTCAACCTGTTTCCCTTCACGTAAGAGCTGAATAATATTACGTACCAGCACAGCAGGCAGGTTGAAATAAGGCGTACAGATAACCAGTTTTTGCTCGGTACACGGCATCAAATGGTAGATGGTTTTATTGAGCAGACTGGTTTTACCCAAACCGACTAAAGGCGTAACGGCAAGTTGTTCGTTATCTGCATTACCCTGGAAATGGAAACTGGCATCTCGTAGTTCCTGGCGGAACAGACGGATATCGTTTTTAATCTCCGGGCTTTTTGGCCTGTGTAGCTTATCCAGGCGATGTACCGCACGACCATGTACCAGATTTTCCTGCATCCAGTTATACATGATGTCGGAAAGCTGCGGGTTACAGATAACCTGATAGCGGTCATAACGATATTTATCATGCTGATGCAGATAGACGTCATTCACACTGGCGCCGCTGTAAATCACGCAATCATCAACAATAAAACCTTTGAAATGCAGAACACCCAATGCTTCACGCGTATTCACTGGCACGCCGTAAACTGGGATATCTACGCCGGGATATTCCTCGGTCATACGATGATACCAGTCAGCATTGGTATTGGTCGCGGCGGCTCCGATACGGCCTCGCTGCGCGCGATGCCAATCCACCAGAACGGTCACTTCTATTTCCGGGCGTTGCTGTTTTGCCTGGTAGAGCGCGGTTAACACGGCTTTACCAGCATCATCTTGTTCAAGATACAATGCTACAATACAGATGCGGCGAGTTGCGCTCGCAATTTTTTGCAGCAGAACTTCACGGAAATCCGCTGGGGAGAAAAGGGTCTTTACATCATCAACTGACTGAGAAAGCTTCGGCAATTGGGCAAGGTGTTGTTGATGTTTATTACGTTTAAATTTAGACAACATCACAGTGCGTATCTTCTCTATTCATTGGATGGCCTTCTGCAAAATCCAGACGTCAGAACCTGCTGATAATACCACTACTAACCCGCAAAGTGAGTAAGTTTTCCAGTACCTTACTCACGAATCTATGCTTTTTATCAATGGAAGAGTCAGACTTACGATGCCATCTTCCAGTTGTATATCGACATCAAATCCTAGTTTTCGAGCTAATGAGACCATGCCACGGTTGTTCGGCATCGTAATGCCATTCAATCTCTGGAGCCCATGCTCACCCGTGTAGGCAATCAGTTTTTCCAGCAGCCTGCGACCCAATCCCAAACCCTTCAAATCAGAACGCACAAGTACGGCAAATTCGGCATCAATATTATCGGGATCGGAGATCGCGCGCGTAACACCGATGATCTCACTCTCACCATTCAGTTGGCGAACAGCGACAAAAGCCATTTCTCGATCGTAGTCGATCTGGGTCATATTGGCTAAATCTTCATGGGTAAATTCGTTGATCTCACTGAAGTAGCGGTAGTAGAGATCCTCTTTGGTAACCCGCGAAATAAACTGTTGTAGCAACGGTTCATCTTCCGGAAGAATTGGGCGGAACAGGCACTGTTCACCATTCTTGAGGATGACATCTTCTTCCAACTGGTAAGGATAGGGCCGGATTGCCAGCCGAGTTTCTGCATCCCCCTCGAATTTAGCGAGCTGTAAGGTCACGTCCAGGAGTGTGAACTCATTACCGGAGGCTAAAAGCGGATGAATATCCAGACGGCGGATTTCCGGGCAATCCACAATCAGGTTTGAAACCTGCACCAGCACCTGGCTAATACCAGGCACATCTAACGGGCGTAATGCACTGCGCCCACGTATTTTTCCGCTTTTGATCGCCTGAATAACGAGGTAGCGGGCGAGATTCATATTGAGTGGTGGTAAGGCCACCACAGCCTGCTGATCGGGGCGCCACTCGACGCCACCTTCGCCCAGCATAATAAGTGGGCCAAAGACTGGGTCATGTTCAACGACGATGCGCAGCTCCTGGGCACCGGCACGGTTAGCCATGCTTTGAACCAACAACCCTTGGATACGAGCTTGCGGCCACGTCATTTTAACTCGATCAATAATCGCATCAGCTGCTTGCTGAACCTCAGTGGCGGTTCTCAGGTAAAGCATCACACCCTGAACTTCAGATTTATGCGGGATATCAGGGGAGCGTAATTTCAATGCGACCGGATACCCAATCTGCTCGGCAATATGCACGGCTTCTGCACTGTCGCTGGCAATCCAGGTTGGCAGAGTGTTTAGCCCGTACGCTTGTAAAATAGGGCGCACTTCATGGGTATCGAGAGAAGTGGCTCCTTCGTTCAGTGCTTGTTGCAGCAGGGCATGAGCTTCACTGGCATTGGCTTTCAGATTGGCAGGTAACGCTGGTGTCTCACGCAGCTGTTTCTGGTTTCGACGATATTCCACCATATGCATAAATGCTGTTACCGCGCCCTCAGGTGTGCGGTATGTAGGAATGCCTGCATCACTGAATAACCGTCTGGCTTCCTGAGAGGAAAATTCACCACACCAGTTGGTTATTAGTGTGATGTATTTGCCGCGAGGATGTTTGTGGATTAAGTCGATTAACGCGGTGGCGCTTACCGTCCCGGGGGCCGCAGCACTCGGGGCATGGATGATCATCAGGGCATCATAATCCTGGCTATCCAGTAATATTTCGATGGCTCGCAAATAACGTTCAGGAGTCGCATCGTCGCGGAGATCCAGTGGATTGCCACTTTCAACACTTACGGGCAAAGCGCTCTTTAGCTTATTGAGAACTTCATCACTCAGCGTCGCTAGCTTACCGTTACGCAGCCATAACTCATCCAGTGCCAGCGCCGCAGGGGCAGCGCCATTGCTGACTATCATTAAACGCTCGCCACGCAGTGGCCGCATGTGGCTCAGGGTTTCTACCGCCGAGAACAGCTCATGAGTGTCCTGAACGCGTAAAAGACCTGCTCGTTGAATGGCTGCATCCCATGCAGCATCAAGCCCCAGATGGGTTTTAAGCAGTTCTTGTGCTTTGGCGCTGCGACCGCTTTTAATTACCAGGATCGGTTTGTTACGCGAAGCACTTCGCGCCGCTGAAACAAAACGTCGGGCATCGCTCAGGTGTTCGAGATAAAGCAGAATAGCGCTGGTTTTGGTATCGCGAGCCAGATAATCCAGTAACTCATCAACATCAATATCCAGACTGTCACCGAGCGCGATAAACCATGAGAAGCCCATTTCACGCTGCTGGGCCCAGTCCAGAATTGTGTTGGAAACTGCCGCTGATTGAGAAATAAAAGCCAGCTTACCTTTCTGAATGGGTACGGGTGAGAAACTCGCATTAAGTCCTTGCCATGGCGCAAGTAAGCCAAGGCTGTTTGGCCCCAGCAAACGCATTTGCCATTGAGTGGCACAGGCTAATAATTCAGGTAGTTGCTCAGGCGGAGCGGAGAGGATAATGCAGGCTTTACAGCCCTTTTCACCCAAGGCTTGCAGTAATTCAAGATTACGTTTTGAGTTGGTACAAATGACGGCAAGATCGGGCGGGAACGGAAGGCTTGCGATATCTGGCCATGCAAGAACGCCGCAAACCGCTTTATGGCTGGGTGTCACAGGCATTACCGGGCCGTTAAAGCCTCCAGCCAGGAGATTGCGCATCATTAAGTAGCCTGCGCGGTCTATTTTTGCAGAAGCCCCGATAACCGCGATTGATTTGGGGCGCAGTAGCGCCTCCAGCCCACGTTGACTCATAGCTCTCTCCCCTGAGAATTAACTCAGTGAGTTTAAACGCTTTCTGTCTCTGCTGCTGTGATGCTGGACTGATGATGGGGTTTGCCTGCCAGATATCGCTCGCGAAAAAGCGTGAAATGTTCTGTGAGGCCAACAGCTGCGTGCTCGTCGTCTGCAAGTGCGAGCAATGCTGCTGCGACTTCTGCTGTGCAGTATTGCCCGTCCGCGTGAGCTTCACGGAGTCGGTAAGCCGAGACAATACTCAAATCCACTGAAATGACCGGAAGATTATCCAGATAAGGGCTCTTGCGGAACATCTTACGCGCTTCAGTCCAGGTGCCATCGAGCATGATAAAAAGCGGTGGTTTGCCACTTTTAGGTGGCGTTGTCAGTACTTCTCGCCCAGCGCTTGCGTAAGATGCGGGGAATACGACCATCGGTTGATAGTCTGGTGAACTGACTAAATCGAGCAGTGCCTGTGATGGTTCGGTTCGTGACCACTGAAAAGCTTCGGTATCCGGCAAAATATCTGCAATGAGTCGCCCGGTGTTGCTTGGCTTCATCGGTTCGGTGTCGAACATCACCAGGCAGAAACGGCTACGCGCATTCTGCGGCTGTAGTGTTTCGCACAGGCATTGTTTTAGCGGCAGCAAGCAACGTTGACAACGGCGGATGCGGTTACCACGAGCAAGGAAAGGGCGGGTTGCACGCGCCAGGCGTTCGGCACGAAGACGTAGGACGGCGTTTTCAGTCATCAGATAAACAAGCTTAAAAACGCCATTCTAACGTAGATGAAGCATTCGGGCACAAGAAACGTGCCCGTGAAATTAGATGTTTTCGTTCAGCCAACTATCAAACGGTGCTTTAGGCATCGCGCCGTTTAGCATGTCGACCATTTCACCTTTTTTGAACACCATAATGGTCGGAATGCTGCGGATACGGAAACGTGCGCTAAGTGCAGGTTCTGCTTCTGTATTTACTTTCACAAAACGCACTTTGCCGCTACGTTCTTCCGCCACATCTTCAAAAATTGGCGCAAAGTTCACACATGGCCCACACCACGGAGCCCAGAAATCCACAACCACGGGCAAATCATCTTGCAGCAGTTTATCCAGCGTTTCGCTGGTGGCATTAATCACTTCGCCATCAAAAAGCTCATGGCCACAACGACCACATTTCGCACCGTCGTCAATACGCTCATCGGGGATGCGATTAATCGCCTGGCAGGCGGCACAAACGGTATTCATAGCTAACCTCTAAAGGATACGTTGTCTGAAAACAGTCAACTCGTCAGTAATGTTTCTTATATGTTAAATATTATCGGCGATTAATAGAGTACCAGCCAAGTGATTTATTCGATGGATATAATAGTTATTGGCTTTTGACCAAAGTTAATGGCTAAGCCGTGCCACATCGGGTAATCTGCGCGCCACGCGCTCAGCCAGGTGGAGAGAAGAATGAACGACGAATTTAAAGGTAAAAGCGGCAAAGTCAAAGTGATGTATGTCCGCGGTGACGATGACAGCGAAAAACGCAGCCAAAACCCGCGCACAGGTAAAGGTGGTGGGCGTCCTGCAGCACCGTCACGGGGTGAGGGCCGTCGTGGTCCACGTCGCGATGATAAGCCTGGCGCCGGGCGTGATCGGAATCGTAGTGATGATCGTGACGATCGCGGTGATAACCCGTGGCGTACGGTTTCACGACCGCCAAGAGAAGAAGTAGTTGAAGCAGGCGAGCAAATGGGTGCCAATGGCAGACCAATTGTTGATCCTGAAGTGATTCGCCGCCAGCGTGCGGAAGAAACTCGTGTTTACGGCGAAAATGCTTGCCAGGCGCTGTTCCTGAGCCGCCCTGATTGCATCGTACGCGCCTGGTTTGTCCAGAGCGTGACTCCGCGTTTCAAAGAAGCATTACGTTGGATGGCAGCAAACCGTAAAGCCTACCATGTGGTAGATGATGCTGAGTTAGTGAAAGCATCAGGTACTGAGCACCACGGTGGCGTTTGCTTCATCATTAAAAAGCGTCGTGGTATCACAGTTGATAGCTGGCTTTCTAAAGCTGGTGAAGAAGATTGTGTACTGGCTCTGGAAAACGTGGCTAACCCGCACAACCTTGGCGGCATTATGCGCAGCTGTGCACACTTCGGTGTGAAAGGTTTGCTGGTGGAAGATGCGGCAATGCTGGAGTCTGGTGCTGCTGTTCGTACTGCTGAAGGCGGTGCGGAGCATGTTGAAGCCATCAGCGGCGAGACTTTCGAAGACGGCCTGGAGCAATTCCGTAAAGCCGGTTATGCGATTGTCACGACATCAAGCCACAAAGGAACTCCGCTTTTCAAAGCTGAGTTGCCGAAGAAAATGGTTCTGGTGTTAGGTCAGGAGCGCGAAGGCGTTTCCGATGCAACCTTCGAAAATGCTGATATGAGCGTGGCGATTACCGGTACTGGTAATGTCGAAAGCCTGAACGTATCAGTAGCAACCGGTGTGTTGCTCTCTGAGTGGTGGCGTCAAAACAAAGCGTGATGCTTTGTTAATGACAGCTTTAAAAAGCCAGCGAAAGCTGGCTTTTTTGTCTCTTTAATCTGGCAATACCGGCGTCCAGTTAATCGCTGGTTGGTTGCGCTCTGTCAGATACTCATTAGTTTTAGAGAAGTGACCGCAGCCCATAAACCCACGATGTGCTGATAAAGGCGAAGGATGGGGGGCTTGTAAAACATGGTGGCGATTGCGATCGATAAAGCTACCTTTCTTCTGCGCGTGCGAACCCCACAGCAAAAAGACCACACCTTCACAGTGTTCGTTGATAAGCGCTATCACTTTATCCGTGAACGTCTCCCAACCTAGTTTCGCATGCGAATGCGCATTGCCTGCTTCAACAGTTAGTACAGTATTGAGCAACAATACGCCCTGGTGCGCCCAGCTTTCCAGATAGCCGTGGTTTGGCCGCGTAAAATCAGCAATATCGGTCTGTAATTCTTTATACATGTTGGCTAATGATGGCGGCACTGCAACACCGGGAAGCACAGAAAAGGCTAGCCCATGCGCCTGTCCTGGGCCATGGTAAGGGTCTTGACCAAGGATCACGACTTTCACATCACCCAGCTCAGTAAACCTGAAAGCGTTGAACACATCTTTCTGAGGCGGATAAACAGTTACACCGGCTGCTCGCCGTTCGGCAACGGTTGCCAGGGTATTTGTGAAATAGGGTTGCTGCTTTTCTTGCGCCAGCACGTCGTGCCACGTGAGGGGGGTAGTCATCTCGCTCTCCTGCGATTAGGAATGATGTTAGCTTAACCACTTCTTTCTACTAAGCAAAATGGTTGAGCGTCTATAGGCGCAGGAACCTAAAAAAATTTGAAAATTTACATATTTTTTAATTAGAACGAGATGAGCTAAGTTGATGTAAAACAAATAAATGATATCATAGCCACATTGTAGGCATGGATTTAATTGATTTAAATCAAAGTTTGAAGCGACTTTGGCTAGTATAAAGATCAGTAACGCAACAATGGTTTTACCAATGAGCCAGCTTATGGCCCGAAATAGAATCACAAAATTAGCCCATAGGGAGAAATAAAATGATTACTGGTATCCAAATTACTAAAGCTGCAAATGATTCCCTCCTGAACTCAATCTGGCTGCTGGACAGCGAGAAAGGCGAAGCACGTTGTGTTTGTGCTAAAGCTGACTTTGCAGAAGACGAAGTTGTAGAAGTAAGCAAATTGGGTGAAATCGAATATCGTGAAATCCCAGTTGAAGCAAAACCTGAAGTTCGTGTGGAAGGTGGTCAGCACCTGAACGTGAACGTGCTGCGTCGTGAAACTCTGGAAGATGCTGTTAAGCACCCAGAAAAATACCCACAGCTGACCATCCGTGTGTCTGGTTATGCGGTGCGTTTCAACTCACTGACTGCAGAACAGCAGCGTGACGTTATTGCTCGTACTTTCACTGCTAGCCTGTAATTTCTAAAGCATTTAAAAAGCCGGTGCTCATGCGCCGGCTTTTTTATGGGTTTGGCTTAATAACAGTTATTAAACGGTTAAAAACCTAACTCAGATCGTAAAAAAACCGCCTCAATGGAGACGGTTTTTATATTCACTGACGATTTATTCAGCTGATTCGGTTTTAGCACTGCTAGGTTTTCGGCGCTTCCCGACATTCTTTTTATCGCGCAGACGAACTTTCACACGCGGTTTTTCTTTCTCGTCTTTTTTCTTCTCTTCGCGCTTTGCGAGCACTTTCTTCGACGGCTTACCAGTGAGTTTCTCACTTGGCGCACGAGTCGTTGGGCGCAGCTCATCAATTACACGCGATTTCATTGGTTCTTTCATGTAACGCGTGACTTTGCCCAGCAGCAAATGGTCATGCGCTTCAACCAGAGAAATTGCGGTGCCTTTGAGACCCGCGCGGCCTGTACGCCCTATACGGTGCAGATAGGTATCAGCAGTACGCGGCATATCGAAGTTGAACACGTGGCTCACTTCTGGAATATCGATACCACGAGCGGCAACATCGGTCGCAATCAACACGCTCACACGGCCATCAGTCAAACGCTTGATAGCTTCGGTACGCTTCATCTGCACCATTTCGCCTTCGAGGTAGCAGGTGTTGATTCCCGCTTCACGAAGCCATGCAACCAGTTCATGCACACGGTCGCGTTTACGGACAAACACGATTGAACGTGTAGTGTCTGGCTGCTTAAGCAAATGCACCAGCAGTGCAGTTTTGTGCTCAACGTTGTCTGCGCGGTAGTACCACTGGTGGATTTTCTTGCGCTCGCGAGTTGAGGAGGTTGCAGAAACTTCGACCGGATCTTCTAACAAACGCTCTGCGAAGTTCTTGATCGCGTCGCCTTCAAGCGTTGCGGAGAACAACATGGTTTGTTTGCGCCAGCGTGTTTCAGCAGCAATGGTTT
Source organism: Buttiauxella cochleicola (assembly GCF_021282435.1). NCBI lineage: Bacteria > Pseudomonadati > Pseudomonadota > Gammaproteobacteria > Enterobacterales > Enterobacteriaceae > Buttiauxella > Buttiauxella cochleicola. The sequence goes on along the minus strand of NZ_JAJSOT010000007.1, from coordinate 235,633 downwards.
CGATATCCTGCGCAAAGCCCAGATCCAACATGCGATCGGCTTCATCAAGAATCAGTGTCTCTACCGCACGGCAATCAAAGTTTTCTTCTTTGATGTATTGCAGTAGACGACCCGTCGTTGCAACAACAATATCCTGGTTCTCGCTGAACACTTCCGCGTGGTTCATATAAGCCACGCCACCGGTGATGGTTGCGATATCAAGATGAGTATGTTTTGCCAGTTCACGAGCGTGATCGGCCACTTGCATTGCAAGTTCACGCGTTGGCGTGACGATCAAAATACGTGGTGGGCCAGATTTCTTACGCGGGAAATCGACCAAATGCTGTAACACAGGCAGCAAATAAGCGGCTGTTTTACCGGTACCGGTTGGCGCGGAACCGAGGACATCACGCCCTTCAAGTGCAGGTGGAATGGCGGCAGCCTGAATAGCTGTCGGGCGGGTAAAGCCCTTGTCCTGGAGCGCGAGTAACAAACTCTCGTCAAGTTCCAGTTCGGAAAAAGTGGTTACAGTCATGGTCTTCCTCTATGTAGGGCGCCGATTATAGACGTTATGGCTGCGATCTTCATCTGTTTGTGTGGGTAACTGACGCTTTTCCTGGCAGCGAGTTTCCCCTATGCTACACCCGTTTCTCTATAGGGTAGCTAAGATGTGCAGTCAAAAAGCAGTATTGCGTCGTGATGGATTCACCTTTAAACAGTTCTTTGTCGCGCACGATCGATGCGCAATGAAAGTCGGTACAGATGGCACACTGCTTGGCGCCTGGGTGCCTGTTGCAAACGTGACTAGCGTGCTGGACATCGGTACAGGTAGTGGTTTGTTGGCGCTGATGCTCGCGCAACGCACACCTGATAATGTCACAATCGATGCTGTGGAGCTTGATCCTGTTGCCGCTGAGCAAGCTGCGGAAAATGCCAAAGGTTGCCAGTGGGCCCCGCGCATAACTGTGCATTGTGCAGATATCCGTGAATGGGCCGAGCAGGCGACACAGCGCTATTCGCTGATTGTCAGTAACCCGCCATTCTTTGAGCAGGGCAGCAATTGTGCATCGGCAGAACGAGCACAGGCGCGCTACACCACGACATTGGATCATAGCGCGTTGTTAAACAGCGCAACGCAGTTAATTACGGAAGACGGTTTTTTCTGTGTGATCATGCCTGAAACGGCGGGAACGGCGTTTACTGAACTGGCTAAAAAGCAGGGATGGCATGTTCGTTATCGTACCGACGTTGCTGATAACGAAACGCGCTTGCCGCATCGTGTCATGCTGGCGCTGTCACCGACAGACGGTGAATATTATACCGATCGATTAACGATTCGTGGGCCAGACCAGCAATATTCAGAAGGCTACTGCAGCCTGACCCAGGATTTCTATTTATTTATGTAGAGTGGCGAGAGAATGCTTGGCCCTGAGTTTTCGGCTAAATCCGGGTAGTCCAGCGTGTAGTGCAGACCCCGGCTTTCTTTCCGCATCATGGCGCAGCGCACAATCAACTCAGCAACCTGCACCAGGTTGCGCAGTTCCAGCAAATTGTTCGAGACACGGAAGTTGGCGTAGTACTCGTCGATTTCTTGCTGCAACATGGTGATACGGCGCAATGCGCGTTCCAGACGACGCGTTGAGCGCACAATACCGACGTAATCCCACATAAACAGACGAAGTTCATGCCAGTTGTGCTGGATAACAACTTGTTCATCCGGATTATCTACACGGCTGTCATCCCAGTCAGGTAAAGAGCGGGAAATGCGCGCATAAGGCATGCGCTTCATTATATCTTCCGCTGCAGACCAGCCATAAACCAGGCATTCGAGCAATGAGTTTGATGCCATACGGTTTGCGCCATGCAAGCCGGTATATGTCACTTCGCCTATAGCATAAAGCCCGTCAACATCAGTGCGGCCATTCTCATCTACCATTACGCCACCGCAGGTATAATGCGCAGCGGGTACTACCGGCACGGGTTCTTTGGTGAGATCGATACCCAGGCCCATCAGTTTTTCATAGATAGTTGGGAAATGGTGGCGCACAAACTCTTCCGGCTTGTGGCTGATATCCAGGTACATGCAATCTGCACCCAGGCGTTTCATTTCATGATCGATGGCGCGTGCCACGATATCGCGCGGTGCCAGTTCGCCACGCTCGTCAAAATCAGGCATAAAGCGAGTGCCATCCGGGCGCTTGAGATAGGCACCTTCACCGCGCAATGCTTCGGTCAGCAGGAAGTTGCGCGCTTGCGGGTGGAACAGAGCGGTAGGGTGAAACTGATTGAATTCCAGGTTTGCTACACGGCAACCCGCTCGCCAGGCCATGGCTATACCGTCACCTGAAGAGATGTCCGGGTTTGTGGTGTACTGATAAACCTTTGATGCGCCACCGGTGGCAAGGACCACAGCTTTCGCCCGACAAGTTTCTACTTTTTCGCGGTTACGGTTCCAAATCCAGGCACCGACAACACGGCGCGTGCCCGGCAGGCCGATTTTGTCCGAGACAATAAGATCGACAGCATTACTGCGTTCAATAACGCGAATATTAGGATGGCTCAGCGCTTTACCGACTAGCGTGGTTTCAACTTCTTTACCTGTGGCATCAGCTGCGTGAAGAATTCGGCGATGGCTATGCCCACCTTCACGAGTCAAATGGTAGCTTTCCGCACCATTTGCCTGGACCTCTGTGTCAAACAGCACGCCCTGGTCGATTAGCCATTGCACACAGTGGCGTGCATTACTGGCGACAAACTCCACCGCGTCACGATCACAAATTCCAGCACCTGCGATGAGAGTATCTTCTACATGTGAATCAATACTGTCCGTTTCATCGAACACAGCAGCGATTCCACCCTGAGCATATAAAGTTGAGCCTTCATTGATTGGGCCCTTACTCAGAACAATAACTTTGCTGTTTTCGGCAAGCCGTAAAGCAAGAGAGAGGCCAGCAGCTCCGCTACCGACGATTAATACATCACAAGCTAGTTCGGAATTTGCGTTCATCGTGTTTAATTTACTAAACAAAGGTTGGGCCAGCATATCACCCGATGTGGGCTCTAACACGCTTTTTTTAATCCAGTGTTATATGAACTAAACAAAAGAGCTGAAGATCTCAGTTTCATCTGAATTATGTGCTGAATAAGCCATATTTGTTACAGGTCCGATGTTAGTGGCAGATTTTCTGATGAAAAATCATGATTCATGCGATACTCTGCAAGCAGTTTAGCGATCGCCTTTTAGGATAAAAAAGGTGTCACGGTTTGTGCCACGAAACTTATAATCAAGAAGAGATAATTCGTGGAACAGATCAGGAAAACAAAGGCGTAACGGAACTTTGCTCAAATCGAGCGCTCCAACCGTGAACTTGCTCAGATATGCAGAGTTCGGGTGGCTTTTCAATTACGCGTGGAAATAGGTTTGGGGAGACATTACCTCGGATGAGCGAGCAGTTAACGGATCAAGTCCTCGTCGAACGGGTCCAGAAGGGAGATCAGAAGTCATTCAATTTACTGGTAATTCGTTATCAGCATAAAGTGGCGAGTCTGGTTTCCCGCTATGTACCTTCAGGAGATGTTCCTGATGTGGTGCAGGAGTCTTTCATTAAAGCTTATCGTGCGCTGGATTCATTCCGTGGCGATAGCGCGTTTTATACATGGTTGTACCGTATAGCGGTCAACACGGCAAAAAATTATCTTGTTGCTCAGGGACGCCGTCCTCCATCAAGTGATGTGGACGCAATTGATGCGGAAAACTACGAAAGTGGCAGCGCATTGAAAGAAATATCGAACCCTGAGAACTTAATGTTGTCTGAAGAACTGAGACAAATAGTTTTCCGTACTATTGAGTCACTCCCGGAAGATTTACGCATGGCAATTACGTTGCGGGAGTTGGATGGTTTGAGCTATGAAGAAATAGCCGTCATCATGGATTGCCCAGTAGGGACTGTACGTTCTCGTATTTTCCGTGCACGGGAAGCTATTGATAATAAAGTTCAACCGCTAATCAGGCGTTGACGATAGCGGGTTACTGGAAGGGTAATTAGGCATGCAGAAAGAACAGCTTTCCGCTTTAATGGATGGGGAAACTCTGGATAGCGAACTGCTCGGTACTTTGTCGAAGGACAAAACATTGCAGAACAGCTGGGAGAGCTACCACCTAATCCGCGATACTATGCGCGGCGATACCAGTGAATTACTTCATTTTGATATTGCAGCCAATGTCATGGCCGCGATTGAAAATGAGCCAGTGCGTAATGTCACGCCACTCATTACTGAACAGCAGCCCGAACCTCAGCAATGGCAGAAAATGTCATTCTGGAATAAGGTTCGTCCGTGGGCAAGCCAACTCACCCAAATGGGCGTTGCAGCGTGCGTATCGCTTGCGGTAATCGTCGGGGTGCAGCACTATAATGGTCAGTCTGACAACCCTGCTCAGCCCGAGGCTCCGGTGTTTAACACCTTGCCGATGATGGGTAAAGCGAGTCCGGTAAGTTTGGGTGTGCCGTCTGACAGCACAGCCAGCACAGGTCAGCAGCAGGTACAGGAACAGCGTCGACGTATCAATGCCATGTTGCAAGATTACGAATTGCAGCGTCGTTTACACGCCGAGCAACTCCAGTTTGAACAGGCACAAACCCAGCAAGCTGCGGTACAAGTGCCAGGAAACCAAACTTTAGGAACTCAATCGCAGTAATGAAGCAACTTTGGTATGCCCTGTCTCTTATGACAAGCAGCCTGTTGTTCACCTCAAATGCCTCGGCGGACACTGTTTCGTCCGGGGCATTGTTGCAGCAGATGAACCAGGCAAGTCAGTCACTCAATTATGAGTTGGCATTTATCAGCATTAATAAGCAGGGGATAGAGTCTTTACGCTATCGACATGCAAGGCTTGATAATCGTCCGCTTGCTCAATTGCTTCAGATGGATGGCCCACGTCGTGAGGTTGTCCAGCGTGGCAGTGAAATCAGCTATTTTGAACCAGGACTTGAGCCGTTTACGCTCACTGGGGATTACATCGTTGATTCGCTCCCATCAATCGTCTACACCGATTTCAAACGTCTCACCCCTTATTACGACTTCATCTCTGTTGGACGTACACGTATAGCCGATCGCCTGTGTGAAGTCATTCGTGTTGTGGCACGAGACGGTACACGTTACAGCTATATGGTTTGGATGGACTCTGAAACCAAATTACCACTGCGTGTTGATTTGCTGGATCGTGATGGCGAAACGTTGGAACAATTCCGCGTTATTTCTTTCAACGTTAGCAAAGAAGCAAATACCATGATGCAAAGTCTGGCAAAGGCAAATTTACCGCCATTGCTGTCGGTTCCAGGTGCTGAGAAAGTCAATTTCTCCTGGGCACCGACCTGGTTGCCACAAGGTTTTAGCGAGGTATCCAGCAGCCGTCGTCCATTGCCAACTGTTGACGCCCCGATTGAATCACGTCTCTATTCTGATGGCTTGTTTAGCTTCTCAGTAAACATTAGCCGCGCTGTAAGTAATAGTACCGATCAGCTATTACGCACGGGTCGCCGTACGGTCAGTTCTGAGGTTCGTGACAAAACTGAGATCACCATTGTGGGTGAATTACCTCCGCAAACAGCAAAACGTATTGCTGACAGTATCAAATTCAAGGCTGCGCAATGATCAAAGAGTGGGCAACAGTTGTCTCCTGGCAAAAAGGTGAAGCATTGCTGAGCTGTGATGTAAAAGCGTCATGCAGCAGCTGTGCTTCACGCGCTGGCTGCGGTAGTCGCATACTCAATAAGCTTGGCCCGCAAACCAATCACACCTTATCAGTTGCGTGTGATACGCCGCTGGTGGCCGGTCAAAAAGTCGAATTGGGCATTGCTGAAGGTAGCCTGATTGGTTCTGCCTTACTGGTTTACATGTCACCGTTGGTCGGTTTATTTCTGGTTTCAGCTCTCTTCCAGGCCCTGTTTGGGACAAACCTTGCAGCGATTTGTGGTGCGTTGCTGGGTGGGGTTGGCGGTTTTCTTATCGCGCGCGGCCTCTCTTTGAAGCTCAGTCGTCGTGAAACCTGGCAGCCTGTTATTTTAAGCGTTGCTCTGCCGCCTGATGCACTGAGAGTCGAAACGGTTACTTCTGCGGACAATCGGTGAAGCCTCTTCTGCCCACGATCTATTTGACACACATTCCACCGGCTTTTCATCACTCAGCTACGCTTGCATGATGACCTGTTTCCTCGCTTTCTCGTTGTAGTGTAGAATGCGGCGTTTCAGGCAAAAGACAGCCATTGACATCATGCTCTGTACAGCGCATTGCGCCGAGCTTTCCCGGATTTGTAAGGCATAAAACCTCTAACTATGAAGAATATACGAAACTTTTCTATTATTGCCCACATCGATAATTGCCACTAAGTCACCATCTGCCACCCTCAGTCAAATTCCTCGTAAAATCCCAGCCATAGCAGCACCTTCCAACCAATTCCCTCACATTCATTTGCGAACCTAAGACACGATAAGCCAACATTTTTGTGTCCACCGCTGTGTCCATATTCTATGATGGACACATCAGAGCGTGTCCACCGTGGACACGAGCGGGGTTTTTGTATGGCAATTTCAGATAGTTATCTAAAGGCTTGTCTCGGCAAGGATCGGGATAAAGTAGAAGAGAAAGCAGACCGTGACGGGCTGTGGGTTCGTGTCAGTAAAAAAGGCGCGGTGACGTTCTTCTATCGCTACCGGTTCCTGGGTAAACAGGACAAGATGACTATCGGCAACTATCCAGCGTTTGGCCTTAAAGCTGCGCGAGAAGAAGTTGAGAAATGGGCCGCCGTTCTTGCCCGTGGCGAGAACCCGCGCATTCGCCAGAGTTTGAACAAAACCAAAGTTAACTCTCGATATTCATTCGAAGAACTGTTTCGCGAATGGCACGGCATTGTGTGCATTCAGAAAAAGACTTCAGATCAAATCTTGCGAACGTTTGAACTACACGTCTTCCCAAAAATCGGAAAGTACCCAGCGGAGGATTTGACTCTGCATAACTGGCTAACAGTTCTGGATCGCCTGGCAGAAGGTTATAGCGAAATTACCCGCAGGGTTATCAGTAATGGGAAGCAATGCTATTCGTGGGCAGTTAAACGACAAGTGCTTGAGAAAAACCCTCTCTCTGAATTATCCGGGCAGGATTTTGGCATTGAGAAGAAGATCGGTGAGCGAACTCTTTCACGTCATGAGATAGCGCTGGTTTGGCGCGCTGTGGAAGATTCTCGCCTGATGGAGCGGAACAAGATCATTGTGAAGTTGAGCCTGTTATGGGGATGCCGTATCGCAGAGCTTCGCCTGGCAGAACGCTCGCACTTCAACTTTGAAGATGGGATATGGACGGTACCGCCAGAGAACCATAAAACCGGACGTAAAACGAAGAAGCCTCTCATCCGTCCAATACTTCCAGAGATAGTTCCGCTTATCAGTAGAGCAATGGAGCTAACGCCATGCGCACCGGACAAACCGGAACAGCCAGGCAAGTTTGTTTTCTCACGTTATGGTGATAAGCCAATGACAGAGACCTTTCACCTGAGCATCAGCAATAATTTGCGAGTGTTTATGTTAAAGGCTTACAGCGAGAACGTGCCTCATTTTTCTATTCATGATCTTCGCAGGACTGCCCGAACAAACTTTTCAGAGCTGACGGAACCGCATATTGCCGAAATCATGCTTGGCCACAAATTACCTGGCGTATGGGCTGTATATGACAAGCACAATTATATAAACGAAATGCGGGAAGCGTACGGGAAGTGGTGGGCCAGGCTCATGAGCATCGTTGAGCCTGACGTTATTGAGTTCAAACCGCGCGAAGCGATGTAACGCGCCCTTTGATATCTCGCTCGCGATGAATGTGCTCGAGAGGCTTACGCTTTGGCAGGGATTGTTCCGCCGTCTGCCATGCAACTACTTGCGCACGCTTCCAACGATTTGAAGCTCCCATGCATGAGTAATCAGGCTCAGGGAATGGGTTTTCCGATTTGTTTCGGTAACGGGCCAGCGTGCGCGTTGAGATACACAGGAAATCGCAAACGCGCTTCGTGTCCATCCAGCTCTCATTATCAGTCATAGCGTCCTCACTTTGGCCCCCTGTGGGGCCGACATAATTGATAGTTCAAAATCAAACCAGTACTACTGATTTTTCTCGTTCAGATCTTCAGCCAGCTTTTGTGCCGTTAAGGGATTGCTGGTGGTTTCACCCCATGGCAATAACCAGCCCTGTTTTGATTCCAGCCAGGGGAGGCGAATAGCCCCCACCCGGATATCGTCGTGAACGTTTTCCATAACCCTAGAATGGAATGTCATCGTCGAACTGTGGCGATTGAGTCTGGGCATTCTGCTGATGCGCAGCCTGCTGCAATCGGCTTGTGGCCACGCCGTTCTGATCACCCCAGCCACCTTGCGGTTGTTGTGGCGCGCCCCAGCCTCCGCGAGACTGGCCACCATTCCCGTTTGCGTGACGGTCGTCCTTATCTTTAACTGTGCGTTCCAGTGTTGAGATAGTTTCAGCCGGTGTTTTCTCGCAATATTCCTTATAGGTGAGGCGCGTGCCTGGCTGAAATACATGGCGAACTTCGAATTTGTAACTGTCACTGCCATCCTGTTTTGACGTCAGGGTTTTTTGCAGGAACAGCCCCACACGTTTGCTTTCCATAGCAGGTAAGAACCACTCGGTCCCGTTCTGGCTCTGACGTTGCTGCGGCTGAGCGTCTTTAACTTGTGCAGCCCACATCAGCGCAGAAATCAAACCCATGCCGAAAGTAGGTGCGCCATCACGGCCGAGGAAGTTAATGCGCAGGAAGTTTGCCTTCTGACCATCTGAGTCGAGAGAAAGAACCAGTGCTTGCGATTGACTGCCATCTTTACCAAATTCATAAATCGCAGAAACCACTGTTCCTTCGTATGCGCCGGTATCTGTAATGCCTGCGGATGCGCCCGCCTTCAATGCTGCATCTGATGCCTGCTGGTTCCAGGTGAAAGCCATAGGTTGATTCATCATTGTTTCGATCCTCTCTTATAAATCGCTAAATTCTGCAATGGCGCTGTCGAACGCCGCCAAGTCGTTATCCATATCCACCACGCCATGACCGAAGAGGTCCGGTGGACATTTCACTGTGTCGTTGTCGTCACCCTTCAGTAAGAAGAGGTGTTTGCCGTCTCGTTTGACGATGCGCAGTACAATCGGGAAGTAGCCTTCTGGCGTCAGTTTTTCATTCAGCATTTTGCCGACCGTTTTCATGCGCACCTTGCCTTCGCTTTCTTCCGTGTGTGCCAGAAAGTAAACGCGGAAGTCTTCAGGCAACTGGGTTGCGGCTTCGATGATGCGCCATGCGTGTTCTGCCATTTCGGTAAACTTCGTATAGCCAGTCTCGTATGCCCGGTTCATGTTTTCGTGCTGCATGATTGCCTGGAAATCATCAATGATGAGCATTCGGCGACCACTGTTAGCCAGGTTCTGAATGACTGAAAACAGATGGCGAGCATCACGAATATCGACAACATTTCCCTTCTGGACAGAGCCATCAGGCAGGCGCTTTCCGTGTAGCTTCCATCCGTTATTTCTGAACGGCAGAGCTTTACGAATGCAGCGGGCCAGAATTGCGCCTTCCGGGTTAACGTTGCGGAGGCTATACGTTTTCCCGTAGCCAGAGTCAGCAAGTACCAGCGTCATCATCGCCATGACTTAACCCCCGGCCAGGTGGTGCTTAATGGTGAAAAGGATATCTTCGTCATCATTGTTACCAGCCAACCAGCGCAGATAGCCCGGATCGACCTTTGCAATCTCGGCGAACGTCAGACCTTTATGCTTGCCGAAGCGAATCGCATTCATCAGCGATGGGTTACTGGAAATCTCTCGCATCTCGCGAATGGTCCACTTAGCCAGGCGTCCCATGTAAATCAGCAGTTCAGCCGTGACGTAGCAGTCATACAGCGCGCGGTGAGCATACAAACCTTCAGGTAACTCAGGTTTCAGGCCCAGGCTATAACGCAGGTATTGATTGCTGTGGCTCTTATGCTCAGGTAGAAGGGCGCGGGACAGTTTCGCTGTGCAAATCCATGGCGCATCGATTTGCGGGAGCTTTGAGCGGTCAAACTTCGCGTTATGTGCAACGTAGACCTCTGCACCCAGGTAACGGCCAATCACTTCACCGAGAAGCGGGGCACCTTCCACCATATCTTCGGTAATGTGGTGAATGGCCATTGCTTCAAAGCCAATCGGCTCCAGTGGCTTAACGAAGTCGCTCATCGGATTGCAGATCACACCGTCGACAATATCGACGCTGGCTATTTCAACTACGGTTTCTGGCCCACCTTCCAGTCCAGTGGTTTCGGTATCAATGATTCGCAACATTGTTTACTCCCTGAGTTCTGTAATCACATACAGCATCAAAGTGCGCGAGCTGGTGGGCGATTTCTTCGAGGTCAGCTGGCGTTAAGTGGTAAGTCAGGCACAACATAGCGATGAGCGTCATAGCCTGCTGGCGTTGGATTTCATGGTTCATGCCATTCTCCGACGACTGCGCGAGCGCTGCGGATGGGATGCGAAGTAGCTGTCATCACATTTCTTGTCAGCACAAAACACAAGGTGACGAATGCCTGTGTAAAAGCGGACAGGACGTTTAACCAGATCTTCTTCTTCACGCAGGGCCAGGCATTGCGAGCAGTAACGGCTCATCACGCCACCTCCTCAGCACTGAAAACAGAACACATGGCAGCAAGTGCTGATTCAAGGCGCTCAATGCGCTGCGTGAGGTTCTGGATTTGCTGAGCTGAACTTTCTTCTTCTGCTTCAGTTAATTCCGGTTCTTCTACGGCAGCTGCTTGCGGATCATTTGCATCAGTACCTTCGCTTGCTGAAACCGCAACACCACCCGAGATTTCGTTACCGTCAGTCGTTTCCATCTGCTCATCGCTGGTATTCTCCGCTGGCTGAATTTCTTCTTTTTCGACTTCGTTTGAGGTGGCTTTAGCCAGGTCTTCATGCACCCATTTCGGATCGCTCGGGTCGCTGATACCTTCTACAAACTCGCCTCGTGCAGCGGCCAGTTGTTTGTTTACTTCTTCGACGGATGTTTGATTTGTTTCTACAGTCATCGGCATTGGTAGCGAGGAACGACCGCACGCAATGTCGACAATGAGTGGATCGGGGTGGGCATGATCCGTTTCAGTCATAACCCTGTTCAGATACTCAAGGTGTTGAACCGGTGTTTTCCATAACCCTGGAGGGGTGGTTTTAACCGTTGCTACATTGCAGGCGCGGGAGAAGTCGAAACCGCCAGGCATCGAGATGAAAATCTCACGAGTAGCCAGAAACTCCTGATTCTCGTATTTGTTCATTATGCTGTTAGTCATAATGTCGATTTCCATCGGGGGGTTATAAATATCAAACTCGTTGTTACGAGCTAATATTCCCTGCGCAATTTCATATTCCAACCCAAGCGCAGTTTGTGGCGTCAGGCGATCAGAGTGGATTACTCCGCCTGCGTTTGCACCGCTGGGTGTGCGTTGAACGGACGTGATGTAATTACCTGCGGCCCACTCACGCACCAGAATTCCGCGATCAATATGTTCTGTGGTCAGCCATAAATTAGAGAATTGAACGACGCGGGTCAGTTCGTGACGCTTATCCATTGGGAATACAGTTTTGATGGCATAGGTGTATTTCCACAGTTGCGCGGTGCTGAGGTCTTCAAGTCCTGGCGCGTTTCTGGCTGCCAGTAACAGGTTCTGGACGTAGCTGTTATCGGTATCTAGCGACATCTCCATAATATGAACACGCTGCGCGTGCTTAATATGATGAGCGGTAACGGTACTGATAAGCTGAGAAAGCAGTCTTCTGCCGAATGCCATTTCCGCCACTGGGTATTCAGTGAGGTCATCGTCATTAGCATCAACAACCAGGTCTTTATCCGCAGTGGTGATATCAGCTGTGGCAGTTGGTGCCGACGAAGTTTCTGCGGTTGCGATAATTTCGGTAGTAGGGGCAGGGGCATCTGCAATGACTGGAGATTCAGGTGTTGCATCAACAACAGCAACAATCTTCTGCCAAGTCTTACTGTCATCTGCGAGCTCGTAGCGCTCACCCCATGAAGCATCCAGCACGCGCTCTTCTGGTAAATCATCGAACACTGGCACGTTAGTTCGAACCGGCAGCATGTAATCAGCGCCGCGTCCTGTCTCAATGTCGTTATCTTCCAGAATGTTCATGATTTCACGATCGGCACGAGATTCAGATTTGCAATCGAACCAGGTGAACATATTTGGCTTACCTGCTTTAGGCCGAGCCTTGATTAGATAGGCGAACATCATTGTTTTTACGCTCCAAAAGGTTGTAAGATCCCCGAGCCATTGATAGCGCCCATTGGGTGGTTACTTTGGTTAATCAGATTTCCAGCGCACTTTGCCGGTACCGCTGGACGTAGAGCCCGCCTTGCGCGGGTTTTTGCGTTTTACACGCCCGATATGGGAATTCCCATATCGCTAAAACTTCGTTGTTACTGCTGGCTGCTCATCATTGCGAATCAGACCGTCGACCGGGTAACAATCACCGACAACATTCTGCTCTATAGCTGCCTGCTCACACTGCGCCTGGTTGTCATAGACTCCCAACACCACATCCTGAAAATCACCGTTGGTCATGCCTAACGTCAGTACTAAAGCGAATAGGGTGCTCATCAGTGGATCCCCGTACCTGCAGGAACCAGACGCTTATCCAGCTTGTTGCAAATGTAAGGCTGACGAATCAACCGCGTATTACCAACTGGCTGGCAGTAGTAAATGCCTGAGTCCCGGTTGAATGACACCAGCCATGGCGCCATGGTTACACTGTCGCGGAAGTGGCGAGCCTGACCTTTAGCCAGCTCCGGGTATGCTGGAACGTGAACCACCGGTGCAACCGGACGGCGATGAAACTGGAAAATGCTTGCTGCCTGTTTAAATAAGCTAATCATCTCAATCCCCTTTGCCCTTATCGCCAGGCTGGCGGAACGTTTATCGGAGCAACGCAGCGCGTTGTTGATGGAGTTAATTAAACAACAGGTTTAAAAATGCGTCAAGATTATTTCAACAGGAGGTTTAAAATATTTTATGGGCGAAAAAAAACCGGCATATAGCCGGCCTTAGAGATGTGATTTTTTAGTTCTGATTTTTTTGAGTTCGTTCTAGCATTTCTTGGAAAATTGCTGCGTATTGATTAACTCTACTGTTAAACATTGCCAGCATTTCAGCCCTTGCTGATTTTGGCATTTGGCGAAATAAATGGAGAAGTTCAATTTCTTCATCAGCCAATTTTTGAAGTGGATTTATCGGCGTATGGTTAGGATCGTAATCCAAAGCAGCATAAGGGAGCTTATAATCAAGCTCTATCCGCCGTGCTATCCTGTCATTTATAAGAACCTTTCCTTGATAAATTTCCTCTAGCAATTCACGTTCAGAATCCTCTATCCCTTCAGGGAACCCATCCTTAAAAAAATCACAAAATCGATTATGTCTGATTTGCTCAATGGTGAGGATATCTTCCGGATCTCCATTTAAAAGCCAATCGATAGACACATTCAAAGCATCCGCAACTTTCTGTGCAGACTCACGCCCCAGCTCCCCACGGTTGAACCAGTTATTTATTGCCTGTGGCGTTACACCAACCATTTCCGCCAATCGGGTTTTCTTAAGCTTTTTCGCTTTAAGGACCTTAGTAAGGCGATCTGATAACGCAGAGTTTTTAATGGGTTTTTCTTTCATGGAAACAGTATAAACAAAGCGTTTAAGCATATAAATAAACCACATGTTGAAATTAATTGACTGTCATTTAAACGTGGTGTTTAATTGTTTCCACGAGTTATTTATGGAGTTCCTCATGACACCCCTGGAAAAAGCTATTGACGAAGCAGGTTCAGCATCAGCTCTGGCAAGAGGATTAGGTGTATCCCCAATGACAGTTAGCTTTTGGCGGAGCCGTTCATCAGGTGTAGTTCCTGTTGAGCGCGTTATCGCAATTTTTGAACTAACCGGTGTAACTCCTCATGAGTTGCGTCCTGATATTTATCCAAACCCAACCGATGGTTTACCGCAGCAGGAGGCATAACCATGCAAACACTCGCATTTCAAGATGATAGCAAGCTGAACCTCATTCCAATGATAAATCGTTATCAACCAAAGCAGCATGATGAGCATGAAGTGATTCGCGATGCTGTCCGCTCCTGGGCGGCTGCAATTGACAATCAGGACATTGTTTCAGCTCTGATTATTGAGCAATGGAATGCTAGCGGCGGCGAGGGAATTGATTTTCCCGATGATATTAGCCGTGGGCGCCAAAAGCTATTTCGGTACCTGGACAACAAATTCAACTCTGAGAAATACCGGGAGAACATCCAGAAGCTCACACCATCAATTCTTGCTGTTCTGCCGCTGGAGTTTCGCGGCCGGCTAGTTCCTGCGGACAACATCATGATGCGCCTGGCACGACTGGAGAAAGAAACCAGCGAGGCCAAGGTGGCAGTTGCGCTTGATGCGCCAACTCATCAAAAACTGAAGGAGCTGAGCGAGGGGATTGTGGAGATGTTTCGTGTTGACCCGGCACTGACCGGCCCATTGATGGAAATGGTGACGAGCATGCTGGGGGTGATATGACAGGTTCAAAAATGGCGAAAGCCGCTCTGCTGGAACAGAAGCGACTTTCAGGTGCACAAACGTCAGTAAATGCAGGAGGAATAATGGCAAAAAAACCGCGCCATTACCAGACAGCTGTACATAAAAACAATACTCGGGCCCGTCTCGAACATTCTGTTCATCCAACGGTGGCAGAGAAGCTTCGTGCAATTCTGGAAGAACTGAAGCGCAAGGAGCAGGGGCATGAGTAACCTCGCAACAGTAACACCAATCAGACCGACACTGGCGGTCGTGGAGCGTCAGGTGGCAGATCTGGATGATGGTTTCATCATGATTGCTATGCGGCTTTACGAGGAGCTTATCGGTGCCAATCTGACACGCAATCAGGCCAAGGTCGCACATGCTGTTTGCCGTAAAACTTACGGCTTCAAGAAGAAAATGGACCGCATTGCAGACAGCCAGTTAGCTGAGATAGCCCGTATCAGCCGCTCAAAAGCAAACATAGCGAAGAACGAATTGATTTCTATGAAGGTTCTCATCTCTGAAGCCGGGAAGATTGGGCCAAATAAGAACATTGATGAGTGGGTAATTCCTGAGTGTTCCCAAATAGGTAACTTTGTATCCAAATCGGGAACAAAAAATGTATCCAAACCGGATACACAAGATGTTCCCGCTTTGGGAGCACACAAAAGAAATACTTTAAATATAAAAGATAATACCCCCTTACCCCCACAGGGGGAGGAAGAAGGTCAGGCAGAACAAGAATCCAAAAAACGGGCACCTACCATTCCCTACCAGGCGTTTTTAGATGCTTACAACGACATTCTCGGTGATCGCCTTCCGAATGCTCGTGACCTGACAGACAAGCGTCGCCGGGCTATCAAACAACTGCTTCCACGCCTGAAAACTCCAAACGTCGATGGCTTCCGAGCCTACCTTTCCGCGTTCTCACGAATGGCCCGGTCGTATTACTTCGGAGACAGCAAGTCAGGATGGCGTGCTGATTTCGATTTCATGCTCCGCGAAACAACCCTTGTTGGCGTTCGTGAAGGTAAATTTGCTGAGCGTGAGGTGGCTGAATGATTACTCAGGAACTGGAAGCCAGTGTAATTGGCGGTCTTCTGATTAGCGGAATGACGCCTGAAAGCGGTGAAGTGATTGCCACCCTGGAGCCAGAAGCGTTTTCGATCCCTCTGTATCAGGCAATGTTCCGTGAGATTCAGCGCCAGGCAAAAATGCGCAACCTCATCGATACCATGCTGGTGGCTGAGGCCATGGGTGAAAAGCATTTCGCTGATGTGTGGGAAACCTATCGGGCATGTCCAAGTGCTGCAAACCTGCGTGGTTATGCTGGTCGGGTGAATGCGAACTATGAACGCCGCCAGGTGCTTCATGCCATGACGGACACATACAACCGCATTGAGGCTGGCACAACGGATGTCGCCGAACAAGCCATTCTCGAACTGGTGGCGCGTATCGAAACTATCCGCAAGCCACAGGACGAAATTAGGCCTATTCACATGAATGAGCTGCTGGATAGCTATGCAACAAAGCTGGAAGCGCGGCTAACCATGGGGGATGAGTCCGACACGCTAAAAACCGGGATTGAAGAACTGGACCGTATTACGGGTGGGTTTAACCCTGAAGACCTGATTATCGCTGCTGCACGCCCGGGCATGGGTAAGACAGAGTTTGCGTTAACGGTTGCCAGCGGTGTTGGCGAGCAGAAATGCAGCGAAGGGAAACGACGTGGCGTACTGATTTTCTCTCTCGAAATGAGCTCTATGCAGGTCATTGAGCGACAGCTGGCAGGCGCTGGCGGAATGTCAGTTTCAGTCCTACGCAACCCAGCGAAGATGGACGATGAAGGTTGGGCGAGAGTTTCAAGCGGGATAGGGCGCCTGACTGATATGGATGTCTGGATTGTCGACGCATCGAAACTGAACGTCGAACAAATTCGAGCCATCACAACCCGGCACAAACAAAAGCATCCCGGCCTGTCACTTGTTATTGCTGATTACCTGACGCTGATTGATATGCCAAAGGCTGATCGCCATGACCTTGCCGTTGGGCATATTTCAGGAAGTCTCAAGCGCATGGCCAAAGCGCTACGAACGCCCGTTCTTGTACTTAGCCAGCTCTCCAGGAAAGTAGAGGAGCGCCCAAACAAGCGCCCGAACAACTCTGATTTGCGCGACTCAGGCAGCATTGAGCAGGATGCAGACATGATCCTCATGCTGTATCGAGACGCGGTTTACAACGAGGATTCCCCGGCAGCGCCTTATGCCGAAATCATTGTGACAAAAAATCGCTTCGGCACCCTGGGTACGGTGTACCAGAAATTTATCAACGGCCACTTTCTGCCATGTGACCAGGTCGAGGCGCGCAACGCATCCCGCCAGCAAACCAATACCAATCAATCCGGACGCCGCTACTCTGCCGGCGCAGACGTGTGAGGCATATTTGATGAAGACTAAACAAACAAAACAAACAGGCCGCCAGTTGATTGAAGCGTACATCCGTAAGCATGAAGGCTGTACTCACACCGAAATCAGGGAGGCGCTGAATCTCAGCACGACAACGGTCGGCTCCGGGCTGGCATTGCTCAAGCGGGAAAGAATCATCGAAAGCAGCGGAGTGAATGGGCAGATGCGTTACCACTTGCAACCTACTGCGCCTGATACCGATAAGCCTGTATTTGGCCTGAGCCCTAACATGGCTTTGCTTAACCGTTTACTTGCCGAGGTGCGCGCATGAATACTAAAACTCAGGAATTAGTCACAGCAGGTTATGCACTGGCGAAAGGGCTTGATGCTGAATCTGCAAAGCTGGTGAAAGAGCTGGCTGACGCACTGGCAGTTCAGCGTGTGCGTGCCGACGAGCTAAATAAGCAGGTGGTAAATCTGGCGGTTGAGAATTCCGGGCTAAAGTCATGGGCTGAAAATCGCGCTGCATCTGACGATTCTTTTGAGCAAGAGCAATATCCAACCCTGAAAATCGACTGGCGCCAGCGTCATTTAAGAACGCTTCAAACCCCATCCACCGACGCCGCCATTGCAAGCATTCGAGCCAGCGAAGCTAAGGAGATATACGAGAGTATTCTCGACAACCCGGCCGTGACTGACATGGGTTCATTGGTTGACTGGATTGAGTCATATGCAAACAACTCGGTTTATCACGCCGCACAGCTGCGTAAGGAAGCTGGAAAATGAAAAATCGCTTTTATCTGGCCTGCACCCGCGAAACTGTCGGCACCAATATGTCTTTTCATTGTGTGAATGGTAACGGCTATAGCACCAATGTTGGCCTTGCCCATACGTACACACGTGAAGAAGCACAAGCGGCATGGGACAACGGCCGGGAGATTGAGTTGCCGGTTTCTGCCGATGATATTGACGCTCTCACCGTTCTCCACGTCGACCATCAGTACGTACCAGGTAAAACCACTATCGAACCTGGCTGCGTGAAATATGTCGGTTTCGTTAAAGGTCAATGGGATGGAAACGACCTGTACTGGTTGTGCAATGGCTCGCTACCAACTACCGATTTCAGCAAGGCATCAACTTTTGAATCGCCTACTGATAGCGCTGAAATTGTATGGCTTCCGTTCCATCTCGCTGATGCGGTTAAGCTTCGAACTTTCAACATCAACCTTCTCGACCGCCGCCGCATGATTCAGGGCGCAGGGCTGAAAACACCTGATCATATTAAGCGCTACAAGCGCCATAAGGGTTCATCCGGGAAAGTGCGCTGGAATTGTCCATGTTGCGGAAAAATAAGCTGGCAACTTAACCCATACGATTTCGACGGATGCCGAGATATTAGCTGCGAAGAATGGAGACCACGCTATGAGCAATAACATCGAAGCGCTGAACTACGACCCGGCAGACCCAGACAAGATGAAGTTACCTGCCGGGACTAAATGCGGAGATTGCCGCCACATTTACCGTTGCAAAGCAATTTTTGGACACGTCGAAACTGACACTTACTGCGACTGGTCACCATCTCGTTTTGTTGCTAAGGAGGCCAGCAATGTCTAATTCTCAGGGTGCGATGGCAATGCCGTCAATTCTCGATATGTGCTGTGGCTCCAGAATGTTCTGGCTCGATAAGGAGGATGACCGAGCTGTGTTCACCGACATTCGCAGCGAAGAGCACACGCTTTGCGACGGTCGCCGCCTGGTCATTCGTCCTGACCTGATTGCAGACTTCCGCGCGCTGCCGTTCGATAACGATTCTTTCCCGGTCGTTGTGTTCGACCCGCCACACCTTGAGCGTGTTGGTGATAGTTCCTGGATGGGCAAGAAATACGGGAAATTGAACAAAGAAACGTGGCGCGATGATTTGCGTGCCGGATTCGCTGAGGCGTTCAGGGTATTGCGACCACACGGCGTGCTCATCTTCAAATGGAACGAAACCCAGATACCGGTGAGCCATATTTTGGCCCTTACACCAGAGAAACCAATAATCGGGCAGCGCACTGGCAAAGAAGATAAGACGCACTGGATTATTTTCGTCAAAGGCCACGCCATGGATAACGGATTGGAAACTCTCGTGCGGTACGCGACAAAGCGCATCGTCGAACTTGAGTCTCTGCTGCTGGTGGACGTTCAGGAAACAGTATGGCCTGCCGAGGTCGGTATGGTTTATTCCCAGGTTGAAAGTGCCGGTGTATTACCGGCGCATCACCAGCGCCGCCTGAAGCATCACATCAATCGCATGTGGCTGGAGCAAATGCCGGTACCGTCGATTATCACTGCAGCTCGTTCGCTGGCCAGCGCCATGGAGAAATACGCGTGAGAGAAATCATCGTTGATAACTTTGCTGGTGGTGGTGGCGCGAGTACTGGCATTGAAATGGCTATCGGTCGCAGTGTGGATATCGCAATAAACCACGACGTGAACGCGGTGGCGATGCACACGACCAACCATCCGGACACGCTGCACTATTGCGAATCAGTGTTCGATATCGACCCGAAACAAGCGACCGCCGGCAATCCTGTTGGCCTGGCGTGGTTCTCGCCTGACTGCCGCCATTTCAGCAAAGCGAAAGGCTCGAAGCCGGTAGCGCGGGAGATTCGAGGACTTGCCTGGATTGTGCTTCGCTGGGCGCTGGCGGTTCGCCCTCGCGTGATGATGCTGGAGAACGTCGAAGAGTTCAAAACGTGGGGGCCGTTGCTGGTGGATGAAACCGGGGAACAGCGACCAGACCCGAAACGTGCCGGTGAAACCTTCGCGGCTTTTGTTGGTATGCTGGGTGCTGGTATTGATGCCTGGCATCCTGCGTTAAATGAGGCTTGTGACTTCCTCGGTATAGCGCCAAACAGCAGTGACGCACTTCGCCTGGTTAACGGGCTTGGTTATGACGTTGATTCTCGCGAGCTGCGAGCATGCGACTACGGCGCACCAACAATCCGCAAACGCTTCTTCATGGTGATGCGTTGTGACGGGCAGCCGGTTACTTGGCCTGAACCATCCCATGGTGACCCTAAGTCGCTGGGAGTGCTAAACAGCACACTCAAACCGTGGCGCACAGCTGCGGAATGTATCGACTGGTCGCTGGTTTGCCCGAGTATCTTTGAGCGTAAGCGACCGCTGGCCGCCAATACGCTTAAACGCATTGCCCGGGGTATTCAGCGCTTCGTTATCGATAATCCTTCGCCGTTCATCGTGAAGTGCAATCACACCAGCACGCGCACTAAGTACGACTGCTTCCGTGGACAATCGCTGGCTGAGCCATTGCAGACCATCACCAAAACGCATGGCTACGCGATTGTGGTACCGCACATCACTAAGTTCAGAACTGGCGCGACCGGACAGGATTGCCGCGAACCGGTACCGACAGTAACCGCTGGAACGTCAAAGCGCCCTGGCGGGAATGGTCATGCGCTGGGCATCGTTGAAGCTTACATCGCGCCGTTTGTTGGTCGTCAGTTTGGCAATAGCATTGGGCACGCAGTGACAGAACCAAACGGTACCATCACTGCCGGTGGCGGCGGTAAAAGCCAATTATGCGCAGCGACACTAATCCAGATGGGATATGGCGAACGCCCGGGGCAGTCTCCTCGAGTGCTTCAGGTTGAAAAACCTTTAGGGACAGTTACTGCAGGCGGCGGTAAATTCGCTGTAGTGGCGGCAAACCTTGTTAAGCACTTTGGCGGTAACTACACGGGGCCGGGTGTCTCGATGAATGAGCCCGTGCATTCGGTGACGACAGTGGACCACCACGCTCTGGTTACATCCCATCTCGTTATGCTGCGGGGAACATGCAAAGACGGTCGAGTGGTTGACGCTCCGGCACCAGGCTTAACGGCTGGTGGCCTGCACGTTGGTAACGTCGAGACTTATCTGGCGGTCGATGAGTATGACGAGCAGCGCGCAGAGCAGGTATCGGCTTTCCTGCGTGAGTACTGCGGTGATGATTATCGAGAGTTTGTGACCGTCGAAGGCGTGACTTATCGGATAGTCGACATTGGCATGCGCATGCTTCAGCCGCATGAGCTTTATCGCGCCCAGGGCTTCCCTGAATGGTACATCATCGACCAGGACTACCGAGGCGTTAAGTATGCCAAGGATAAGCAAGTCGCTCGCTGCGGCAATGCGGTACCGCCTCCGTTTGCTGAGGCATTGGTGCGCGCTAATCTCCCTGAGCTATGCGGAGTGAAAGAACAGGCGGCATGAGTTAAAGCAAGCATACATACAGGCCACCTAAGCAGTGGCCTTTTTACTGCCTTCTATGATCGATTTTACCGATCGATAGCATCGCATTGATCAATGAAACTGATTAATTAGCAAGCACAGAACCGCAACAAATTTTCAACCTGCTATCAGCGCTAGTGGCCGTCTAGGTTTCGTTTAGGTCGACACCGACCTGTGTCATTGCGTGACATGAAGTGACGAAACGCAGCCATTCAATCAGTTAACCTCGACATATTTGCCGCTCGGCATTCGTTAACACTAACGATCAAATTTTGATCTAATGTAGCGAAAAAGATTATTAAAATCATCCAGATAAATAACCTTGCATAGATACATGGTTTTTGTGCATACTTGGAAAAAGAAAATAGTACTGTTTATACATACAGTTATTATGTGCTGTTTGTTTGTGTTGTGGTAGCAAAAACTACTGAATGCAGTTTTTATGGCTTTTTGTTTCCGCGCAGGTTATTAGGAAAAAAGTCGACTTTGCTACAGTGGTTACGCATAGCCGAGATGGCTTTGCAAAGTGGGATTCTGGGTCCCGAAAATTAGTCAGTACCCGAGGGGGTTGATGTGAGTATTGAGGTCGCTGAGGTGATTAATATCGTCAGTCAGGGGGGTAAATTTGTGATTACCTGTGAAGATGGTGAAATTACTGGCCTCGAAAGAGTCAGGGATGATCAGTACGTCATGTCCCTTGCGGAACTGCTAGACCTGCAACGAGAAGCTAGTTTCAACGTTGACGAAAAAGATAGGCTACTGTCATAATTGTTTCGCCGCCTGAACAGCGGCAACGGAGCAGCAAAGCGCCACGGAGTGAACACCATGGCGCAAAAATACTACCATTCTGAACTCTCTCGCCTGACGTTATCCGACGCCAGCGTTTCTTTGCATTCAGCGTTCGCCCATGGGGGTGACGCGTGAACTTTCCAAAAGATGGCATTCGCCTTCACCAGACGAACTTCGATGCTATCGGGCAACAGCTACAACCGCTATTAGCTGGTGGTGATTGCTATCGCCTGATACTCAAGCCATGGCGCGATAAACGCAGCCTACCGCAGAACGCGTTAAGCCATATGTGGTACGGAGAAATCAGTGAGTATCTGATTCGTTCGGGCCGCATCGAAGCAACTCCCGAGTGGGTGAAGCGCAACCTCAAGAAAACCTATCTCGGCAGCGTGGAAATCACCTACACCGATTTCATCACTGGCGAGAAAGCCACAACGTGGGAGCCGCGACACACTTCTGATCTGGATGCAGGGGAAATGCATCACTTCCTATGCCAGGTCGAGATGTGGTGCGCTCAGTTCGGCCTGTTCCTCACTATCCCGCACGGCTGCGAGTATCAGCAGCTGCGCGACCAGCAGAATCAGTGAGGTGAGCATGGCTAAGCAACCTCGTCGCAAGTGCAAAGTCTGCCGTGAGTGGTTCTATCCATCACGTGACGGTCAGTTCGTTTGCTCATATGCATGTGCCAGCAGTCATGGTAAAGCGGTGAATGACGCCGCTAAAGCTGAGGCGCAACGAAATGCCAAGCAACAGCTACTCAAAGAAGAGAAGGAAGGGCGCAAGCGTCGTAAGGCGAAGCGTGAAGAGTTACGCCCTGATGCTTATTTCTTGAAACAGGCACAGGTAGCATTCAACAGCTTCATCAGATTCCGCGATCGCCATCATTCATGCATCAGTTGCGGCATCACCAACCCGCTCGATCTCCATGGTGGTCAATGGGATTGCGGTCACTTCAAAACAGTTGGTGCACATCCTGAATTGAGATTTGAAGAGCGCAATGCCCACAAGCAGTGCAAATCATGTAACGCCGGAGCAGGTAAGTTCACTCGCAAAGAGGCAACGGTCAGCCAGCAATATGAAGACGGGTTGGTGGCACGATATGGTCAGGATTATGTCGACTGGCTGAATGGTCCTCACTCCATGACGAACTACAGGCGCGCTGACTTCATCCATATCCGCAATACCTACCGAGCAAAGCTCAAAGAACTCAAACAGCAGGAGGCAGCGTGACACCTAAACAGCGCCGTGCACATCGAACAGCAATAGAACGCGCAGCAGCTGCACCACGCAAAAGCTATCTGGGCCGATTTACTCCACTCACCAGCATTCAGTCAGCCTGGATACAATCACTGCTTACGGTCTGGGGTGAGTGTGTTGGCGGCAAAACCAGCGCGCAATATCGGCTTGAGAACTGCAATCGTTTTATATCCAGTGCAAAGCAAGATGAATGGACGGACACCCAACTTTCTCGAATCACTACCGCAATAAACCAGGCTCGCGAGGAAGGGTTCAGAGGGCGAGAAGCCGTCCGTCGCGCACACACTATTCTCTGGTCAGTCACTCTGAGCGAAATGATAGATGAAGCGAGCTGGCGGGATGATGCAGACCTGGTAGAACGCGCTGTATTGAAGGCTTTCAAATCAGATGATCCGGTATACCTTATTGGAATTAACTACTACGCTACTCGAGCAAAAATTGCTGACATCACTCGGGAACTGCAACAGGTGGCGCCTTGGTTAACGACAGGAGAAGCAAGAAAGAGGGTGCGCTGGTGTATCCAGATTTTTCAGGCGAGAGCGTTTTTGTCTGTGCGCCGCACGATGGAGACAGATGCTTGATTCAAACGAATAGGGATGAGCGTTAAATCACGTATTTCGATATAGCAGTTGAAAACGGGCCAGAAATATGAATAATTCAGGCATGCTTGGCAAAGCTGCGCCACGATGGCAGCGACGATAAGCGACCAAATATGAGAAAGAACCCGCCGAGCGCGGGTTTTTGCGTTTCTGGATGGAAATAGGCAAATATACCAATGATATATGAGTATTTTTACATACTATTGTTGGTTGTATTTTTACCCTGATGGCACGAGTATGTTTATGAGGCAAGCAGTGGATGTTTTACTGCCTGATATTCATTAACAACATTCGCCTCATTAGTTTTTAACCCGTATCCCGTGATGCGGGTTTTTTTCACCCAATATCGCAGCCTCGGCATTTGCCGGGGCTTTTTTACGACTACAGTCAGGAAAAAGGATGGGAAAATTGGATAGAGCATATTTTGGTCTTAGTGAAGATAAAAAATCTATAGTCTTCTTTGCGCCAATATTCAAAATCAAAAAGGCCGCCTAAGCGGCCTGTGCTTATTTTTGTGCGAACTGCTTTAACTCTGTTGCTAGCTTTTCAAAAGGCGGAAAATCATATTGCGTCAATTCAATAAGAAACTGGTTTTTGTCGGCGTCAGGAAGTCTTGCGAAGAGCAAGCCGAGAGCCAGTTTCATTGCTGTGACCTCTGTTGCAACATCCTTCACGTCGTTGCAGTTCGTTCCGAGCTTAAGATTTTCAAAGTGATGAATATCTGCCATTTATATTATGAACTCCTATAGAACCGAGGCCTACAGCCAGACCTGCGGCAGTAAACATCCACGCTGACACATGGGTGGGCTGCAACTTCAGGCTACCAGACAACATATTCACCTGATTGATACACCTCAACTTTCTGCCTCGCTTATGCGGGGCTTTTTTATTCCCATCACACAGCACCCGCCTTAGCGAGGTGAGAGACCATGAAGATGCATAACAACCCTCACTCCTGGTCGGAGTTGCTTGAACTACTACAAAGCTGGTGGCGCGGCGACACTCCCATGGGTGCAGTTTTGCTCTCCGTGGTGATGGCTACACTCCGCATTGCTTATGGGGGTGGAGGCTGGAAGAAGATGATGCTGGAAGGTGCTATTTGCGGCGCATTGACACTTACAGCGGTCTCCGCACTGGATTACTTTGGACTGCCAAAATCTCTGTCAATCGCTATTGGCGGCGCGCTTGGCTTCGTAGGCGTGGAGCAAGTGCGCTCTATAGCTACTCGCGTATTCAGCACTCGCTTCGGTGGCGACGTTAAATAAGGTTTCCCATGAACCAACAACAATTTCAAATGGCAGCTTCCATCAGTGCCGGGTTAGCTGCGCGCTGGTTTCCGCATATCGATGTAGCAATGAAGGAGTTCGGCATTACTGCACCGGCTGACCAAGCGATGTTTATCGCACAGGTAGGGCATGAATCAGGTGGCTTCACTGCGGTGGTGGAAAACCTGAATTACACGCCGGCTGCGCTGGTGGCCACATTCGGTAAACGCATTACCAAACAACAGGCTGACGCGCTGGGCAGAACAACCAGGCAAGCAGCTCGCCAGGATGCTATCGCTAATCTGGTGTACAGCAGCCGCCTCGGCAATAAAGCTGCTGGTGATGGCTGGAAGTATCGCGGGCGCGGCCTGATTCAGATTACCGGCCTCGATAACTATCGGACCTGTGGCGCTGCGCTGAAAATCGACCTGGTATCAGCACCAGAACAGCTCGAGCAGGATTTACAGGCCGTTCGCTCTGCTGCGTGGTTCTACACCTCAAAAGGCTGCATGGCTTACGCCGACATTAACCGCGTTACTCGCATCATCAACGGTGGGTTGAACGGTCTCGATGACCGCAAGGCTCGCTACAACAAAGCGCGGGCGGCGCTGATGGTATGACGGCCTTCATTACTGCGGTTGAGCTATTCAAAGCGCACTGGCGCTGGTGGCTAACTATTGCCGCGCTAGTGGTGATTGCATGGCTCTGGAATGAAAACACCCGCATCGAAGCGAGCCTGACCACGCTACAGGGTGAGAACAACAGTAACCGCGCTGTCATGGATAACATGCTCCGCACTGTCGCTATCACTAACATTGTTCTGGAGACAAACCAGCATGCTAAACAGCAAATCGCACTGGAGTCACAGAGAGCCGCGAGCGACATCAAAGCTGCTGTTACGGGTGATGATTGTGCTGCTCGGCCTATTCCTGCTGTTGCAGCTAACCGGCTGCGCCAATACGCGGACAGTGTACGTACCAGTGCCACAGCAACAAACCCCAGCCAGCCTGACCGCTGAAACACCACAACCGTTTATTCCTGATCCGCTGACTTACGGGGCCAGTCTGGATTTAAATGTCAATCTGCTGTCGGCGCTGGGGCAGTGCAATCGGGATAAGTTTGATATCCGAAGCATTGAACAATCACGAGCCTCGCAATAGCGGGGCTTTTTTTTACGACCACAACAAAGAGAAATAGCCATGACCGTTCGCGCCAAATTCCGCTGTCACTTTATTCAGAAAGCTGATGACGATTCACATCGCACCATCCACATGAGCCCGGTAACAGCCGATACAGAAGAAAACAAAGCCTGGTCTAAGTACACGCCGGGTGGACAGCTTCAGATGGTGGTATCCAATCCTGCTGCCTTCGAGCAATTTGAACAGGGCAAGGAATACTTCATCGATATCCAGCCAGCTGAATAGGCCATTACAAAGCTCATCTGCGGGTGGGCTTGAAAATGGTATAGCTGACCAATAACTTAGAGTGCTGTAAGATTATCTCCATAAATATATAAGGGATAATATGATAACTGACTACATAGCACATGAGACATTACTTGCTACAAGACTCTCGGCAGATTGGGTTAAATATGGCGCGATAGCTACCGGGATTGCTGCCGGGTCTTCACTTTTGACACTTTTCTATGCTGCTTCAGCTCTTAATACGTGGAAAAAGCAAGAAAAAACAAAGATAAGAAGTGAGTTTAAAAGGTCTCTTTTGGCTTTAGATTATGCTGTCCATATGATGCCTGATGAATGGGATTTCCTTATGGCTCAAAGAGTGCGTATGGGCGATAGGGCCTACATGATTTCCGGTGATAATGAAGCCGAAACAGCTCTAATTGAACTAAAAAAATGTTGGCACAACTCAATCTCCGCGTGGGTGATGTGTGAGGGCCAATTAAAGAAGACAAATTTAACAAAGCAGTGGAATGAGTTATCTGATCTTTACGTCGATTTCCTAAAAGGCAAGGTGAAAAAATTAACCATTCTGGAAAAGTTAACAGAGATGCATTCTGTCGAATTTATTTTCGATTGAAATCGAACGATTGTGAAACAGCTATTCCGCCCTTGGGTGTTTTTTTCTTGTCATCACAAGAGCCACTTCCGAGTGGCTTTTTTAATGGCTTTAACTAACGGGATTGACCATGACCAAACCAGACTGGGAGGCCATCGAGTCGGCATACCGGGCTGGCGTACTGTCGGTGCGAGAGATTGCCTCACACCATGGCCTCACACACACCTCTATTAATAAGCGCGCAAAGCGTGATGGGTGGGAGCGAGATTTAAAAGCAAAGGTAAAAGCCAAAGCGGATGCGCTGGTTTCCAAGCGTGAGGTTTCCAGGCAGGTTTCCACGGAAACCGCTTTAACTGAACGGCAACTTATCGAGGCCAGCGCCGAAGTTATTGCTAATGTCCGTATGCAGCATCGTGGTGATATCAAGCGCGCACGTGAACTGGCTAATGCTCTGTTAGATGAGCTGGCGGGAGAGTGTTCGGACGTTTCAGCGTTGAACGAGTTGGGTGAGATGCTTCGCCAGCCTGATGACAAAGGCATGGATAAGCTCAACGACTTGTACCAAAAGGTCATTAGCATGCCATCACGCGTTAAGGCTATGAAAGACCTGGGCGACACGCTTAAAACGCTGATTGGTCTCGAACGAGAAGCCTACGACATTACAGCTGGCAACGACAGCGACGACGACACGCCTGTTCAGTTCAACATAACCGTTTCCCCCGGACACTAACCATGCACAAACAAATACGCAGTGCTGCGGCAATGATGCCAACCAGCCATCACGTCACGCGCCTTGAAAAGCTTCTACTCAAAGAACTTAAACGCCTGCCACGCGAAACGCTTATGGCGATAGCGCTAGTCGAACCGGTCATTAAACAAGTAGGGGCTAAATACGGTGGATGTCAGCCTGCACCCCAAACAACACCAGGCGCTGATAACGCCAGCTAACGAAATACTCTACGGCGGAGCCGCTGGTGGCGGAAAAAGTCACCTGATGCGTATCGCGGCAATCCTGATGTGCGCGGCTGTGCCAAAGCTTCAGGTTTATATCTTTCGCCGCCATTACGCAGACCTCTACAAAAACCACATGGAAGGGCCCTCGTCGTTTCATGTGATGCTCCACGAACTGGTGAAGCGGGGGAAGGCGCGCATCATTGAATCCAAAAACCAGATTATTTTCTGGAATGGTTCAAAGATTCATCTGTGCCACCTGCAACACAAGAAAGACCTCCAGAAATACCAGGGGGCCGAAATTCACGTCCTGCTGATGGATGAGCTCACACACTTCCATGAAGACGAATATCGATATCTGCGTAACCGTGTTCGCTGCACCATTGATATTCCGGATAGTGAGATTTTCCCTGGCTTCAACCTGCGCCAGAAGATACCGATGATCCTCTGTGGTTCGAACCCCGGCTCTGTTGGCCATGCGTGGGTGAAGCGCACCTTTGTCGATTACGGCGTTCCGCTGAAACCGGCTAAAACGAAATCATCTGATGGTGGGATGCTGCGCGTTTACGTTCCTGCGCGGCTGGACGACAACCCTACGCTGCTTCGACATGATCCCAATTATCTCGAGCGCCTTGATGGTCTGGGTGATCCATCACTGGTTAAAGCCATGAAGGATGGTGACTGGAATATCGTTGCGGGCGGTGCTCTCGATGATGTCTGGCGCACCGAACACATTATTGTGCCGCGCTTTACTGTACCGAAAGGTTGGTATCTCGACCGCTCCTTTGACTGGGGATCAACCCATCCTTTCAGCGTGGGCTGGTGGGCTGAGTCGAACGGTGAGGAGGTTACTTACATTGAGGATGTTCTTGAAGGCGATAAGTTCGTTCAGTACGAAACAGTGCGCTCGTTTGCGCCGGGAAGCATTATCCGGATAAACGAATGGTATGGCGCAAAAGAGATTGGCCTCAATGAGGGGCTCAAGCTTTCAGCCGATGAAATAGCGGTCGGGATTGTTGAACGCGAACGCCTGTGGCGATGGGACGTTAACGCCGGGCCAGCTGATAACCAGATCCGGAACGTGATGCAAAAAGGCGTCCCAACGATTGCCAGCACTATGGGAGAGCAGGGTATCTGGTGGGAGAAGTCAGATAAATCGCCAGGCTCACGCACAATCGGGCTGGAGCTGGTCCGTCAGCGCCTGAAAAATGCGACTACTGGAGAAAAGCCTGGCCTGTTCTTTATGGAGCACTGCCGGGCCGCAATTTCCACACTCCCGATTTTACCCCGCGACGATAAGAACCCCGACGATGTGAACACGGCGGCACAGGATCACGTATATGACGATGTTCGTTATCGGGTTCTGAAAGCTGCGCGCCTGGCTAAATCACTTGAGGCACGATAATGAATCAAATGTATGAGCGTCCTGATTTCGTTCAGTATCGGGCTATCTGGAAGATGATCCGGGACGCGATTGAAGCCAATGTTAAAACGAAGACATATTTGCCTGACATGGTGCCTTCGGGCGATAGCGAGTACGACGAACGGCGCAATCGCGATTACCGTGAACGGGCTATTTACTACAACTTCACCGGGCGCACCCATGCCGGGTTAATCGGTCAGATGTTCTACCGTGACCCGCAGGTTGATGCGCCTGAGCTGCTCAAAAGTGTCATTGCTGATATCGATGGCTCGGGCATTGCGATTGAACAGCAGGCGAAAGAAACCGCAGGTGTGTGTGCTGCCTGCGGGCGTTACGGTTTGTTGGTGGATTATCCACGTATCGAGGCCAGCGTGAGCCGTGCAGATATTGCTACCGGGCGCGTTAAGCCAACAGTTTTGCTATACCAACCAGAGCAAATCATTAACTGGCGTACCCAGCGAGTGGGTGGCAAACAGCGCCTGACGCTGGTGGTACTGTACGAGCAATACGAATCTGAAGATGATGGATTCGAGCAGGTTATGAAGGACCAGTGGCGAGTACTACAACTCACAGAAGCTGGTTACACCATGGCTGTCTGGCGATTTGGCGAGGATGAAAAAACGCTGAGCGCTATAGAGGATGGCGTTGTTATTCGCGACTCCACTGGGGCGCCCTGGCGGGAAATCCCTTTCATCATTGGCGGCTCGACTAACAATGACCCCGGCATTGATAACCCGCCGTTGCGCCCACTGGCAGAGCTGAATATTGGTCATTTGCGTAATTCAGCTGACCATGAAGAGGCGCTGCATATGCTGGGCCAGCCAACGCCAT
Source organism: Buttiauxella cochleicola (assembly GCF_021282435.1). NCBI lineage: Bacteria > Pseudomonadati > Pseudomonadota > Gammaproteobacteria > Enterobacterales > Enterobacteriaceae > Buttiauxella > Buttiauxella cochleicola. The sequence continues at coordinate 205,204 of NZ_JAJSOT010000007.1, read as the reverse complement.
GGGCATCAGGTATAACGGTCGAACATAAGAAGCAGGTTATGGATGATAAGCCTGTGTTGTTTGGCTCCCGCACTTTCCTGATGTTGCCTGAAGGCGGTCAGGCTGGGTTGATAACGATGCCTGATTCGTCAGCGCTTGCGACAGCCATGGAATCGAAAGAGAAAAGGGCCGCTTCACTTGGTGCGAAGCTTATTGAATCCCAGAGCACCCAGAGCACCCAGCGCACAGCAACGGAAACCAATCGCTCATCGATGGTGGAAGACTCGGTCCTGAGCACCATCGCCAAAAACGTCAGCCAGGCGTATATGCAGGCATTGAAATGGTGCCAGGCATTTCTGGGTGAAACGGGCGCCGTGAACTTTGAACTATCCACCGATTACGACTTTAACAAGATGACCCCGCAGGAGCGGCAAATTCTTGTTGCTGAATGGCAGGCTGGTGGCATCACGGATGAAGAATATCGCTGGAACATTCGCCGCTCGGGCGTTGGCTATCTGGACGATAAGAAGTGGCAGAAATGGAAGGATGAACGTGACAACCAGGAAGATGGGCCGGACCTTGATCGGGGTGGCGATAATCAGGTGGGGCAAGATGAATGATCAGCAACGATATCATCAAAGCCCAGGTGATGCTGGAGCGCTTGAAGAACGGCGAGATTAAGGACTTCCAGAAGGTACTGAAACAGCTTGACCGGGCGGTGCGTTCAATCCTCGCTGGATACACTAATCTTCCCACTAACCTTGCCAGAATAAGGCGCGAACTTCGTGCTGCCCAGTCGGAGTTGTGGGGGCAATATCTGGATTCACTCTGGGATAACCTGGAATCTCTCTCAACCCATGAAGCGAATGTTGAAGCCGGGATACTGACGAGCCAGGCCATCTCGGTTGGCGTCAATATCGGCAAAATCAAAACGCCGGGACTGTGGTCGAAAACGCTCACGCGACCAATTACCGGAACGGGTGATTTGCTGGAGCCTTACGTCAAAGGCCTGGCAGAAACTGAAATACGCCGCATTGAACGTGAGGTGATGATTTCATGGGGGATGGGCCGAACGGTACAGGAAACACTGAAGGCAATTCGCGGTACCGCTGCGAATGATTTTCGCGATGGCGCACTGAACGCGACTCTCAATGACGCTAAAACCATTATCCAGACGGCTTACCAGCATGTCTCATCCGTCGCTTACCTCGAATCATCACTTTCAGCTGGTCTCGATGAGTATCAGCTGGTAGCAACACTTGATTCCCGGACATCGAAACTCTGCCGATCTCTTGACCTGACCATTCATAAAACAGGTGAGGGGCCGGTACCGCCATTTCACCCTCGCTGCCGCACTCGCATGGTGCCGTACTGGGGGAAAGAGGAAAAGCCTGGCACCCGCTCATCAGCGCTGGGTTACGTTCCTCAGGATGAATCGTTTTACGAATGGCTCTCGAAAATGCCGGACACCTACCAGAACGAATCACTTGGCCCGACCTGGGCGAAATTGTTCAGGGAAGGTGGCGTTACCCCCGAAGACTTCTCGAAGCGGGTCATTAATAACCTACAACCTCTCACACTCTCTGAGATGCGCAGCAGCTATCCAGAGATGTTCCAAAAAGCCAACCTCTAAAGGCAGTGCCTGATGAAACTTAAAAAGAAATACACCAAACAGGATGACATTCCTGAGCAATACCGCGCCCTCTATTCAGAGAAAGACGGCGAATGGGTTGTTGATATTGATGGTGAAGAAGACACCTCTTCATTGTTGCGCGCCAAACAGCATGAAAAAGACCAGCGCAAGAAAGCCGAGCAACAGACACGCGAACTGCAGGCGAAAATTGACGAAATGCAGGATCAGATGGAAGACCTGCAAGCCGGTGGCGAGTCTCAAAAGCTTCAGCGTCAGGTTGAAAAGCTGACGAAGCAACTCACTGAGGCAACGGAAAAAGCGACTACTGGCGATGCTTCCTGGCGTAAGCGCTTTGAAAAACAGTTCCTTGAGACCACGGCTCAGAAACTGGCTGGCGAGCTGTCTGATAGCCCTGACCTGATGCTGCCACATATTCGTGGCGGCCTCGCCATGGACTTCGAAGGTGATGAGCCAGTTGTTCGCGTGAAGGACAGTGATGGCAGTTTCAGTGATGTATCGCTTGATGACTTCAAAAAAGGGTTCAACGACAACCCATCATTCGCGCCGTTGCTTCGTGGCAGCAGCGCATCGGGCGGCGGTGCCGACCCACAAAAAGGTGGAAGCGGCGGTAATCCGCTGAAGAAACCAGATTTCCTGACCGCATCAACTAAAGAGATTGCGGCGTGGGCAGCGGCTAACCAACCACAGGAGTAATTCATGCGCGCTGATTTAAAGGTATTCCATAACACTATCTATACCGTGATGACTGAGACACAGGATCAGGCCATCCAGAAGTTCAACCAAGCGACAAGTGGCGGGCTGGTGCTGACCTCATCCACCATCAACAAGGGTGATTTTGATGGCGAAGTATCATGGGCCAAAATTGCTAACCTGGTTCGTCGCCGTAACGCCTACGCTGATACTGCTCTGACAGCAGTCCAGTTGGCTCAGCTGGTCAGCTATTCCGTTAAGGTTGCCGCTGGTACGCCACCTGTAGTGATTGACCCGGGTATGCTCAAATGGATTAAAGCTTCCCAGGCTGAGGCAGGCGCCGTAATCGGTAAGCAGCTGGCTGAAGATAACCTCGCTGATATGCTCAACACGGGCATTGCGGCGTATGTGGCAGCGGTGGGGCAGAACACCAAAATGATGTTGGATGTTTCGGCGCTGACAAGCGGTCATAAATACATGACCCTCCAGAACCTTAACTCTGGTGCGGCGTTGTTTGGCGACCGCTCGCAGGATATCCGCTGCTGGTTAATGCATTCAAAATCGCTTTATGACATCTACTCCACCGCGTTGGATAACACCAATCAGCTCTTCTCTTTCGGTACCGTAAAGGTTATGTCTGATGGCTTCGGTCGACCGCTGGTTATCACTGACTCCCCTAATCTGATGGTTGCAGCGGGCTCTGACCCTAGCACTGACCCAGCTAAATATTTCACGCTGGGCCTGAATAACGGGGCAGTCATTGTTGAGCAGAACAACGATGAGTTTACCGATAACACGGAAACCAAAAACGGTAATGAGAACATTCAGGCAACGTATCAGGCCGAATGGACTTACAACCTCGGCATCCGTGGTCACACCTGGGACATCACTAGTGGTGGCAAGTCTCCTACCACGGCGGCGCTGGCTACCGGCACCAACTGGGATAAAACCTGCACCTACGATAAAGACGGTCCAGGTATCCTGATTAAGTCGCTGTAATTAACAGGGGAGGCTCGAGCCTCCCTTAGTTTTTCTAACCATGGAGGCATTCAATGTCTGTTAAGAAAACGCTGGTTTGGGTTCCCTCGCATTTTGTGAAGCAGGAGCTACGAGAGCTGGCCGAGAATCACGCAGGAATGACCTTCCGCAATGCTTTATTTGCGGGTGAGGGTACTGAGACTGATGTGAAAAATGTCGCCGGTATTATCCCAAAAGGATATGAACATTATCCTGTTCATCCTGATCAGGATGAGATTATGCGGATGATTAATGGCGAACCTCAGTCAGTGGCTAAAGCCGGTTCAGGTAGCAGCGTGGCAAAAGAAATTGAGCCGTCTATTATCGCTGATAAGCCAGAGCCAGAGCCAGAGCCAGAGCCAGAGCCAGAGATGCCAGCAGGCGTGACAAAGCGCACACGCGTCAATTAACCGTAACGGAGTCGAACGATGGCATTAATCATTGAGACCGGCTCCGGTGTTCCCGGCGCGGACAGCTACGCAAGTGTGTCAGAGTTAAAAGCTTATGCGGACGCGCGCGGTGAATCCTTACCTGTTGATGACCAGTCTATCGAGGTGTTGCTCAATCAGGCCATGGATTGCCTGCAATACAGCTATGAGTATCGGGGAGCCAGAACATTCCCTGATGCACTATTGCAGTGGCCACGCTCGGGGTTAAAGGGGATTGATGAAAATCAGATCCCTCCTGAGGTTAAATTCGCGCAGATGAAACTGGCCTGCATTGCTTTCACTGAGGACATTTCCAGCTCAACCTCGACCGCGCAAACAACGCGGGAAAAGGTGGATGTGATTGAAATTGAATACTCGGACCAGGGCAGCAGCGGCATGTTTGTCTCGCCAATGGTGGATAACATGTTGCGCCGGTTTGTTTATGACAGCAGTGTCGGGCTATTGCAGCAGGCGCGAGTGGAGCGGGCATGAACTACATCCGATTGCAGGGACGGGTTAATGCCATTATCCGCAAGGCAGCCAATGATCTGAAACTCACCTTTCGCCGCAAAACACCCTCAAGCGATCCCCTGGCTGAGACCCCTGAAACCATTATCACGCAGGAGCTTTACGCCGTTTTCCTTGGCGCTGGCTACAAAGGACTGGTGGAATCCATTTTGCAGGCTGTCGGGCAGACTGCGACCGAAAAGAGTGACGCGAAGCTGCTTATTTCTCCTGTAGGCGTTCAGTGGGACCTGAAATCAGGTGACGAAGTGCAGGTTGATGGTAAATGGCTGGGTTTGGGTGATGTCGATCGTGTTCGGCCTGACCTGAAAACCACAGTGCTTATCAAAGCCAATATCCGGAGCATGTAATGTCCTTTGCTGATGAACTTTTAGCGGCGCAAATGCGCATTGAAAACGCTCTCGAGCGCACGCGTGTTTTACTCATTCAGCGGTTGTATCGGGATATTATTTTCGACACCCCGGTACTGGATGGCACTCTGCGTGGCAGTTGGCGAACAAGCACGGATAGACCGTCTGAAGACCAGTCGCCTGTTACCGACCCTGCTGGCGTGGGCACCACTCGCGCAATGGAAGTTGTGGTGAATGGTTCAACATGGGGCGTCGATGTATGCCTGGTGAATAATATTCCTTACGCCTATCGCATTGAGTTTCTCGGATGGTCAGCTGTCAAAGCGCCTCAAGGCATGGTTCGTCGCAACGTTCTGCGTGTGCAGGATATTTTGCAATCCGTTCAACGGCAGGTTAACCGGAGATAACACTCATGGGCGACCCGGTAGAGAATATCCAGGCCGCATTAATCAAATCTTACCAGGCAACAGGCCTCACTTCAGACGACCTCACTGGTTGGCCTAATCACAAATTCTCACCCCCCAATGCACAATTCCATGCTTATTTTTCCATTGATTATGGTGACATCGGTGTGCGTTCGCTCGGGGCTGGTGGAACGGATGGCACTGAAGGGTTTGCGCAGGTACTGCTCTGTTATCCGCTTGGTTCTGGAACGGTTCAGACCACCAGAGATATCGCTACATTGCGCCAGGCATACCGTGCTGGCACACGTCTGGAGTCGGGTGGTACCTGGCTTACTATCCGGTCCTGCTCACCATCTCCCGGTGTACCTGACGGTGAGTACTACGTGGTGCCAGTGACTATTCGTTGGTTTTCACGCTTTGAGAGGTAATTATGTCCAGTGGTGCTATGCACGCGCTGTATCTCGTTCCTGAAACGAACTATGGGGAAATTCCGGCGGCCCCAGCCTTTGATCTGGTTCGCCAGACAGGGGTGACGATTGGCTTGTCAAAGGACACGCTGCAATCAGCAGAGTTACGTCCTGATCGCCAAATCACATCTATCCGTCACGGCACGCGCCGCATTGGCGGTGATATTAACTTCGAGCTCTCCTACGGTTCGCAAGATGCGTTACTCGAGGCGGTATTGTGTGGCACCTGGACCGGGAATGTCCTGAAGGCTGGCGTAGCGCGCAAATCATTTACTGCCTTGCGTCATTTTTCTGACTTAACTGACGTGCCGTACTGGACCTATCTCGGCGTGGAGATGAATACGCTCCAGCTGACGATGGGCGCCAATGCCATTGTTAAAGGCACTTTTGGAACAATCGGACAGGATCAGCCTTTATCGACTGCGGCAGAGCCAACTGGTGCAACCCTGGGTGTGGCCACTGAAGCGCAGGTGATGGACTCATTTACCGGGGCGATGAGTATTGCTGGCAAACAGCTGGCGCTCACTACGGAAATCACTCTGAGCCTTACTAATGGAATGGATACACGTTTTGTCATTGGCTCAGATAAAACGCTGCGACCGACACTGAAGCGCTCAACGTTGACAGGACAAGTGACGGCATATTTTGAGTCTGGCGAGCTGGTAAATGAGTTTATCCGTGAAGGAGATGTTTCCCTGACGTTTACGGTGTCCGATCCGGAGGGAAATCAATATCAGTTCAGTCTGCCGAAGATTAAGTTCACTGGTGGTCAGCCTGATGTTACCGGCGAGGATGATATTATGCTGACCATGCCGTTTACAGCGCAGTATGACAAAACGCTGGATTCTCAAATTTCTATTACTCGCATCCCTAAAGCCCCTGAACTGACGAGCTACAGCTTTGCTCTGGATGGCTCCAGTAACGGCGCCACCGTAACCGGCACAGCGCCAACGCAGACAGTAACCGTTGCCAATAAATCCACTACACCTACCACAACGCTAACTATTTCCGCTAAGCCTCCAGGTGCGTCTCTTGGGGCTCCTGCCATTAAGACCGCTCCGGCAGCTGCGACCGCCACAGCAACTATTTCAGGTGGGAAACTGGTCGTCACCAATAAGGCCGCAGGGACAACCACTATTGTTCTGACTGATGGCGCAGGCCACGACACAACCCTCAACTACACCATCACTGCATAACCCAATGGCGATCACTTGATCGCCTTTACTTACAGGAGTTTGCTATGTCACAAGCTATGTCTTCATTCTTTACCCGCGAAAATGCTGAGCGCGGCATCAAAGTCCCTCTGGCCCTCCCGAACGGAGAGAAAACCGAACATTATCTGATGATTCGTGGTGTTGATTCCGTCGAGTTTCAGCGCGCCGATCAAGAAATGCGCCGCCAGGTCCGCGAAACGCTGTTACTGCCAGAGAAAGAACAGCAGCCAGCACAGGAAAAGCTGGTTCGCGAATTGCAGGCATCGTTGGTTATTAGCTGGAGCTTCGAGGAGCCGTGCACAATTGAGTCGGTCAGTAACTTCTTTTACGAAGCACCGCACATTGGTAGTGCAGTTGACAGGGCTGCAAGCAACCGAAAGCTGTTCATGACCGGGACAGCGGGCGATTAATCGAATTCGCCACGGCGGAGTTTAAGCTTTGCCGCAAGCCCAAAGGCTCCACCACAACCTACCGCGAACACTACGAACACATCTGGAAATCTACGGGGCGAAAGCCAAAGTCGCTGGATTTCCCTCCTTGTCCTGATTCGTTGCTCTATCTCTGGAATGCCTGGCTTCGCCTGGTCAATGATAGCTGGCTGACATACCAGGAGATTAAAGCGTACTGCGAATTGACGGGGCTGGTATTCACCCCGGGTGAAGTAGAACAAATCCGCACGCTCGACCGCCTTTACTGGAGAACCCTGAATGACAACTGAAACCGCGCGCCTTCTGGTCGTGGCATCGTCTACTGGTCTGGATAAGCTAAATAAAGAGTTATCTGGCGTGCAGAAAGGCGGATCTTCAGCAGAGAAAGCCACGAATGGGCTGCTGAGCGTCATCAAGGGTTTTGCAGCGCCTGTACTGGCTGCGGTATCAGCAACAGCCGCTTTGAATGAAGTGATTAATGTTACCCGTGAGTTTGAAAGTCTGCGGGCCTCACTGGAGGTGGCCACAGGTTCGGCACAGAATGCCAGCCAGGCCTTTGGGCTCATTCAGCAGTTTGCAGCAACTACGCCGTATTCGTTGCAGGAGTCGACGCAGGCGTTCATCAATCTGGTTAACCTTGGTCTTAACCCATCTGAAGAGGCGATGCGCTCCTACGGCAATACAGCTTCTTCTCTGGGGAAATCCCTGGATGATATGGTCCAGGCAGTGGCTGATGCGGCAACAGGGGAGTTTGAACGTCTAAAAGAGTTTGGTATTAAAACCAAAAGCAATGGCGATACCATTTCTTTCACCTTCCGTGGTGTGACGGAAACGGTAAAAAACAGCTCTGCTGAAATCCAGCGATATCTTCAGGACCTGGGCAATAACGACTTTGCCGGCGCAATGGATAAGCAATCACAGACCCTGAATGGCGTGATTTCCAACCTCGGGGATAACTGGAATCAGCTGGTAATGAGTTTCAGCCAGTCCGGTCCTGGCGATATCGTTAAGGAGACTCTTCAGGCTATCAGCGACGGGGTGCAGGACGTCAATAGCACCTTCACCAACGGAAACGTTGATACTGTTTTGCATAGCTGGGAAGGTTCATTAAACGGAATTGAGCAGCAACTGGATGACATCTTTGGCGCGGGTACGATTGAGAAGTGGGCCGAGGAAGGCGTGCAACTTGTGGCTACCATGGTTCGCAACCAGGTGGAAAGCCTCTTGCTACTACCAGCCACAATTGAGGATTTCATTGCTGAGGCAAAGGCCGACTTAATTTACTTCGGTCAGTTGGGTGAATATTACGCGCTTGAGTTCTATCACTCGATTGCTGACCGGGTAAATCTTCTGATCTCTATACTGGCTGAGTTCGGTAATCAGGTTAAAAATGCAGCCAGCTTAAAGGGCTTTGATGCCGGTGCAATTGCCAGCATTTTTGACGAGCAAACAACGGCAATACAGAAAAACTCAAAAGCGCGCGAAGAGAACCTGCAGAAGAATAAAGACCAGCATGAATACAATAAAACGCTGGCGGTTCTGACATATCAAACTCGTAAAAATGATATTGATAGTGCGTTGGATAATAATCCTCTGCTCAGCCCTGAAGATACCTCCGCTAAAGGAGGATTGGGGCAATATGGCAAGCAGGGAGACGCTGAAGCTATAAATGGTAAGTCTGGTGGCAAAAAGAAAGCGGGTGGCCTGACTGCCGATTCCTGGGAGAACTATTACCAGAACATATTGCAGGCGGGATCTGATACTTTCGACCAGCTCGGACTCAAAGAGCAGGAGGAAATCGACAAGGTTGGTAAATACCTGAAAGCGGGTGTTGCTTCGACAGAAGAAGCGCAGAAAGCCATCACGATGATCCACGAGAACTACGCTAAAAAGCGTGAGGATATCGCGGAGAAATACGACCCGATGCGCGCAGCTACTGACAAGTTGCGCGATGGCATGGTGGAGATTCAGGCGCTTGAGGAATCCGGGGAACTGGATCACAAGGCAGTGCTGGATGCTCGCTCGAAACTTGATGAGGATTATTTTAAATCCCGCGTTGAGATAGCGAAGGATAATGCCGTTTCCTACGCTGATGCTATGCGTGGGGAGTATGACCCTGTGCAGGCCGCTCAGAATGAGTATGACACTCAACTTGCACAGCTTCAGGCATATCATGAGGCTGGATTCGCAACAGAACAGGATTTTGCTGATAAGCGGCATGCGCTTTATACCACGTTGCTTCAGAAGCAGTCGGAATCACAAAATAAAGAAGTCCTAAGTTACTCTCAGAGTGCGTCCACAATAGCGGGTTCAATGGCAGATACGTTGGCTGCAATTGGCGAGCGGGGCAGTGGTGCATATAAAGTAATGTTTGCTGCATCAAAGGCTTTTGGAATCGCGCAAGCAACCCTTAATCTTTCAACCGCTATATCTCAGGTCATGGCTGATCCCACGGCCACAAATCCGATGTTGAAATTTGCAAACATGGCAGCAGTTGCAGCCGCTGGTGCGTCGCTGATTTCTCAGGTATCGGCTGTCGGCATGGCTCATGATGGTATCGACAACGTCCCTAAAGAAGGAACGTGGCTGCTGGATAGAGGGGAGCGAGTGGTTGACCGACGCACTAACGCCGATTTAAAAGATTTTCTGGCAAACGGGGGTAATAGTGGCAGTCAGCCTGTTCAGATAACTCAACATTTCACGATTAGCGGAAGCGGCGATAAACAGCTTGAATCGATGCTGCAACAGGCGGCGCAACAAGGGGCTAAGGAGGGTTATCAAATGGTTATTCAGGATTTCGCAACCAATGGGCAAGCTCGCAAAATGGTGCGATAGATCATGCTATAGACAATTAATATTGTTATCATTCAACTGATTACTTACTTTTGGGGTGCTTAGGCATAATGAAAAAATTAATTGTTATTGGATTGTGTGTTTTTGTTTTAGCCGGGTGTGACAAGCCTAAGATTGATGCTAGTTCTGAAGAAGCTATTAAGACATCAATTTCTAAAATAAAAGACTCTTTACCAGAGGATCAGAAGGAGCGATTCTCTGATTCTGCGGCGTTAGTTATTACTAGTCATTTTAATATTGCTGACTTAATGAAAGATGCTTTTTCCGGTAAGAGTAGTGCTGATATTAAAGTTTTGGCAGAAACTAAAAAACAAGAAGCATTTAAATCACTAGATGGAAAAACCGCAGATGATATTATTGCCGAGGCTGATAAAATTCGAGCCGAACGTGCGGTTAAAGAAAAAGAACAGGCTTTACAAGAGATTTCTGATTTGAAATCGGCTAAAGAAAAATCACTATCCGACAAAAATGCCTTGAAATCATTTGCTGTAACTAAATCAAGATTTTATCTTCAACCTGAAGAATATGGCGACCCTAAGCCCGTTATAGATATTAATGTGGCAAATAATACTGGTAAAGCAATCTCACGTGCCTATTTCAGAGGGACGATAGCTACCCCTGGAAGATCCGTTCCGTGGTTAGTGAAAGAATTCAATTATCAGATTTCCGGAGGGTTAGAACCGGGCGAAAAAGCTGATTGGAGTTTGGCACCTAATCGTTTTAGTGAATGGGGAAAGGTTGAAGCACCGGCAGATGCTGTTTTTACGGTTGAAGTTATGCGTCTAGATGGGGCTGATGGTAATCCATTGTTTGATAGCTCGCAATTTACGGACGAAATGCAAAAGAGACTAGAAAATTTAGAAAAGTCTTTTCAAACGAAATGATTAATAAAATCGCCTAAAGCTTTATCGAATTTTAACTCCATCCCAAGCGCATTCTATTAGCTTTGCGGATTAAATTAATCATATTGAAACTGGCTTTTAATCATTCTTTTTTAAGCCTCGACTTATGTCGGGGCTTTTTTACAGGTGAATTATGGCAACAGTACAATGGCCTGCGGTACTGCGGCCGTCCTCAATGAATCTTACCCTCCGCTCCAAAACAGCCAGTTTCGAAAGCCCTTTCAGCGGTACAACGCAAATAGTCACGTATCCTGGTACGCGCTGGGCTATGGACATGCGCTTCGAAAATCTGCCACCTGATGAAATCCGTGAGATGAGCGTGTTTCTCGCACAGATGGATGGCCCTGGTGGCCGCGTGGTGCTGGGAGATATGAGCCAGCCGCAATCTGCACCGAATGGTAATCCAGTTACTGGTATCGACACGGGGAATCTTGTTGCGGTCAACTCAACTGGCTGGGTTGCTAGTTCACTGGTTCTGAAGCGCGGTCAGTATGTTTCGATAAGTAATCAGCTTCGCCTGGTAACAGCTGATGTGACTTCGGATGGCAACGGTGCGGCACAAATCTCCCTGGCTCCCATGCTACGTAGCAAGCCGCAAGCTGGTACTCATATTGAAGTTCAGAACCCAACAGGCGTTTTCCGTCTAGATAAAGATGAGAACGGAGGTTCTCGTGATCCGGGATTAACCGGCAGTTTTACCATTAATCTTGTGGAGGCGTTTTTCTGATGCTCTATTCTCCATTTTCTGACGCGATGGTTCAGGCGCTTGAACGTGAATCAGTAATTATCTGTATGGCCTGTGAGATAGATTTCGAGTCCGGTACCACTCGGGTTCATTCTGGGGCTGGAGAGCTGGTTCTGAGCGGCTATGTTTATCTGGGGGTGGGTTCTCTGGGTAAATGCGGCTCAGTAAGTGAAGCCAGTGATATCAGCCCTTCGCAGATGAACCTCTCATTATCAGGGCTGGATACGGCGTTGTTAACGCAAACGCTCAATGAACCATGCGTGGATCGTCCAGTTCGCACCTATCTTGTAGCAATTGCTGATGATGGCAATCCACTGGCGATTGATTTACTACATGAAGGATTTATCTCCAGTTCGTCGGCAGTAGCCGGTAAAACCTGCGGAATCAGTTACACCGTCTCCAATATCTTTGAAAAGTGGCAAGAAGGCCGTTCAGACAGATTCACTGACGAAAGCCAGCGCGCACTTTACCAGGATGATCGTTTCTTCCGTTATGTCGCCCAAATGTCTGAACGCTCCATCTACTGGGGCAGCAAAAAAGACGCACCTCCATTCAACTACGCGTAAACCAAATGAAAAAACAACACTGGCAACAGGCTCTGGTGACAACCATGCAGAGCCTCGAAGGCGCGCGCTTCAAATGGGGCGTAAACGACTGCTGCACGCTAGTTGCTGACGCTATGGATGCTCAATATGGGTCCAGTTTGCGGCAGCAACTCGACTATAGAGGTGAGCGCGGTGCAACTGAGTTTATTCAACAACGAGGCGGAGATATTGCCGCTTGTCTAAGCCATTACCTGATCGAAAAAAATCCAGCTTTTGTACAACGCGGAGACGCAGTGACATTCGAAGGTGAAAACGGAATGACAGCGGGTATTTATTGGGTTGTTGGAGTATGGGCGACCTCTCCTGAGGGGGCTCGTCTGTTTTCCGATGTCAAAATAACGGGTGCATGGGGAGGTCCACGATGCCACCAGCAATAATTCCTGCAGCAATTGCTATTGCTGCATCAGCAGCAGCTGCGGCTGGATATGTGGCTCTTGCAGTTGCGCTGACCATCGCGTCTGTTGTTGCTTCGATGGCGTTGAAACCCAAAACCCCGGGCTATGGGACGTTTCGGGATGCCGCAGAGCGTAAACAGGTTTTAAGGGCAAGTGCTGCCAGCAGAAACATCGTCTATGGACGAACAGTATCATCAGGCGTCCTTATTTTTGCTGAAGAGCAGGCTGGTGATCAGGTTAAAGGCGAGTGGATGCATATGGTGCTGGCGTTGGCTGGTCATCCTTTGCATGCGGTGACAAAAGTTATGCTCGCAGACGATGCGGTTGGCAACTATGGAAACCTGGTAACTTATGAAATTCACAACAGCCGCACAGACGCTGATCCGTTCCTGAAAGAAAACTGCCCATCATGGAAGGAAGACATGATCGGGCGAGGCATTTCATTTTGCCGTATTTCGCTTAAATTTGACGCTGAAAAATTCCCTTCAGGCCTGCCGAACATTAAGTTCCACAAAGAAGGTAAGGAGGTCTTTGACCCACGAGATAGCCTGGTAAAGTTTACTGATAACGCCGCCCTGGTGATTCTTGATTATTATCGAACTGTCCTGAATGTTCCTGATTCCGCAATTGATATGGAGCAGTACAAGGTTGCAGCCAATATCTGTGATGAGCCCGTTAAGAGCGTTGATAATAGCTATTCGAATCGATACACCATTAATGGTGAATTCGATCTGGAAGAGCAGCCAGCCAAAGTCCTGGAGGATATGTGTCAGGCATGCGGTGGTGAGCTGAGCTATATCGGCGGCCGCCACGGGCTGCTGGTAGGCGCTTATTATGGACCGGCCACAATGACGCTGGATGAGTCGTGTATTGCTGGTGATATTAAGATCGTCCCAGAGACGTCTCACAAGGAAAAGGTTAATACTATCAATGGTACTTATATTGATGTGGACCAGGGATTTGTAGAGACTGACTTTCCTGAGGTTAGCTATGACGCATGGGTAACAAAGGATGGAAAGAAGCTAAAACAGGACTTTAAATTCCGCTTTGTGAACAATCCATATACTGCGCAACGTCTGGCTCACATTGTTGTGAACCGTAAACGACTGGGGCGCACAATGGAAGTGCCAGTCAATTTCCGGGGGTATAAATTCAGACCTGGTCGATATGCAAAAGTAAGCATCGCATCCCTGGGAATAAACAATGTGGAGTTCCGAGTAGTTAAGTGGGATTTCGACCCTCAAAGCGGCATCACACTCACACTCCGTGAAGAAACTCAGGATATGTATGGTGATGCGGTCGGCGTGGTCGTTGAGTCGCCACCCCTGACCGGGCTTCAGCCGGGCGGAGTTGCCCAGCCGCAGAATCTGCATTATGACGTTGAAGAGATAGGGCAGGTAATCCAGGGTAATCTTGTCTGGACCAATATTGGCAATATTGCCTACAACCGGGTGATTATTCGGCAGAATGGCCAGATAGTCTTTTCAGTGCAAACGCCTGGCAATTCCTGCCGGTTGTCTGGTCTGTTGCGCGGTACTTATACGGCGCATGTTATTGCAGTAAGTTACCTCGGCGCTTACTCACCAGAGGCTTATCTCGAGTTCTCCATTCAAGCGCCACCACCACCTTCAAGCGTTGAAATTCAGAATGGTTTTTTTGCCATCACGCTGCTTCCTAAATTGCCCGCAGTTATAAACGTCAGCACACAATACGATTTCTGGACCTCAGGAGAAACAAGGCTGGCCGACGCGAGTGCTACAACGGTTGAGGCTCATGCAACTCGTGCGGGTATGGGGCAGTCATGGACGAGTCAGGGGCTTAAAAATGATCATCATTATTGGTGGTACGTTCGCACCATCAATGCATTTGGATCATCAAGTTTTTTAGAGGTGGACGGGCATTGCGTAGCCGATTCAGAGGGGTTAATGGATTTTATCGGTGACGCTATTCAAAACACCGACCTGTTCAAAGACCTGATTGAAAGCGCCGTCGACGGTAATCAGAAAGTCGCCGACATGGCCAGCGCCATCACCGAGAACGCAGACAAGCTTGCCGCAGCTGTGGGAGCAAATAAACAGACTGCAGAGTCCATCATTCACAACGCGCTGGCGATTGCGAATGTGGTGGTGAGCCAGTCGGCGCAAAACGGTGCGAACTCTGCGAAGTTCGAGCAACTGCGTGAAGTGATTGCGACTGAAACCGAGGCCCGCGTTACGGATGTTCGCCATCTTGAAGCGAAAATTGGTGAAAATGCGGACGGTACCGCGAAAAATACCGCGGATATCACGGAAGTGCGCCAGGTTATCGCAACGGAAACTGAAGCGCGCGCCACGGCGGTCGATAAAGTGTCTGCAGCAACGAAAGTGGCGTCAGACAAAGCCGATACGGCTGATGGTAAGGCAACAACAGCGGGCAATAAAGCGGATGCCGCAGGCAGGGTGGCGGCACAGAACACGGCTGATATCACGATTCTGGACCAGGCTGTCACGACGCTGGATAGCGCTACAGCATCGAGATTTGAAGAAGTAACGGCGGAGCTCGCTGACAAAACGGGTCAGGTCGGAACGATTAAAGGGGGCGTGCAGAATACGGCTATCGCACTCATCCAGAACACACTGGCGCAGGTCAATCTGAAGCAGACAATTACAGCACAGTACGGCAGTAGCATTGCAGCGATTCAGCGTATTGATGAAACGACTGCTAATGATCGTGAGGCAAATGCGCGGTCACTGTTGCGGCTGGAAAGTAAGGTCAATGGCAATGGTGCGAGCATCACTGGTCTCAGTCAGACCGTTGCGAATTATCAGCAGTCAACTGCGACCCAGGTTGCTGCGATTAACGCCTCAATCAATGGAGTGAGCGCAGGTGTCACAACGAATGCGCAGGCGCTTGCGAATATTGATGGCACTCTCAACGCGATGTACAGCATCAAGGTTGCAGTTGACTCAAACGGGCGGCAATACGCGGCTGGCATGGGCATTGGTGTTGAAAATACCCCTGCAGGCATGCAATCGCAGATACTCTTTCTGGCTGATCGTTTTGCCGTGATGTCGCAGGCGGGTGGGGCGGTGACATTGCCGTTTGTCATCGAAAACGGGCAAGCGTTTTTCAACGATGCATTCTTCAAAAATGCGAGTATTGATTTCGGTAAAATTACAAACTCGCTTCGATCAGATGGGTATCAGGCCGGAAAAGCAGGCTGGAATATCCCGAAGAATGGCCCTGCTGAATTTAATGACAGCCTGGTGATTAATGGCTCCGGGAATAAAATCAAAGTGGATGGTACCGGGCTGGATGTGAATGTCCCGGGGGTCGTTCGTATTCACGTGGGAGTCTGGTAATGGGCGCAGGCATACTGATTGATTATCTGGACGGGACCAGGCCGATAGAAGTCACCTCAGGGATGCAGGTGCCATCCTGGCTTGCGACGGTTACTGAAGAGCGCAAGGCGGGGAATCAGACCGTCGCACTGCCCGGCAGAATACCTGGAAGCTCAATAATGTTAATACCATCATCAACGGCGGTGGACTCTGGTGTTGGCATCGCCTATCTGACGGGCTTTGTAGACAAGGGTTCCTCTTTGACACTCCAGATGGCAAGCACTGTCGGGGATGATGTATCCAGAGTTACCACCAATGTGAGCATCTTTCAGCTTCCTCCGGAGGGTTCAACGGCTGGCTTGCTCCTTCAGGGGGGCGCTAATTTCACATTAATTACCACTGAGCAGGCTTGCTGTCGGGTTTTGTTCCAGGGGCGGATTACATTTAACGGCACCTGGACTATCCCTACCTATGAAGGAATCGACCCACATAAAGTAATCATCGCGGCGCACTGGACAGCGCCAGGCGTTGCGGTTGCCCGCTCATCCACGCGCGTTTATGTCACAGATCCGGATGTGCCGACGCTCACTGCATACGCAGAAGGAAAGCATGAGAATAGACAACCAAGGGATGTCACGCTGGATATCATCGTGTATGGGCCGGGTTTTCCTGAGGCGGGTAACGCAGGGATGGCTGTCTGGAATGCCCGTGGGCAATGTGTATTTTCAACAAATAAACGCCCCTTTATTGTGAAGGAGCGCTGGACGAAATCTCGGGACGCTACAAATGTAGATGGGATGATCGTATTGGATATGCCCGGATACTGGGTATGGAGACCAGGCGGAGGTGGTACCCAGTTCCAGAATATGGGTTATGTACGAAACGGTTTAAGCCTTTCGGTTCAGCCAGGAGAGGTGACAGGATTTGCATACGCCTACCCTGATAACAGTATCGTTTCACCGCTCCCAACCTTGATACTCCCCCCGCTGTATTAATCGCGGCAGTAGGTCGCTCGCACACATTACATATGAATACCCGCTTCGGCGGGTTTTTTATTGTCAGGAGAAAACATGATTTACACAACAGGCACTATTGCAGGCAATGGCAGCACCATCACCGGTACCGGCACAAACTTCACCGCAGCAGGCAGTCTCATTCGCGTTGGCTGCACGCTGATTACCTTCACAAATCCCGTTCAGGTTTTACAGCTCACTGCGGTTACCAGTGCTACTGCGTTATCCGTCACTCCTGCCATCAGCCCTGCAATTGCAGCAGGTACGAAATTTGCCATCCTGCTCAGTGATAGCCTGAGCGTTGACGGGCTGGCGCAGGACATTGCTGAGACGTTCGGCATGTATCAGAAGTATATGAGCGGATTTGCGGATGTCATGAATGGTACCGGGAATGTGACGTTCACAATTAATGGTCAACAGGTCACCGTTCCGGGGCAGAAGTCACTCGCGAAGAAGGGGGCTAACAATGACATTACGTCACTATCTGGACTGACAACAGCCCTTAGTGTGGAACAGGGCGGTACTGGCGCAGGAACATCATCGCAGGCACTGCAAAAACTGGGGGCGCTGCCTTTGGCTGGTGGACAAATGACTGGCGTTCTCGATATGGCAGGAATTCCAGGTAATCCGTACACCAAAACAACTGAAGGCCTGGCATCCGTTGGAAGTGTCTGGACCGAAACTGTCATGATTAACGGTACACCGCGTTTTCGATCGGGTGTGACGGGGATCGGCGGAACTATTTCATATCAAATCAGCGGAAGATCGAATGCATCAGATGCTTTTTCAACATTGCTTGATGTGCGACCAGGGCAAATTGTTTACACATCGCAAAATACAACAAAAGCATCGGACGGCACGTTAAAGGCGGCTTCGCCGGTCGTGAGGATCTTCAGTAACGGACGCGCAGAAACCAACGAAGAATCCGATGGGGTCAGGGTCACCCGGCAGGGCATAGGCCTGTATCTGCTCGAAGGGTGCATAGGCCTGAATGCTGACGCAGCGTGGGGCGGTATTGATGGTGGCTTTGATGTACCCAAAGACCGCAATTGCCAGCCACTCGTCTGGCTGGACTATGAAGTCAACCCCGATGGTTCCATTCTCGTGAAAACGTATCACCGTGCATACCCTGACGCGCCCGAGTTTGCCCGCAATTTGATTGGTGTGAAAAATGAGGATGGTTCGTTTACGGAGACCATTAAAAGCGGTGAGCCTGTAGAAATCCCGGCAGACCAGTTCATTTCTGTGCGCGTTGAGATGCCTGAAGGGAGTATCTATAACCAGAAGCAACTTGCCGCTGAAAAAGCGATGGAAGAAGCCCAGCGAATTGCTGCGGAAGAAGCAGCCCGCAAAGCGGCTGAGGAAGCACAAACTGATTTGGAGCAACCACAAGGATAAAAATTTACACAACGCGTAATCCCTTCATCAGTAAAGCCCTTTAATCCCGCTCGCTCATAACATCGCCAGCCCACATTGCCGGTTCGCTTGATCAGATTTAATGATAGATATACTGCATAAATAAACAGTAATTAATTTTGGCTATCATATGAACCTTATCAAACCTGTCCTCCTGCGAGAGATTGTCACCGTTCCGCTATTCAGTGACCTTGTGCAGTGCGGCTTCATCCAGGTTGAGCTCGCGTGCTGCAGCGGCAACACCAATGCGCTCAGCCAGTTTAAGGGCTTCCTGACGGAGTTTAGGTGAGTGCTGCATGCGGATCTTTTTGATGCTTGATGCTGGTTTTGTCATGTGAGTCACCTCTGGTTAAGAGTTTACTTAGTCTCGTGTCCACTATTCGCGGGTAGGATCATTAAGAAAATAACCAGTATTACAAAACAGCCAATTCAATCGCAGGATGACATTATGAAAAAGCCACTTTGCTGGTGGCGATTTCCATAATTAATTATTCTGCCTTCAGGAGCGTAATGGACTAAAAGTCTTTTCGTCACATGCAGAGGTCAGCTCTACGTTTTGACGAGGTATCTTAAACATGTACACACGCATCCCGGTTTTCAAAACCATCTTTTCGAAACGAATCGACCCCTTCGGGCCCACATATAGCAACGACCCGTTTTCCGTTGGAGTCATTAACCCGCTAGCCACAGGCACAACTTTCGGTGATCTGAATTCGATTTTCACAAACATGCCGTGATCGTAAATGTCGATTATGGCCAATGAGTGTTCCCCATCAACCTTCAGCATTGCCTTGCAGTTTTGAAATGTACCGCGAGTTTTAGTATCCGGATCAAAAACGTATTTGGATTCTACGGGGTTTACAACCGGCTTTTCTTCGGTTGTGTTGTTCAGCACAGAGGTAGCTGGTGTTTCAGCGCAGCCGGACAACGCTGAAACGATCAGAAGCGGTAATAACATTCCTTTCATTTGTATCTCCTTTTTAGTCCTGAAATAATATCGACATATAAGGAGATGACTTGAGTTTTTTTTTGAGTTAACTCACAAGTTGCGGTTATCGCGCCTGCTGACAGGCAAATTATTAAATATCTTCGCCAGGAAACTCCAGTTTTATCGCCTCCGCCAGCTCCTGCTTTTACTCATCATGTAACAGAGACCAGACTGATCCTACCCTCTGCGCATATACACTTTAGTTCGAATGGAAAGTATAGAACCCATATGCTGACGAGTAAGCCACTACAGTGTAAGATGCAGGCCAGTCGTTGATGGGGTAGTTACCGTGGAGTGTCCACCGCTGTGTCCATCAAAAAGAATTAATCCGCATAGCGAGCATAAAAAACTATATTTATGAAGAACATAAGAAACTTTTCTATTATTGCCCACATCGACCACGGCAAATCGACGCTGTCTGACCGTATTATCCAAATTTGCGGCGGCTTGTCCGACCGTGAAATGGAAGCCCAGGTTCTTGACTCCATGGATCTGGAGCGTGAACGTGGTATTACCATCAAAGCGCAAAGCGTTACGCTGGATTACAAAGCATCTGATGGTGAAACTTACCACCTGAATTTCATCGACACCCCAGGCCACGTTGACTTCTCTTATGAAGTATCCCGCTCCCTTGCAGCCTGTGAAGGTGCATTGCTGGTGGTGGATGCCGGGCAGGGTGTAGAAGCTCAGACTCTGGCAAACTGCTATACCGCGATGGAAATGGATCTGGAAGTGGTTCCAGTTCTAAACAAAATTGACCTGCCAGCAGCTGATCCTGAACGTGCTGCGCAAGAAATTGAAGACATCGTCGGCATCGACGCCGCCGATGCTGTGCGCTGCTCTGCAAAAACTGGTTTTGGTGTGACGGATGTTCTTGAACGTCTGGTGCGTGATATCCCAGGCCCTGAAGGTGATCCGGAAGCGCCATTGCAGGCACTGATCATTGACTCATGGTTCGATAACTATCTTGGCGTTGTTTCTCTGGTGCGTATCAAAAACGGTACCATGAGAAAAGGCGACAAAATCAAAGTAATGAGTACTGGCCAGGTTTATAACGCTGACCGCCTGGGCATTTTCACACCGAAACGTGTTGATCGTGATGTTCTGGGCTGTGGTGAAGTAGGCTGGTTGGTTTGTGCAATCAAAGACATTCTCGGCGCACCGGTCGGCGATACCCTGACCCTTTCGCGTAACCCGGCAGATAAAGCGCTGCCAGGCTTTAAAAAAGTGAAGCCGCAGGTTTATGCAGGTCTGTTCCCGGTTAGCTCAGACGATTACGAAAACTTCCGTGATGCGCTTGGCAAGCTTAGCCTGAACGATGCTTCCCTGTTCTATGAACCAGAAAGCTCCACTGCGTTGGGCTTTGGTTTCCGCTGTGGCTTCCTGGGTCTGCTGCACATGGAAATCATTCAGGAGCGTCTGGAGCGTGAATACGATCTTGATCTGATTACCACTGCACCTACCGTAGTTTACGAAGTCGAAACCACGACCGGCGAAACTATCTATGTTGATAGCCCATCTAAACTGCCAGCACTGAATAACATCGCAGAGCTGCGCGAGCCAATTGCAGAATGTCATATGCTGATGCCGCAGGAATATCTGGGCAGCGTTATCACTCTGTGTATCGAAAAACGCGGTGTGCAGACCAACATGGTTTACCACGGTAACCAGGTTGCATTGACTTACGAAATTCCAATGGCTGAAGTGGTTCTCGACTTCTTCGACCGTCTGAAATCAACATCCCGCGGCTATGCTTCTCTGGATTACAACTTCAAACGCTTCCAGACTTCTGACATGGTGCGTGTTGATGTACTGATTAACGGCGATCGTGTGGATGCCCTGGCATTGATCACGCACCGTGGTAACTCGCAGTTCCGTGGCCGTCAGTTGGTTGAGAAGATGCAAGAGCTGATCCCACGCCAGCAATTTGATATTGCGATTCAGGCGGCTATTGGCGCACATATCATCGCGCGTTCTACTGTTAAACAGTTGCGTAAAAACGTATTGGCAAAATGCTACGGCGGTGACGTCAGCCGTAAGAAAAAGCTGTTGCAGAAACAGAAAGACGGTAAGAAGCGTATGAAGCAAGTCGGTAACGTCGAATTGCCTCAGGAAGCGTTCCTCGCCATTCTGCACGTCGGCAAAGACAGCAAATAAATTAAGGAGTTGGCATGGCGAATATGTTTGCGCTAATCCTCGTGATAGCGACGCTGGTAACAGGCCTTTTATGGTGTATTGATAAATTTATCTTTGCGCCAAAGCGTCATGAAAAACAGGCGGCAGCGCAAGCTGCCACTGGTGATGCACTTGATAGCAAAACGCTAAAAAAAGTCGCACCTAAGCCAGGTTGGTTAGAAACGGGGGCATCCGTATTCCCGGTGCTCGCTATTGTCTTGATCGTACGTTCATTTATTTATGAGCCATTCCAGATTCCATCAGGATCAATGATGCCAACGTTATTAATTGGCGACTTTATCCTGGTGGAGAAATTTGCTTACGGTATTAAAGATCCGATTTACCAGAAAACGCTCATAGAAACGGGTCACCCAAAACGCGGTGATATTGTGGTGTTCAAATATCCACAAGATCCACGTCTGGATTACATCAAGCGTGCCGTTGGTTTACCGGGCGATCGTGTCAGTTACGATCCAGTGGCAAAAGAAGTCACTATTCAGCCAAATTGCAGTTCAGGTCAGGCATGTGATAACGCTCTGCCAATTACCTACAGCAATGTAGAGCCAAGTGATTTTGTGCAGACTTTTGCGCGTCGTAATGGCAGTGAAGCTAATTCTGGTTTCTTCCAGTTGCCGCTGAATCAGACTAAAGAAGACGGGATTCGCCTGTCTGAGCGCAAAGAAACACTGGGTGATGTAACTCACCGTATTTTAACTGTGCCAATCGCTCAAGACCAACTGGGTATGTATTACCAGCAACCGGGCCAGCAACTTGCTACGTGGATTGTGCCACCGGGCCATTATTTCATGATGGGTGATAACCGCGATAACAGCGCTGATAGCCGTTATTGGGGCTTTGTTCCTGAGGCAAATCTGGTAGGTAAAGCAACCACTATCTGGATGAGTTTTGAGAAACAAGAGGGTGAATGGCCAACGGGTGTTCGCTTAAGTCGTATTGGCGGAATTCATTGATCAATTAAATCCATTCAGATAACGACTTTCTATGTCGTTATCTATAGAATATCCCCCCGTATTAAGGTTGGCTCCCATAAGGGAGCCACGGCAAACGAAACAGCGTTGGTTCTCTTTTTCAGGTCTGTTCCGTGTGCTGAATAATTGACGCATTCATTAATTGGTATCGCATGAACCCCATCGTAATTAATAGGCTGCAGCGTAAGCTGGGCTACACTTTTGTACATCAGGATCTGTTGCAGCAGGCATTAACGCATCGCAGTGCCAGCAGCAAGCACAATGAGCGTCTGGAATTTCTGGGTGACTCCATTCTTAGCTACGTTATTGCAAACGCGCTTTACCATCGTTTCCCTCGTGTAGACGAAGGTGATATGAGTCGTATGCGTGCAACGCTTGTTCGTGGAAATACACTGGCAGAAATTGCCCGTGAATTTGAATTAGGCGAATGTCTGCGCCTTGGGCCGGGTGAGTTGAAAAGTGGTGGTTTCCGCCGCGAATCTATTCTGGCCGATACCGTCGAAGCCTTAATTGGTGGTGTTTTCCTCGACAGCGATATCCAGAATGTTGAGCGTTTAATTCTTTCCTGGTATCAATCTCGTCTGGATGAAATTAGCCCAGGCGATAAGCAAAAAGACCCTAAGACGCGTCTGCAAGAATATTTGCAGGGTCGCCACTTGCCACTGCCAGCTTATTTGGTCGTACAGGTTCGTGGTGAAGCGCACGATCAGGAATTTACCATTCACTGTCAGGTGAGTGGCCTGCCTGAGCCGGTGATTGGTACCGGTTCAAGCCGCCGTAAAGCGGAACAGGCTGCAGCTGAGCAGGCGCTTATCAAGCTGGAGCTGGAATAATGAGCGAAGAACAAACCTTTTGCGGATTCGTGGCCATCGTTGGTCGCCCGAATGTCGGCAAATCCACGCTGCTAAACCAGTTGCTTGGGCAAAAAATCTCTATCACTTCCCGTAAAGCGCAGACGACTCGTCACCGCATTATGGGCATCCATACTGAAGGCCCGTATCAGGCGATCTACGTTGATACCCCGGGGCTGCATATGGAAGAAAAGCGCGCCATCAACCGCCTGATGAACAAAGCTGCCAGCAGCTCCATCGGTGACGTTGAACTGGTTATCTTCGTGGTTGAAGGCACTAAGTGGACCGCCGACGATGAGATGGTGCTCAACAAACTGCGTGACGCGCGCGCGCCGGTAATTCTTGCGGTGAACAAAGTCGATAACGTTCAGGACAAAGGTATTCTGTTGCCGCACCTGCAATTCCTCGGCAGCCAGATGAACTTCCTT
Source organism: Buttiauxella cochleicola (assembly GCF_021282435.1). NCBI lineage: Bacteria > Pseudomonadati > Pseudomonadota > Gammaproteobacteria > Enterobacterales > Enterobacteriaceae > Buttiauxella > Buttiauxella cochleicola. The sequence continues at coordinate 181,368 of NZ_JAJSOT010000007.1, read as the reverse complement.
GATATCGTGCCTATTTCTGCGGAACACGGTATGAACGTAGACACCATTGCAAGCATTGTTCGCAAGCGTCTACCAGAAGCAATTCATCACTTCCCGGAAGAATACATCACTGACCGTTCACAGCGTTTCATGGCGTCTGAGATCATCCGTGAAAAACTGATGCGTTTCCTGGGCGCGGAACTGCCATATTCCGTTACTGTTGAAATTGAACAGTTTGTAGAGAATGCTCGTGGTGGTTTCGACATCAATGGCCTGATTCTGGTTGAACGTGAAGGCCAGAAGAAGATGGTTATTGGCAATAAAGGCGCCAAAATCAAAACCATCGGTATCGAAGCGCGTAAAGACATGGAAGAGATGTTTGAAGCCAAAATCCACCTTGAACTGTGGGTTAAGGTGAAATCCGGTTGGGCAGACGACGAGCGCGCGCTGCGTAGCCTGGGTTATACCGACGATCTGAAATAAGAAAATGGAAGGCTGGCAACGGGCTTTTGTCCTGCATAGTCGCCCCTGGAGCGAAACCAGCCTTCTACTTGATCTTTTTTCTGAAGAGTCCGGGCGCGTTCGTTTAATTGCGAAAGGCGCTCGTTCTCGCCGCTCTAATCTCAAAGGGACTTTACAACCCTTTACCCCCTTGCTGGTTCGCTGGGGCGGGCGCGGAGAAGTTAAAACACTCCGTAGCGCCGAAGCTGTCTCGCTTGCACTTCCCCTAAGTGGCATCACGCTTTACAGCGGCCTGTACGTCAACGAGCTGATTTCACGCGTGCTGGAAGACGAAACCCGTTTCTCCGAATTATTCTTCGATTATCTCCACTGTATTCAGGCTCTCGCTGGAACGAGCGGTTCACCCGAACCCGCTTTACGCCGTTTTGAATTAGCTCTGCTTGGGCATCTGGGTTATGGCGTGGATTTTTTGCATTGCGCAGGAAGCGGCGAAGAAGTCAGCGATACCATGACCTATCGATACCGTGAAGAAAAAGGCTTTATCGCAAGCCTTGTTGTCGATCATTACAGCTTCACCGGACATGAATTAAGAGCGCTTGCTAACCGTGAGTTTCCTGACGTCGCCACGTTGCGCGCGGCTAAACGTTTTACGCGTATGGCCTTAAAACCCTATCTTGGCGGCAAACCTCTCAAAAGCCGCGAATTGTTCCGCCAGTTTGTGCCCAAAATTCGACCACTCAAATCACCTCAAGACCCGCAATAACGCAAGGCCCGTAGCCACGCTTTCCTTACCCGGTGTAAACTGCCTCAACTAAAACCGTTCTGACCTCGAGGATTGTCATGGCTGAATTACTGTTAGGCGTCAATATCGATCACATCGCAACTTTACGTAATGCGCGCGGTACGGCATACCCAGACCCAGTACAAGCAGCATTTATCTGTGAACAAGCTGGTGCTGATGGCATTACGGTTCACTTGCGTGAAGATCGCCGCCATATCACCGACCGTGATGTTCGTATCCTGCGTCAGACTCTTGATACACGCATGAACCTTGAAATGGCTGTAACCGAAGAGATGATTGGTATTGCTTGCGAAACCAAACCTCATTTCTGCTGCCTGGTGCCGGAAAAACGCCAGGAAGTGACCACTGAAGGTGGTCTGGATGTTGCTGGTCAGCTGGATAAAATGCGTGATGCCTGCAAACGCCTGGCTGATGCCGGTATTCTGGTTTCCCTGTTTATTGATGCTGACCACGCGCAAATTGATGCCGCTGTCGCTGTTGGTGCGCCATATATCGAAATTCATACTGGTTGCTACGCAGATGCAAAAGACGAAGCGACTCAGGCCAAAGAACTGGCGCGCATTGCGGAAGCGGCAACGTACGCCGCTGGTAAAGGGCTGAAAGTGAATGCGGGGCACGGTTTGACTTATCACAATGTGAAAGCCATTGCTCGCCTTCCAGAAATGCATGAGCTGAATATTGGTCACGCGATTATTGGCCGTGCGGTGATGAGTGGCCTGAAAGAGGCAGTGGCAGAAATGAAACGCCTGATGCAGGAAGCGCGTAGCTAATGGCGATTCTTGGCCTGGGCACCGATATTGTGGAGATTTCGCGTATTGAAGGCGTTATCTCGCGTTCGGGAGACCGACTGGCAAAGCGTGTACTCAGTGCCAACGAATGGCTGCAATATCAGGCGCACCAGCAACCGGTGCGCTTTCTTGCAAAACGTTTTGCAGTAAAAGAAGCGGCGGCGAAGGCGTTTGGAACGGGTATTCGCAACGGCCTGGCGTTTAACCAGTTTGAAGTGTTTAACGATCCGTTGGGTAAACCGCAATTACGTTTTTGGGAAGAGGCCGAGCGAGTCGCGCAAAAATTAGGTGTGCGTTCAGTGCATGTGACGCTTGCTGATGAGCGCCACTATGCCTGCGCAACAGTCATTATTGAGAGCTAAAGCTTGTCGGCGTGATGCAACTGGACAAATTTATCCCACAGTTGCTCTTCGTTCTCAATGCGAGCCGGATCTTTGATGATGGTATTCGGGATCGGGCAGACTTTCTGGCAGGTTGGCGTTTCGTAATGCCCAACGCACTCGGTACAACGATCGGCGTTGATCTCATAAATACTATCGCCCATGGAAATGGCCTCGTTCGGGCACTCCGGCTCGCACATATCGCAGTTGATACATTTTTTAGTGATAAGTAGCGCCATGGGAAGATCTCGATAACATCAGAAACTGGGCGGGCATTATACGCCCAATCCCCGATCAAACCAGTTTTTTTACCAGTGCTTCACTGTGCCGAATACGCTTCGGTGCGTGCTCCAAATCCCTCTGTACCAGCGCCATAAACAGTAAATCGGTTAACATCATCTGCGCGCTGGTGGAGGATATTGCTGCACTGCGTGTCGCCTGCTCTTCGGCGATGGTGTACAGACACAGCGTCGCGCGCTGCTGTAAAGCATTTGGCGTAAAGCCTGTGATGGCGAGGATCTTCGCGCCGGTGCGCAGGGTTTCATCTGCCGCGAGGTTTATCTCACGCCGTTCACCAGAATAAGAAATCGCCAGTAATACATCGTCACTGCTTGAGGCTTGTGCCGTCGCAAGTAGCGCATGCATGTCTTGCTCTGCCACTGCATTAATCCCGATTTTCATCAGCTTCCAGGCAAAGTTTTTGGCAACCAGCCCTGATGCACCGATGCCAACCAGCAGCACGCGTCGCGCATCGCGCAGCATATTCACGCTCGCCAGTAGCTTTTCTTCGCTGTTGACATCAAGTGTTGCGTGCATCGCTGCCATATTATCTTTGATCAGTTTCTCGCCCACCAGCCGCAGCGGATCGTCTCCAAGAATAAGATTATGTACCGCGACTGATTGTGGTTGCTGGCCGCTGGCCATCGCTTCACTGATAGCAAGTTTGAGGGCAGGGAAGCCTTTGAACCCCAGTTTTTGGGAGAACTTCACCACGCTTGACTGGCTCACACCGGCTTCAGTAGCAAGCTGCTGAGAACTTAAATGGCGGGCGTAGTCGGGCTTTTCGAGCAGAAAGTCGGCCAGTTTACGGTCACTCTGTGCAAGCGTTGAGTAGCGGCTTCGGATACGCAGTAAACAGTTCATGTCCTCTCCAGTCTGCCGGGTCAATAATGTGAGCCGCTCCATAATAACGTAAATTACGCTCGCCTGAATGAATTTTATATTCCATTATGTTGGAACATTAAGGAATTAAATATTCAAAGGTGCATGATGAATCTCGGCTCACTCGTTTCTGAAACTCGTAATCCACAAACAATGGATCTCGATTGCCTCTCAACACTCGAAATGGTCGAGCGTTTTAATCAACAAGACGCTCTGGTGGCGGGGGCAGTTGAAAAAACATTGCCGGAAGTTGCCCTTGCCGTCGATGCCGCAAGTGAATCACTCAAGGCGGGCGGGCGTTTGATTTATATGGGCGCGGGAACCAGCGGGCGCCTTGGGGTTCTGGATGCCTCCGAATGTCCACCAACGTTTGGTGTTCCGCACGGTTTGGTCATTGGCTTAATTGCGGGTGGCCCAGGGGCATTGCTGAAAGCCGTCGAAGGTGCCGAAGATAACCAGCAATTGGGTGAAGACGATCTGAAAGCATTAGACCTGACGGTTAACGATATGGTGGTTGGGCTTGCAGCGTCCGGCCGCACGCCCTATGTGATTGGCGGCCTGCGTTATGCGCGTAACCTTGGTTGCCGTACTGCCGCCATTTCCTGTAACCCGGGTTCCGCTATTGCGCTGGAAGCTGAAATTGCTATTTCTCCGGTCGTCGGCCCGGAAGCGTTGACCGGTTCTACTCGTCTGAAATCGGGCACTGCGCAGAAGCTCGTATTGAATATGATTTCCACTGGCGCGATGGTCAAATTAGGGAAGGTTTACCAGAACCTGATGGTGGATATGAAAGCCACCAATATCAAGCTGGTGGACCGCGCCTGCCGTATTGTTGTTGAGGCTACTGGTGCTGCTCGTATCGATGCCGAAAACGCACTCAAACAAACTGATTATGAAGTAAAACCCGCCATTCTTATGATACTCACCGGCGTGGATGCTCAAACCGCGCAAGTGCGCCTGGCTGATAGCCACGGTTATCTCCGCTCCGCCTTAAAATAAAGGTACTGAATCATGGATAAGACAGCGGCTCTGGCCAGTGAGATTTTGCTCGGCATCGGTGGGCAGGCAAACATCGCCCGTCTCGAAAACTGCATGACCCGCGTGCGGGTAGAAGTGAATGACGATGACCTGCTGGATATTGCTGGTCTGAAAAAACTGCCAGGTGTCAGCGGTTATGTGAAACAGGGCCAGCAGCATCAGCTGATTGTCGGGCCAGGGCGTGCCGCACAAGTAGTGGATGCCATGCGCGAGCTGCTGCAAAGCAGCGGGCAGGTCATCACAGCAGAAGATGATATTGCGTTGAATAAGGCTCAAGCCAAAGCGCGTTACCAGGCGCCGATGAGCGAAGCGCTGCGTAAACTGGCTAATGTCTTTATTCCATTGATTCCAGCTTTTATTGCATCGGGTCTGATTACTGGAATTATCAACATTCTGAAGCGCCCGGATATTGTTGGCGACATGGCCACCCAGTACCCGAACATTCTCGGCTTACTCGCCATCTTCGGTAGCGCCGTGTTTGCTATCATGAATATTCTGGTGGGCGTCAACGCGGCCAAAGTATTCGGCGGTTCGATGGCGATGGGTGGCGTGATGGCGGGGATACTTTCCAGCCCGCAACTCGCGCAAATCCATCTGTTTGGTGAAAACCTCCAGCCTGGCCGCGGCGGCGTTATCGCCGTGTTGCTGGTGGTAGCGTTGATGTGCTGGATTGAAAAACGCTTACGCAAGTTGTTGCCCGGTTCAATTGAGCTGATCCTCAACCCGCTCCTGACGACTTTGATTACCGCTTCGATTGCTATTGTTGCTTTGCAACCGTTGGGTGGCCTGATTTCTGATGCGATTGCTCACGGCGCCACAATGGCAATCGACAAAGGTGGTCTGGTGGTTGGCGCGGTGCTTTCCGGCGCATTCTTGCCATTGGTGCTTTCGGGTTTGCATCAGGGGCTGGTGCCGATTCACGTTGAGCTTATCCAGACTCACGGGCAGAACGCCTTACTGCCAATTCTGGCGATGGCTGGGGTTGGGCAAGTTGGCGCTGCGCTTGCGGTCTACATGAAAACCCGCAATCAGCGGCTGAAAAAACTTATCAAAGGGGCATTGCCAGTCGGGCTGCTCGGTATTGGTGAACCGCTGATTTTCGGGGTGACTTTGCCGCTTGGTAAACCGTTTATTGGCGCGTGTTTGGGTGGTGCGGTTGGCGGGGCATTAATTAGCTACTGGAAAGTGGCGACGGTTATTACATTTGGCATTTCAGGTTTACCACTGGCATTAACCATTGTTACCGGAAAAGTGATGCTCTATCTGTTAGGCTTTCTGATAGCGGTTATCGCAGGGTTCTTATTTACGTGGTTTATGGGCTTTAACGATCCAGAGGAGTAACGTTTGACAACTCAGAGTGAGCGTCGGGTAGTATTTTTCGATTTAGATGGCACGCTTCATCAGCAGGATATGTTTGGCAGCTTCTTGCGCTTCCTGCTGCGTCATCAGCCTCTCAATCTGTTACTTGTCATTCCGCTTTTGCCGGTGATAGGTGGCGCGTTGCTGATTAAAGGACGTGCTGCTCGCTGGCCAATGAGCCTGTTACTGTGGGGGGCGACCTTTGGTCATAGCGAAACGCGCCTCAAGCAGTTGGAAGCAAACTTCGTCACCTGGTTCCGTGGGCAAGTTACAGCTTTTCCTGTTGTGCAGCAGCGTCTTACCGATTACCTGACAAGCTCAGATGCTGATGTCTGGCTGATTACTGGCTCACCGCAACCGCTGGTGCAGCAGGTGTATTTCGATACTCCCTGGTTACCGAAAGTGAAGCTGATTGCCAGCCAAATCAAGCGTTCCCACGGTGGGTGGGTGCTCACATTACGTTGCCTTGGGCATGAAAAAGTCTCACAGCTGGAACAGCAAATCGGCACACCTTTGCAACTCTACAGCGGTTACAGCGACAGCAACCAGGATAACCCTCTGCTCTATTTTTGCCAGCACCGCTGGCGGGTTACGCCGCAAGGTCAGTTACAGCAGCTCGAATAATTCCGTCTGGCATAACGACTGTGTATAATGCGCGCCCGAATATAGGCCGGAGAATCCCTTGTCAGAAAGCGAATTGAACCACGAACACTGGATGCGCCATGCGCTAACCCTTGCCCGCCGTGCGTGGGAAGAAGGTGAAGTTCCTGTCGGTGCAGTGCTGGTCCATAACAACCTGGTGATTGGTGAAGGTTGGAACCGCTCTATCGGGCGACACGATCCGACAGCCCATGCTGAAATTATGGCGTTGCGTCAGGGCGGTTTGGTGCTGCAAAACTACCGACTGCTGGAAACAACACTTTATGTCACCCTCGAACCATGCGTTATGTGTGCAGGTGCGATGGTGCATGGACGTATCGGAAACCTGGTGTTTGGTGCGCGTGATGCTAAGACCGGAGCAATTGGTTCTCTGATGGACGTGGTAGGGCACCCTGGTATGAATCACCAGGTTATGGTGACTGAGGGCGTACTGGCAGAAGAGTGCTCGGCAATGTTAAGTGATTTTTTTCGAGCCCGCCGTCTGGAGAAAAAGGCCCTAAAGGAAAAGGCCCGTAGCTCGGAGTAGCTAGTTCTACAGGAGCTACTGCCGGGTAAGCTTCGGCATATTTTTCTTCTTGCGCCACCTGTTTCTCTTTTTCAAGCAAATATCCCGCAAGGCTAATGTGATACTTACGGATATTTTCTACATAGGCGTACGCTTCATGACCACGGGCGTAGCCATAAGTCGTTTTGCTGTAATACTGTTTTTGGCTCAGTAGCGGCAGACGAGTTTTGACATCCGCCCAACTGTCCGGGTTACCTTTCTGCTTCGCCGTAAGCTGACGGGCATCAAGCATATGCGCATACCCCATATTATATGCCGTCAGAGCAAACCAAATACGCTCCTCCTCTGGTACGCTATCGGGCACTTTTGACATCATATCTTTCAGATAACGACTCCCACCTTCAATGCTTTGCTCTGGGTCTAAGCGGTCAGTAACACCGAGACTTTGCGCGGTATTTTTGGTCAGCATCATGAGCCCGCGCACGCCAGTTGGTGAGGTGGCCTGATCATCCCAGTGCGATTCCTGATACGAAATCGCCGCCAGCAAACGCCAGTCTATTTCAGTGGCATATTTTTCGAATAACGGCTGAAGCGTTGGTAGCACGGTATCAACCGCTTTGAGGAAGGTACGTGTATCTACGTAGTCAAAATCCCCAACGTGACCGAGATATTTCTCTTCAAGACGCGCAAAGGTGCCATCGCTATTGAGGCGGTTATAGAAATCGAGTAGCGCCGCGGAAAGGCTATCATCATTATCTAACGCGCTAAACCAGGTGACCGGCTGCTCGTCGGTCACATCCAGAGCGACAGCAAGCTGTGGATGGACGCGTTGGAAGGTGCTGATGGCAACAGAGTCCGCAATGGTAAAGGCAATCTCTCCATCAACCACTTTTTGCATCAGTTCAGTGCTGCTGTGTTGTTCATCGACTCGCCAGCTTAAATCCGGGAATTTTTCTGCTTTCAGCTTGTTCAAAGCATTAAGTGAAGTTACGCCAGGCGACAGTACCAGTTGGTTATCTTTGACACCTGCCAGCGTTTTGGGGCGTGGGCTGCCGATGCGATAAACCATCTGCTGAGAAACTGAATAGTATGCTGGTCCAGCTTGATAACGCTGACCGCGTTGCGCGTTATAGACCAGTCCTGCCGCAATCACATCGGCATCGTTATTGTCAATGTCATTAAACAGTTCCTGGATATTCGGACGAACGGTGACTTCCAGCTTTACGCCAAGGTAGTCAGCAAACTGCTGAGCCAACTCGTAATCGAGGCCTATTTTTTTGCCTTGATAAAGGGTGTAGGTCAGCGGTGACTCAATAGTACTGACGCGTAAAACCCCCCGCGATTGAATAGCGGCGATACGGTTTTCGGCTTGTCCGAACCAGGGTATGGAGGGCCAGAGCGCCACTGCCAGCAACACGGTTACGGCACCGATGAGCAGATAATTAATCTTAAATCTTTTCAAATAGTTAATCTTCTGCGGTGCGTCGAGTCTTCGCTAACAACAGGCTTCAAAAGTTGAGGTTATACAAAAAGGTGTGGCGCATTTTGCTTAACAAAACGCCACTGCGCAACTTATTCAACATTTCTGGCTGAATTTTAAGCAATGAAAAGTAATCCACTTATTTATACGCAAACGGTTTCGTCACGGCGATGGATTATCTATAATGGCGCCCGTTTTCCCCTTGCGCCCACTGAAGCGTCCCCTGGCGTTTCGAAGACGAGAGATCTTTGATGATGGAAATTCTGCGTGGTTCGCCCGCTTTATCGGCATTTCGTATTAACAAGTTACTGGCCCGCTTTAATGACGCCAACCTTCCGGTCAGCGACATTTATGCCGAGTATGTTCACTTTGCCGATCTCGACGCGCCGTTAACGGCTGAAGAGCACGCCCGTCTGCAACGGTTGTTGAAATATGGTCCAACCCTTGCCGACCACGCCCCGACCGGCGACCTGATTCTGGTCACGCCGCGTCCTGGCACCATCTCACCCTGGTCCTCCAAAGCCACCGACATTGCCCACAACTGCGATCTGGCCAAAGTTAAGCGCCTTGAGCGCGGCGTGGCGTATTACATCACTGCCAGCACGTTGACCGATGCACAGCGCTTGCAAGTTGCCGCGCTGCTACACGACCGCATGATGGAAAGCGTATTTGGTTCGCTTGATGGTGCACAGCAGTTGTTCTCTCATCACACGCCTGCGCCGGTGCAAAGTGTTGACCTGCTCACGCAAGGTCGCGAAGCACTGGTTGAAGCCAACATCCGTTTAGGGCTGGCTTTAGCAGAAGATGAGATCGACTACTTACAGGATGCGTTCACCAAACTGGGGCGCAACCCGAACGACATCGAGCTGTATATGTTCGCGCAGGCCAACTCCGAACATTGCCGCCACAAAATCTTTAACGCCGACTGGGTTATTGACGGCGTTGAACAGCCTAAATCGCTGTTTAAAATGATTAAAAACACCTTCGAGAAAAACCCTGAGTACGTGTTATCAGCTTATAAAGATAACGCCGCAGTCATGGAAGGCTCACAGGTTGGGCGCTTCTTTGCCGACCACGAAGCGGGCCGCTACGACTATCACCAGGAAGATGCTCATATCCTGATGAAAGTCGAAACCCACAACCACCCAACAGCTATTTCTCCATGGCCGGGTGCTGCAACTGGTTCCGGTGGTGAAATCCGTGATGAAGGTGCAACGGGCCGTGGTGCTAAACCGAAAGCGGGTCTGGTAGGTTTCTCGGTATCAAACCTGCGCATTCCAGGTTTTGAACAGCCTTGGGAAGAAGATTTCGGCAAACCCGATCGTATCGTCACCGCGCTGGATATCATGACTGATGGCCCTCTGGGTGGTGCGGCGTTTAACAACGAATTCGGTCGCCCGGCTCTGACTGGCTACTTCCGTACTTACGAAGAGAAAGTGAATAGCCATAACGGCGAAGAGTTACGTGGTTACCACAAGCCAATCATGCTGGCTGGTGGCATCGGTAACATTCGTGCCGACCACGTTCAGAAAGGCGAAATTACCGTGGGCGCGAAACTTATTGTGCTCGGTGGCCCATCAATGAATATTGGTCTGGGTGGCGGTGCTGCATCCTCTATGGCATCCGGTCAATCTGACGCAGATCTGGATTTTGCATCCGTACAGCGTGACAACCCAGAAATGGAACGTCGCTGCCAGGAAGTTATCGACCGTTGCTGGGAACTGGGCGATGCCAACCCAATTCTGTTTATTCACGATGTGGGCGCAGGTGGTCTTTCCAACGCCATGCCTGAACTGGTTAGCGATGGCGGTCGTGGTGGTCGTTTTGAACTGCGCGATATTCTGAACGACGAACCTGGCATGAGCCCGCTGGAAGTGTGGTGTAACGAATCCCAGGAACGTTATGTTCTGGCGGTTGCGCCAGACCAGTTGCCGCTGTTTGACGAACTGTGCCGCCGTGAACGTGCGCCATATGCCGTCATCGGTGAAGCGACTGAAGAAAAACACCTGACGCTTAACGACAGCCATTTCGACAACCAGCCTATTGATATGCCGCTGGACGTGCTGCTCGGTAAAACGCCGAAAATGGAACGTAACGTTGAAACCCTGAAAGCGAAGGGCGACGCGCTGGACACTCGCAACATCACCATCGCAGATGCAGTTAACCGCGTATTGCACTTGCCGACCGTTGCTGAGAAAACCTTCCTTGTGACCATCGGCGACCGTTCCGTTACCGGCATGGTGGCGCGTGATCAGATGGTTGGCCCGTGGCAAATCCCGGTCGCTAACTGTGCGGTCACCACCGCAAGCCTTGATAGCTATTATGGCGAAGCGATGTCGCTTGGCGAACGCGCACCAGTTGCGCTGCTCGACTTCGCAGCATCGGGCCGCCTGGCTGTTGGTGAAGCACTGACCAACATTGCAGCTACGCAAATTGGCGCACTCAATCGCATTAAACTCTCCGCAAACTGGATGTCCGCCGCAGGTCACCCTGGTGAAGACGCTGGTCTTTATGAAGCGGTAAAAGCAGTGGGTGAAGAACTTTGCCCAACGCTTGGCCTGACTATTCCGGTCGGCAAAGATTCGATGTCGATGAAAACTCGCTGGCAGGAGGGCACCGAGCAACGCGAGATGACCTCTCCGCTGTCGCTGGTTATCACCGCGTTTGCCCGTGTTGAAGATGTGCGCCGCACCGTAACGCCACAGCTGCAAACTGAAGATAACGCCCTGTTGCTGATTGATTTGGGCGCGGGCCATAACGCGCTGGGTGCAACGGCGCTGTCTCAGGTTTACCGTCAACTGGGCGACAAACCAGCCGATGTGCGCAGTGCTGAACAACTGAAAGGCTTCTTTAACGCGATTCAGGCGCTGGTGGCCGAACAGAAACTGCTGGCTTACCATGACCGTTCCGACGGCGGTCTGTTGGTTACTCTGGCAGAGATGGCATTTGCTGGTCACTGTGGCATGGAAGCGGATATCGCAACTTTAGGTAGCGACCATCTGGCGGCACTCTTTAATGAAGAGTTAGGTGCAGTAATCCAGGTGAGAGCGGCAGATCGCGAAGCGGTTGAGAAAACACTGGCAGACCACGGCCTGGCAGATTGTGTTCACTTCCTCGGTAAAGCTGTTATGGGTGACCGTTTCACGCTGACCGCTGATAAGCACACGGTGTTTAGCGAAAGCCGCACCACGCTTCGCATGTGGTGGGCAGAAACCACATGGCAGATGCAGCGCCTGCGTGATAACCCAGAATGTGCCGATCAAGAGCATGAAGCGAAAGCCAATGACAACGATCCTGGCCTGAACGTTAAGCTCAGCTTCGACATCAAAGAAGATATCGCGGCACCATTTATCGCTAAAGGTGCTCGTCCGAAAGTTGCCGTACTGCGCGAGCAGGGTGTGAACTCCCACGTTGAAATGGCGGCAGCCTTCCACCGTGCGGGCTTTGATGCCATCGACGTGCACATGAGTGACTTGCTGGCGGGTCGTCGTGGTCTGGAAGATTTCCAGGCGCTGGTGGCATGTGGCGGTTTCTCTTACGGTGACGTGCTGGGCGCGGGTGAAGGTTGGGCGAAGTCCATTCTCTTTAACTCACGTGTCCGTGACGAGTTCGAAACCTTCTTCCACCGTCCACAAACCCTGGCATTGGGCGTATGTAACGGTTGCCAGATGATGTCGAACCTGCGTGAACTGATCCCGGGTAGCGACCTGTGGCCGCGTTTTGTACGTAACCATTCTGATCGCTTTGAAGCGCGTTTCAGCCTGGTTGAAGTCACTTCAAGCCCGTCGCTGCTGTTGCAAGGCATGGTCGGCTCACATATGCCAATCGCGGTTTCACACGGCGAAGGGCATGTGGAAGTGCGCGATGCGGCTCATCTGGCGGCACTGGAAAGCAAAGGTCTGGTGGCACTGCGCTTTATCGATAACTTCGGTAAAGTTACGCAGAATTACCCGGCGAACCCGAACGGTTCACCAAACGGTATCACTGCCGTAACCAACGAAAGCGGGCGTGTCACCATTATGATGCCGCACCCTGAGCGTGTGTTCCGTACTGTTAGCAACTCCTGGCACCCAGCCGAGTGGGGCGAAGATAGCCCGTGGATGCGTATTTTCCGCAATGCGCGTAAGCAGCTTGGTTAAGCCTTAATAGAGTCCCTGCTTCGGCAGGGATTTTTTTGTCACTAAAACCCGACATTCACTATTTTTTACTGTCTCCAAATGGAGACGTTTAACTTGTTGATTTTAAAGGTCTGTGAAGTCGGGCTCTATTGGTGTTGCTAAATAGCGACAGTACGTTCAAAAAATCGCCTATGTTATTCATGTGTGTTATTGCAAATAAACATAATGGAAACATTGATGTATGTAATTTGTAGCAATAGTGGCACATATAATGCATAATACTGCGCAGTGGCTCATTCACCTTCTTATGTCAGCCCCCGCAAGGGTTGTGCTACATAAACCATAGAATGATGCACTCAAGGTGCCTGCCGTCCGACTTTTGATTATTGCCAGTCTTGTACTGCTTTATCATGCTCCGGGCGAAACGTTGAGTAAGGCACCGCCTGATTCCAGAACAAAGGCAGAGATTATTCTCTGCCTTTGTTGTTTCTGCGTTCAAGACTTTAAACTCCCGCCAATCCCCGCTAGCATCAAATTATCCGCAGTCCCAATGAGATAAGTCTATTGAACCAGTGGCATTTTTTCCCGCGATCCTTACGTCAGCTCGTCATGATGGCCTTTTTGCTGGTGCTGGTTCCACTGTTGGTTCTGGCATGGCAAGCCTGGCAAAGCCTTAATGCGCTCAGCGATCAGGCTGCGTTAACGAATCGCACCACGCTGGTTGATGCTCGCCGCAGTGAAGCCATGACAAACGTTGCTCTGGAAATGGAACGTAGCTATCGCCAATATTGTGTGCTGGATGATGCAACGCTTGAGACGGTCTACCAGGGGCAGCGTAAGCGTTACACGCAAATGCTCGAAGCGCATGCCGGTGTTTTGCCTGATAACCATCTTTATAAAGACCTCAGCCAGTCGTTAAACGACCTTGCCAACATACAATGCAAAAATAGCGGCCCAGATACCGCTGCTGCTGCACACCTTGAGAACTTCGCGACCAAAAATGCTGAGATGGTACAAGCGACACGCGCGGTGGTGTTTTCCCGTGGACAGCAACTTCAACAAGAGATTGCCGAGCGCGGGCAGTTCTTTGGCTGGCAGGCACTGGTGTTATTCCTGTTGAGCTTTGCATTGGTCATTATCTTTACGCGCATGATTATCGGCCCGGTGAAAGGTATCGAGAAGATGATTAATTTACTCGGTGAGGGGCGTTCATTGGGTAATTCGGTATTGTTTAAAGGGCCGAGGGAACTACGTTCTGTTGGGCAGCGAATTGTCTGGCTCAGTGAGCGTCTTTCCTGGCTTGAGTCCCAGCGCCACGAATTTTTGCGCCATATTTCCCACGAATTAAAAACACCGCTAGCCAGTATGCGTGAAGGTACCGAATTGCTTGCCGATCAGGTTGTTGGGCCGCTGACCACCGACCAAAAAGAGGTGGTGGAAATTCTTGATAATAGTAGCCGCCACTTACAAAAATTGATTGAGCAGTTACTGGATTACAACCGTAAACTGGCCGATGTCCCACTCGAGATGGGTAAAGTTGAACTGGCACCACTGGTGGATGTCATTATTGCCTCTCACAGTTTGCCTGCACGGGCTAAAATGATGCGTACCGAGTGTGATATTAGCCCGGTTGCCTGTCTGGCGGAGCCAATGTTGTTAATGAGCGTGCTGGATAATCTCTATTCCAATGCGGTGCACTATGGGTCTGAATCCGGTACCATTTATCTACGAAGCTCGCAGGTGGGTCACTTGCTCTATATTGATGTGGGTAACACAGGTGACCCCATTCCGTCCGCGGAGCGAGAGATGATCTTTGAACCTTTTTATCAGGGAAGCCACCAGCGTAAAGGTGCAGTTAAAGGTAGCGGCCTGGGATTGAGTATCGCCCAGGATTGTATCCGTCGTATGCATGGCGAATTGCACCTGATTGATGATGAAACGGCAGATGTCTGCTTCCGAATCGAGTTACCTGTCTTTCCCGAGAACAAATAAAAAATGAAAGCGACTATTTTTCACGTGTTGCGTAACGGCTTAATACCATGCCTACGCAGCCCAGTTTCAATTCGCCCGCTGTCCGCATTACTTGTGCCATTACTATTGGTGAGCTGTGTTCAGAATACTGTGCCAAAAGATGTTAAACACCCACAATTAGCAGAAGAGCCGGAACAGCAACTGGCCGATTACTTGTCTACGGAGTGTGAGGATATCTGGCAAAACCAGAGCCATGACTCAATGAGTAACCCTCTCTATTGGCTTCGGGCGATGGATTGTGCGGAGCGTTTAGCGCCGATTCAGGCGCGGGCTGAAGCACGTCGCTGGCCATCTGATAGTTGGCGCGACACGTTCAAAAGAGGGATTTTGTTGGCGAATGCCAAAATTAGCCCAACCGAACGCCGCCGTTACATGGTTAAGCTGGATACGATGACGACAGAAGTGCCTTCACAGGTGCGCTCGTTATTCCAGGTCTGGCGTGATGGGCAAGCGTCATTGCTGGCGCTGTCAGATGAACGTACCCGCTACAGCAAACTACAACAGTCGTCAGACAACGAGCTGGATACGTTGCGTGAACAACAGCAACGTCTCAGAGGCCAGCTCAGCCTGACGACTCGCAAACTGGAAAACCTGACGGACATCGAACGCCAGCTTTCCAGCCGCAAACCTGCCGGTGCTGAGTTGCCGGACAATACCAAGCCCGCGCAGGAGGCGAAACCATGACGCAACGTAAGCCTGCAAGACTCCTGTTGGTCGATGACGATCCGGGCCTGCTTAAACTTCTCGGTATGCGCCTGACCAGTGAAGGTTATACCGTTTCCACCGCGGAAAGTGGTGCTGAAGGGTTACGTCTCCTGGGACGAGAAAAAATCGACTTAGTGATTAGCGACCTGCGGATGGACGAAATGGATGGCATGGCGTTGTTTGCCGAAATCCAGAAAGCACAACCGGGAATGCCGGTAATCATTCTGACCGCTCACGGTTCTATTCCGGATGCCGTGGCCGCAACACAGCAGGGCGTATTTAGTTTCTTGACTAAACCGGTTGATAAAGACGCGCTCTACAAGGCGATTGACGATGCTCTCGAGCATACGGTCACTGCCGGTGATGATATGTGGCGCGACACTATTGTTACACGCAGTCCTACGATGCTGCGCTTGTTGGATCAGGCGCGCATGGTGGCTCAGTCGGATGTCAGCGTGCTGATTAACGGGCAAAGTGGGACCGGTAAAGAGATCCTCGCGCAGGCTATTCACAACGCTAGTCCGCGCAGCAAGAAGGCATTTATCGCTATTAACTGCGGCGCGTTGCCGGAACAGTTGCTGGAATCCGAACTGTTTGGTCATTCACGCGGCGCATTTACTGGCGCGGTCAGCAGCAGAGAAGGGCTGTTCCAGGCCGCAGAAGGCGGAACGTTATTCCTTGATGAAATTGGCGATATGCCGATTCCTTTGCAGGTCAAATTACTGCGCGTGTTGCAGGAGCGCAAAGTGCGCCCGCTAGGCAGTAACCGCGATCTCGATATCGACGTACGTATTCTTTCCGCTACCCACCGCGATTTACCCAAAGCGATGGAGCGCGGTGAGTTCCGTGAAGATCTGTTTTACCGTCTGAACGTTGTGAGCCTGAAGATCCCGGCCCTGCAAGAACGCGCGGAAGATGTGCCTTTGCTGGCGAATCATTTATTACGTCAGTCAGCCGATCGCCATAAGCCGTTTGTTCGTAGCTTTTCGACCGATGCAATGAAACGCCTGATGGCGGCAAGTTGGCCTGGCAATGTGCGCCAGTTGGTTAACGTGATTGAGCAGTGCGTTGCTTTGACATCCGCACCCGTTATCAGCGAAGCGCTGGTCCAGCAGGCTCTGGAAGGTGAGAATACTGCGCTGCCTACTTTCGTTGAAGCACGTAACCAGTTCGAGCTGAACTATCTGCGAAAATTGCTGCAAATGACCAAAGGCAATGTGACCCAGGCGGCACGTGTAGCGGGGCGCAACCGTACCGAATTCTACAAATTACTCTCACGCCATGAACTCGATGCCAATGACTTTAAAGAGTAGTTTGTGGTAGTTTGAAGCCACGATTACTGTAACCAGGCAGCACACTTGAGTTGTGCGGGAACCGGAAATACCATGAAAAAAATTGATGCGATTATTAAACCGTTCAAACTGGATGACGTGCGCGAAGCGCTGGCAGAAGTTGGCATCACCGGCATGACGGTAACTGAAGTTAAAGGTTTTGGTCGTCAGAAGGGGCACACCGAACTGTACCGTGGTGCTGAGTACATGGTGGATTTCCTGCCAAAAGTAAAAATTGAAATTGTCGTCACAGACGACATCGTTGATACCTGCGTGGACACCATTATCCGTACTGCGCAAACCGGTAAAATCGGCGATGGTAAAATCTTTGTCTTTGATGTGGCGCGCGTAGTGCGTATTCGTACTGGCGAAGAAGACGACGCAGCAATTTAATAATTGTATGTCGGATGTCGCTTACGCTAATCCGACCGACAAAAAGCAGTCCCACGGTGGATTAGCGCGAGCGACATCCACCGTGTTTTTTGATCACATCACTTTATGAGGACCAAAACATTCATAATGAATCCGGTCTTGCTTAACACCCAACTTCACCAATTGCTCAGCAGCAAAACGCATAAAACTCACCGGGCCGCACAGATAAAACTGCATATCTGGCGCGCTGATTTTGCTCTCAAGTACGACTAAATCCATCAGCCCTTCACTATCAAATTTTGCCTGCGCACGGCAACGTTCGGATGGTGTGCGATACCAGACGTGACGCTCAAAGCGTGGCAACTGTTCACCCAGGTGATTCACTTCATCCGCAAATGCATGTACGTCACCATGTTCAGCCGCATGGAACCAGTTCACCTGCGCGCTATGGCCATTTTTCGCCAGCGTATCGAGCATTGCCAGCATCGGCGTTTGGCCAACCCCTGCTGAAATCAACGTAACCGGCGTTTGCGCTTTCACGTCCATAAAGAAATCACCGGCAGGCGCGGCCAGATGCACTTCATCGCCCACTTGTGCGTGATTGTGTAACCAGCTTGAAACCTGGCCTAAATCTTCGCGTTTCACCGCAATGCGATAGCTTTTGCCATCTGGCTTGCGGGTCAGTGAATATTGGCGAATCTCCTGATGCGGGAAGCCTTCAGGTTTGAGCCATACGCCAAGGTATTGGCCTGGTTGATAATCAGCGACCGGTTTGCCATCCAGCGGTTCAAATTCGAAGCTAGTGATAAGTGCGCTCTGCGGCTCTTTTGCCACAATCCGAAAAGCACGTGTCCCTTCCCAGCCGCCATTTTTCGCCGCGTTATCCTGGTAGATTTCCGCTTCACGATTGATAAACACGCCCGCCAGCACGCCATACGCTTTGCCCCAGGCATCCAATACTTCCTGGCCCGGGCTAAACATTTCATCCAGCGTTGCTAACAGGTGACCACCGACGATGTCGTACTGTTCCGGTTTGATCTGGAAGCTGGTGTGTTTCTGCGCGATTTTTTCTACCGCTGGTAGTAACACCGCCAGATTTTCAATATTGCTCGCATACGCACAGATGGCATTGAACAGCGCTTCACGCTGATCGCCATTGCGCTGGTTGCTCATATTGAAGATCTCTTTCAGCTCAGGGTTATGGCTGAACATGCGATCGTAAAAGTGCGCGGTAAGTTTTGGGCCGGTTGCTGCAAGCAGGGGGATGGTGGATTTCACTGTAGCGATGGTCTGGGCATCAAGCATGGTATAGCTCCTTTTATACCCGTCATACTTCAAGCCGCAGGGGTGTTGGATGCAACTCGAATTATTTAGGGTTTTCTAATTGATGTATTTTAAATGCATCTTATAAAACTCGCCGCCAAAATAAAAGTACTACATTGTAAATGGATACTTACTGAGTCGATTCGGCTCACAGAACGTGAAATTTCTGCATGTTGATGATGAATTAATATCCGCAGAAATAGCTTGCCACTTTTGGCTTCAAACCCTTGCTGGATGCCGAGCCAATCGTTTGCGTAAAAACCTCTGTCAAGACCTATCACCTGATACCAATTCGGTTTACACTGTTGCCCGTTGTTTGAGAGAGCCCTCAAAGCTGTTCGAATTTTTACTGTTAGCTGAGTCTGGAGATGCGAATGTTAAAACGTGAAATGAACATTGCCGATTACGATGCCGATTTATGGCAGGCCATGGAGCAAGAAAAAGTACGTCAGGAAGAGCACATTGAACTGATCGCCTCCGAAAACTACACCAGCCCACGCGTGATGCAGGCTCAGGGTTCTCAGTTAACTAACAAATATGCCGAAGGTTACCCAGGCAAGCGTTACTACGGCGGCTGTGAATACGTCGACGTGGTTGAGCAACTGGCTATCGACCGTGCAAAAGAGCTGTTCGGCGCTGATTACGCTAACGTGCAACCGCACTCCGGTTCACAGGCTAACTTCGCGGTATACACCACTTTGCTGGAACCAGGCGACACCGTTCTGGGTATGAACCTGGCACACGGCGGCCACCTGACTCACGGCTCCCCGGTAAACTTCTCCGGCAAGCTGTACAACATCGTTCCTTATGGTATCGATGAAAGCGGTCATATCGACTACGCAGACCTGGAAAAACAAGCTAAAGCCCATAAGCCGAAAATGATCATCGGTGGCTTCTCTGCTTATTCCGGCGTGGTTGATTGGGCAAAAATGCGTGAAATCGCAGACATGGTTGATGCCAAACTGTTCGTGGACATGGCACACGTTGCTGGCCTGATTGCCGCGGGCGTTTACCCGAACCCGGTTCCACATGCGCACGTTGTTACAACGACTACGCACAAAACTCTGGCGGGCCCACGCGGTGGTTTAATCCTCGCGAACGGCGGCAGCGAAGAGCTGTATAAGAAACTGAACTCCGCTGTATTCCCAGGCGCGCAGGGCGGCCCACTGATGCATGTCATCGCGGGTAAAGCTGTTGCACTGAAAGAAGCAATGGAACCTGAGTTCAAAACTTACCAGCAGCAAGTTGCTAAGAATGCAAAAGCAATGGTTTCTGTGTTCCTGGACCGTGGTTACAAAGTGGTTTCTGGCGGTACTGACAACCACCTGTTCCTGCTGGATCTGGTTGATAAAAACCTGACCGGTAAAGAAGCAGATGCTGCATTGGGTCGCGCGAATATCACCGTGAACAAAAACAGCGTGCCAAACGATCCGAAGAGCCCGTTTGTGACTTCTGGTATCCGTATCGGTACTCCAGCGGTAACTCGCCGTGGCTTCAATGAAGCAGACGTTCGCGAACTGGCTGGCTGGATGTGTGATGTGCTTGATAGCATCAACGACGAAGCTGTCATTGAGCGTATCAAGCAAAAAGTTCTGGATATCTGCGCACGTTTACCTGTGTACGCTTAATATCGTCTGACATTGAAACCCCGGCTTGCCGGGGTTTTTTTATTCCTGCTCGTTATTACATCTCATTTAACGCGACTTCTGCGTACAAATACCCAATCCCCATAACTTGCTGTGGCCTGCTTAATTGCCCAAAACTAATCTGTGTGGCATTCATCTTTAATGAGTCGCCGTGATCAAATGGATTGAATCCAATTTGCCTGTCGATAGTTGCGAGCCAGCTGTCACCAAAAGCACAGCTTCTACCATAAAACAGAATCTGATTGATATTCAGGATATTGAGGAAGTTGTACAGACTTAGCCCAATAGCGTTTGCGGCACTTTCGACCCAACGGCGTACTTGTTCATTGCCTTCGTGCCAGGCAGCAATAAGCTGTGTTGAGGTAATCGATTCAGGGTCGAGCTTAGGCGTTCCTGGTTGCGATTTTAACCAGATACGCGCCTGTTTTTTTAACGCTGAAAGCGATGCGACGGTTTCCAGACAACCATAGCGCCCGCAGTCACAGGCCATGCCGTCTGGGTTCACAATAGTGTGGCCGATTTGCCCACTGCCGTACAAACTGCCGCGATAAATCTGCCCGTTGATGACAAACGATGAACCAATTCCATAATCGACATTTATCACGCAGAAATCCTGGCGGTTTGCTGGATTTTGCCACTTTTCTGCCAGAGCTAGCATCACACAGTCGTTATCGACTCTTACCGTTACACCCAGCTTTTCTTCCAGCAGATATTTAATTTCTACCGGCTCACGCCACGGAGCCTGTGGCATGGTTTGCGAAACCCCTGTCACAGGATCGACTTGCCCATGAATAGCCAGAGCGAGATTGATGACTTTTTTCGGCCAGATTTTGCGTTGATTACGCCAGATGTTCTCAACAGCAGTCAGTAATACCTGCGGTGTGGCGGCGTGCACATGGATACGCTCAAATTCCCCTTGCGGTGAAAGCTGTGCGTCGCACAGTTGGCTTTCAATACTGGTGGGGGTGACATTCATGCACAGAATGAAATCGCCATCAGGTGGAATTTGGTAACTGCCGCTGTTAATGCCTCGGTTGCTGAGGTTTTCGCTGGAGTGGCTCAGTTTGCCATCGCTCACCAACTCCTCAAGGATCTTACTCACCGCTGGAATGGACAGCCCGGTGTACTGCGCAAACTGCGATTTACTTAGCCGCTTATGCTGCCAAACCAGTTTCATAATCGTCTGGCGGTTAAGTTGGCGCACGCGTTGATTATTCAGCCCTGAATTATGCATTTCACTAAACCCCGTTAACTTTATTGTGTGAGCATTAAGCGCTCTAAGCCGTAATGAGTTCTCTACACTGCAAACATAACGTATTTCACTGTTATTTGTTTACTGGAGAGGCGAAATGTACGGAGCCGTTAGCGTCTGGCAAGAGACGATTGCTTTACCCACCTGGACTACCGGTGCGGAAGACCCGAATCCTATGTTTCTGGAGAACCGTGTCTATCAGGGATCTTCAGGTGCTGTTTATCCTTACGGTGTTATTGACACACTTACTGGCAATCGCGAGATGCGTGATTACAACGCGGTGTGGATTGAGAACGACTTTATCCGCGTAATGTTATTGCCTGAGCTGGGAGGCCGTATTCATCGCGCCTACGACAAAGTGATGGAGCGCGACTTTGTTTACTACAACGAAGTGGTGAAACCAGCTTTGGTTGGACTGGTCGGGCCGTGGATTTCCGGTGGTATCGAATTTAACTGGCCGCAGCATCATCGCCCAACTACTTTCATGCCGGTAGATGTGACTTTCCAGAAACATGACAACGGTGCGCAAACCGTCTGGCTCGGTGAAGTTGAGCCAATGCGCGGCCTACAAGTGATGACCGGCTTTACGCTATATCCAGAAAAAGCGCTGATTGAAATTACCGGAAAAGTATTCAATGGCAACGCCACGCCGCGTCATTTCCTGTGGTGGGCGAACCCGGCGGTAAAAGGCGGTGATGATCACCAAAGCGTATTCCCGCCCGATGTCACGGCGGTATTCGATCACGGTAAACGCGATGTTTCCGCTTTCCCGATGGCCCACGGCACTTACTACAAAGTTGATTATTCCGCAGGCGTGGATATCTCGCGCTACAAAAATATCCCGGTACCAACCTCGTATATGGCGGATAAATCAGATTACGATTTTGTTGGCGCCTACCATCATGGCGAGCAGGGCGGTTTATTACATATTGCGGACCACCATGTTTCACCGGGTAAGAAACAATGGTCATGGGGAAACTGTGATTTCGGCCAGGCCTGGGACCGTAATCTAACCGATGAAAATGGTCCTTATATTGAGTTGATGACCGGTGTGTTTACCGATAATCAGCCCGATTTCACCTGGATTGCCCCTTACGAAGAAAAAGTATTCGTCCAAAACTTCCTGCCATACAGCCAACTTGGCACTTTGCAAAATGCCAACACTCAGGTGGCGATAAAACTCGAACGCCACAACGGTGAACTACATCTCGGCGTGTACGCCATTGCGCCGTTGGTTGGTGTGACGCTGGAAGTTGAATCGGCAGGAAACACACTGTGGAAAACCACGCTTTCTCTGCAACCGGCGCAGGCGTGGCAAGAAACGGTCAACGACACCTGGCCGCAGCGCCTGACGCTCAATCTGCGTGATGCGCAGGGCTCACTCATTCTCAGCTATTGCGAACATGTCCCTGAAGATTTACCTCTTCCACAACCAGCAAGCGTGCCCGCGAAACCGCATGACATCACCAATTGTGATGAGCTGTATTTTATCGGACAACATTTGGAGCAATACCTCCATGCCAGTCGTTCAGCATTAGATTATTACCAGCGAGCGCTGGCATTAGATCCCGAGGATTACCGCTGCAACGTGGCGCTCGGCCAGCTTGAATTTAACCGTGGCAACTGGGAACTTGCTGAACAGTACGCGGATGCGGCATTGAAACGCGCACATCGTCTGAATAAGAACCCGCAAAACGGTGACGCAAGTATGTTGCGCGGTGCTGCCAAAGAGAAGCAGGGCGAGCTCGACGGCGCATTTGATGATTATTTCAAAGCAAGCTGGAGTGGCAACTGCCGCGATGCTGCATTCTACGCGCTGGCACGTCTGGCGCTGCGTAAGGAGGAGGCTTCTCAGGCACTGACTTTGGTAAACCAAAGTCTGAAATTTAATGCCAGCAATAACCTGGCGATGGGGCTGAAAGCGTTGGTACTGCATCAAACGGGTGAATCACAAAAAGCACTCAACTGGATTGCGCAGCAGCTTGAGGAATACCCGCTGAGCTATGTTCTGCACTACGCTCGCTGGACCATCACGCAAAGTGAAACGGACCGCGCCGAACTGCTGCGTGTCACTGGCAAACGCGGCGTGAACGCAAGTGTGTTAGCTGGCTGGTTGGTGAGTATTGGTAAAGACTCGGCGGCGAAAGATCTACTCAAAGTGCTCGATTCGCAAGAAGCGATGCCGCTGTTATGGCAAGCCTCTCTTGAAACTGACCACGCCCTGCAACATGCGTTTGTGCAGCAGGCGCAGGAACGCTTTGCTCGTAAAGTGCGCTTCCCAAATACCCTGGATGAAGTGCAAATGCTGCAACGACTGCCACACGACGGTTTTGCGCAATACCTGCTCGGCTGTTTCTGGTACAGCAAACGCCGGTATAACGAGGCGGTTGCCTGTTGGCAATTTGCCGCGCAACAACTTCCCGAGTTTGCTGCAGTACAGCGTGTGTTGGGGATTCATGCCTGGAATAAAACACACGATTTAAGGCTCGCCGAAAGCTATCTGCAACGAGCGGTTGAACTTGAGCCCGATAACGCCCGCTTGCTGTTTGAACTCGATTATCTGCAAAAACTTAACGGGCGCGCTACCGAGCAGCGTTTGGCGAATCTCGCAGCTCGTCGTGATGTGGTACTTAAACGCGACGACCTCACCGCTGAATTGTTGAGCTTGTGGAATATTCACGGTGAAACTGATGCGGCGGCGCAAGTCCTGGCACGGAGAAAGTTCCATCCTTGGGAAGGTGGTGAAGGCAAAATCACCGGGCAGTATCTGATTAACCTGCAATACCGTGCGCTGGAGTGCATTGCCAATAAACAGTTTGGCGAAGCAGAAGAGTTACTTCAGCAAGCGCTCAGTTACCCGGCGAACTTAGGTGAGGGGCGTTTAGTTGGCCAGAGCGATAACGATATTTGGTATCTGCTCGGCTGGTGTGCACAGCAACTCCAGCAGCCGGAGCGTGCTCAGCTTTATTTTGAACGTGCGCTGGAAGGGGGCTCCACTCTGGAAGCCGGGCGTTACTACAACGACCAACCCGTCGATTACCTGTTCTACCAGGCGATGGCGCTGGTGCGCACAGGTGACAAAGAGCAGGCTCAACAGCAATTCCGTAGCTTTATTACCTGGGCTGATGAGCACTTTAACGACCCGTCTGAACCCGATTTCTTCGCCGTATCGCTGCCAGATTTGGTCGCGCTGGATGGTGATCGTCAGACTGCACACCAGCAACACTGCCTGTTTGTCGCAGCCCTTGGGCATCTGGGATTAGGGGAACACTCCGAGTTCGAAGCAGCATTGAAAGCTTTACTGTCACAAAACCCGGCACACGACAAAGCACACTTGCTGCATTTGGCAATGCAGCGCGGCGTCTTTGCCTGAGCGCTGAAATAACAATAAACGGCGGGAAATAAATCCCGCCTCCTCTGTATCTCTACAAAGTGAGGAATAACAATGAAAACTGTGCAGACACAACTACGCATGGGGTATGTATGGACTATCTGTCTGGTGGCCGCCTGTGGCGGTTTGCTATTCGGATATGACTGGGTGGTAATTGGTGGCGCCAAACCCTTCTACGAAGCTTACTTTTCAATAACCGATCCCGCTCAGTCCGGCTGGGCGATGAGTTCCGCATTGGTAGGTTGTATTTTCGGCGCGCTGATTTCCGGCTGGTGTGCAGACCGGTTCGGGCGCAAAACACCGCTTATCATGTCGGCGATACTGTTTACTGCATCGGCCTGGGGTACGGCGATGGCCAGTAACTTCGATATGTTTGTGGTTTATCGCATCGTCGGTGGCGTGGGGATTGGTCTCGCATCAGCATTAAGCCCGATGTATATCGCGGAAGTGAGCCCGGCTGAAAAACGCGGCAAGTTTGTTGCTATCAACCAGCTAACCATTGTGATTGGCGTACTGGCAGCACAGCTTATTAACCTGTTGATTGCCGAACCGGTTGGTACCGCGGCGACCATGCAGCAAATTACTGAAAGCTGGAACGGGCAGGTTGGCTGGCGCTGGATGTTTGGTGCAGAACTGGTTCCGGCGCTGGCGTTTTTAGTGCTGATGTTCTTTGTCCCTGAATCGCCACGCTGGCTGGCACGTGCCGGGAAAAATGAACGCGCTCACCAGATGCTTAAACGCATCGGTAACCAGAAATACGCCGACGACACCCTGAATGATATTTTGCAAACGCTGAACAATGACACGCAAAAAGTCTCCTGGAGTGCGCTGTGGCAGCCGCAGGTCAAGCCGATCATTATCATCGGGATGGTGCTGGCAGTGTTCCAGCAGTGGTGCGGGATTAACGTGATCTTTAACTATGCGCAGGAAATTTTTGCTTCCGCAGGTTTTGATATCAACAGCACGCTGAAATCCATAGTCGCGACGGGTTTGATTAACCTGATCTTCACCCTCGCCGCACTGCCGCTGGTGGACAAAATTGGCCGTCGCAAGCTGATGCTGTTTGGTGCTGCGGGTTTGACCATCATCTATGCATTAATTGGTGCAGCATATGGTCTCGGTATTATGGGGCTGCCGGTGTTGATCCTCGTTCTGGCGGCGATTGCGATTTATGCCCTGACATTGGCACCTGTTACCTGGGTTCTGCTATCAGAAATTTTCCCTAACCGTGTGCGTGGTCTGGCGATGTCCTTAGGCACCCTGGCGTTATGGGTTGCCTGTTTCTTGCTGACGTATACCTTCCCGTTATTGAACGCCAGTCTCGGGGCTGCGGGTAGTTTCCTGTTATATGGCGTGATTTGTGCGGCAGGCTTTGTCTATGTGCGCCGTTATGTTCCGGAAACTAAAGGCGTGAGCCTGGAAGCGCTGGAAAAACGTATGGCAGACCAATACGGTGCAGCGGCAAAAGTGCGTGCTGAAAGAGCGGCGCACTGAGTTATGGAAAGTCTGAAACTCGAAAATGAACACTTACGTTTAACCGTCGCCCCGCAAGGGGCGGCAATCCTCAGCCTGGACTCGCTAAAGCACCAGGAACCGATTCTTTATACAGCTGAAAAAGCATTATTCCCGATGCTGCCGCTGGCAAACCGAGTCGCCGGGAATTGCTTTCGGCTACACGGAGAAATGGTCACACTGCCGAAAAGTCCGGTCGATGAACAATTTTTTCTCCATGGGGATGGCTGGCTGAAAAGCTGGCAGGTCGAAACCGAGGATAGTCAACAGATTGTTTTAACGCTGGATAGTCAGCATGAGTGCGGGTTTGATTATCACGCGCGGCTGGTTTACCGGCTGGAAGATAAATGTTTTATCGCGGAGCTTCAACTCACTCACCGGGGAAGTAAGCCGATGGTTTATGGGCTGGGTTTTCATCCCTTTTTCCATCTCACACCCACGACACACGTGCAGTTTGGAGCAACGGGCTTCTGGCCTGAAGGAGAGAGTCACTTACCTCTTGAGTGGAGTGACCAACTGACGGCACAAACCAATTTCATCACGGCGAAAATTCCGGACAACCACTGGCTGAATGTTGGCTATTCCGGTTGGAACGGTTTGGCGTTGATTGAATCTGGTGACCTGCTTGTGCAGCTAAAATGTTCTACGCCGTACTTGATGGTGTTCCGTATGGCAGACGAACCATTTATTTGCCTTGAGCCACAAAGCCACCCGGTGAATGCCCATAATATGGCTGGGCAGCCGGGACTGGTGTTGCTGGGGCGGGGAGAAACGACACGCCTAGCAATGGAAATGACGGTTTTGTAGGTCGAATAAACGTCAGTGTCATCCGACAATTCTGCTGGATGACGCTGTCGCTTATCCACCCTGGTAAATCAATAAGGCCATTTAATTACCAGGTGTTATTAGTCTGTTAATGAATGCTTGCAAGCACGTCAACGCTCGGACACACTAGCGCCTCCAAAACGGGAGGGATCATGGTTTTGCATTCAACGCGCTGGCTGGCGCTCAGTTATTTTACCTACTTCTTTAGCTACGGGATTTTCCTGCCATTCTGGAGTGTCTGGCTTGCCGGAGTTGGTCTGCCACCTGAAACCATAGGGCTATTGTTAGGGGCTGGATTAATCGCCCGTTTCCTTGGTAGTTTGCTTCTTGCCCCTCGTGTTACCGACCCTTCCCGACTTGTCTTTGCTTTGCGTTTACTCGCCTTACTCACTTTGCTATTTGCCGTTGCTTTCTGGTTCGGACAAACAGCGACCTGGCTTTTGATTGTGATGGTCGGTTTTAACCTGTTCTTCTCACCGCTGGTGCCGCTTACCGATGCGTTGGCCGGAACCTGGCAGCGTCAAATCACCATGGATTATGGTCGTGTGCGCCTGTGGGGATCACTGGCGTTTGTGATTGGCTCCGCCATGACGGGCAAGCTGGTGAGCATGTATAGCTACCAGGCAATTCTGGTGCTGCTGAGTATTGGTGTCGCGTCGATGTTAATCGGCATGATGCTGCGCCCATCCGTGATGCCGCAAGGTGAAACTCGCCATAAAGAAGGTGCGGGTTGGCCAGCGTGGAAGAAACTGGTGCTCGGTTCATGGCGATTCCTGGCCTGCGTGACATTACTTCAAGGCGCACACGCGGCTTACTACGGATTCAGTGCGATTTACTGGCAAGGAGCTGGTTATTCCGCGTCGGTTGTTGGGTATCTGTGGTCGCTGGGTGTTGTTGCGGAAATTGTGATTTTTGCTCTGAGCAACAAGCTGTTCCGTAACTGGAGTGCGCGTGACTTGCTGCTGCTTTCTGGTGTGACTGGAATACTGCGCTGGAGCCTGATGGCGTACACCACCGATTTGCCGTGGCTGATTGCTGCGCAAATCCTTCACTGCGGCAGCTTCACTGTTTGCCACCTGGCGGCGATGCGTTATATTTCGGCTCGCGAGGGTAACGAAGTCATCCGTTTGCAGGCCGTCTATTCAGCGGTAGCAATGGGTGGTGGTATTGCCATTATGACGATGTTCTCCGGCTACCTTTACCAGCATATGCAGGGTGGGGTGTTCTGGATTATGGCGTTGGTGGCCGTTCCTGCATTGTTCATTCGGCCACGTCCCATCTCATATTGCGTTAACACTCAATAATCTTACGGATCTGCTGCTGCTGGTGTTCACCCAGCGGCAGCGTTACGTGAATCAGTGGCGGTGAGTAAAGTGGCAAAGTGGTGGAGTAGGGTGTAATCACCAACACCACTTCTTTCGGCGCTCCCTCTTTTTGATAGCTGTGAATCGTCAGATGTTTAATATTGAGCGGCAGTAACGTTAGTTCACGCAGCTGCTGTTCAATACTTTGTTCAAGTTCAATGTTGTTGCCAGTGAGCAGCAAAACCTGCTTTTCATGCAGATCATTTTCCTGCATCAGCCACGCTCCGAAGATCACCGCCACCAGTCCCACCTCTTCATCTGAAAAACGCATTTCAAAATGGTTTTCAAAATCATTGAACGCTTCACGCGTGGTACGCATCAGGCGTGGGTAAAGACGAGTTATTTCTTCCGGTAGGCTGTTATCAATCCCAATACCGAACTGGCAACGATCCAATGCCTGAGCAAGATGGATGTAGAGCTGGTCGCTCAGGCCTTGTTCATCGCTAAAGGACATACCCGCCAGCTCGCGAAAGCGCGCAATCATTCCGAAAATGGCCGAACGTAAGCGTAAATCTTGCTCATGATTGTCACGAATCGGGTCGGGAGTACGTAGTAACTGGAATAATAGCGCCAGGAATAATTGCTCGTTTTCGTTGGCTGATTGCAGCACGCGACGCTTCCAATGGCGGGCAATCTCAAGTGCCGCCACAAACTCCGGGCGAATTTGTGTCCACGCGCGTTGCTGCTCGGTGAATTCTGGGGTGATCCCAGCATGGTGCTGGTGCAAGCAGTACTGCAAAAACAGCGTTAAAAATTGCACATCACGGCTATCAAATTGCCTTTGCAAGCGTCGTGCGCAAAGCCCGATCAGCGCCTGGAGGTTCTTCTCGTCATATAACGCGGTCAGAATTCCTTGCTGTTTAAGCTGTATTTTGAGCGCCGGGGTAAAATGCTGCTGCACAAAGTGTGGGCACAAACGCAATGCACGGCGTAGCCAATGCAATAAGCACAGACGGCGGTCTAAAGGCGTGCCCTCAATCCGATAGCTACCATCCTGTTGCGTGATAAGCCTCAGCCGGTGATAGCGCTGGATTTCATCACCCGTGTCGGCTATATCTTGCAGGGCTTTGGTGTCATCGACCCCGTTGAGTCTTGCGAGGATCTCAGGAGTGACGGTTTGGCCCGGTATGTATAGCAACAAAAGCAGGTGGCAGCGGCGCTGCGGACTGGAGAGTACAGATGGTGGTGGGGAGAGCAGTGTCATCATCCGCATAACCGAGTCAAAGTAATTAATGCTAAGAGTAGCTAAAGCTTTTGGCGTAGAGATCGACATTTGAGCTTTTTAATTACGTAATTCTGACTGGCTCACAGAATTTTAAGCTTGAGAGAATAATGAGCAGGAAAATGTGTAACAGAATTGCGTTTTTCGCCTTAAATAGCGTGCTTTTTAGCCCAGTGGCTTTGGCACATCCACATAGTTTTATCACCCTTGTGACGACGGTGATGACCGAAAATGACCAGCTTACTGGTCTTAAAATGCAGTGGACGATGGATGAAATCACTTCAGCAGATCTACTGTATGACGCAGGTAATGCCAAACCGGACTCGCCAGTGTGGAAGAAGTTGGCAGCCGAAGTCATGGCCAATGTTTTAGGCCAGCATTACTTCACCGAATTCTGGCATAACGGTAAAAAAGTGACCTTTAATAACCTGCCACCAGAGTATGGCCTTGCACGGGTAGGGCACCAGGCAGTATTGACCTTTGTTTTACCCCTTGCACATCCGCAGCCATTGAAGGGGCAGACGTATCAGTTTGCGACGTTCGACCCGACCTATTTTGTTGATATGAGTTACGACAACTCCAGTGATGCCAAATTGCCGAAAACATTAGCCTCACTTTGCAAAATCTCAGTGAAAACCCCGCAGCCGAACGAAGATACGCTGGCCTTCGCACAATCACTGGATAAAGCCGATGCCCCTCCCGAAGATATGGAACTGGGTAAACAGTTTGCTCAACAGGTGATATTGCAATGTCAATAATGCCTTCAGCTAAACCCCATTCACGCCGTTGGCTTCACCTGTGGCCGCTGGCATTTTTCCTGCTGGTTTGCGCAGGAGCACTTTACAGCTTGTGGCATTACTGGCCGCAAATCCTCATTGAAAGTGCGATGTGGCAGAAATCGATTAACCAACAAATGAGCACCCTCCTGCGTGAGGTTGCCGAGAACCCTACCCGGGCGGGTTGGTCATTGCTGTCATTTAGTTTTGTTTACGGTGTGCTTCACGCATTGGGGCCAGGCCATGGGAAAATAGTTATTACGACCTGGCTTGCGACACATCCTTCGCGCCTGAAAAGCAGCCTTAAATTGACGTTTGCAGCATCTTTATTGCAAGGAGTGGTGGCGATTGGGTTGGTAACGGTAGTGCTGGGGATTTTGGCTCTGCCTTCGCGCCAATTGCACATGAGCAGTTTTTGGCTCGAGAAGGGAAGCTATTTGCTGGTGGGTGTTTTAGGTGTGATGTTGTGCGGTCGAGCCCTGGGTAAATTGCAACGTGTGCTGCGAAAACCGAAGCGTTTCACTTCATTCACGCCTCATCATGTACATGATGAAAAATGTGGTTGTGGCCATCAGCATTTACCCACGCAGGAACAGCTTGCAGCAGGAGAAGACTGGCGTGCCCGAATGATGATTGTTTTATCCATGGGTATGCGCCCATGCTCTGGGGCAATTATGGTGCTGCTGTTTAGCAAAGTGATTGGCGTGTATAGCTGGGGAGTGTTGTCGACGCTTGCGATGGCTGCAGGTACATCTATTACCATTTCTGGCCTGGCTTTTTTAGTCCACGGTTTCCGTCAGCTTGCGGTACGCATTAGCGGGAATAAAGCACCCGTTTTATGGCGGCAAGTCGCCTGGGCGACACTGGCATTTGCAGGTGGTGGAATTTTAGTATTAGCAGCAGTGGTGATGTGGCTGAGTGCTCAACCGGTAATGCGAGGGATACGACCGTTTTAATTGAATGCCTTCCCGACGGGAAGGCATTTTCCGAGATTAACGCTTCAGCGCTTCGCTCAGTTCATCACGCATTGTTGCCAGCATCGCTTTAACAACACGTGGGTTACCTGCAACGATGTTGCCGCTGGTCAGGTAGTTGTGGCCGCCGGTGAAATCACATACCAGGCTACCAGATTCGCGAGCAATCAGTTCACCTGCTGCGAAATCCCAAGGCTTCAGGCCAATCTCGAAGAAACCATCAACACGGCCAGCCGCAACGTATGCCAGATCCAGAGCAGCAGAACCGGTGCGACGGAAGTCAGCACACTGCGTGAACAGTTTGGTCATGATGTTCATATAAGGAGTAGCGTGTTGCTTCAGTTTGAACGGGAAGCCAGTTGCCAGAATGGTGCCATCAAGGTCGCGTGCATTGCTGCCGCGCAGACGGTAACCGTTCAGCTGTGCGCCTTGACCACGAACGGCTGTGAACAGCTCATTACGCATTGGGTCATAAACAACAGCAACTTCGGTGCGGCCCTTAACACGGACAGCGATAGATACAGAGAAGTGTGGCAAACGTTTGATGAAGTTTGAAGTGCCATCCAGAGGATCGATAACCCATTGCACATCCTGCTCGGTACCCGCCAGTTCGCCTGATTCTTCAGCGATAATGGTGTGTTGCGGGTAGGATTTGCGGATAATTTCGATAATCAGACGCTCGGCGTCTCTATCTACGTTAGTCACAAAATCGTTACTCCCTTTTTGACTCGCTTCTACAGCGTCAGGGGTTTCGTAGTTCTTGACAATTAAATTGCCCGCCTTGCGCGCTGCGCGCACGGCGATGGTGAGCATCGGATGCATCGGTCTCTCTCTGGATGTTAAAGAACGGGAAAACGCGGCGGAGTATAGCAGAGCGTTCGGAATATGTCCCAGGGTTATGATAGGATATCGCGATAATCTTTTCAGGCTATGAGTCAACGATGCTGCAAAACGTACGTATAGTGCTGGTTGAAACCTCCCACACCGGCAACATGGGCTCCGTAGCCCGTGCAATGAAAACCATGGGGCTGACAAATCTGTGGTTGGTTAATCCACTGGTGAAACCTGACTCTCAGGCAATCGCGCTCGCTGCGGGTGCCAGTGATGTTATTGGCGAAGCGAAAATTGTTGATACCCTCGACGAAGCCCTGGCGGGTTGTAGTCTGGTG
The DNA here is from genome assembly GCF_021282435.1 of Buttiauxella cochleicola. Classification (NCBI taxonomy): domain Bacteria; kingdom Pseudomonadati; phylum Pseudomonadota; class Gammaproteobacteria; order Enterobacterales; family Enterobacteriaceae; genus Buttiauxella; species Buttiauxella cochleicola. The sequence goes on along the minus strand of NZ_JAJSOT010000007.1, from coordinate 148,743 downwards.
GTAGGAACGAGCGCTCGTTCACGCACGCTGCCATGGCCGATGCTCGACCCACGCGAATGTGGTCTAAAGACCATTTCTGAAGCGCAAGATGCGCCAGTGGCGATTGTGTTTGGCCGTGAACGTGTTGGTTTGACCAATGACGAATTGCAGAAATGCCATTATCACGTCGCGATTCAGGCTAACCCGGAATACAGTTCACTGAACTTGGCGATGGCGGTACAAATCCTCGCTTATGAAGTGCGCATCGCCTGGCTTGCTACACAAGAAGAAGGCAAAGAAGCTGTCGTTGTTGAAGACCAGACTCAGTATCCATCGGCTGACGATCTCGAGCGTTTTTACGTTCACCTGGAGCAAGTATTGCTGAAAACCGGCTTTATTCGCACCAGCCATCCGGGCCAGATTATGAGCAAATTACGCCGCTTATATAACCGTGCACGCCCGGAAACTCAAGAACTTAACATTCTGCGCGGCATGCTTTCTTCTATTGATAACGAGAAAAAATCCGGCAAATAATACTTGAGTAAATTACTAGGTTAAATAGTTGACCAATTTACTCGGGAATGTCAGACTTGCGACCTGCTATGTGACAATCACATTTATAAAAAACCCCCGGTTCGAGGGGCGATTTGAGGTTAAGTAAGACATGAGACTGACATCGAAAGGACGTTATGCCGTGACCGCAATGCTTGACGTTGCGTTGAACTCCGAATCAGGCCCGGTACCGTTGGCTGATATTTCTGAACGTCAGGGAATCTCTCTCTCCTACCTGGAGCAGTTATTCTCCCGTCTGCGTAAAAATGGCCTGGTTGCCAGCGTACGTGGTCCAGGCGGTGGTTATCTGCTGGGTAAAGAAGCAAATAGCATCGCAGTTGGCGAAGTTATCAGTGCTGTAGATGAATCTGTTGATGCCACGCGTTGCGCGGGCAAAGGCGGTTGTCAGGGTGGCGATAAGTGCCTGACTCACGCGCTGTGGCGCGACCTGAGCGATCGTCTGACCGGTTTTCTGAATAACATCACCTTGGGTGAACTGGTGAATAACCAGGAAGTGTTGGACGTCTCTGGCCGTCAGCAAAATGAAAACCATCGTAGTACGCGCTCTCAAGACGCAATCGACGTCAAACTGCGCGCCTAATTTACCCGTCATATTTCGGGTTGCAACTATGTTGGCCGCACTTGTTCACCCCAGTCACTTACTTGATGTAAGCTCCTGGGGACTCTCAAGTTTGCCGCCTTGCTGCAACACGAACTATTTAGGGTAAAGATAAAATAGAATTTTAGAATGCTTGTCGTTTCTTAAAGAACGGCAATTCCCAAAATATTTCAAGTTGCAGGAAGGCGGCAAACGAATGAGTCCCGATGAGCTTAGTAAACTAAGTGATTCGGGTGAATGAGAGCAGCCAACGCATCTGTAACTTGAAAGATGAAGGGGATTTTGAATTGAAGTGATGTACGGAGCTTAAGAGCAATGAAATTACCGATTTATCTCGATTACTCTGCGACTACGCCGGTTGACCCGCGTGTTGCGCAGAAAATGATGCAGTTTTTGACTATGGACGGAACCTTCGGTAACCCGGCTTCTCGTTCTCACCGTTTCGGTTGGCAGGCAGAAGAAGCTGTAGATATCGCCCGTAACCAAATCGCTGAACTGGTTGGTGCAGACCCGCGTGAAATCGTCTTTACCTCCGGTGCAACTGAATCTGATAACCTCGCCATCAAAGGTGCGGCTAACTTCTATCAGAAGAAAGGCAAGCACATCATCACCGTTAAAACCGAACACAAAGCTGTGCTGGACACTTGTCGCCAGCTTGAGCGTGAAGGTTTTGAAGTGACTTATCTGGCACCACAGAGCAACGGTATCGTTGACCTGAACGTGCTGGAAGCGGCGATGCGTGACGACACCATTCTGGTTTCTATCATGCACGTGAATAACGAAATCGGCGTGGTGCAAGATATCGCGGCAATCGGCGAAATGTGCCGTGCGCGTGGCATTATCTATCACGTGGATGCGACTCAGAGCGTGGGCAAGCTGCCTATCGACTTGAGCACTCTGAAAGTTGACCTGATGTCGTTCTCTGGTCACAAAATTTATGGCCCTAAAGGCATCGGCGCGCTGTATGTTCGCCGTAAACCACGTATTCGTATCGAAGCTCAGGTACACGGTGGCGGTCACGAGCGCGGTATGCGTTCTGGTACTCTGCCTGTTCACCAGATTGCTGGTATGGGCGAAGCTTACCGTATCGCGAAAGAAGAGATGGAGACAGAAATGTCCCGTCTGCGCACGCTGCGTAACCGTTTGTGGAACGGCGTGAAAGATATGGAAGAAGTCTATCTGAATGGCGATCTGGAAAATGGCGTGCCAACTATCCTCAACGTGAGCTTTAACTACGTTGAAGGCGAGTCTCTGATTATGGCTCTGAAGGACCTCGCGGTTTCTTCCGGTTCTGCCTGTACATCAGCAAGCCTCGAGCCATCCTACGTGCTACGCGCACTGGGCATGACCGACGAACTGGCTCACAGCTCTATCCGTTTCTCTTTGGGTCGTTTTACTACTGAAGAAGAGATCGACTACACCATCGAACTGGTACGTAAGTCCATTGGCCGTCTGCGTGAACTTTCTCCACTGTGGGACATGTTTAAGCAGGGCGTGGATATTAACTCCATCGAATGGGCTCATCACTAATCGTTCGTTTCGAACGTCGATATCGGATTCAGGAAAACTAAAAATGGCTTACAGCGAAAAAGTAATCGATCACTACGAAAACCCACGCAACGTTGGTTCTTTTGATAATAGCGACGACAGCGTCGGCTCCGGCATGGTGGGTGCACCTGCTTGTGGTGATGTGATGAAGTTGCAGATCAAAGTCAACAATGAAGGTATTATTGAAGACGCTCGCTTCAAAACCTACGGCTGTGGCTCTGCCATCGCTTCCAGCTCGCTGGTGACCGAATGGGTCAAAGGTAAATCTCTGGATGAAGCGCAAGCCATCAAAAACACCGACATTGCAGAAGAACTCGAACTGCCACCGGTGAAGATTCACTGCTCAATCCTGGCAGAAGACGCGATTAAAGCGGCTATTGCGGATTATAAAAGTAAGCGTGAAGCTAAATAGTCTTTTCAAAATAATTTGAGTTGCAGCCAACGCCGCTGCAGCTTAAAGAATGAAGAAAAATCAATTGAGGTTGTTGTATGTCGATTACCCTTAGCCACAGCGCTGCCGATCGTGTGAATGCCTTCTTAGCTAATCGCGGTAAAGGATTTGGTCTGCGTTTGGGCGTTCGTACTTCAGGCTGCTCCGGCATGGCTTATGTTCTTGAATTTGTTGACGCACCGATGGCAGAAGACACCGTGTTCGAAGACAAAGGCGTGAAAGTGGTCGTCGATGGTAAAAGCCTGCAATTTTTGGACGGCACCGAACTCGACTTCGTGAAAGAAGGTCTGAACGAAGGGTTTAAATTTACTAACCCGAACGTAAAAGATGAGTGCGGCTGCGGCGAAAGCTTCCACGTCTGATTTCAGCTCATACCCCACGCCTGTGGGGTATGACGCTTTACCACCATGTTAACCCTGAGTCTGTTATGGATTACTTCACCCTCTTTGGGTTACCGGTAGGCTTCACCCTCAACAAAGAGCTGCTGGCTACCCGTTACCAGGAGCTGCAACGCCAGTTCCACCCTGATAAATACACCAGCCGTCCACAAGCGGAACAACTGCTTGCGGTGCAACAATCTGCGAACATTAATCAGGGCTGGCAAACGCTGCGTCACCCGCTGCCGCGCGCTGAGTACATCCTTTCATTAAACGGTTTTGATCTGGCGAATGAACAGCATACCGTGCGCGATACCGCGTTTTTGATGGAACAACTCGAATTACGCGAAGAGCTTGATAACATCGAGCACGCCAAAGACAGCGACCGCCTGGAATCCTTTAGTGCCAACGTGAATGCGATGGTGAAAACCCGCATGGCGCAAATGGTACAGCAACTGGACAACCAGGAGTGGACGCAAGCGGCGGATACTGTGCGTAAACTTCGTTTTCTCGATAAACTGCGCAGCCAAATAGAACAACTCGAAGAAAAGCTGCTCGATTTTTAACTGGAAGCTCAATATGGCGTTATTACAAATTAGTGAGCCGGGTCTGAGTGCGGCACCTCATCAGCGTAAGCTGGCGGCGGGCATTGACTTAGGCACCACCAATTCACTGGTTGCAACTGTTCGCAGCGGGCAAGCTGAAACGCTGCCTGACCATGAAGGGCGTCATCTGCTGCCTTCTGTGGTGCACTATCAGCAACAAGGCCTGAATGTGGGCTGGGACGCGCGTGCGCAAGCCGCAACAGATCCGGCAAACACCATCAGCTCGGTAAAACGTCTGATGGGCCGCTCGCTGGCGGATATCCAGACGCGTTACCCGCATCTGCCTTATTCATTCAAAGCGAGTGAAAACGGCCTGCCGATGATCGACACCCCGGCCGGGCTGCTGAACCCTATTCGCATTTCATCCGACATCCTTAAAGCCCTTTCCGCACGCGCAACCGAAGCGCTGGAAGGCCAGCTTGATGGCGTGGTGATTACCGTTCCTGCTTATTTCGACGATGCACAACGTCAGGGCACTAAGGACGCTGCGCGTCTGGCTGGCCTGCATGTGCTGCGCCTGCTCAATGAACCGACCGCAGCGGCTATCGCTTACGGCCTGGATTCCGGCAAAGAAGGCGTGATCGCGGTCTACGATTTAGGCGGCGGTACTTTCGATATCTCTATTCTGCGTTTAAGCCGCGGCGTGTTTGAAGTGCTGGCAACCGGCGGCGACTCTGCGCTCGGCGGCGATGACTTTGACCACCTGTTAGCCGACTGGCTGCGTGAGCAAGCCGGTGTGGCTGACCGTAGCGACGACCGTGTGCAGCGCCAGTTACTTGACGCCGCGATTGCCGCCAAAATTGCCTTAAGCGATGCCGAAACTGTCACAGTGGAAGTAGCTGGCTGGACGGGCTCCGTCACTCGCGAACAGTTCAACGAACTGATTACAGCGCTGGTAAAACGTACTTTGCTGGCCTGCCGCCGTGCGCTGAAAGACGCAGGTGTGGAAGCCGACGAAGTGCTGGAAGTTGTGATGGTCGGCGGTTCTACCCGTGTGCCATTAGTGCGCGAGCGTGTCGGCGAGTTCTTTGGCCGCACGCCGCTGACCTCCATCGACCCGGATAAAGTTGTCGCCATCGGCGCGGCAATCCAGGCGGATATTCTGGTGGGCAACAAGCCTGACAGCGAAATGCTGCTGCTGGATGTTATTCCGCTGTCGCTCGGCCTCGAAACCATGGGCGGCCTGGTTGAGAAAGTGATTCCACGTAACACCACTATTCCGGTTGCGCGTGCTCAGGACTTCACGACTTTCAAAGACGGCCAAACGGCAATGTCGATTCACGTGATGCAGGGCGAGCGCGAACTGGTACAAGATTGCCGTTCATTGGCGCGTTTTGCGCTGCGTGGTATTCCGGCGATGCCTGCGGGCGGGGCGCATATTCGCGTTACCTTCCAGGTTGATGCTGACGGCTTATTGAGTGTTACCGCTATGGAGAAATCCACCGGCGTTGAAGCGTCTATCCAGGTGAAACCTTCTTATGGCCTGAGCGATGGCGAAATCGCCAGCATGATTCAGGACTCCATGAGCTATGCCGAGCATGACGTGAAAGCGCGCATGCTCGCAGAACAAAAAGTCGATGCGGCCCGCGTGCTGGAAAGTTTGCAGGGTGCATTAGCTACAGATGCTGCGCTGTTGAGCGGTGCAGAACGCGCAGATATCGACGCGACAATGGTGGCACTCCATGCCGCTGCTGCCGGTGAAGACATTGATGCGATTGAACAAGCCATTAAAAACGTAGACAAACAAACACAGGATTTTGCCGCTCGTCGTATGGATGAATCAATCCGTAAGGCGCTGAAAGGCCACTCCGTGGACGAGGTTTAACATGCCAAAGATTGTTTTTCTGCCTCATCAGGATTTGTGTCCAGATGGCGCAGTTTTGGAAGCGAATGTCGGTGAAACCATTCTTGATGTTGCGCTGCGCAACGGTATCGAGATTGAACACGCCTGTGAAAAATCCTGTGCTTGCACCACTTGCCACTGTGTCGTGCGTGAAGGTTTCGACTCCCTGGCTGAAAGCACGGAAGACGAAGACGACATGCTGGACAAAGCATGGGGTCTCGAACCTGAAAGCCGCTTAAGCTGCCAGGCGCGTGTAACGGATGAAGATCTGGTGGTTGAAATGCCACGTTACACCATCAACCATGCACGTGAGCACTAACAGGAGTAGCTTATGGGACTGAAATGGACCGATAGCCGCGAAATTGGTGAAGCTCTGTATGACAGCCGTCCGGATCTTGATCCAAAAACGGTACGTTTTACCGATATGCATCAGTGGATCTGCGAACTCGAAGATTTTGACGACGAGCCAGGCGCATCCAATGAAAAAGTTCTGGAAGCTATTCTGTTAGTCTGGTTAGATGAAGCGGAATAAAAATCAACGGGCTGCCTCTGGCGGCCCGTTTTTCTATGAAGCATGAGCTGAAAAGTATAAGGAAAAGAAAATGTCAGAAGCCATGAAAATCACGCTATCCACCGCACCTGCCGATGCGCGTTGGGGCGAAAAAGCCGCGTATAGCATCAACGACGAAGGGATTACCCTGCACCTGACAGGCAAAGATGACCTGGGGCTAATCCAACGTGCGGCACGTAAAATTGACGGCCAGGGTTTGAAGCACGTCCAGCTGGCGGGTGATGGCTGGGATGTCGAGAAAAGCTGGGCATTCTGGCAGGGTTACCGTGCGCCAAAAGGTACCCGTAAAGTGGACTGGGCTGTACTGAACGACGAAGAACAAAAAGAACTCAATAACCGCCTGAAAATCATTGATTGGGTTCGCCACACCATCAACACACCAGCCGAAGAACTCGGCCCAGAGCAACTCGCTTCTCGCGCGGTTGACCTGCTGTGTGATGTCGCCTGCGACAACGTTTCTTACCGCATCACCAAAGGCGAAGATCTGCGCGAGCAGAACTATATGGGTATTCATACTGTTGGCCGTGGTTCGGAGCGCCCACCAGTACTACTGGCACTGGATTACAACCCAACCGGCAACCCGGATGCACCGGTTTATGCCTGCCTGGTCGGTAAAGGTATCACCTTCGATTCCGGTGGCTACAGCATGAAGCAAAGCGCGTTCATGGATTCCATGAAATCCGATATGGGCGGCGCTGCCACCATTACCGGTGCACTGGCGTTTGCTATCACTCGCGGCCTGGACAAGCGCGTGAAACTCTACCTGTGCTGTGCCGATAACCTGGTAAGCGGTAACGCCTTCAAATTGGGTGACATCATTAAATATCGCAACGGCAAAACCGTTGAGATCATGAACACCGATGCGGAAGGCCGCCTGGTGTTGGCTGATGGCCTGATTGATGCTTGTGCACAAAAACCAGAACTGATCATCGACTGCGCAACCTTAACCGGTGCGGCGAAAACCGCGTTGGGTAACGATTATCACGCGCTGTTCAGCTTCGACGATGGGTTGGTAAACCGTTTGATGGAAAGCGCTGCGGCAGAAAACGAGCCATTCTGGCGCTTGCCGCTAGCTGAGTTCCACCGCAACCAACTGCCGTCTAATTTTGCCGAGCTGAACAACACCTCCAACGCGTCCTTCCCTGCGGGTGCGAGCACGGCTGCCGGGTTCTTGTCCCACTTCGTGGAAAACTATCACGAAGGTTGGCTGCACATTGACTGCTCTGCTACTTACCGTAAAGGTGCGGTTGAGCAGTGGTCTGCTGGCGCAACAGGCATTGGTGTGCGCGCGATTGCGAATCTGTTGGTTAGTCAGTAACACTACTTTTGTAGGGCGGATAAGCTTGCGCCATCCGCCACTTTTTCAAGTAAATGGTGGATGGCACTTCGCTAATCCGCGCTACAAATTATGCTTTCCCCTGGAACGACCATGTCAGAACTCAAAAACGAACTCGAAACCCTGCTTGAGCAGGCGGCCACTGAACCTGCTCATCGCCCGGCATTCTTCCGCGTGTTACTGGAATCCACCGTTTGGGTACCGGGTACCGCCGCTGAAGGCGAGGCCATTGACGCGGATAGTGCCGTTGAATTGCAGCACTGGGAAAAAGACGATGGCACCTCAGTCATTCCGTTCTTCACTTCTGTTGAGGCGCTGCAACAAGCCATCAGCCACGAGCAGGCATTTGTCGTAATGCCAGTGCGCACCCTCTTCGAGATGACGCAGGGCGCGACGCTGTTTCTGAACGCTAAATTGCCAACTGGCAAAGAATTCACCCCGCGTGAAATCACCCATTTAATCAGTGATGAAAGCGACCCGTTAACTCAGCAAGAAGTGCTGGATGGTGGGACTTCTTTGCTGCTTTCCGAAGTGGCTGAACCGCCAGCACAAATGGTCGACTCCCTGACTACGCTGTTTAAAAACCTGAAAACCGTGAAGCGTGCGTTTATCTGCTCCATTAAAGAACGTGCAGACGAGCAGCCGAACCTGCTAATTGGCATTGAAGCAGAAGGGGAAATCGAAGCGATTATTCGCCAGGCGGGAAGTGTCGCGTCCGATACCTTACCGGGCGATGAACCGGTTGATGTTTGCCAGGTCGTAGAAGGCGAGAAAGGTATTAGCCACTTTATGATGGCTCACATCACACCTTTCTACGAACGCCGTTGGGGAAGTTTCCTGCGCGATTTCAAAACCAACCGCATTATTTGATGGTTTATGCTGTTGCCTGCAACAGCAGTAAATCAATCAGCATCACCAGATTCGACTCAAAAGACGTAATGCCTGCGGCTTCGGCCGCATAGTGAATCGCCTCGTCGTACAGTGCAAAATGCACGTCAGCCAGCCCTGATAAACTGTTTGGCGAAGCTCGCGTAAATGCCACAATCGACATTCCCACATTTTGCGCAATTCGCGCCTTATCCAACACCTGCTCAGTTTCACCGCTACGAGAAATGGCGATGAATACTTGATACTTCGAGGCATTACTTAGAAATATTCCCCGGCTATCGCCTGGCCCGGAAATAAAGGCAGTTTTTCCCAGCACCTGAAGTTTCTTTGTCAGATATTCCGCGAACAAATAAGAAAAACCAGCACCGTACAAAAAGAAGCTCTCTTTTTCGCGTAGCAATGCGGCGAACTGCGCCATTAATTCCGGCGTTACCCAACGGAATGTCTGGCGGTAATTATCGACAAACTGATCAAATAAAACCGGCAGTGCGGAAGCAGACTGGGCTGGCTGGTTAGCAATATGCGGAGTGCTGGAAAGTAGTTGCTTACAGTGCCAGATAAACTCGCTAAAACCGCTAAACCCTAGCTTTTGGCACAGGCGCATGATGGTCGCGCTGGAAACAAATGTCGCCTGGGCCAGTTCCCGCACCGTGATATTCCCCACCAGCAGCGGGTGGTTGGTCAGATGCGAGAGCACGCGATATTCAGCGCGGGTTAAAGATTCCCCGCGCTCCAGCAGACCGGCCAGGCGGTTATCCATTATTGTGATTGAGCCGGTTCAACAGGCAAATCTGAACGCGCACCCCATTCACTCCAGGAGCCGTCATACAGTGAAACACCGTTTACGCCCAAAGTGGTTAACGCCAATACCACCACTGCCGCTGTTACGCCTGAACCGCAACTGGCGATAATCGGTTTTTCAAAGCTCACGCCCTGACGGGTGAAGATTTCATTGAGATCGTCGGTGGTTTTCAACTGGCCATTTTCAACCAGATCGTTCCACGGCACGTTGAAAGCACCAGGAATGTGCCCACGCCGTAAGCCGGGGCGCGGCTCGTCAACTTGCGCGTTAAAACGTGGAGAAGGACGGGCATCAACAATTTGCGCAGTGCCTTCATGGCTAACCAGCAGAACATCGGTCAGGCGCTTAATCACCATTGGATCGAAATTCACGTCGAATTCACCTTCCGGTAATTTAACGTCACCCTGCTGTAGAGGCAGTTCTTCACGCTGCCAGTCGGCCAGGCCGCCTGCAAGAATCGACACATTTTCAACGCCGAAAGTACGCAGCATCCACCATGCTCGCGGTGCGGAGAACAGGTTGCCTTCATCGTAAACAACCAGATGTTTATCACTACTGATACCCAGCTCTCGCATGGCGACTGCAAAGGCTTCAGCACGCGGCATCATATGCGGCAGAGGGCTGGTGTGGTCAGAAAGGGCTTCAATATCGAAAAATATCGCGCGTGGCAGATGGCCAGCACGGTATTCGCCAGCGATATCCCGATGCTCCTGGCCTGGAGGCAACATGCGAGCATCAATAATCTGGATATTCTCATCATTAATATGTTCTGCGAGCCAGTCGCCTGCAACGAAGAAAGAAGTGGACATGGTTGCCTCCGAATGATTATTCACTATCGGATTGTCGGTGTTTTTCACCAAACCGACAAGCAACCATGTCCACTGCTGCGAGGTGCCTCGTATTTATACCCGTCATACTTCAAGCTGCAGGGGTGTTGGCTGCGCTCACTTACCCCGGTCACTTACTTAAGTAAGCTCCTGGGGATAAGCTCCCTTGCCGCCTACCTGCAACTTGAATTATTTAGGGTACATCACAAAACTAAACCACTTTTTCGCCATCTTTCCACGCCTGTTGCAGTTTCGGCCAGTAATCGCGATTGGCTTCAATCATATCGTCGAGAATCGCTTTGGCGTGCTGCATCGTCGGCACGGTGCGGTTAAGCGTAAACGCCTGTAATGCCTTCTCGTAACTGCCTTCGATGGTCGCTTCAACCAGCAATTGTTCTGAAGCCAGTTGCTGCATCAACAATGTCTGGTGGAACAGAGGAACCGCACCCATGCGTACCGGTTCTGGCCCTTCTGAAGTGATATAAGCTGGGACTTCAACCATTGCGTCATAAGGCAGGTTTGCAATCGCCCCTTTGTTTTCCACAATCACCAGGTGGCGCTGGCGCAAATCAAAGGCCAGTGAACAGGCGACATCAACAATAAAGGCACCGTGTACGCCGACATGGAATGCGTCCGGCAAAATCCCGGTTTGCTTATATTCAGCGGCGGCAGAAAACAGTTTCTTCTCGCGCCCATCCATCACTTCGTTGGCACGAGTGTAATCAGGGTTTTGGTGCTCAACGATGTCGTTTGGCATCAGGTAATACTGCAAATACGGGTTCGGCAGATATTCCGGGAAATGGTCCATAATCGGCTTAATGTGACGCCAGGTTTTCACCCACGACGGGTCGGAATGCTGCGGATCGGTTTGCGCGGCATCTTCTGTCAGCAGGCCAAACTTAGCGATATGGCGACGCAGCTCTGGCAGGCGGTCTTCACCATCAACCAGCACACGGGTAAACCAGCCGAAGTGATTCAGGCCGAAGTAATCAACTTCGAGTTTGTGGCGATCAACTCCGAGGATGGCACCCATATTGCGCATTGCCGCCACCGGCATATCGCAAATATTTAAAACGCGAGCTTTCGGGCGCAGACGGCGAACCCCTTCAGCAACAATTGCCGCCGGGTTGGAATAGTTCACAATCCACGCTTTTTGATGGGCGTAACGCTCAACAAAATCACATAACTCGACCATAGGCAAAATGGTGCGCAGGCCATACGCCAGCCCGCCTGGCCCACAGGTTTCTTGCCCAACCACACCATGGCGTAGTGGGATTTTTTCATCCTGCTCACGCATCTTGTATTGCCCAACGCGCATTTGTGCGAAGACAAAATGAGCTCCGCTAAACGCCACTTCCGGGTCAGTTGTTACGGTGAATTTTATACTTTGGCTATGGTCGCGGATGACTTTCTCAACCACCGGAGCAATGACCGACTGGCGCTCGCCATCAATATCGTAAAGGCGAATTTCAGATAACGGGAAATCGGCCAGGCGCACCATCAGGCTTTTAACAATGCCCGGCGTGTAAGTACTTCCGCCACCGGCAATGGACAAAATAAATGGGGGTTTAAACATCATTGACTCCTTTAGAGAAACGTCTCTACTGCTTCACGCATTTTTTTGACATGCAGCCCGTAGACCACCTGAACGTTATTACCTTGTTTAATCACCCCTTTCGCACCCGTTGATTTGAGGCGGGGTTCGTCGATAATTGACACATCGCGCACCGTAACGCGCAGACGGGTGTAACAGTTGTCGACCACTTCAATATTCGCGCGGCCACCGAGGCCTTCGACAATCGCTTCACCCAAGCCATCATTGTTGCCTTTGGCTTGATATTCTTGTTTGCTATACAGTTTTGTCTCCTGGTCATCGCTCTCACGCCCCGGTGTTTTCATATCGAAACGGCGAATCAGGAAGCGGAACACCAGGAAATAAATCACCGACATCATCAGCCCGACGGCGATATACATCGGCCAGTTGGATTTTTCAGTCCCAAGCGGCAGGTTATAGAGAATGAAATCGATAATCCCGTTGGCACCGATGGCGTGAACGCCCAGCAAATAGAACAGCATCATGCCGATGCCGGTCAGAACCGCATGCACGCCAAACAACAATGGGGCGACAAACAGGAAGGAAAACTCCAGTGGCTCCGTGACCCCAACCAGCATGGATGTCAGCGCTGCAGGGATGAGAATCGCTTTGGCCGCAGCTTTGCGTTCGGGTTTCGCCGTCATGTACATGGCGAGTGCTGCCGCAGGGAGGCCGAACATTTTGCTGATTCCACGGGCGTCCCACACCACAGTGCTGCTCAGTTGATGCACGCTCGGGCAGGCCATTTCTGCAAAGTAAATATTGCGCGCGCCCTGGTAAATATTGCCGCAAACATCGGCCGTACCGCCTAATTCGGTATACAGGAATGGGGTATAAACAAGGTGATGCAGGCCCGTTGGTACCAGAATGCGTTCCAGGAAACCGTAGATGGCTACGCCAAACGCCCCGGCACCTTTAATCGCCAGCGCCAGTGCGCTGATGCCATGTTGAGCAAACGGCCAGAGTTCGCTCATCACTACGCCGAGTAACATTGAAACCGGCAGCATAATAATGGCGACAAAACAGTGACCGGAGTAAATCGCCATCGCACCAGAAAACTGTACGCTGGAATAGCGGTTGTATAAGTATCCCGATAGTGCGCCTGTGAGGATCCCAGCGAAAACGCCCATCTCAAGCACCTGGACACCCAACACCATGCTTTGCCCTGCGGCACGCATTTGGTCGGCAGGAGCCAGTTCGCCTTGAAGCTGTAACGTTACGTTCATCGCATTAATAAATACGATAAAAGTAACCAGACCAATTAATGCAGCATATCCTTTGTCTTTGGCCGCCAGACCAATGGGGATGCCGACGCCAAATACCAGCGCCAGGTTCGCCAAAACCGATACCGCTGATTTGGAGATGAGAACGCCCGTGTGTTGAATAGAGGAATGGCCAAGGAACGGTAAATATTCGGCCAGGTTGCCATTGCCCAATACATTACCAAACGCGATAAATAAACCGACGATGGGTAAAATAAGCACAGGCCCGTAGAGTGATTTTCCGAAGTTTTGTAGAGCGTTAACGGCACTTTTCATTTAGCAATCTCTTATTATCACTTTGGCTAAACACCGCGTTGAGGCAGCGACTCAAAGCGAAATGTAGCAAGGAAAAAGGCATGCAATCCATCTATCTTATTGTTTTAAAAACAAATAACTCAGAAGGTAACATGTAACCTTTCAGGCTGTGATCGCGCTTGCACTTTGACACGGTTTACTGATGAAACCGTTGCACGATGCCAGCTTCCCTTTGCGAGTGAGTACGCAATGCAGAATTTGGATACTTTCGTTTTTCTGATGAACCCGCATAATAGTTGTAGAACTTGGTGATTTAATGGGCCTTATCGGCCAGGGATAAAAATGAGATCAATTCGTCTGGTAGGACTGGCTGCAACGCTAATGGCTGCATTGGCGCTTACGGGCTGTGACAATAACGACAAATCAAAACCGGTGGCGAAGAGCGAAACTTCCGCTCAGCAACAGGTTGCTGCCCCTGTTAAGCCTGATGCCTCGCAGCTCGAAAAACTGGCGAAGGATTCTGCGGGCAAGCAGCTGAAATTGCTTGATGCCTCTGAAGTACAGCTTGATGGCGCAAGCACGTTGGTCCTCACATTCTCTATCCCTTTAGATCCCAACCAGGACTTCTCCCGGGTGGCGCATTTAGTCGATAAAACCAGTGGGAAAGTTGATGGCGCGTGGGAGCTTTCAGCCGACCTTAAAGAATTGCGTTTACGCCATCTCGAGCCGAAACGTGAACTGATTTTGACCGTTGATAGTGGGCTGCTTGCGCTCAATAAAGCGACATTCGATAGTAATTTTGAGAAGCAAATTTCAACCCGTGATATTCAACCGAGCGTTGGTTTTGCCAGCCGGGGGTCATTACTTCCCACTAAAGTTATTGCCGGTTTACCGGTCATGGCGCTCAACGTCGATAAAATTGATGTCAATTTCTACCGCATAAAAAGTGAATCACTAGGTTCCTTTATTAGCCAGTGGCAATACCGAAACTCAGTATCTAATTGGGAATCAGACAATTTATTAAAACTTGCTGACTTAGTTTACAGCGGCAGGTTCGATCTTAATCCTGCGCGTAATACCCGTGAAAAACTATTGCTACCGTTAGGCGAGATTAAACCGCTGCAACAGCCAGGCGTTTATATCGCGATTATGAATCAGGCGGGGCATTACAGTTACAGTAACGCGGCAACGTTGTTCACTTTGAGTGACGTCGGGGTGTCAGCGCATCGTTACCATGACCGCCTGGATGTGTTTACTCAAAGCCTTGAAAATGGTGCTGCACAATCAAATGTCGAAATCACGTTGCTTGATGAAAAAGGGCACACGCTGGCACAGGCTAAGAGTGATGGCGATGGTCACGCGGTGCTTGAAAAAATAGAAAAAGGCACGTTGTTGCTGGCGAGAACAAGCGAGCAGACTACGATGCTGGACTTAAACCGCCCGGCGCTGGATCTGGCCGAGTTTAACATTGCTGGAGAACCCGGTTTCAGTAAGGAGCTGTTTATGTTTGGCCCAAGGGATCTCTACCGCCCTGGGGAAACAGTACTGTTGAATGCATTGTTACGTGATAGTGATGGGAAGGTATTACCAGCGCAGCCAGTAAAACTGGAAGTTGTAAAACCTGATGGTCAAGTCGCCAGAACGCAGGTCTGGAAATCAGAAAATGGCTTATATCAGTTCAGTTATCCGCTAAGCCAGGATGCACAAACGGGTAATTGGCAAGTGCGTGTAAATACGGGTGATAACCAGCCACGTATTTGGGCTTTTAAAGTTGAAGACTTCATGCCCGAGCGTATGGCTCTGAACATCACAAACCAATCGCAATCCATTGGCCCTGATGAGTCTGTGAGCTTCCAGATTGCCGGGCGGTATCTCTATGGTGCACCAGCCTCGGGGAACAGCTTGCAAGGGCAATTGTTCCTGCGTCCATTACGTGAAGCTGTATCGTCCTTACCAGGTTTCCAGTTTGGCGACATCAACGAGGAAAACCTCACCCGAAATCTTGATGAGGTTCAGCTTCAGCTTGATGAACAAGGCAAAACAACGGTAAGCACCGATAGCCAATGGGCAGATGTTCACTCTCCGTTACGGCTGGTGCTGCAAGCCAGCTTGCTGGAATCAGGTGGCCGTCCGGTAACACGCCGTGCTGAGCAAGCTATCTGGCCTGCTGAAGCACTGCCAGGCATTCGTCCTCAATTTGCTAGTAAAGAAATCTACGATTACCGCACTGACAGCACACGAATCCAACCGATAGTCGACGAGGACACGAACGCTGGTTTTGATATTGTTTATGCCAATGCTAAAGGTGAGAAACTGGCGGTTTCTGGTCTTGATGTGCGTTTAATTCGCGAACGTCGGGATTACTTCTGGAACTGGGAAGAGGGCCAGGGCTGGCAGTCGCAATACGATCAGAAAGATCTCGTAGAGGCTGAACAAAAACTGGATCTTGCCGCAGGTGAAACGGGCAAAGTGGCTTTCCCGGTTGAGTGGGGTTCCTACCGTCTGGAAGTTCGCGATCCTGACACTAATATCGTCAGCAGCATTCGCTTTTGGGCAGGCTACAGCTGGCAGGACAACAGCGATGGAGAGGGGGCTGTGCGCCCTGACCGTGTAACGCTGAAAATTGATAAACCGAGTTATAAGCCTGGTGACACCATCAATCTGCATATTTCTGCTCCGGCGGCTGGCAAAGGCTATGCAATGGTTGAATCCAGCGATGGCCCGCTGTGGTGGAAAGAAATTGATGTTCCGGAGAAAGGTCTGGATATCGCGATTCCGGTCGATAAAAGTTGGCAGCGGCATGATCTCTATCTCAGCACGCTTGTTATTCGACCTGGGGATAAGAGCCGCGCCTCCACGCCAAAACGTTCTGTTGGGATTTTGCATCTGCCACTGGGAGATGAAAGTCGCAGACTGGCGCTTTCTTTAGAAGCACCAGCCAAAATGCGTCCGAATCAAAACCTCACGGTAAAAGTAAAAACCAAGCCGATTAACGGTGAAATGCCAAAGCAAATTCATGTGCTGGTTTCAGCTGTTGATAGCGGCGTACTGAATATTACCGACTATAAAACCCCAGATCCGTGGGAAGCCTTCTTTGGCCGTAAACGTTATGGAGCGGATTTATACGATATCTATGGCCAGGTTATTGAGGGTGAAGGGCGGCTTGCAGCTTTACGTTTTGGTGGTGATGGCGATGAAGGTGACGAATTAAGCCGTGGCGGTAAAAAGCCGGTAAACCATGTCACTATCATTGCTCAGCAAGCTCAACCTGTACAACTGGATGAAAAGGGTGAAGGTACTGTCACGCTCCCTATTGGTGATTTTAATGGTGAGCTACGGGTAATGGCGCAAGCCTGGACCGATGACCATTTTGGTAACAGTGAGGAAAAAGTTGTTGTTGCGGCTCCGCTGGTTACTGAACTTGCAGCACCACGCTTTATGGCCAGTGGAGACAGCAGCCGCCTGGCTATGGATCTCACCAACCTGACAGACCAACCTCAACAACTCAGTATTAACCTGAAAACTACCGGCTTGATTGCGCTGAACTCTGCTTCAGTGCAATCCGTGACGTTATTACCAGGTGCGCGTAAAACCGTGTTTATTCCGGTTCGTGCATTGGACGGTTTCGGTGATGGGGAATTAACAGCACAAATTACTGGGCTTAGCTTGCCGGGTGAAACTTTTGCCGCACAGCAAAAACAGTGGAAATTAGGTGTCCGTCCTCCGTTCCCGGCGCAAAACATCAACAGTGGTGCGGTGCTTGCAGCGGGTGAAGTGTGGGATATTCCACCGCAGCATATTTCCGGCCTGGCACCAGCAACACTTGAAGGCCAGTTGCTATTGAGTGGTCGGCCGCCGCTAAACCTCGCCCGCTATATTCGTGAACTGAAAGCCTATCCATATGGCTGCCTGGAACAGACGACTAGTGGGTTGTTCCCGTCGCTTTATACCAACCAGGCACAGTTAGCAGCTCTGGGTATTACAGGAACTAGCGATGAACAGCGCCGCGCTGCAATCGACCTGGGGATTGCTCGCCTGCTGGATATGCAACGCGACAACGGCAGTTTTGGGCTATGGGATAAAGAAGGGCCAGAAGAATACTGGCTAACAGCGTATGTGACCGATTTCCTTGTTCGTGCGAGTGAGCAGGGTTATAGCGTTAATACTGATTCGCTAAATAAAGCTAACCAGCGCCTGCTACGTTATCTTCAGGATTCCGGAGTTATCGCTTTACGCTACAGCGATGATGCTGCTGCCAGTAAATTTGCTGTTCAAGCGTACGCCGCTCAGGTATTAGCCCGTCAGCAAAAAGCGCCATTGGGTGCCTTGCGTGAACTTTGGTTGCGCCATAGCAGCGCTCGTGCAGGCTTACCTCTGGTACAACTTGGTGTGGCATTGAAGTTGATGGGGGACGCACCACGAGGCGATGAAGCTATCAAGTTAGGTTTGCAAACCAGTCGTAGCGACGAGCGTATCTGGATGGCAGATTATGGCAGTGAGTTGCGTGACAAAGCGATGATGCTGAGCCTGCTGGAAGAGAACAAATTGCTACCAGAACAGCAGAATCAATTGCTGATGGACCTCTCTAATCTTGCATACAGCCAGCGCTGGCTTTCCACGCAGGAAAGTAATGCGTTGTTCCTGGCGGGTCGCAACTGGCAAACGGCGAAAGGGGATTGGCAGTCACAGGTATCTTTTGCAACCGATTCATTATCGGGTACTCAATCAGTGACTCGTAATTTGTCCGCTGAACAACTCGCTGGCCTACAGATTACTAATACCGGGACGGGTAATCTCTATCTTCGATTGGATACGGTTGGTTTTCCGCAGCAGGCTCCAGCGCCTTACAGCAACGTGTTGCATATTGAGCGCCATTTCCTTGATGCGAAAGGCAACAGCAAGTCGTTGTCAGAATTGAAAAGTGGTGAACTGGTGATGGTCTGGCTGGATGTATGGGCAGATAAAAATGTGCCTGATGCACTGGTGGTCGATTTGTTGCCTGCCGGGCTTGAGTTGGAAAACCAGAACCTTTCTGAAAGCAGCGCCAACCTGAGTGACAGTGATAGCCAGGTTCAGGGTCTGTTAACCCAGATGCAGCAGGCGGATATCCAGCATATGGAGTTCCGTGACGATCGCTTTGTTGCCGCGTTACCGCTCAATGAAGGGCAGCATGCGACCCTGGTTTATCTTGCTCGCGCTGTGACTCCGGGAAGCTATAACGTGCCGGTTTCGCAAGTGGAGTCGATGTATGTACCTCAGTGGCGGGCAACAGGAACCAGCACCGGCATGCTGACTGTTCATCCGTAACTGGCAAGGCAAAATGCTAAAGCCATTTCGCTGGCGGCATCGCTATTTCCTGGTGGTGCTGCCAATTATTTTATGTCTGGGGATTTGGCTGGCAGACAAGCTTTGGCCGCTGCCGCTTTCTCAGGCTAATCCCGCTCGAGTTGTCGTCGCGGCTGATGGTACTCCATTGTGGCGTTTCGCTGATGAGAACGGGATCTGGCGCTATCCGGTTACGTTAAACGATGTTTCACCTCGTTATCTCGAAGCCTTAATCAACTATGAAGATCGCTGGTTCTGGGATCATCCGGGAATTAATCCTCTATCGATTTTGCGTGCAGCCGGGCAGGATTTGCTTAGCGGCAAAGTGATTTCCGGTGGCAGTACATTGACGATGCAAGTCGCCCGCTTGCTTGACCCGCACCCTCGTACATTTGGGGGTAAAATCCGCCAGGTTTGGCGCGCTTTGCAACTCGAATGGCATCTATCGAAAGAACAAATTCTCACGCTCTACCTTAACCGCGCACCGTTTGGCGGGACGTTACAGGGAGTGGGGGCTGCCAGTTGGGTTTACCTCGGAAAATCCCCGCAACACCTGAGTTATGCTGAAGCCGCTTTACTGGCGGTTCTTCCGCAAGCACCAAGCCGTTTGCGCCCGGATCGCTGGCCTGAGAGAGCTCAAGCCGCACGTAACAAAGTTCTTATGCGTATGGCTGAGCAAGCCGTCTGGGAGCCACAGCAGGTAAAAGAATCTCTCGAAGAACCGGTATGGCTGGTGCCACGGCAAATGCCGCAATTGGCCCCGTTGCTTTCACGCTATTTGGTGAATCGCAGCAAAGATCAGAAAATAACGACGACGCTCGATGCGCCATTGCAGCGCCAGTTGGAAGAACTGGCACTCAACTGGAAAGCTCAGCTCCCGCCTCGCTCATCAATGGCGATACTGGTCGTCGATCACACCACGATGGAAGTGCGTGGCTGGGTAGGTTCAGCCGATATCACCGATCAAAGCCGTTTCGGGCACGTCGATATGGTGACTGCCATTCGTTCGCCCGGATCGGTGCTGAAACCCTTTGTTTATGGTCTGGCGCTGGATGATGGGCTGATTCACGCCACGTCATTGTTACAGGACGTGCCGCGCCGCTTTGGTGATTATCGGCCAGGGAATTTTGATACCGGTTTTCATGGCCCGGTGAGTATGAGTGAAGCGTTGGTGCGTTCGCTTAATCTCCCGGCAGTTCAGGTGCTAGAAGCGTACGGCCCTAAACGTTTTGCCGCGCAATTGCGGAACATTGGTTTGGATTTGCGCTTCCCGCAAGGCAGTGAACCTAATCTCTCGCTGATCCTTGGCGGCGGCGGTGCGCGTCTTGATCAGATTGTCGCCGCATATAGCGCTTTTGCTCGCCATGGTCGAGCCGCGCAGTTACGTTTACAGCCAGAGCAACCATTAGTCGAACGCCCCTTGATGTCGGCTGGTGCTGCCTGGATTATTCGCCGCATTCTTGCGGGAGAGGCGCAGCCGCAGCCCGATGCCACATTGCCAGCAATCGTGCCTTTAGCCTGGAAAACAGGCACCAGTTATGGATATCGAGATGCGTGGGCAGTTGGAATTAATCCACGTTATGTGATTGGTATCTGGACAGGGCGCCCGGATAGCACACCGGTTGCGGGGCAGTTTGGCTTAGGAAGTGCTGTACCGCTACTTAATCAGGTTAACAACTTACTACAAGCCAGCTCCGCGGTGCAGCAGGCGCTTCTGCCCGTTGATCCTCGTCCGCCGTCTGTTTCCGAAGGGCAAATTTGCTGGCCGGGTGGGCAGAACTTGCCAGCCACAGACCGTAATTGTCGGCGCAGATTAACGGGCTGGTTACTCGATAACAGCGAGCCGCCCACGCTTGAAGCACCGGGCCAGGAGGGGATACAGGGGTTAAGAAAGGTCATCTGGTTAGATGAACAGGGAAAACGCGTGGCTGCTGATTGCTCGGGAGCCAGACAGCAGATTATCTCTTTGTGGCCGCTGCCGCTTGAACCATGGTTACCGATAAGTGAAAGACGTACGGCCCGCTTGCCGGAAGTGTCAGAACAATGCCCGCCCCAGCAGAAAGATGAAGTTACGCCTTTATTGTTGTTAGGGATTCGCGAGGGCGCTATTTTGAAGCGTCTTCCCGGTGAGTTGCGCTTACCGCTTCGTTTAAGTGCTCAGGGAGGACAGGGCGATCGCTGGTGGTTTTTGAACGGTGAACCGGTCAATGGAAATAGTAGCGGAATCGCACTAAATCTGGATAAACCGGGAGCGTACCAGGTTTTGGTTCTTGATGAAGCTGGGCAGATTGCCGCGGCTCATTTTGTATTGCAGTAGAGCGTTAGTCTAATTTTTAGGCGTTTGCATTAAAAATGTTGCCGATATTCATCTTATTTTAAAAAAATGTTACCCGCATCCATAGGCAACGCGAGACTTGCTCATTATAATCGGCGCCAAATCATAACCGGTTATCCCTACAGGGTCCGGGCAAACAGAACAGACACAGAGGTAATCATGGCTATTGAACGTACTTTTTCCATCATCAAACCAAACGCGGTGGCAAAAAACGTTATTGGTAATATTTATGCTCGTTTTGAGTCCGCAGGGTTTAAGATTGTTGGCGCAAAAATGCTGCACCTGACTTCTGAACAGGCTCAGGGTTTCTATGCTGAGCACGAAGGCAAGCCTTTCTTCGACGGTCTGGTTGCATTCATGACTTCCGGCCCAATCATGGTTAGCGTACTGGAAGGCGAAAATGCCGTTCAGCGTCACCGTGACATCCTGGGTGCAACCAACCCGGCTAACGCTTTGGCTGGTACTCTGCGTGCAGATTACGCTGACAGCTTCACCGAAAACGGCACTCACGGTTCTGATTCTGCTGAATCTGCTGCGCGTGAAATCGCTTATTTCTTCGCGGAAGGCGAAGTTTGCCCACGCACTCGCTAATAAGCATTAACTGTTAAGCGACAGTTACATTTTATTTGTATGTACGTCGCTTTCAGCCATGGCTTCTGTGCCATAGAATTTGTACAATGCTACGCCCCGGATGAGCTTGCTCTTCGGGGCGTATCTTTTTAACCCACCTGGGGCCGTAACGTGTAACAACGAGGCCGGAAGAAATTATGTCAGAGCAAATTGTCACTCCTGAGACACCAGTTTCAGTCGTTTCCAACAAGTCCGAAAAAATTAACCTGTTGGACCTTAACCGCCAGCAACTGCGTGAGTTCTTTGCCGAAATGGGCGAAAAACCATTCCGCGCCGATCAGGTCATGAAATGGATGTATCACTATTGCAGTGATGACTTCGATGAAATGACTGACATCAACAAAGTGCTGCGTAACAGACTTAAAGAAGTCGCTGAAATCCGCGCTCCTGAAGTTGCCGAAGAACAGCGTTCTGCCGATGGCACCATTAAATGGGCAATCCGCATAGCTGACCAGCTCGTTGAAACGGTGTATATCCCTGAAGAAGACCGCGCCACACTGTGTGTTTCTTCACAAGTTGGGTGTGCTCTGGAATGTAAATTCTGCTCAACAGCTCAGCAAGGCTTCAACCGTAACCTGCGTGTTTCTGAAATCATTGGTCAGGTATGGCGTGCGGCGAAAATTATCGGCGCGCAAAAGAAAACTGGCGTACGTCCTATTACCAACGTCGTGATGATGGGCATGGGTGAACCGTTGCTGAATCTCAACAACGTGGTTCCAGCAATGGAAATCATGCTTGATGACTTTGGTTTCGGGCTTTCCAAACGTCGCGTTACGCTTTCTACTTCAGGTGTGGTTCCGGCGTTGGATAAGTTGGGCGACATGATTGATGTGGCATTAGCCATTTCTCTGCATGCTCCGACCGACGAAATTCGCGACCAGATTATGCCAATCAACAAAAAGTACAACATCGAGACTTTCCTGTCCTCTGTGCGTCGTTATCTGGAGAAATCCAACGCCAATCAGGGCCGTGTCACTGTGGAATACGTTCTGCTGGATCACGTCAACGATGGTACTGAGCATGCGCATCAATTGGCAGAATGCTTGAAAGATACGCCATGTAAAATTAACTTGATCCCATGGAACCCGTTCCCTGGGGCACCATATGGCCGTAGCTCCAACAGCCGTATCGACCGTTTCTCAAAAGTATTAATGAGTTACGGCTTCACTACCATCGTGCGTAAAACGCGTGGCGATGATATTGACGCGGCTTGTGGTCAGCTGGCTGGCGAAGTGATTGACCGCACCAAACGTACGTTACGTAAGCGTATGCAAGGTGAACCTATTGATGTTAAAGCAGTCTGATAAACTATTGCGCTAGTCAGATAAGAACCCTGTGGCAGTGATGCTGCGGGGTTCAAAAAACACATAGTTATATCTTGCAGTTATGCAAGTTTGGCTAGTGACTTTAAGATTAATAATTACGGTGCGTTTCACCGTACTTTAAGGCAGTATGTAACGGTACAACAATAGTTTAGGCGCATCTATTTAAGCCATCGCTGGTCGCAATTGACTGACAACATTAAAAATGGTGTCTATGGTTAACTCATCAGTGATTAAGTCGTTCACAAAATGCAGCATATTTATGTGAACAAGTAGTTTGAGCTGAATGTTATGTTGTCTGGAGTTTTACCTTCCAGAACACAGATTTGTTTCGCGAAGCGGGAGAGCGTGGTCAAGCGGAAACGCTGTGCTACAAGACTCCTGCCTAATTCCTCAATCGAACAGTCCCAGCAATTGTAGCTAATGAATACTGAAGCCACTCACGAATCAAATGCAGAAAAAACCACGGGTGAACGTTTACGTGTTGCCCGTGAAGAACTCGGTCTTAGCCAACAAGCCGTGGCCGAACGCCTGTGCCTGAAAGTTTCTACCGTTCGGGATATTGAAGATGACAAGGCACCTGCCGAGTTAGCGTCTACCTTCCTGCGTGGTTATATCCGTTCTTATGCACGTCTTGTGCGTATTCCGGAAGAAGAACTGTTGCCAATGATGGAAAAACAGGCACCTATCAGGGCTGCTAAAGTGGCTCCGATGCAAAGTTTTTCACTGGGGAAACGCCGTAAGAAACGTGACGGTTGGCTGATGAGCTTTACCTGGCTCGTGTTGTTTGTCGTTGTCGGCCTGACAGGTGCATGGTGGTGGCAAAACCACAAAGCGCAGCAGGAAGAGATTTCGACTATGGCCGATCAATCTTCAGCTGAACTTTCTGCCAGCAACAGCAACTCTCAGTCAGTACCTTTAACTACCAGCGATTCATCTACTGCTGATACTTCTGCACAGCAACCTGTGCAGACTCCAGCGGCATCGCAGCCTGCTCCAGTGACTGACTCAGCATCAAATCAGGCTCCGGCAGCAACGGCTCAGCAAACCACTACAGCGGATTCTTCCGCAGTAGTGGCACCAAGCCAGGCACCTGTAGATAATGCGCAAGCCACTGCAACACCAACGGCTCCGGCGCAAAATGCCGCACTCCCTACCGATCAGGCTGCTGTGACTACGGCTCCTGCAGCTGACCCGAATGCATTAGTGATGAACTTTAACGCCGATTGCTGGCTTGAAGTGACTGACGCAACCGGCAAGAAATTGTTCAGCGGTATGCAGCGTAAAGATGGCAATTTGAATTTAGCCGGTCAGGCACCGTATAAGTTGAAAATTGGTGCTCCAGCTGCGGTTCAGATTCAATTCCAGGGTAAACCTGTCGATTTGAGTCGCTTTATCAGAACTAGCCAGGTTGCACGTCTGACAGTAAGTGCTGAATAATCGCAGCCAGCATGACGCGTAATTGTGGAGATTTATAATGCATAATCAAGCCCCAATTCAACGTAGAAAATCCAAACGGATCTACGTAGGGAATGTGCCAATCGGCGACGGGGCACCGATCGCCGTTCAGTCTATGACCAACACCCGTACTACGGATGTTGAAGCTACTGTTAACCAGATTCGAGCCTTAGAAAGAGTTGGGGCAGATATCGTTCGTATATCCGTGCCAACGATGGACGCAGCAGAAGCGTTCAAGCTCATCAAACAGCAGGTCAACGTCCCGTTGGTCGCTGATATCCATTTTGACTATCGTATCGCCCTCAAAGTTGCTGAGTATGGCGTCGATTGCTTACGCATCAACCCTGGCAACATTGGCAACGAAGAGCGTATTCGCGCCGTTGTAGATTGTGCCCGGGATAAAAATATTCCGATCCGTATCGGTGTTAACGCCGGATCGCTGGAAAAAGATCTGCAAGAGAAGTATGGCGAGCCAACGCCCCAGGCGTTGTTAGAATCAGCGCTGCGTCATGTCGATCATCTGGATCGTCTCAACTTTGATCAGTTCAAAGTGAGCGTAAAAGCCTCCGACGTTTTTCTGGCGGTTGAATCCTATCGTTTACTGGCTAAGCAAATTGATCAACCGCTGCATCTTGGGATCACCGAAGCTGGCGGCATGCGTAGCGGATCAGTGAAATCGGCGATTGGCCTCGGCTTACTACTTTCCGAAGGCATCGGTGACACGCTGCGCGTATCACTGGCTGCCGATCCGGTTGAAGAGATCAAGGTCGGTTTCGACATTCTGAAATCTTTGCGAATCCGTGCTCGCGGTATTAACTTTATCGCCTGCCCAACGTGTTCACGCCAGGAGTTCGATGTTATTGGTACCGTGAACGCTCTCGAAGAGCGCCTGGAAGACATCATCACGCCAATGGATGTTTCAATTATTGGTTGTGTGGTGAACGGGCCGGGCGAAGCGCTGGTTTCCACTTTGGGCGTGACCGGTGGCCACAAAATGAGTGGTTTCTACGAAGACGGTGTGCGTCAGCGCGAGCGAATGGATAACGAAAACATGATTGCGCAGCTTGAAGCGCGTATTCGTGCCAAGGCTTCCATGCTTGATGAATCGCAGCGGATTAGTATCCAGCAGTTGGAAAAATAGAGCGAAACATGGGAAGCATTCGGCTTCCCGTGTATGATTGAACCCGCCAGACGTTTTGCTAAAGCAAGCAGTCTGATTTCGGGTTCATTTTTTGTATAAATTCGGTAGAGAATAAACGTGGCAAAAAACATTCAAGCCATCCGCGGCATGAACGATTACCTGCCTGGCGAAACCGCCATTTGGCAGCGCATTGAAGGCATTCTGAAACAGGTGCTCGGCAGCTACGGTTACAGTGAAATCCGTTTGCCGATTGTAGAGCAGACCCCGTTATTCAAACGCGCAATCGGTGAAGTGACCGACGTGGTTGAAAAAGAGATGTATACCTTTGAGGACCGCAACGGCGATAGCCTGACTCTGCGTCCTGAAGGCACCGCGGGCTGCGTGCGTGCCGGTATCGAACATGGTCTTCTGTACAATCAGGAACAGCGCTTGTGGTACATCGGGCCGATGTTCCGCCATGAGCGTCCGCAAAAAGGGCGTTACCGCCAGTTCAATCAGCTGGGTGTCGAAGTATTTGGTCTGCAAGGGCCAGATATTGATGCTGAGCTTATCATGCTGACTGCTCGCTGGTGGCGTGCATTGGGTATCGACCAGCACGTAAGTCTGGAACTGAACTCAATTGGTTCGCTAGAAGCGCGTGCTAACTACCGTGATGCGCTGGTCGCGTTCCTGGAGCAGCATAAAGAGAAGCTTGACGAAGATTGTCAGCGTCGCATGTACAGCAACCCATTGCGCGTACTGGACTCTAAAAATCCTGAAGTTCAGGCTCTGCTGGATGATGCGCCGACGCTTGGCGACTATCTGGACGAAGAGTCCCGTGAGCATTTCGCAGGGCTGTGCCAATACCTGGATGCTGCTGGTATCGCGTATACCGTGAATCAGCGCCTGGTACGCGGTCTGGATTACTACAACCGCACCGTTTTCGAATGGGTGACAAGCAGCCTGGGTTCCCAAGGCACCGTTTGCGCGGGTGGCCGTTACGACGGTTTGGTCGAGCAACTGGGGGGCCGTGCGGCACCTGCTGTTGGCTTCGCCATGGGTCTGGAACGACTTGTTTTACTGGTTCAAGCTATCAACCCGGAATTTAAAGCAGAATCTGTTGTCGATATTTACCTGATATCGTCAGGTCAGGGAACGCAAGCGGCAGCGATGCTGTTGGCTGAGCAATTACGTGATCAGGTCCCGGCTATTAAGCTGATGACCAACTATGGCGGTGGCAACTTCAAGAAGCAGTTCGTCCGTGCTGATAAGTGGGGCGCTTGTGTAGCTCTGGTGCTGGGCGAAACCGAAGTTGCAAGTGGTCAGGTCGTCGTGAAGGATCTGCGCACAGGTGAGCAAACTACCGTTGAGCAAGTAAACGCGGTCGCTCATTTGCAGGCGCTACTGGGTTAATTTCCCCGGTGATAAATCGTTAAGGAGAAGGACTGCGTGGAAATTTACGAAAACGATAACGAACAGGTTGATGCAGTAAAACGCTTCTTTGCTGAAAACGGCAAAGCGCTAGTGGTTGGTGTCGTATTAGGTATTGGCGCACTGGTTGGTTGGCGTTACTGGAACGGTCATCAGGTTGAAAGCTCGATGGCTTCTTCTCTCGAATATCAAACTGTGACAGATGCTGTGCGTGCCGATCAACCTGCAACACTGAGTGCTGCAGAGAAATTCGCTGCCAGCACAAAGAATACATATGGTGCTTTAGCGTCGTTGGAATTGGCTCAGAAGTATGCTGATAACAATGATCTGGCGAAAGCGGCAGCTCAATTGCAGCAAGGCCTGAGCAGCACCAGCGATGCAAATTTGCAGGCGCTGATCAACGCACGTCTGGCACGTATTCAAATACAACAAAAGCAATCTGATGCGGCGCTGAAAACCCTCGACAGCATTAAAGGCGAAGGTTGGGTAGCGATTGTTGCTGATTTGCGCGGTGAAGCGCTGCTCAGCAAAGGGGACAAGCAAGGTGCACGCGATGCGTGGAGCAAAGGCTCACAAACTGATGCTTCTCCAGCCCTGCGCGAAATGATGCAGATGAAAATTAATAATTTGTCGAGCTAAGAGGGACCCGATGCAATTGCGTAAACTACTTGTACCAGGGCTGATTTCTCTGACGCTGCTCAGCGGTTGTTCACTGTTTAGCGGTGAAGAAGACGTGGTAAAGATGTCTCCACTGCCGACAGTTGAAAACCAGTTTGAACCTGAAAAATCATGGAGTACTTCCGTTGGTAGCGGTATTGGTGATTTCTATTCCAATCTGCATCCAGCATGGCAGGACGGCAATATTTATGCCGCAGACCGCCGTGGTACCGTTAAAGCCGTTAACGCGGATGATGGTAAAGAAGTCTGGTCTGTTGATCTGTCTGAAAAGACAAACTTCTACTCCAGCAACCTGCCAGCACTGCTTTCTGGTGGTGTAACAGTTGATGGTGCACACGTATACATTGGGAGTGAGAAAGCGCAGGTTTATGCGCTTAACACCTCTGATGGTAGTATTGCGTGGCAAAGTAAAGCTGCAGGCGAAGTCCTTTCTCGTCCTGTGGTCAGCGACGGTGTAGTTCTGGTTCACACCAGCAATGGCCAGCTTCAGGCATTTGATGAAACTGATGGTGCAGTGAAATGGACCGTCAACCTGGATATGCCAGCACTTTCTCTGCGCGGTGAATCTGCACCGGCAGTAGCGTTTGGTGCTGCGATTGTCGGCGGTGATAACGGTCGCGTTAGCGCTGTGTTAATGAAGCAAGGTCAGCTTATTTGGCAACAGCGTATCTCTCAGGCAACCGGTGCTACCGAAATTGACCGTTTGAGCGATGTTGATACCACACCTGTCATTGTTAATGGTGTGGTCTATGCTCTGGCATATAACGGTAACCTGACTGCACTGGACTTACGTTCAGGTCAGGTGATGTGGAAACGTGAACTGGGTTCAGTAAACGACTTCATCGTTGATGCGAATCGTATTTTCCTTGTCGATCAGAATGACCGCGTTGTGGCTCTGAATGCTGATGGCGGTGTAACGCTGTGGACGCAAAGCGACCTGCTGCACCGTAATCTGACCTCTCCTGTTCTGTACAACGGTTATCTGGTTGTAGGTGACAGCGAAGGGTATATGCACTGGATCAATGCCGACGATGGCCGCTTTGTTGCTCAACAAAAAGTGGACAGTTCTGGCTTCCAGACTGAGCCAGTTGTTGCCAGCGACAAGCTGTTGATTCAGGCGAAAGACGGTACGTTGTACGCTATCAAGCGTTAAATTTGCCTGAAGTATTTTTAAGTGCGAAACGGTTCCGGTAGTCCAGGAGCCGTTTCCTGTTTTTAGAAACGATGTGATTTGACGTCGTTTTAAGATGAATTTTGAGTTATGAGGTTTTAATCATGGTACCTGTGGTTGCGCTTGTCGGGCGCCCTAATGTCGGAAAATCCACGTTGTTTAACCGCTTGACGCGTACCCGAGATGCGCTGGTCGCGGATTTCCCGGGGCTGACTCGCGACCGCAAGTATGGTCGTGCTGAAGTGGAAGGTCGCGAATTTATCGCTATTGATACCGGTGGTATTGATGGCACGGAAGACGGCGTTGAAACGCATATGGCGGCACAATCGTTGTTGGCGATTGAAGAAGCCGATGTCGTGCTGTTTATGGTTGATGCGCGTGCAGGCCTGATGCCTGCCGATGAAGCTATTGCTAAACACCTGCGCTCACGTCAGAAACCTACCTTCCTGGTAGCGAATAAAACTGATGGTATGGACCCTGACCAGGCGGTTATTGATTTCTACTCTCTGGGTTTAGGTGAGATTCACCCTATTGCTGCTTCTCATGGCCGTGGCGTGACAACCCTGCTTGAACACGTTCTGATTCCTTTCATTGACGAAAAAAATCCGCGTGAGCCGGAAGAAGAAATTGATGAAGATGCAGCCTATTGGGCTGCATTCAATGCTAAACATGGCATTGTGTCTGAAGATGACGAGATGGAAGAAGAAGAGGAAGAAGAAGCCTTCAACCCTATCGATTTACCCATCAAGCTGGCGATTGTTGGCCGTCCGAACGTAGGTAAGTCAACGCTTACTAACCGTATTCTTGGCGAAGACCGCGTTGTGGTTTACGACATGCCGGGCACTACCCGTGACAGCATCTACATCCCAATGGAACGTGATGATCGCGAATTCATTCTTATCGACACCGCAGGTGTACGTAAGCGTGGGAAAATCACTGAAACCGTTGAGAAATTCTCGGTAATCAAAACGCTGCAAGCGATTGAAGATGCCAACGTTGTATTGCTGGTAATTGATGCTCGTGAAGGTATTTCCGATCAGGATCTCTCTCTGCTCGGCTTTATCCTGAATAGTGGGCGCTCACTGGTAATTGTGGTCAACAAGTGGGATGGTCTGAGCAACGAAGTCAGAGAGCAAGTTAAAGAGACCCTGGATTACCGTCTTGGTTTTATCGACTTTGCTCGCGTTCATTTTATCTCTGCGCTGCACGGTAGCGGTGTAGGCAACTTGTTTGAGTCTGTTCGTGAAGCGTATGACAGTTCTACTCGTCGCGTAAGCACGGCGTTACTGACTCGTATCATGTCTATGGCTGCTGAAGATCACCAGCCACCGTTGGTACGTGGCCGTCGCGTTAAGCTGAAATATGCTCACGCCGGTGGTTATAACCCACCAATCGTTGTGATTCACGGTAACCAGGTAAAAGACCTGCCAGACTCCTACAAACGTTATCTGATGAACTACTTCCGCAAATCGCTGGATGTAATGGGTACGCCAATTCGTATTCAGTTCAAAGAAGGGGAGAACCCGTTTGCCAACAAACGTAACACCCTGACGCCGAACCAGATGCGTAAACGTCAGCGCTTGATTAAACACATCAAGAAAAGCAAATAATTTGTTGCGGAGATAACCGCTTACGAAAAGTAAAAACCCGGTTTTCACACCGGGTTTTTTTATAACCGTTATTCCTTAATTTGATACTTACTTTGCAGTTCACTCAAACGCTGTTGATAAGAGTCTGCAAGGCATGCGTTTTTATCGTCTTCCTTCCAGCACTCATTTCTTCCTTTAATCCATCCACGCTGCTCGGCTTTAAGCGTTGAATTATTATGGGATTTTACCAGCGCCTGTTTGTAGGTTTCGGTCAATTTAAGATCCATTGCTGATAGCGTGGAGCTTTGGCAGATAAGATCTTCCATGCTGCCTTTAGTTACCGCAGCACAAGAAAATGATGGACCAGCTTTGGCTGGGGTTTTCTTCTGTGCAGTAGGCGCAAAACTCACTTCATCCTCGGCTAAACAGACCCCATGGATACGGTTCGGGCCTGTGAAAGAAATGTCAGGATTACCTTCTGTTGAACGCACAATACTGATAACCGTTTTTCCACTGGTTGCTTCCCAGTAGGATGGGCTGCTCTGTTTAACCGTCGCTTTTTTGCCATCAACCCAAACGCCACCATTGCCGTCGCTGTAGACGCCAGTAGTTTTCCCACAGCTAAAATTGAATGCCTGTGGCGGAGCGGCGAATGAAGCCAGAGGAAGTAGGGCAAGTGCAATGAGAGTGTACTTTTTCATGATCAAACCTTAGGTCAAAGCAGTGATATTTTACTAACGATTATAATATAAAAAGTAAAATAAAATATAATAAGGTCTCATATAATTGTGGTTCTATAACTCATACAATATAAAATCCCACAAAGAAATATCACTTTGTTATTAATGAAACGATAATGCATTCATAACAAAAAAATACAAAATGATGCATTATCTATATCCTTTCTAAACGAGCGGCTTTTAATCACCTGAAAGCTTGCATCATCAAACCTCTCTATGTATTACTTAATAAAAGAGAACACATTAGCGAACAATCAAAATGTTAAAGTCAACACTTGGTCTGATGAAATATGTTGTGATTTTGTTTTTTTCTTTATTTTCATTTATTGTCAGATCAGATGATTCGATAACTAATATTAAAAATAATCACAGCATTACTTTTTCCTATTTGGAGGGTGAGTTTCCATTTTCCTACACACTGGCAGGTAAACCCACGGGTATAGCTATTGATTTATGCAAAAGCGTGGCTGAACATCTTGGGAAGGAATTGGGGGGAAAGCCACTGGAGATTCATTGGATTAAAGTATCTCCAGCCGCACGTTTCCAGTCACTGTTGACTCATAAATCTGATGTTGAATGTTCTAACATAACCAATACCAGTGATCGAAGGCAATTTCTATTATTTTCAATGCCTTATTTTTATGCTTCTACAGCATTTATTTCACATAAAGAGGATCACCTCGGCAGCATCAAAATGTTGTCCGGCCATACTATTTTTGTCACTTCCGGTGATATCGCCGTGGAGGCTGTAGCAAAGTTAAATGTTAGGTTAGGTTATTCGCTTTTTACCCATCTTTCTCAATCGGCAGTATCGGGGTTTGAGGAGATGAAAGTGACTAATAATTCTGTATTTGTTGCTGATGATGTTTTGCTGTATTCGCTCAAGGCTGCAAGTGCAAAACCGGGTTGCTATAATATCTCCCAGGATAATCTTATTGCTGCACAACCATTTGCATTAGCGTTGCCCCGTCAATCAATTACGCTGCAAAAAGCAGTTAATAATGCAATGATGGAAATGTTTTTTACTAACGAATTTGACAAGATTTATAACAAATGGTTTTTATCGCCAGTACCACCGGATAACATTTTAATTAATATGCCGATGCCAGCTCGGTTGAAGCAGGAAATAGCGAAATGGAACGTTCAATATCCGTCGCTGGCCCATAAAAAACTATTCTAAACCGATAAGCGGCTTAATTCTCTGCCGCAAGGCGGGGTTATCGCTTTCATCTTTCAGTTTTACACCAGTTAAACGGCGCAAAAATGCTTGCTCTAGTAACCAGGCGAGTTTAAATGCGCCAGCACAATGACTCAGCCCTTCCGGGCGAATATTAGAAATACAGTTGCGTTCTGACTCCAGTCGTTTGCGCTCTGGTTTCCACGTCAGATACACGCCCAAACTATCAGGCGATGAAAGTCCGGGGCGCTCGCCAATCAGCATTGCTACGGCTTTGCAATTTAGTATCTCACCAATATCATCTCCAAGTGCAACACGCGCCTGATGCGCCAGTACGACTGGGGCAAGCGTAAGCCCAAGCGTTTTTACATAGGGCAGAAGTTCACGAATTAACGCAACAGATTGACGGTGGACCGCATGAGAAGAAAGCCCGTCACCAATCACCAGCAACAGGTCGTAACTTCCAATATTGCTGGTTAGTAGCGTATTCCGACTTCCATCACTCAACTGGCGACCTAAATCGGGCCGGTTCAAATAGATGTGTCTGTCTTCAGCAGCACTCTTAACTGTGAAGGTCATTAGGCCCAATTCGGCTAATTCGTTGCTGATCTCATCACTATGGAATGGTTGATGAACTGCGTCCCTGGCCTGCGCGTGAGCAAGGCCAAAATTCAGCACTTCTTTGGTTGGCAGACTTGCGCCACTGCGTCCAAGTGCGATGCGCGCATCGGTGAACTCCCGCAGCAATGTCCAGGCATCTGAATTCATAAGTTTACCCCTTAAGGGAGAGCGGCCAGCAGTGGATGGTTGATCCCGTTTAAGCGAAGCTGCCCATGAGTATCAATGATCTGCATACGGATCAGCCATTCAGCGAACTCAGGTGCATGTTTAAGTCCCAACAAGCGGCGGACATACAGGGCGTCGTGGAATGAAGTGCTTTGATAGTTGAGCATGATGTCATCAGCATCCGGCACACCGATTAAAAAGGTGAGCCCGGCGTTGCACAGCAGAGTAAGCAAGGTATCCATATCATCCTGGTCCGCTTCGGCGTGATTGGTGTAGCAAACATCACAACCCAACGGCAGCCCCATCAACTTGCCACAGAAATGATCCTCCAGGCCGGCACGAATAATTTGTTTACCGTCATACAGATATTCAGGGCCAATAAATCCTACGACTGTGTTTACCAGCAACGGATTGAAATGACGTGCGACAGAATAGGCGCGGGCTTCGCAAGTTTGCTGATCAACACCATGATGCGCATTAGAAGACAGACAACTGCCCTGGCCGGTTTCGAAATACATCACGTTAGTGCCGAGCGTACCGCGATTTAAACTTAACGCTGCATCGTAAGCCTCTTGCAACAGCGCCAGATTAATTCCAAAACCACTGTTGGCGGCTTCGGTTCCCGCTACAGACTGAAAAACTAAATCTACGGGGGCACCACGTTCAATCAGCTGCAATGTGTTAGTCACATGAGTTAATACGCAGGACTGAGTCGGAATAGCAAAACGGCTGATGATGTCATCCATCATGTAGTTCAGTCGTTCAAGCACGGGCAGGCTATCGCTTGCCGGATTAATACCCACCACCGCATCACCTGCACCGTACAGCAACCCATCGAGCATACTGGCAGCTATACCTTTCAAATCATCGGTTGGGTGATTGGGTTGCAAACGTACGCTGAGCCGGCCAGGTAATCCGATGGTATTGCGAAATTTTGTCGTCACCTGGCATTTGCTCGCTGCCAGGATCAAATCCTGGTTGCGCATCAACTTACTTACTGCTGCTGCCATTTCCGGTGTGATGCCTTTTGCGACGCTGCGTAAGGTCTCGCTATCGGTGGTGTCATCAAGCAGCCAGTCACGAAAATCACCTACGGTTAAATGGCTGATGGTCTTGAAAGCAGTTTTATCGTGAGTATCAATAATCAGGCGGGTGACTTCGTCATCTTCGTATGCAATTAGCGGGTTATCGAGAATTTCACGCAATGGTACGTCAGCCAACGCTATTTTTGCGGCCATCCGCTCTTCAGCTGATTCTGCTGCGATTCCTGCCAGGTTATCCCCGGATCTCGCCGGGGATGCTTTAGCCATTAGCGCCTTGAGGCTGGCGAACCGATAACTGCGATGCGCCAGAGTGGTGTTATACATTTCTCCTCCTCAGGAGATTGCCCGAAGTTGTGGATCCAATGCCGCACGCTCTCGTGCACTCGCTGTGGTTCTGAACCAGATATAACCTGCCAACATCATGGCGGCGAAAATCATCGCCAGTAATGTGTTGTAGTATACCATCGCAGCCAGACACAAGACGGCCATCGCCAGGGCAAAGGCAGGGGCAAACGGGAAGAGTGGGGCTCTGAACGGGCGGATGAGATTTGGCTCGCTGCGGCGCAATTTAAACAGTGCCGCCATCGATGTGATGTACATAACAATCGCGCCAAATACTGACATTGTTACAATACAAGCGGTGAGCGGCATTCCACTGATGGTGATAAGTGAGTCAGAGAAAATAGCTGCGATCCCGACAACACCGCCTGCAAGAATTGCCAGCGTCGGCGTGCGAGTCCGGCTATTAAGTTTGGCGAGCCTTGCCGGTAGATAGCCCGCTCGTGCCAGAGAATAAATTTGGCGGGAATAGCCCATAATAATGCCGTGGAACGAGGCAACTAAGCCGAACAATCCCAGCCAAACCAACATATGCAACCAACCGCTGTTACTGCCAACTACCACTTTCATTGCCTGCGGTAGCGGGTCGTTAATGTTAGCTAGCGTACGCCAGTCGCCGACGCCGCCAGCGAAAACCATCACGCCAATGGCCAGAACAGTCAGAGTGATAATACCGCCGCCAAGTGCGCGTGGAATGGTGCGTTGTGGGTCTTTTGCTTCTTCTGCCGCCATTGAAGCGCCTTCAATGGCGAGGAAAAACCAGATAGCAAAGGGAATTGCGGCAAACATCCCAGGTAATGCCAGCTCGCTGAAACTATTTGAGCCAGCCCAGCCATTGGCCGTGAAATTCTCCCACGAGAAACCCGGTGCTACCACGCCCATAAATACCAGCAACTCGAAGATAGCCAGCAGCGTGACAATTAATTCAAAGGTGGCGGCAATACCGACGCCAAGAATATTGAGCGTCATAAAGATGAGATACGCGCCGCAGGCTATCCACTTAGGATCAATCGCCGGGAATTGAACATTGAGATAGGCGCCAATTGCCATGGCAATGGCGGGCGGTGCGAAAACAAATTCGATAAGCGTCGCGAAACCAGCAATGAATCCTCCGGTAGGCCCAAATGCCCGGTAAGCGTAAGCAAACGGCCCACCGGCATGAGGAATTGCCGTAGTTAGTTCGGTGAAGCTAAAGATAAACGCGCAGTACATTGCGGCAATCGCGATTGCGACAATCAGGAACCCCATCGTTCCCGCCTGAGCCCAGCCATAACTCCAGCCGAAATACTCCCCGGATATCACCAGCCCTACAGCAATTCCCCAAAGACGGAAGCTGCCCAGTGTTCTTTTTAGTGTTGTTGTTTGCGTTGTCATTATTTACTGCCTCGCCATTAGTCACAGTATTTGTAAGGCGATGCAAACAGGATGCCAGAATATAAAATTAAAATTAATCATATAGATAGTGATGTCTGGATGAACAAGACGGGAAGTGTTGAAGTGTGTTGCACTGTTTTGGGGTGCGATATTGTTACATTTGGGAGAGTAGGCGACAAAGAGCGTTAATGATGCTTATTCGCCTGTTTGTCTTTATCATCGAAGACAACAGGCTCAGGCTTTCATTGAAGTGTTGTAAGGAGTGATGATGGAAATTAAATGCCCAGTGTGTGAACAACTGCTACAGCAAACAGACTCAGGTGCGCACTGCGAAAGATGCCAGCAGGAATTTCACCTGGAGGCCCGCTGCCCGGATTGCCACAAACTGTTGGAAGTCTTAAAAGCTTGTGGGGCCGTCGACTATTTCTGCCAGAACGGCCACGGGTTGATTTCAAAAAAACGCGTCGAATTCGTGCCCGTTGCTGACTAAGTTCTAACTTTTCGCCGCAATTTTACGTTTGCGAACAGGTTTCATCGGTGTAATGCCGGTGACCTGGCTTTCCACCCAGCCATCTTCAAGACGCGTAGTGAGCGTATCCCCGGAATGCACCTGTTTGGTTTTCTTCAGCACTTTGCCGTCTGTCGCCGTTGTTACGCTATAGCCACGAGCGAGCGTTGCCAGCGGGCTGACAGCTTCAAGCTGAGCGATAGCGGTGCCAAAGCGCTGCCGGGTATTGTTCAGCTGTGCGGTAACAACCTGCGATAAACGATATTCAAGCTGTTGCAGGCGAGTCTGCGCACGATGGATTCTTGGCTGCGGTTGTTGCTGATTCAAACGCTGCATCAGGCGTTGCTGCAGTTGGGTACCGCGGCGCAGCTTTGCGTCCATTGCGACGGTCAAGCGTTGCTGTAAACGCTCAAGCGTGGTTTGCTGGCGTGCTAAACGCAGTTGCGGATGTTGCTGTTGTAAACGGTGATACAAACGAGTGAAACGCTGCGTGCGTTGGGCGAGATAGTAATCCATCGCCATTTCCATACGCTGCTGGTGGGACTGAATCTGGCGCAATAATTCAAGCTGGTTACGGCTGATAATCTCTGCGGCAGCAGAAGGAGTAGGGGCGCGAACATCTGCCACAAAATCGGCGATCGTGACGTCAGTTTCATGCCCTACGGCGCTAACGACCGGGATCTTACTTGCGAAAATAGCCCTGGCAACGCGCTCATCGTTAAAGCTCCACAAGTCTTCCAGTGAACCGCCGCCGCGCCCAACAATCAGCACATCACACTCTTTGCGCAGGTTCGCAAGTTCGATGGCGCGAACAATTTGCATTGGCGCATCGTTACCCTGCACCGCAGTCGGGTAAATGATCACCGGCAGCGAGGGATCACGACGTTTTAGCACATGCAAAATATCATGCAGTGCAGCACCGGTTTTTGACGTGATGATGCCAACCTGACGGGCAGGCGCCGGCAATGGCTGCTTGTGAATTTGGTCGAACAAACCTTCAACGGTGAGGCGCTGTTTTAATTCTTCATATTGCTGCTGCAACAGCCCTTCACCGGCAGGCTGCATACTTTCAACGATTATCTGGTAATCGCCACGCGGTTCATAAAGCGTGATGGTGGCACGCACCAAAACCTGCTGCCCATGTTGCGGGCGGAAAGTCACTCGCCGATTACTGTTGCGAAACATTGCTCCGCGAATCTGAGCTGTATCGTCTTTAAGTGTGAAGTACCAGTGACCGGAAGCCGGTTGGGTAAAGTTGGAAATTTCACCGCTGATCCAGACTTGCCCCATCTCTTGTTCCAGCAGCATGCGGACCGTCTGATTCAGACGGCTGACGGTAAAAATTGAAGGGGAATTTATCGATGACATGTGAGCCAGATCAAATTTTAAATCAGCGGGTTATTCGGTCAATAGTATCTTTCATATCGTACTTGGCAAGGAGTTTTCTGAAAAAAGTGTGGATGCAATCGATTCCGCTCTGTATAATGCCGCGGCAATATTTTATCTGTTCTCATTCACCCCAGGTTGAGATATTGCCATGCTACGAATCGCTAAAGAAGCACTGACGTTTGATGACGTTCTCCTCGTTCCAGCTCACTCTACAGTTCTGCCTAACACGGCCGATCTCAGCACCCAACTGACCAAAACTATTCGTTTGAATATCCCTATGCTGTCCGCAGCCATGGATACCGTAACGGAAGCCCGTCTGGCCATTGCATTGGCTCAGGAAGGTGGACTTGGTTTCATTCACAAAAACATGTCGATTGAACGCCAGGCTTCTGAAGTCAAACGCGTGAAAAAACACGAAAGTGGTGTTGTTACTGACCCACAGACCGTGTTGCCGACAACCACCCTGCACGAAATTAAAGAACTCACCGAGCGTAACGGCTTTGCGGGTTACCCTGTCGTGACCGAAGGTAACGAACTGGTTGGTATTATTACTGGCCGTGATATTCGTTTCGTTACCGACCTGAGCCAGCCTGTTAGCGTGTACATGACTCCGAAAGAGCGTCTGGTTACCGTGAAAGAAGGCGAAGCGCGTGATGTCGTGTTATCCAAGATGCACGAAAAACGTGTTGAGAAAGCGCTGGTTGTAGACAGCAATTTCCATCTGCTCGGCATGATCACCGTAAAAGACTTCCAGAAAGCAGAACGTAAACCTAACGCCTGTAAGGACGACCAGGGCCGTCTGCGTGTTGGGGCAGCCGTTGGCGCAGGTGCAGGCAACGAAGAGCGTATCGACGCTCTGGTGGCCGCTGGTGTCGATGTTTTACTGATTGACTCCTCTCATGGCCATTCCGAAGGCGTTCTACAACGTATTCGTGATACTCGTGCTAAATATCCTGACCTGCAAATCATCGGCGGTAACGTCGCGACTGCTGCTGGCGCTCGCGCTCTGGCTGATGCCGGTGTGAGTGCGGTTAAAGTGGGTATCGGTCCAGGTTCAATCTGTACCACTCGTATCGTTACCGGCGTAGGTGTTCCGCAAATTACTGCGGTTGCTGATGCTGTTGAAGCACTGGAAGGGACGGGTATTCCTGTTATCGCTGACGGCGGTATCCGTTTCTCTGGTGATATTGCTAAAGCTATCGCTGCTGGTGCATCTGCGGTAATGGTTGGCGGCATGTTGGCAGGGACTGAAGAATCTCCAGGTGAAATCGAACTTTACCAGGGCCGTTCTTTCAAATCCTACCGCGGTATGGGTTCTCTGGGCGCGATGTCCAAAGGCTCTTCTGACCGTTACTTCCAGACTGACAACGCAGCCGACAAACTGGTACCGGAAGGTATCGAAGGTCGTGTGGCGTACAAAGGTCACCTGAAAGCGATCGTTCATCAGCAGATGGGCGGCCTGCGTTCCTGTATGGGCCTGACCGGCTGTGCTACCATCGACGACCTGCGTACCAAAGCGGAATTTGTACGCATCAGTGGTGCGGGCATTCAGGAAAGTCATGTGCACGATGTGACGATCACTAAAGAGTCCCCAAATTACCGCATGGGCTCTTAATTCTTTTCGACCTGATTGCTCGTCATACTTCGAGCTGCAAATGCGTTGGCTGCACTCGCTCACCCCAGTCACTTACTTTTGTAAGCTCCTGGGGATTCACGAGCTTGCCGCCTTTTTGCAACTCGAATTATTTAGAGCCAATGTTTAGGGCGATTTACTTTATCTGTTTCACTTGCCTCGGAATAAGCGTCAATGACGGAAAATATCCATAAACATCGCATACTTATCCTTGATTTCGGTTCTCAGTACACCCAACTGGTTGCGCGCCGTGTGCGTGAGTTGGGCGTTTACTGTGAGCTGTGGGCATGGGATGTCACGGAAGCACAGATTCGTGAATTCAATCCAAGCGGTATCATCCTTTCTGGTGGCCCGGAAAGTACCACTGAGCTGAACAGCCCACGTGCGCCTGAATATGTCTTTACCGCAGGTGTACCCGTGTTTGGTGTGTGCTACGGCATGCAGACCATGGCGATGCAACTTGGTGGCCATGTTGAAGGCTCCAACGAACGTGAGTTCGGTTACGCGCAAGTTGAAGTGAAAACTGACAGCGCGCTGGTTCGTGGTATTGAAGACTCCCTGAGTGCAGATGGTAAGCCACTGCTGGATGTCTGGATGAGCCACGGCGATAAAGTCACCGCGATTCCTTCGGACTTCGTGACCGTTGCCAGTACTGAGACTTGCCCGTTTGCAATTATGGCAAACGAAGAAAAACGTTTTTATGGCGTGCAGTTCCACCCGGAAGTGACCCATACCCGCCAGGGCCAGCGTCTGCTGGAGCGTTTTGTTCTGGATATCTGCGGTTGCGAAGCGCTGTGGACTCCGGCAAAAATTATCGAAGATGCGATTGTTCGCCTGCGTGAACAAGTCGGCAACGACAAGGTGATTCTTGGCCTGTCCGGTGGCGTGGATTCATCCGTTACCGCAATGCTGCTGCACCGCGCGATTGGCGACCGTCTGACTTGCGTGTTCGTAGATAACGGCCTGCTGCGTTTGAATGAAGCAGAGCAAGTGATGGATATGTTTGGCGACCACTTTGGCCTGAATATTATTCACGTTAAAGGCGAAGAGCGTTTCCTGTCCGCGTTGAAAGGCGAGAACGATCCAGAAGCGAAACGTAAAATCATCGGCCGTGTGTTCGTTGAAGTGTTCGATGAAGAAGCACTGAAACTGGAAGATGTGAAGTGGTTGGCTCAGGGCACCATTTACCCTGACGTTATCGAATCAGCGGCTTCTGCCACCGGTAAAGCACACGTCATCAAATCTCACCACAACGTGGGCGGCTTGCCGAAAGAGATGAAGATGGGGCTGGTTGAGCCGTTGCGTGAACTGTTCAAAGACGAAGTGCGTAAAATCGGCCTGGAACTCGGCCTGCCTTACGACATGCTGTACCGTCATCCGTTCCCGGGCCCAGGCCTTGGCGTGCGTGTGCTGGGCGAAGTGAAGAAAGAGTATTGCGACCTGCTGCGTCGTGCTGATGCGATCTTTATTGAAGAACTGCATAAAGCAGATCTCTACAACAAAGTGAGCCAGGCGTTCACTGTGTTCTTGCCGGTGCGCTCTGTTGGCGTGATGGGAGATGGCCGTAAATACGATTGGGTTGTATCACTGCGTGCAGTTGAAACCATCGACTTTATGACAGCGCATTGGGCGCACCTGCCATATGATTTCCTTGGCCGTGTCTCCAACCGCATTATCAACGAAGTTAACGGCATTTCCCGCGTGGTTTACGATATTTCTGGCAAACCGCCAGCAACTATCGAGTGGGAATAATCAGTCGTTAGGTAACAATAATAACTGTCGTTTCTTCATTGAATTAAAGCCCATTTTTTAATGGGCTTTTTTTTATGGTGCAGTCTGGCTGAGTCGAGTGTGCAGCCAGGGGAGCAGCTGTTTTTTGCGACTTAACATTCCGGCGA
This sequence comes from Buttiauxella cochleicola, assembly GCF_021282435.1. Classification (NCBI taxonomy): domain Bacteria; kingdom Pseudomonadati; phylum Pseudomonadota; class Gammaproteobacteria; order Enterobacterales; family Enterobacteriaceae; genus Buttiauxella; species Buttiauxella cochleicola. The sequence continues at coordinate 107,288 of NZ_JAJSOT010000007.1, read as the reverse complement.
TGGTAACGGGCGCGTTATCGGCAAGTGCCGGGCCAGCAAAATAGAGCCTTGAGCACTCCGTGCTGATATCGGTCAGCATCAAAACAACCAACCCGGCCCCTGATGTGGTGACCCGCAGATCCATGGCTGATTTAAGCTCATCAATCAGCGGCTCCGCCTGCTCAAGAGAATATAATTCGAGTTGTGCGGCGAGGACTTTATTCCCCAAAATATCGAACATTTTACTGTCTTTGTTGAGCAACTCATCCGCGCTCAAGCCGATGATATCTGTCTTGGCCGTCAGCAAATCACGAATGAAATCCTCACGCTCAATTTTTGCGAGAGCACAGAGCTCATCAACGGCCAGGTGGTCGTCTTCAGTGGTGGTCGGTGATCGAAGTGCGACGGTATCACTTAATACGGCACCCAATAGCAAAATGGCTTCACCAGGGGATATCTCACGGCGATGAGCGGGAACCATCAACTGCCATAACAATGTCGCACTGCTGCCGACAGGTTTAATCCAGACTTCAGGAGGGAGTTGAGTGATCAGGCCGCCAAGACGGTGGTGGTCGATAATTCCGACGACATTGCTTTCATTGAGCGAGGCCGGCCCTTGTGCGGGTTCGGTGAAATCAACCAGCCAGACATCTTTGCCGGCAAGAGAATCATTAAGCAGTGGCGGGGGCGTCAGGTCAGCATGGCGGAAAATGTAGACTGTTTCTCTATTTAACTCACCGAGGCGAAACGCCTGAGCATGTTGCCCTTTAATCGTTAGCCAACGCGCAGCCACATAGGCCGTGCAGATGGTATCGCTGTCCGGATTTAAATGGCCAAAGACATGTATCATTTAATCTCTCCTGCTCACAATTCTATGTGCTTCGCGGCTTAAGCTAAAATTCGTTCTGCCCAGACGCTTATATCATCACCGCTGCCGAGATCGGCCTGCACCAGGCCATTCACCATGAAGGTCGGTGAAACATGAATCCCATTCTGGCGGGCATATTTACTGTGCCACTTAATATCATTCTGCAATGCCGGATGAGCAAATGCCTGCGCCAACTGCACGCCGCTATAACGTTCGATACGGTCAATAATCTGCTGCGGAGTAGCATCCATATTTGGCCCGCTGCAATGATCGGTAAACTCAAATTCCTCACGATGATCGGCAACGGCTTGCATCACTTTAAGCGCCGCTTCCCGGCCTTCTGGCAGGGTGGATGCCGCCAGAATACAGCGCACAATCACACCTGAAAACATGTGCCATGGTTGCGACTGAAGGCGAATTTTCACCGTGACGTTATCTTCACCCACTTTTTCCAACAGTGCGCCGAGCTTATTGAAAGCGCGAACTGAGAATGGGCAGGTCGGCTCAAGAAAAACTTCAAATGTACGTGGACCATGACCCAAGACAAGTGGCTGGGCATTCGGTTTTTCGTTTTGACTCATAGCGATCCCTTTATTGTGTTTTCAGCATTGGTATGCGAAACAACTTATCAGATATTGAACGGATTTATACTTCGTCTGAAGACCAGACCGGATAGTCGGTATAACCCGCTTCTTTGCCGCCAAACAGTGCAGCGTGATTGCTAATAGGTGCCAGCGGCAAGTTTGCCTCAAGGCGGCGCGGGAAATCAGGGTTGGCAACAAACGGGCGTCCAAAAGCAACTAAATCGACGATACTCGCTGCCAGATACTTTTCTGCTTTCTCCTGAGTGTAATTCCCCGCCACGATAATGGCACCGCTGAAAGTCGCCCGTAGCGTTTCACGGAATTCATACGGTACCTGAGGTGCGTCATCCCAGTCGGCTTCCGCCAGATGGATAAAGGCAATGCCTTTTTGCTCACACCATGCCGCCAGTGCCAGAATCGCTTCAATAGCCTGCGGGTCGTCCATACCACGTTGGGTAATAAACGGAGCCAGGCGAATACCGGTTCTGTCTGCACCAATGGCATCGCTAATGGCTTCCAGCACTTCTTGCGCAAAACGCACGCGGTTCGCCAGGCTACCGCCGTATTCGTCGGTGCGTTTGTTGGAGCTGCGGCGCAGGAACTGGTCAATCAAATATCCGTTGCCACCATGAACTTCTACGCCGTCGAAACCGGCGTCAATGGCATTGAGCGCCGCCTGGCGATAATCGGCAATCACCTGGCCAATATCGTCGTGCGTTAATTCGCGCGGAACGGGGCAGTCCACCATTCGACCTTTGCCGTCTTCGCCCACGACCCAAACTTGTGCATCCGGCGCTAATGCTGAGGGCGCGACCGGCTTGCCGTCCGCATGGAAACTTTCATGGGACATGCGGCCAACGTGCCACAGCTGCGAGAAGATTTTCCCGCCCACCTGATGAACCGCATCCGTCACCAGGCGCCAGCCGGTAATCTGCTCCGGAGAGTGGATACCCGGCGTCCAGGAATAACCCTGACCTTGTGGCGAAATTTGCGTGGCTTCGGTAATGATAAGTCCGGCACTGGCACGTTGTTGGTAATACTTTGCCATCATCGCGGTAGGGATATTACCTGGCTGCGCGGAACGAGAACGCGTCATTGGCGCCATAACAATACGGCTACGGGTTTCAACTGCTCCTACACGAGAGGCCTCAAACAGGTGACGTGATTTCATTTATTCGACTCCGAGATAATTATGACGCCTTGACTTTACGTCCTGCTTGCCGTTTTGATAATGGCATTGAAATCTGATTGTCTATTCAGGAAATTAGAATAATGGGTAAGCTCGAAGATATGACTCTGCTGGTTGCCGTGGTTGATGCCGGTGGACTGGCGGCGGCGGGTAGGCGGATGAATTTGTCGCCTGCGACCATGACTGCGCGACTAAAAGCATTAGAGGAACGCTATCAGACGCGCTTTTTTAACCGTTCAACACGGGCTATTGCATTGACTCGTAGCGGTGAAGAGTTTTACTACGCCGCTCTGCGTGTGCTTGAGGAAGTGGAACTGGCCGAATCGAAACTGATGCAGAAAGAGGGCATTCTGAGTGGCACGTTACGGATTGCAGCACCATCTGATTTTGGGCGTCAGTATCTATCACCTGCGTTACTCGATTTTTCTCGCCAGCATCCGGAAGTTAAAAGTTCGTTGTATCTGAGCGAAGATGTGGTGGATCTGATCTCTTTGCGGCTCGATATGAGCATTCGCTTTGGTAACCTGCCGGACAGCAATCTGGTAACGAAAGTCATCAGGCAGAACTATCGCGTGCTGGTGGCATCTCCGGCTTACCTTCATACCCATGGGGAACCGCATTCAGTGCAAGATCTGGCCGGACATCGCTGCCTGGTGATGGAGCGTCGTGGAACGCTGATGAATGAATGGCGCTTTGAGGCTGAAGGGGAAATGCAAAGTGCACGCGTTACACCTGCCATGGTGTGCGACGACGGTGCACTTTTGCGCCAGTGGGTGCTGGCCGGGGCCGGTATTGCCAGTAAATCCTGGTGGGATGTTAAACGCGATGTTGAACAAGGGCGGCTGAAAGTGTTGTTGGCAGACAGTTTCATTGGCTTTAGCAGGCACGACAAAAAACAAGTGGGGCTACAGTTTGTTTACCCACAGCGCCGCTTTCAGCCATTACAGGTTTCCATGTTCAGCGAATTTTTCATCAACTGGTTGGATAACGAATAAATCGGCCGGGTAATAGGCGTGACAAATCCCACTGGCGGTTATCAGTGTTATAATTTTTAATTAAAATAAGGCGTTACCGGTTAGTGCTATCCACTGATAGGCTACTTTGTTGTGCTTCTACTTTGTCCTGATGATGGTACCAGGCACCGATGGCAGAATAGACAAAACGGCCGAAAAGGAAGAGAAAACTGATGAGCAGAATAATGCGGGTCATACGATTGTTAAACTTATGTCGTCTTCGCATACTCGTAACCTGTGTCACGCAAATGATCCTTGATGTTTACCCGTCAACCGCGGGCGACGGTGATATTTATACACAGTGATGCCCCAAGGTCAATTCCGGGTCATCGGTGAATAACGTACTAAATCATTTCTCCCTGTTATATAAACATTTCTTAATATTAGTTGATTAGTATATCTACAGTTATTTTTGTGAATTATTCACTATTGGACTTTAATCTCCATCAAGAAATTGATTTAGATCATCTTCGTAACTCAATCCCTAACTAGAATCTGCACTCTATTCCATAGCGATATGGTTTTATCGGCCAGGTTGGAAGCCTGTTCGAAACTTACCCGAGCTGGACGACAGGGTTCTTGGCGATAACTAATGTATCTGGCAAGCTGGTATAACAAGTATAAAAATCAATGGTGGGCACTGCCTCTGGTGCTGCCGAGTCTACTTTTCCCTATAGCCGAATGGTGTAATGCCAATACCGTCATGGACGGAGGGCGCGTATTCCTCGTCTATATGCCACTTGGGTTAATGACAGCGTTTTTGATGGTTTTCGGTTGGGCAGCACTGCCGGGAATTATTGTTGCGTTACTCCTCCGATATGTCCCTCTAAAAGGTGAAATTGCTGCATTACTGGCAGTAGTTCACTTTATCGTCCCTATCACGATTAGTTGGGGTGGCTACCGTATTTTCGTTCCACGGCGTGGCTCAGTGATGTTTGGTGCTATCAAACTTACAGCTCAACGCATGCTGTGGTTGGTGTTAGTTAACGCTGCAACATTTCTAGTTATCTACCAGATAGGGGTTTTCTTCGGTTGGTATGATGTATCCAACAATATCGGTGCAGAAAACCCTCTCCACACCCGGACACTCATTAATTTTCAGGCGGTGCTGATTGGTTGTTTGACGGGGATGCCTTTCTTTTACTCCGTCATTCGTATGTTCCGAAATCCACGTTTTATGTTTTCATTTTTCTCGCGGATGAAAGCTCAAATGCAGTCGGGCGTGACCAAAGTCGAGATTACGCTATGGGCTGTGTTGGTCATCGTACTGGTAAGCCTGCTGTTATTGCCCTTCAATGATTTCAGCACCATTTTCACTACGGATTACACATTAACGCTGATTCTACCGCTAATGTTGTGGGGAGCGATGCGCTTTGGTTTTCTGTTTATCACCACGTCATGGACGGTGATACTGACGATCCTGTGCAGCGGTTTTCATAACTATTTGCCGCCATATATGGGCTTTCAACTCCATCTGGCCATAGCCTCATCCTGTTACGCAGTGTTTTCTATCACCATCTATTTGATGGCTGTTGTCACTACTCGCCAGCGTTTTTTGCATAGCAAGGCGCGGCGTGTTGCTTTTATCGACCCCATCGTTCAAATGCCCAATTTGCGCGCGCTTAATCGTGACTTATCTCGTTATCCTTGTTCAGCGCTGGCTTTTCTACGCGTGCCTGAACTTGAGCTTTTAGGTCGTAATTACGGGGTGCAACTTCGTATTCAATACAAGCAGCAACTCAATGAATATCTGAATCCGATATTAACCGCCAGCGAACGTGTCTATCACTTGTCTGGGCATGAGCTGGCTGTTCGGTTGAACTATGACTCTTATCATGAGCGTATCGACGCCCTTGACCATCGTGTTAAGCAGTTCCGCTTTATGTGGGATGGTATGCCGATGCAGCCACAAGTGGGTATCAGCTTTTGTTATGTACGCCAGCCTGTCACCCATATTTACTTCCTGCTAGGCGAGCTCAGCACCATGGCTGATTTGTCACTTTCGACATCAAAGCCTGAAAGCTTGCAGCAGCAAGGCACAAACCAAGTGCAGAATGCGGTGAGAAAGAAAGTGGAGATGATGAACCGCCTGCAAGTCGCCATTGATTCAGGGAATTTCATCTTGATGGCGCAACGTATTGAAGGGATTCGTGGCGACTCTTACCATGAAATCTTGCTACGCATGAAAGGGGATAACGAAGGGGATGCGATGTTTATGCCCGATGCGTTTTTGCCTGTGGCACATGAGTTTGGCTTGTCTTCTAAAATCGATAAATGGGTATTAGAAGCGACGCTTAAGTTTATGAATAATTATCGTAAACAGCTTCCTGGTAGCCGTTTCTCAATTAACCTCACCCCCGCTTCTGTAGGGCGTTTGCAGTTTGCGAGCGAAGTGAAACGTCTACTGGAGCGTTACAAAATTGAACCCTGGCAGCTTATTTTCGAAGTCACCGAAAGCAACTCATTAACCAATCTTGAGCAAGCTAACGCGACCTTGACTATGTTGCAAAATATGGGCTGTCGGATTGCTATTGATGATTTTGGTACGGGATATGCCAGTTATGCGCGGCTGAAAGATATTAGCGCGGATATCCTGAAAATTGACGGTAGTTTTATCCGGAATGTCCTGACCAGTAGTCTGGATTATCAAATTGTTGATTCAATCTGCCAGTTGGCACGGATGAAAAAGATGCAGTTGGTTGCCGAGTATGTTGAAAGCGAGGCGGTCAAAGCAGCGGTGCAAAGTCTGGGGATTGATTACATACAAGGGTATTTGGTTGGACGACCACTTTTGCTTGAGAAGCTTGTCATTCAGGAAAATCGAGATACCGAGTAACCAAACGCCCTGATGGGCGTTTGGTTGTGTAAACAATCAGGCGGTAGTGTTCGGGCTAGCTTCTTCTTCAATCTTAAGCTTCCAGCCTGGCGTATTATCCCAATACTGCTGTTCGCGCTCTAAATCGAGCAATACCAAAGTGTTCAGGCTGAACCAGTCGTGTGGGAAACGCAGTGTCCATTGGTGCTCGTCAGTTTCTAGCACCAATGTCGGCGGAGTGGTTGTTGCTTGACGTTGGTTATTCAGTAACACGCCCAGGCGCAGAATTTGAATTAGCGGTAGGAACTGCTTTTTCTTAAACAGCGTAAATCGTGGTAGGTCATCAATTTTTACCGCTTTGCGATGATAACGTACCAGAGAAGCGATGAGCATCTGTTGCTCTTGATTAAAGCCAGGCAAGTTGCTGTGTTGCAGGATATAAGCCGAGTGGCGGTGTAGCCCACTATGGTTAATATTCAGTCCAACTTCGTGCAACATCGCTGACCATTTCAACAGCGCGGCCATTTGCGGATTAGCTTGTTTTGGGTTTTGTAGTTCCCACTGCTGATAGATATGCTCAGTCGTTGTCAGTACGCGTTTAGCCTGATCGCTGTCAATATGGTACTGGTTTGCCAGACTCTGTGCGGTACGGATACGAATATCCTGATGGCGGAAGCGGCCCTCCATTTCATACAGCACACCTTCGCGCAGAGCCCCGTCAGACAGACGTAACTCTCGAATGGCCAGCGAGTCGAAAACACCGCAGAGAATCGCAAGACCGGGCACAAACACCGCTTTACGCTCTTCCGATAGCCCCGGAAGGCTCATAGTGCTGAAACTCTTATACTTCAGCACTTCATCACGCAGCATTTCCAGGCGTTCAGGGGTGATAATCCCGTCCTTTTCGCCCATGTTGACCAGCACTTCATGCGCCGCTTTGATGGTGCCAGAGGCCCCCATCGCCACATTCCAGCCCTGTAAGCGGTACTGCCAGGAGAGGTTTTCCAGCTTCTGTACAGCTGCGAGGCGAGCGCGTTTAAAGTTTTCTGGGGTGATATTCCCTTTTGGGAAAAAGTTTTGTGCGAAGCTCACACAGCCCATGCGGCGGCTTTCGACCAGCATTGGCTCGAAATCCTCACCAATGACCAGTTCGGTTGATCCGCCTCCAATATCAATCACCAGCTTGCGGCCTTTTTCCGGCTGGGTATGTTCTACACCCATGAAAATCAGACGCGCTTCTTCGTTACCGGAGATAATTTCAATTGGGTAGGGGATAACCTGTTCGGCACGCTTAAGAAACTCTTCGGCGTTTACGGCCAGGCGTAAACTGTGAGTACCCACGATACAGACGTTTTCCGCAGAGAACCCCTGAAGACGTTCAGCAAATAACGCAAGGCACGACAACCCACGTTCCATTGCTTCTTCGCTTAACTCGTTTTCAGCATTCAGACCATCGGCCAAATGGACGCGTTGTTTCAGACGACCAATGATTTGCATTGCGCCATCTACCACACGTGCGATAACCATGTGGAAACTGTTCGAGCCAAGGTCTACCGCTGCGAACTCTTGCGGCCGTGGAGCATGTTTTTTTATCGGCATGTTTTTATCATCAACATAGTTTTATAGTCGACATAGTGCGTTATTCAGGTTGTTCAAGAGATTTAATGTAATCGTAAATCGCCAGTTGCGAGCGTACCTTACGGCGGTTGCCGCGCGGTACATAGCGATTACTCAGTTCTTTGTCGATGTAGCGCGCTTTTACCGTATCACTGAACAGTATTTCAATGATATCCAGCACCCGTTGTTTCAGGCGCGGGTCGAGAATAGCGACGGCCACCTCGATGCGGTAATCAATGTTGCGCGTCATCCAATCGGCAGAGGAGAGATACACTTTTTTGTCGCCGCCATTTTCAAACACATAGACGCGATCGTGCTCGAGATAGCGGTCAACGATACTGATTACGCGGATATTGTCGCTGATACCTTCCAGATTCGGGATAAGCGAGCACATGCCACGGATCAGCAGATTTACTTTTACACCTGAGCTAGAAGCCGCATACAGGCGGTCTACCAGCCCTTTATCGACCAGGTTGTTCAGTTTCAGCGTGATGCCAGATGGCTCGCCGTTTTGTGCATTAGCGATTTCTTTATCGACCAAATCGTAAAGCAGGCGGCGTGAGTTCTGTGGTGAAACCATCAGATGCTCGAATGTCACCGGGCGATAAGGGTTTTCGATAAAGTTAAATACGCGGCGTACTTCGTTGGTGATGCGTGCATCGCAGGTCAGTAACGAATAGTCGGTATAAAGACGTGCGGTTTTCTCGTTAAAGTTACCGGTACCGATGTGGGCATAACGCACCACCTCTTCACCTTCTTTACGGGAAATCAGGAACAGTTTGGCGTGAATTTTCAGACCCGGGGCTGAGAAAATAACGTGTACGCCCGCTTCAGTCAGGCGTTTAGCCCAATGTATATTGGCTTCTTCGTCAAAGCGCGCTTGCAGCTCAACTACCACGGTGACTTTCTTACCGTTGTGCGCAGCATGAATCATCGATTCGATAATGCGCGAGTCTTTTGCCACGCGATAAATATTGATTTTAATCGCCAGCACGCTTGGGTCGAACGACGCCTGGCGCAACAATTCCAGTACGTGCTCAAAGGTGTGATACGGATAGTAGAGCAGCACGTCACGATTACGTATCGCATCAAAGCCGTTACGGAATTTATCGAACCAGATATGACGCAAGCGCGGCAGTGGCTTGTTGATTAAATTGGCTTTGCCGACATTCGGAAAGTTAATGAAGTCTTTAAAATTGTGGTAACGGCCACCGGGAATAATGGAGTCGTAGTTGGTGATGGTCAGCTTGTTACGCAGCATTTCAACCATCGCATCAGGCATATCACGTTGATACACAAAACGCACAGGCTCAGCGGTCAAACGCTGTTTCAGGCTTGATGACATCAGTTCCAACAAACTCGATTCCATTTCCGTTACCAGATCGTATTCTGCGTCGCGGGTCATTTTCATTGAGTAGGCGTTCAACGAATCGTAATCGAAGAAGCCTTTGAAAATATCGTCCAGGCAATAACGCAGAATGTTATCTAGCAGGATCATCGGTTTGCGGCGGCGCGGGGCTTCCGGCGGCAAATTCACAAAGCGCGGCACTTTATCTGATGGAATTTCTAGCAGCGCATAGCGAATATCGTCGCCCTGAATAATCTCCACCGCCAGATAGGTGTAATCATCTTTAAGAAACTGCACCAGGTCGGTGTCGTGGTTAATCAGGATCGGTGTGATGTGCTGGCGCAAATAGTGTTTAAAGTAATGTCGCAGCCAGTTTTGCTGATTCGGGGAAAGCTGGCGTTCATTGATCAAGAAGATCTGGTTACGCGCCATTTCCAGCAGCAGATCGTTATATAGCCCATCAAATTCTTGATCGGCCTTAAGAACACGCGCCTGAATTTTGTTGAGCAAATGGCGCGAGTTAGGAGCCGTACCTTGTTCTTCGCTGATCAGAATGCGCCGTTTTAGTTCGGCGAAACGAACTTTGTAAAATTCATCAAGGTTATTCGAATAGATGCCGAGAAAACGCATTCTCTCAATCAGCGGGTTAATTTTATCCGCTGCTTCCTGGAGCACACGTTCGTTAAAAGACAACCAGCTCAGTTCTTTTTCGATATACAGCTTATCCTGACCCATTAGCCCTCACACTCCGTTTTCGTGGACGTTAAAATGCCGTCACGTCTGTCATTATGGCGAGCTTTGCCGTGGAATGTCCAACGATGGCCGTAAAGTATGACAAATCGTGATGAAGTTTAATAAGCGTTGTAGGGCGGAGGCGTGAAAAAGGGGCCGTAGCCCCTAAGTTTTATTCGTCTGCAGCATGACCCTGCGGTGGTAATTTGTTGCCATCCAGCCAGGCGCTATTTTCACGCATTTCCAGGCGTCCTTCGACAAACCAGGAGACAACTAACGGATAAATAGCGTGTTCCTGATTCTGCACGCGGGCGGTGATGTCTTCTTCATCATCTCCTTCAAAAACAGGTACTTTGGCCTGAAGAATAACCGGCCCACCATCTAGCTCCTCAGTGACAAAATGCACGGATGTTCCATGCACTTCATCGCCGTTTTCCAACACCTGGCTATGCGTATTGAGGCCAGGATATTTTGGCAGCAGAGAAGGGTGGATGTTGATCAGTCGCCCTGCGTAATGACCGACAAACTCCGGGCTAAGAATGCGCATATAACCGGCTAGCACCACCAGATCGGGGGCGTAGGCATCGATCTCAAGCATTAGCTCACGATCGAACGCTGCGCGGTCAGCGAATTGGCTAGCCGTTAACGCGTGAGCAGGAATTTCCGCAGCACGCGCTCGCTCAAGACCAAAGGCATCGGTTTTATTACTGAATACAGCCGCCACGGTGGCATTAATCTTTTTCAGCTTACAGGCATCGATAATTGCCTGAAGATTGCTTCCGTTACCGGAAATTAGCACCACTATACGTCTCATTACTCAATAACCACGCGCTCGGAGGAATCAGAAGCTTTGATACTACCGATTTTCCAGGCGTTTTCACCTTTTGCATTCAAAAATTCTATCGCTTTTTCAGCTTCTGACGCAGGCAGGGCAATCAGCATGCCTACACCGCAGTTAAAGGTGCGGTACATTTCGTGACGGCTGATATTCCCGGCTTTTTGCAACCAGTTGAATACCGCAGGCCACTGCCATGAAGATTCAGCAATAATAGCCTGCGTGTTGTCTGGCAGAACGCGAGGGATATTTTCCCAGAAGCCACCGCCGGTCAGGTGTGCAATCGCATGAACGTCAACATTTTCAATCAATTCCAGAATAGACTTCACATAAATGCGAGTCGGTTCCAGTAAATGATCTGCCAGCGGTTTGCCTTCAAGCTCTGTCGTCAGCGGGTCAGTACCGCTCACTTCCAGTACTTTACGTACCAGAGAATAACCGTTGGAATGCGGGCCACTTGATGCCAGGGCAATCAGCACATCGCCGTCGGTGACTTTAGAACCATCGATGATTTCAGATTTTTCGACCACGCCAACACAGAAGCCAGCAACGTCGTAATCTTCGCCATGGTACATGCCCGGCATTTCAGCCGTTTCACCGCCAACTAATGCACAGCCAGATTGCAGACAACCTTCGGCAATACCAGAAATAACGCTCGCAGCAGTCTCTACTTCAAGTTTTCCTGTTGCATAATAATCAAGGAAAAACAGCGGCTCAGCACCTTGAACAATCAGGTCATTGACACACATAGCGACCAGATCGATGCCGATAGTGTCGTGGCGCTTTAAATCCATCGCCAGACGTAATTTAGTACCCACACCGTCGGTGCCGGAAACCAGCACAGGCTCACGATACTTTTGAGGTAACGCGCACAACGCACCGAAACCGCCCAGCCCACCCATGACTTCCGGGCGGCGAGTCTTTTTCACTACACCTTTGATTTTATCGACCAGAGCGTTACCAGCATCAATATCAACACCGGCATCTTTATAGCTAAGAGAGGTTTTGTCGGTCACTGCTTAGTCCCCGCGGATGGGTTAGAAATAAAAAACGCCGCAATTCTAACAGTGCAGGCAAACGTTTGCGAGCCTCTTATTCAGCGGGATGTAATTATTATCAATCTATACTCATTTCACCCAACTTGATCTCGAAGCGGTGGCGCGGTGTTAAAAAAGCGGTATAATCCGGCGATTTTTTTTATGGTGGCCAACTATCTCGGGGAGAAAGAGTATGAAGATCGTGGAAGTCAAACACCCACTCGTCAAACACAAGCTGGGCCTGATGCGTGAGAACGACATTAGCACCAAACGCTTTCGTGAACTCGCCTCAGAAGTTGGCAGCTTGCTGACTTACGAAGCCACGGCGGATCTGGAAACTGAAAAAGTCACTATCGAAGGCTGGAACGGCCCGGTAGAGATTGATCAAATCAAAGGTAAGAAGATTACCGTTGTGCCAATTCTGCGTGCCGGTCTGGGCATGATGGAAGGCGTGTTGGAAAACGTTCCAAGCGCGCGTATCAGCGTTGTGGGTATTTACCGTAACGAAGAAACCCTGGAACCTGTTCCTTATTTCCAGAAACTGGTTTCTAACATTGAAGAACGTATGGCGCTGGTGGTTGACCCAATGCTGGCAACCGGCGGTTCTATGATCGCAACCATCGACCTGCTGAAAAACGCCGGTTGTACCAGCATTAAAGTGTTGGTTCTGGTCGCAGCACCTGAAGGTATCGCAGCGCTGGAAAAAGCGCACCCGGACGTAGAGCTGTTCACCGCTTCTATCGATCAGGGTCTGAACGAGCACGGATACATTATTCCGGGCCTCGGCGATGCTGGTGATAAGATTTTCGGTACTAAATAATTGATTCAATAAAATTAGCCGACTTTGAGAGTCGGCTTTTTTTTGGCTAAAACACAACAACACCATCCTCAGAGGAAATAAAGATGACACGCCGCGCTATTGGAGTGAGCGAAAGACCACCCCTGCTGCAAACGATACCGTTAAGCTTGCAACACCTGTTCGCGATGTTTGGTGCCACCGTTCTGGTACCAATCCTGTTCCACATCAACCCGGCGACGGTGCTGCTATTTAACGGGATCGGGACACTGCTGTATCTCTTTATCTGTAAAGGTAAAATCCCGGCCTATCTCGGTTCGAGCTTTGCGTTTATTTCACCGGTGCTGCTACTCCTGCCTCTGGGTTATGAAGTGGCTCTGGGCGGTTTTATCATGTGTGGCGTGTTGTTCTGTATCGTGGCTTTGATTGTTAAAAAGGCCGGTACTGGCTGGCTGGATGTGATGTTCCCTCCTGCGGCGATGGGCGCGATTGTCGCGGTTATCGGCCTTGAACTGGCGGGCGTGGCTGCGAATATGGCCGGTCTTCTACCTGCTGATGGCACTTCTCCTGACTCAACCACCATTATTATTTCGCTGGTTACGCTTGGGGTAACCATCTTTGGTTCGGTTCTGTTCCGCGGCTTCCTGGCGATTATCCCGATTCTTATCGGTGTGCTGGCGGGTTATGCGCTCTCCTTCGCCATGGGCGTGGTCGATGTCACGCCAATTATTAACGCGCACTGGTTCGCACTGCCAACCTTCTACACCCCGCGTTTTGAGTGGTTTGCGATCTTCACAATTCTGCCTGCAGCGTTGGTAGTGATTGCGGAACACGTGGGTCACCTGGTCGTAACGGCAAATATCGTGAAGAAAGATTTGATTCGCGACCCAGGCCTGCATCGTTCAATGTTGGCCAACGGTATTTCGACGATTTTCTCCGGTTTCTTTGGTTCGACACCAAACACCACTTATGGTGAGAACATCGGCGTTATGGCCATTACCCGTGTTTATTCCACCTGGGTTATCGGTGGCGCGGCGATTCTGGCAATTCTGCTTTCTTGCGTTGGTAAACTGGCGGCGGCGATCCAGATTATCCCGGTACCGGTGATTGGTGGTGTTTCCTTGCTGCTGTACGGCGTGATCGGTGCATCCGGTATTCGCGTGTTGATCGAGTCAAAAGTCGATTACAACAAAACGCAAAACCTGATCCTCACCTCCGTTATCCTGATTATCGGTGTGAGCGGCGCGAAAGTGCACATTGGCGCGGCTGAGCTCAAAGGTATGGCACTAGCTACAGTCGTTGGCGTGAGCCTGAGCCTGATCTTCAAACTTATCAGCGTGCTGCGCCCGGAAGAAGTGGTGCTGGATGCTGAAGAAAACGACGTAAAATCGTAGTTTTGCCTTAAGCCGGGCGGTGCGTTCGCCCGGTTCTATTGATCCTCATTTCTGTGTTAGACTCTCTGCGTTTTTCTGCCTGTTATGGTTGAGGTAATTCTGAATACGCCGGCACAGCTATCACTGCCACTCTATTTGCCTGATGACGAAACTTTTGCGAGTTTCTGGCCGGGTGATAACCCTTCTTTACTCGCCGCACTTCAATCCGTGCTCCGTCAGGATCACAGCGGATACATCTATTTCTGGTCGCGAGAGGGAGGAGGGCGCAGCCATTTGCTGCATGCCGCCTGTGCGGAACTGTCACAACGTGGCGAAGCGGTTGGCTACGTGCCACTTGATAAGCGTACCTGGTTTGTCCCGGAAGTATTGGACGGTATGGAACAGCTTTCGCTTGTGTGTATCGACAATATCGAGTGTGTAGCGGGCGACGAACTGTGGGAAATGGCGATCTTTAATCTCTATAACCGCATTCTTGAATCAGGAAAAACCCGTCTGCTGATTACCGGCGATCGTCCTCCGCGCCAGCTCAATTTGCAACTTCCCGACCTCGCATCGCGCCTTGACTGGGGCCAAATCTATAAGCTGCAACCGCTTTCCGACGAAGACAAACTTCAGGCCCTGCAACTGCGTTCACGACTGCGCGGTTTTGAGCTGCCAGAAGATGTGGGGCGCTTCCTGTTAAAACGCCTGGATCGCGAAATGCGTACGCTGTTTATGACGCTCGATCAGCTGGATCATGCTTCTATCACGGCGCAACGTAAACTGACGATCCCGTTTGTGAAAGAGATTCTGAGTCTTTAATTCGTTTGGCGGATACCCAGCGCGGCATCCGCCATTATCACTACAAAATTTCTAGCACCGACTCAGGCGGGCGACCAATACGGGCTTGGCCATTAGCCAGTACTATCGGGCGCTCAATCAGCTTTGGATTATCGACCATCGCCTGAATCAATTGCTCTTCGCTTAATGCGCTATCTACCAGATTCAACTCCTTGTACAAATCCTCTTTCTGACGCATTAACTCGCGTGCGCTGGCAAAACCCAATTGGCTGAGCAACGTTTTGATGGTTGCCGCATCCGGAGGGGTTTCCAGGTACAGCACCACTTCGGGTTCTACGCCATTTGCTTTTAGCAGACTTAACGTTTCACGGCTCTTAGAGCAGCGCGGATTGTGATAAATAGAAACGGCTGTAGACATCGTAACTCCTGTTACATCTTAGAATACGGAAGGAAGCGTTTTTGCAATTCGCGGAACTGATCGATTCGCGCATCATAACGGGCTTGCTGCAAGCTACCCAATTTCACCTGAGCGCTGGCACTACTGAGCAGCGAAATAGCCTGGTCGAGACGCCCAACGAGTGCCATAACCTCAGCACGTGCAGCGAGTTCTTGATCACGATTGCCTAAATCTGCCTCGGTTTGCGCTAACAAATCCCAGGCATTGCTATCATCAGGGTGAGCGAAGGTATAACGATTGAGAATTGCTGCTGCCTGCTCTGGTTGTTTTGCCTGAACATAGGCGTTAGCAAGGTTAAGTTGTAATACCGGGTTCTGTTTCAAATCAGGCGCGTTTTTCAGTCGATTGATAGCGTCTGCGAATTTATTTTGCCCAAGGTCAATATCGGTAGATAAATCGAGATACCACGCATTTGTAGGTTGTGCGGTAAGCAGTGGTTGCAAAAGCTTACGGGCCTCATCCCATTTATTACCGCCCATCGCCTGAAGCGCACGACCATATGCTGCTGCGTGCTGTTCGCGAATATTTCCCTTGGACCAGCTATCCAATAAATCACTGGTTAGTTGGTTACGTCCGGAGTTGTACATACCCAACGTACGGGCTTTTGCCATGTAAAAATCTTCTGAAGATTGTGTCACCACCGGCCGCATTTGGTTGGCGCGGTTGCGCGCATCTGCCAAACGGCTTTCAGGCAATGGGTGGGTGAGCAAAATTTCCGGTGGGCGAGATGAATAACGCGACTGGTCGAGTAGTTTCTCAAGGAAGGTTGGCATCGCTTGTGGATCGAAACCGGAGCGCTGTAACACCTGAATACCGATGCGGTCTGCTTCCTGCTCGTTTTGTTGCGTGAAGCTGATCATGCCCTGTTGTGTGCCGGCGAGTGTTCCACTTAACGCTGCCATACCCGCTTGTGGGCTGGCCATCGCCAGTAAAATAGAACCTAATGCACCCACCCAGGTTAGCGGGGCATTTTTTTTCTGATCTTCCATGGCTCGCGCCAGGTGACGTTGTGTGACGTGAGAGATTTCGTGCGCCATAACCGACGCGAGCTGGCTTTCATTATCGGCATAACGGAATAGCGCAGAGTGCAGCACCACGTTGCCGCCGAAGAAAGCAAAGGCGTTGATTTCGTCGTTATTGATCAGAAAGAAATGGAATGGGGTCTTAACTGAGTTGGCATGGCTAACCAGACGCATACCCAGTTTGTTGATGTACTGCACGAGCAAAGGGTCATTGATTAATGGGGCGCTGCCTCGCAGCTGACGAACATAAAAGTCGCCCATCTGCATTTCCTGGCCAATTGACAGAGTATTACCTGCTGAAGTTCCCATATCTGGCAGTTGGTCGCTAACGTCCGCAAAGGCTGGAGTTACTGGACCCGCAAGCAAAGCTGCCATCAGTGTTGCAACCAGCGATTTTTTCAACTGCTTGAACATACGTCCTGTCCTGTTTAATCAAAGTTAATCTTCGACATGTATTACGTGAATTTGTTCGCATACAAAAATGAACTGTAGCCCACCGCATGACTGAGACCTATCTTATCTGCGACAATTTTAAACCGCCATTGAACGGAGATAAAAAGCAAAGTCTTTACAGTGACATTTAGATACAATCTCTCCTCGCACAATACTGTCAGGGAAGGGATGTATGCTTGAAATGTTGTTGCAGTGGTATCGACGACGGTTTAGCGATCCGGAGGCTATCGCACTGCTAGTCATTCTGGTTGCAGGATTTGTCATTCTGTTCTTCTTCCACGGACTGTTAGCGCCGCTGTTGGTGGCAATTGTGCTGGCTTATTTACTGGAGTGGCCAACCGCACGGCTTCAGCGTATCGGATGTTCACGAACCTGGGCTGCAACGATTGTATTGGTGCTGTTTGTCGGCATTTTGCTGTTGATGGTGCTGGTGGTTGCGCCAGTTGCCTGGCAGCAGGGTATCTATCTGATACGTGACATGCCGGGAATGCTGAATAAACTTTCTGATTATGCGGCCACTCTGCCAAGACGTTACCCGGCACTGGTTGATGCAGGCATCATTGATGCCATCGCCGAGAACATGCGTGGGCGCATGATGGGTATGGGCGATCAAGTGGTGAAATATTCATTGGCTTCATTAGTTGGGCTGTTAACGCTGGCAATTTATCTGGTGTTAGTGCCGCTGATGGTGTTCTTCCTCGTCAAAGACAAAGAACAGATGCTTAATGCTGTTCGCCGGGTTTTACCTCGAAACCGTGGGCTTGCGGGGCAGGTATGGCTGGAGATGAATCAGCAAATTACGAACTACATTCGCGGCAAAGTGCTGGAAATGCTGGTTGTGGGTGTGGTGACCTATATTGGTTTTGTGATTTTTGGCCTGAATTACTCTCTGCTGCTGGCGGTGCTGGTCGGATTCTCTGTGCTGATTCCATATATTGGCGCGTTTGTCGTGACAATCCCAGTGGTGTGCGTGGCGTTATTCCAATTTGGAGTGGGGCCAGAGTTCTGGACGCTATTTGCCGTGTATTTAATTATTCAGGCATTAGATGGCAATCTGTTGGTACCGGTATTATTTTCCGAAGCGGTTAACCTGCATCCATTGGTCATCATTTTGTCGGTAGTTATTTTTGGCGGTCTGTGGGGGTTCTGGGGGGTCTTCTTCGCGATTCCACTTGCTACCCTGATTAAAGCGGTGGTGCATGCCTGGCCGGATAGCGTGTTGATAGACGATAAGCCAAACTAGAGAAAGTAAAAAGCCGACATAAAGTCGGCTTTTTTAATATTTTTAGCGTAGCTATTAAGCGTTTTCTTTCAGCCAGTTCACCACAATGTCGTGATGGTTGCTGGTTTTGAAATCATCAAACACTTTTTCAACTTTCCCTTCACCATCCAACAAGAAGCTAATGCGATGGATGCCGTCGTAGGTTTTACCCATAAATGACTTCTCGCCCCAAACCCCAAATTGCTCACAGACCTGGTGGTCTTCATCAGAAAGCAGGGTGAAGTTGAGTAACTCTTTTTCGGCAAAACGTGAAAGTTTCTCTGGCTTGTCGGTGCTAATACCCAGCACTTCCACACCACTTTTTTTCAACGCATCCATGTTGTCGCGCAAGCCACATGCTTGCACGGTGCAGCCTGGTGTCATCGCTTTAGGATAAAAATAAACCAGAACGCGCTGTCCCTGGAAGTCGGTTAAATTTATCTGCTCGCCGTCTTGATCAGGCAAGCTAAATTTCGGTGCACTGTCACCGGCTTTCAGTGGGCTCATTACAACTCTCCGTCTTAATCATCTTGCTGTGGATAATTCACAACGTTAATACTGCCTTGTGCTTTAAGTTCTGTACAGAGGGCCTTGAATTCATCTTCAATAACATTCGCATCCTGACCTGCCGGACTATGAGCTGTTATCTGAATATACAGCTGGGGTGGATTGCCATCCTGAGCCGGCTGGGTACGTGAACTCAATTCCGCAATATTCATGTGATGGGCATCAAACAGATGGGTGAAACGCTCGATTAAATGAGGCGAGTCGGTCACTTCTACCTGCACCCAGACTGTTGCTGGCATTGCTGGGCGCTCTTGCGCTGCGGTACGTTTCATAACGATTAATAAATCTAGCTCAGCACCTTTCAGCGGTAGCGTTGATTCAATCAGGGTTATGGCATTCCAACTGCCCGATAGCAGCATAATAAACGTGAACTCTTCACCGAGCATAGCGAGGCGACTGTCTTCAATATTACAGCCGCAACTGCTCACATGGCGGGTGATGGTATTAACAATACCAGGTCTGTCCGCCCCAAGGGCCGTAATGACCAAATAATGGTGTGGTGAGAGTGTCAAACGTGTTCTTCCTGTGAATCGGTGAGATATCATAAGGAAAGCATAAAAAAAAGTTGCGTACAACCGTGTAGCGTCACCTGGTGACTTGCTTTTGATCCTGCACCAAACGTACCATTGAGACACTTGTTAGCACAGAGGATGGCCAATGTTCACTGGAAGTATTGTCGCGCTTGTGACGCCGATGGATGAGAAAGGTAATGTCTGCCGGTCAAGCCTGAAAAAACTGATTGATTACCATGTCGCCAGCGGGACCTCGGCGATTGTCTCGGTAGGTACGACCGGAGAGTCTGCTACGTTGAGCCATGACGAGCACGGTGATGTGGTACTGATGACGCTGGAACTGGCCGATGGCCGTATTCCGATTATCGCGGGGACTGGCGCTAATGCCACCTCTGAAGCTATCTCGCTGACAAAGCGTTTCGAAAACAGCGGAATTGTGGGCTGCCTGACGGTAACTCCATACTACAATCGCCCAACCCAGGAAGGGCTATATCAGCACTTCAAAGCCATCGCTGGAAGTACAGACCTGCCGCAGATGCTGTACAATGTGCCATCTCGTACCGGTTGCGACATGCTGCCTGAAACAGTAGGCCGTTTGGCGAAGATTAAAAATATTATTGGTATCAAAGAAGCGACCGGGAACTTAACACGAGTAAACCAGATCAAAGAGCTGGTTGAAGATGACTTCATCCTGGTTAGCGGCGATGACGCGAGTGCGCTGGACTTTATGCAATTGGGTGGCCACGGTGTGATTTCTGTGACGGCAAACGTAGCCGCGCGAGAAATGGCAGAAGTGTGTAAACTGGCCGCCAATGGGCAATATGCGCAAGCGCGCGTTATCAACGAACGTTTGATGCCGCTGCACAATAAATTATTTGTTGAACCCAACCCTATCCCAGTCAAATGGGCATGTAGGGAGTTGGGACTTGTGGCAACCGATACCTTACGCCTGCCAATGACACCGCTGACTGAAGCCAGTCGTCCGGTGATTGTTAGCGCGCTCAAGCATGCCGGTTTGCTGTAAAGTTTAGGGAGATTTGATGGCTTACTCAGTACAGAAGTCGACGGTGGCGAAAGTTGCAGTGGTTTCGTTAGCCATGCTGTTAGCAGCATGTAGCACCGACCAGCGTTATAAGCGCCAGGTTAGTGGTGACGAATCCTATCTGGATGCAGCACCCCTCGCGGAAATCCACTCCCCGGCGGGGATGATCCTGCCGGTGCAGAATGGTGAATACAATATTCCGGTCACCAACGGCAGCGGCGCAGTAGGCAAACAGCTGGATATCCGTCCGCCGGCTCAACCTCTGGCATTAGTCAGTGGCGCACGTACTCAGTTTACTGGGGACACCGCAACTCTGATGGTTGAAAGTGCGCGTGGTGCAACGCTGTGGCCACAGGTCGTAAGCGCTGTAGAGGCGAAAAATTACGGCATTGATAAACGTGATGACGCAAGCCAAACGCTGACCACTGACTGGGTCCAATGGAACCGTGCTGATGAAGATCAGCAGTACCGTGGACGCTATCAAATCAGTGCGAAACCTCAGGGCTATCAACAAGCTGTGGTGGTTAAGCTGCTGAATCTGGAACAGGCCGGAAAGCCAATTTCTGATGCGGCATCTATGCAACGTTATAGTGCAGAAATGCTTAACAGCATCAGTGCGGCACTGGATAAAACCCAGACCGATCTGCAAAACGCCAAAGAAAGCCGTGCAGCAACGCAGCTTGATGTTCAAAGTGCCGCTGATGACACTGGCCTGCCAATGCTGGTGGTGCGTGGTCCATTCAACGTCGTATGGAACCGTTTACCGGCAACGCTTGAGAAAGTGGGCATGAAAGTCACTGACTCTACGCGTTCAACAGGCAGCATGGCTGTAACATACAAACCATTGTCTGACAGCGCATGGCAAGATTTAGGGGCGAAAGACCCGGGTCTGTCCAGTGGCGACTATAAACTGCAAGTGGGCGACCTCGATAACCGCAGCAGTCTGCAGTTCATCGATCCAAAAGGTCACACGCTGACGCAGTCTCAGAACGATGCTCTGGTAGCTGCATTCCAGGCGGCATTCAGCAAGTAACATTTAAAGGCCAGAGCTCTCTGGCCTTTTTTCTGTTAGGCTACGCAAACGTGTGCGTAGACACAGATAGCGGAATTTTTAGTTAAATCACACCTGGAGTAAGAAAGATGCAAAAGCAAGCTGAGTTGTATCGTGGCAAAGCGAAAACCGTATACAGCACGGAAAATCCGGATCTGTTGGTGCTCGAATTCCGCAATGATACTTCAGCAGGAGACGGTGCTCGTATTGAACAGTTTGACCGTAAAGGCATGGTGAACAATAAGTTCAACCATTTCATTATGACTAAACTGGAAGAGGCGGGCATTCCTACGCAAATGGAAGCTCTGCTCTCCGACAACGAAGTGCTGGTGAAAAAGCTGGATATGGTGCCGGTTGAGTGTGTAATTCGTAACCGTGCGGCTGGCTCACTGGTTAAACGCCTCGGTATTGAAGAAGGCATTGAGCTGAATCCACCGCTGTTTGACCTGTTCCTGAAAAACGATGCGATGCATGACCCGATGGTCAATGAATCTTACTGTGAAACCTTTGGTTGGGTGAACAAAGAGAATTTGGCTCGTATGCGTGAGTTGAGCTACAAAGCTAACGATGTTCTGAGCAAACTGTTTGATGACGCGGGTCTTATCCTGGTCGATTTCAAGCTGGAATTTGGTTTGTTCAACGGCGAGGTTGTACTGGGTGATGAGTTTTCCCCAGACGGTAGCCGCTTGTGGGACAAAGAAACCCTCGACAAGATGGACAAAGACCGTTTCCGCCAGAGCCTTGGTGGCCTGATTGAAGCTTATGAAGAAGTCGCTCGTCGTCTTGGCGTTCAATTAGACTAAAATCTCGCACGATTCTTATGAAGCCGAATGTGTTTTCACATTCGGCTTTTTCACGTCTTGTTTCCTATGGTAATCCTGGAATTAACCACCTACGATCTACTTATTACAAGTTGTGAATAATGAGGTCGACTATGCGCTGGCAAGGTCGTCGCGAAAGCGACAATGTTGAAGACAGACGAAACAACTCTTCTGGCCCAAGCTTCGGAGGCGGCGGTGGTGGATTCCGCTTACCCGGCGGTAAAGGCGGTGTCATCTTATTAATAGTGGTCGTTGTGGCGAGCTATTATGGTGTCGATCTCACCTCAATGCTCGGTGGGCAGCCCGTTCCGCAACAGCAGTCTACGCAACGATCCATCAGTCCTAACGATGATGAAGCCGCTAAATTTACCCGGGTTATTCTGGCAACGACCGAGGACTCCTGGGGAGAAGTTTTCCAGAAGATGGGGCGCACTTATCAACCACCAAAACTGGTGATGTATCGCGGCAGTACGCGTACTGGTTGTGGCACTGGTCAGTCAATCATGGGGCCTTTCTACTGCCCGGCTGACAGCACGGTGTATATCGATCTCTCTTTCTATGATGAAATGAAAAGCAAACTGGGCGCTGATGGTGATTTCGCTCAAGGCTATGTCATTGCTCATGAAGTCGGACACCACGTGCAGAAATTGTTAGGGATTGAACCGAAAGTCCGCCAGCTCCAGCAGGGGGTAAGCCAGGCGGAGGGCAATCGTCTTTCTGTAAAAATGGAATTGCAGGCTGATTGCTTCGCGGGTGTCTGGGGTAACAGCATGCAAAAACAAGAAGTGTTGGATGCCGGAGATTTGCAGGAAGCGTTGAATGCAGCTGAAGCGATTGGCGATGATAAACTGCAACAACAGAGTCAGGGACGCGTAGTTCCCGACAGCTTCACCCATGGCACTTCAGAACAGCGCTATACCTGGTTCAAACGCGGTTTCGATAGCGGCGATCCGGCGCAGTGCAATACCTTCGGTAATACCGCCAAATAACGAGATGTGACAAGGACGCAAGCCATGGAGCTGCTAAGGCAAGCAACCGCCAGTATGGCTGATGCTGGTATTCGCCGTATGATTATCATGGCGGGCGAGAAAACCTGGAGTAGTCAGCAGGTACAATCTCTTACCCGGCAATTACCCGGTGACTGGCTATGGGTTGGGGCCGCACCGGAATTGCCGCTTTATTGTGCAACGTCGGCAATGCGCACTCTATTGGGTCGTGAGTTTCTGCATGCAGTCTTTGATGCAAGAGAAGGGCTGGATGCTGAATCGCTGGCAGCCCTTGCGGGAACGCTTAAAGCGGGCAGTTGGTTGGTTCTGCTGGCTCCCGAATGGGACAATTGGTCGATGCAGCCAGATTGCGATTCAAACCGCTGGAGTGAGCAGCCGGAAGCGATTCCCACACCACATTTTATCGCTCATCTACAGCACTGTATCAGCGTTGATAACGAATGCGTGCTCTGGCAGCAACATCAGCCGCTGCAAATCCCTGATTTCTCGCCACGTCCACAATGGCATGCTGCCAATGGTGCGCCTTTCGATGAACAAGCCGCGATTCTGGCCGAAATGCTAAATATGTCTGCGGGCGTTGCGGTGGTTACCGCACCGAGAGGGCGTGGTAAATCTGCGTTGGCAGGGATGTTATTGCAAAGGATTCCAGGCAAAGGGCTGGTAACCGCTCCCGGAAAAGCGGCGACAGATGTACTCGCTGAGCATGCAGGCGATCGCTTTAACTTTGTTGCGCCTGACGCACTGCTTGCCAACCCCGATGCATTTCAGGCCGACTGGCTAATTATTGATGAGGCTGCAGCTCTTCCTGCACCCCAGCTACGCCAGCTAATTTCCCATTTCCCACGGGCTTTACTCACCACTACGGTTCAGGGTTACGAAGGGACAGGGCGCGGGTTTGTACTCAAGTTCTGCGCAAGTCTCGACGAACTGACGCGCTACACCCTTTCAACTCCCATCCGTTGGGCTGCAAATGATCCGCTGGAAAAGTTAATGGACGCTGTTTTGCTATTTGATGAAATCGACATAACAACAGCGCCGCAAGGTACGATTTCTTTGCAGGTCATTGAACGCGCCAGCGCGTTAAAACCATCGCAACAACTACAACAGATGTACCGTTTACTGTCTGGCGCACATTATCGTACTTCACCACTGGACTGGCGTCGGATGCTGGATGCTCCGGGGCAGCATTTCATTGCTGCAATCAGTCGTGGGGAAACGATTGGAGCAACCTGGCTTGTGGAGGAGGGTGGGCTTCATGAGGATCTCAGTCGGGCTGTATGGGCTGGATTTCGGCGCCCACGTGGCAATTTAGTGGCGCAATCGCTGGCAGCCCATGGCGGTAGTCCATTAGCCGCAACGCTTAAAGGATTGCGCGTCAGCCGTATTGCTGTGCATCCACTACGCCAGCGTCAGCAAATCGGCCAACAGATGATTGCCAAAGTGAAAGCTCACGCAACGTTTGCTGCTGATTATCTTTCGGTGAGTTTTGGTTTTACCAACGAGTTATGGCGCTTTTGGGAAAGCTGTGGCTTTCGGTTGGTGCGTGTAGGAAGTCACCGGGAGGCTAGCAGTGGCTGCTATACGGCGATGGCGTTATTGCCGTTAACTAAGCAAGGTGAGGTTTTGACTGGCCATGAGCAGCAGCGGCTACAGCGCGATATTAGGTGGTTGCAACCGTGGATTGACCAATCCTTACCTGTTATTCCTGATGAAAAGGCTGCGCTAAACAGTGATGATTGGCTGGAGTTGGCAGGGTTCGCCTTTGGGCATCGACCTGTGGAGGCCTGCCTGGGCTCTTTGAATCGTTTGCTGCTCACCAGTGATTTACCCCTTAACGCGCTACGTGGCCGAGTACAACAATGTCTAAGTGTGGAGTCACTTTGCCAGCAATTACGCATTTCCGGACGTAAAGCATTGTTAATTGTGATGCGGCAGGAAGTGCAAAAGGCGCTGGAAAAACTCGATGAGCAACAGTGTATTGAGCTGAAAAATACGCTTATGCAATTGCAATTTTTCCACTAACTCATTCAGTCAAACGGTATGGTCATCATGGAATCCCGGCGTATAGTCATCTCCAGAAACTAAAGGAGAGCACCATGAAACACGACCATTTTGTAGTTCAAAGCCCAGCCAGCCCGGCTAAGCAACTGATTTTGTTGTTTCATGGTGTTGGCGATAACCCGGTAGCAATGGGGGAAATTGGTAGCTGGTTTGCGCCACATTTCCCGGAAGCGCTGGTGGTCAGCATTGGTGGCCCGGCACCCAGCGGCCCGTATCAAGGCCGTGAGTGGTTTTCCGTTGCGGGAGTCACGGAAGAAAACCGCCAGGCACGAGTTGATGCCATCATGCCAACATTTGTCCAGGTGGTGCGTGACTTGCAAAAAGACAGTGGCGTGCCTGCGAATGCCACAGCTCTGATTGGTTTCTCGCAAGGGGCAATCATGGCGCTTGAGGGCGTGAAAGCACAGTCAGAACTGGCTTCTCGCGTGGTGGCTTTTAATGGCCGTTATGCACAACCTCCGCAAAGTGCCTCAACTTCAACCACTATTCATTTGATTCATGGCGACGTTGATAAAGTGATTGATGTGAAGCATGCCTTTGATGCTCATGAACAGTTAACGCAACTGGGTGGTGATGTGACGCTGGATGTGATTGACGATTTGGGCCATGCGATAGATGACCGCAGTATTCAGATTGCGCTCGATCACCTGCGTTATACCGTGCCGAAGCACTATTTCGATGAGGCGCTCAGCGGCGGTAAACCAAACAACGATGATATTGTTGAGTTTCTTTGAAAACCCGGTCTGAGTGAAGTCCCTCCTGCCTATAGACTCCTTCTGGATTTTGAACACAGGAGGAGTCTAAAGGCACACCAGAACGTCACGTTCCTGCTGAGATAATTTATCCATGTTATGCTTCATGCAATGTTGTGTTTGATTGAGGTTTTTCGTGATCGATTATGATGCTTTCCCTGAGCAGCGGCAGGATCTTATTCATCAAATGCTTACTAAAACTGGCAGGGTGATTGGTGCCGATATTGCCCGCCAACTCGGTGTTTCAGAACATACCATTCGCCGTGATCTTCAGGTTCTGGCCCGCAAAGGTTTATGTAAAAAAGTCTACGGAGGGGCTGTCTGTCAGCTTCAGCAATCAGCAAGCTTTGAAACCCGTGTGGCACAGAGTGTTTCTGAGAAGTCAGATGTTGCCAGACGATGCGCTGAGTTGATAAAGCCGGATACCTGTATTTTCATCGACGCTGGTTCAACGTATCTGGCGATGGTGGATTTTATCCCTGAGACTTTTGAACTCACCATCGTGACAAATTCGCCACAAATTGCCTCTGCATTAAGCAGTAGACAGTCAGGGGAGTTGATTCTGTTGGGAGGAAAGGTGAGTCCCAAAACAGGGAGCACTTTAGGTTTAGATACCGTAAACCAGGTCCGTAATATGATTTTTGACCAGACATTTATCGGTGTTTGTGGCCTCGACCCACAGGCTGGGCTCACAGCCGTATACTACGAAGATGCCTGTTTTAAAAAAGAAGTCATCGCTCAGAGTAATGAAGTTATTGCCGCGGTCATTGCAGATAAGATGTGTCAGGTGGCGAGATACAAAGTTGCTACCTGTGATGCTATTGATATTGTCGTGGTGAGCCGTGAAACCCGAGTGCAGGATTTCAGTAGCGAAAATCTTCGCATCGAGATTGTTGATTAGCATCAAATCCACA
This sequence comes from Buttiauxella cochleicola, assembly GCF_021282435.1. Classification (NCBI taxonomy): domain Bacteria; kingdom Pseudomonadati; phylum Pseudomonadota; class Gammaproteobacteria; order Enterobacterales; family Enterobacteriaceae; genus Buttiauxella; species Buttiauxella cochleicola. Next base: position 80,381 of record NZ_JAJSOT010000007.1, on the reverse strand, counting down.
TCAGTGAAGGCTGGAGTGAACCTTCACTGATGGCTTGCGCAAGCAGATGTTAGGATTGAAGGGCCAACATTCGTTTGATTGTTTCCTGGACTGCATTTGCGTCATTATATCCAGTGATAAAATTTGCAACCGCCTTGGTTTCCTCGAAGGCATTGCGCATTGCAAAACTGTATTCGGCCATTGCGAGCAACTCAATATCGTTGTAGCCATCGCCGAAAGCCATGGTTTCGTGCTTACTGACACCAAGCAGTTCCTGGAGCTTTTGTATGGTGGTTCCTTTGTGAACACCATAGTCCGCAATATCAATCCACGCCGCTTCTGACACCACAATGTAAACTTCATTTTCGAAAGTGGACAGGTGAGGCCGGGTCTTTGGGCAATGACCTTCCTCGTCATACACTGTAATTTTAACAAAATCAGATGTCAGCGCACTCAGGTCGTCTACTTCAATCATACTGGAATACGAATTTCGTACCTTATCCTTCAGCCTTTGCGCAAGGTCAGCGCGGATCACTGCCCCTTCTGAAGTACAGGCGATGATGACATGTTGAGAGTTAACTTCCTGAAGGGTATTAATGATGCGTAAGCCCAGCTCATTTTTGATCAGTGACTGATAAACAAATTGTCCGTCGTGTTTGATTCGGGTTGCACTGTCTCCCACAATCCACAGGTTCCTGCTGTACCCTCCAAACAACTCCTCAACCCTGTCGCACTGTTTTCCGGTACAGGCTGCGAAGTGAACACCCTTTGCAGCCATTAGTGCGCTGACCTCCATGAATAACTCCCTGTCATAATCGCCGTTACTATTCAGAAATGTGCCATCCAGGTCAGTAATAATAAGTTTAATCATTAGGTCAGAGCCTCTATGTGTTGGAGTTTTTGACGACGACAGTTGATATTCGAATCTCATAAAGCATGTTGAGTTGTGCGACATTATGCACACTTTATGATGATCTGGTCCTGCTTGATGATGCTCGTTAGTGTATTTTTGTGCAATATTTAGATCTAAAAAATCGCCATGGTGATAGTTTGTGATAGATTTATTTTCAGAACATATGCTGTTAGAGGTATAAGTGGGCAAGAGCTTGCCGGGGTAACGAGTCTCTGGTCAGTAAGGGTTTTACAAATTCTGAATGTGTTGATTGCTCTGATAACTAAAGAGAAATTTTTATGAAACATGAACATGTTGGTGAAATCATAATTAGTGAATCGGCTATTGCTGAGGGCGTGACGAAAGTTGCTGCACAACTCAACCAGCATTTTAATGACGCAGTCATTATTACGGTTGTACCGGGCGGGATCCTCTTCACTGCGGACCTGACTCGGCAGTTAGAGTTTGATATTAATATGGATTATATTGCCTGCCCGCATACTCCAGGCGACAGACATAATAATTCAGCGATAGTTTTCCATCAGAATATAGATATCAGCGGTCGGGATGTCATCATCATCGATGATGCCATTGAGTCAGGCGGAACGATGAAGCGTCTTGTTCAATTTATCTTAGAAAACTACACGCCAAAATCGGTCTGCGTTGCTGTTCTTTTTGTCAAACCGGGTCGGGTAGATATCCCCGTCAGACAATATTATGCGTATGAGATGGAAAATGATGACTTATTGATTGGATATGGCATGCCATGGGAAAATAAGTACAGAAATCTGCCTTATGTAGCCAAATTAAAACGTTAAGTTTTGACTGCATTTCTTATCTTATTATTAGCTGTTTGCTTTCAGATACTGGCCTGAATGCCAGAAAACTGCAGGGGTTCGGCAGAGAATGCTCGTTCTTCATCATGGCGACCGAAGGCCGGTCGCCATTACTATCAGCATTTTGAAAAGCGGGAATACCCCGCTCATTTGTCAGTTAAGGCTTTTTCTTTGGGAAATCGTCTTCGTCATCCCACTTATCGTTAAAGTCACGATGAGGAGGAAGCTCAGGTTTATTCGCCATATATTTCTTCGGATCAATACGCTTCAGATCCTTAATCACATTAAGGAAAATGCCCAGAAGCAGCACCAGTACGATGATCCACCAATAATGCGATAGCCATTCCATGCGTATAACCTCTTTCGCCTTGTTACTTGACGTTGTGGCGGCGTTTCCTGTACTCACTTACCCGAATCAATTACTCAAGTAAGCTCCCAGGCTGCTGTGCCACAACACCAATTAATCTGGCTATGATTGATGTTTATTGCGGCCTGTCAGGCGACAAGCTGCTCCATAATGCGTTGATACATACGGGCCAACATCTGCAGGTCAGCGGCATTAACACACTCATTAATTTTATGAATAGTCGCGTTCACTGGCCCAAGTTCCACCACCTGCGCCCCCATGCGTGCGATAAAGCGCCCATCGGATGTGCCGCCGGTGGTCAATAGCTGCGGTCTGATCTCATTATAGTGCTCAACTGCATTCACTACCGCATCGACCAGCTTCCCGCGTGACGTAAGGAACGGTTGGCCGGAAAGCCACCAGTCGAGGGTATAACGCAATTCATACTTATCGAGCAGGGCAATAACGCGTTGCTTGATGTCTTCATCAGTCAGTTCGGTGCTGAAGCGGAAGTTGAACTGCACATACAGATCGCCTGGAATTACGTTATTACTGCCGGTGCCGGCCTGAACGTTGGCAATCTGCATGCTGGTGGCAGGGAAGAACTCGTTACCTTTGTCCCACTCAATATTGACCAGCTCATTCAGCATTGGTGCTGCACGATGAACAGGGTTATCAGCCAGATGCGGGTAAGCAACGTGCCCCTGCACACCGTGAACGGTCAGGTTACAGGTCAACGAGCCACGGCGGCCGTTTTTCACCACATCGCCTACAACTTCAGTGCTGGAAGGTTCACCTACCAGGCAGTAATCGAGCCTTTCATGGCGTGCCATTAATGTTTCGACTACTTTCACAGTGCCATTTTTGGCACTGGCTTCTTCATCAGACGTGATGAGAAATGCAAGGCGGCCTTTATGGCGCGGGTTCTGTGCCACAAAACGTTCTGCAGCAACCACCATCGCGGCAAGCGACCCTTTCATATCTGCAGCACCACGACCAAAAAGCATGCCATCACGGATAGTCGGTTCAAACGGAGGGTTAATCCAACGGTCGGCATCACCTGAAGGCACGACGTCGGTATGGCCAGCAAACGCCAGCGTTTCGCCTTTTCCTCTCCATGCCCAGAAGTTTTGCGTGTCGCCAAAATCCATGTGCTCGATAGTGAAACCAATGGCACGTAGTCGCTCAATCATCAGCGCCTGGCAGCCAGCGTCGTCAGGGCTAAGAGAAGGGCGGCGGATAAGCTGTTGCGTCAGCTCAATAACCGGGCAAGACATAGCTCTACACCTCGTTTATAAACATCGTATAGTTCGATTCATTGAAACCCAGCAGCATAGGCTGACCGGGCGCGTAGAGCAATGGGCGTTTGATGATTGCTGGCATTTCGAGCATTAGCGCTGCTGCAGTTTGGGCGTCAGTAATACTTGCTCGATGTGCTTCGTCGAGTTTGCGCCAGGTCGTTCCTCGCGTATTCAGCAGTGCTTCCCAACCTAATGCGGCAATAAAACTGTTCAATAATTCGGCATTTAACCCATCTACACGATAGTCATGGAATTGATATTCCACACCTTGAGTCTCCAACCAGCGGCGTGCTTTCTTGATGGTGTCGCAGTTTTTAATACCGTAGAGAATTATCACGGGTTAAATCCTTATTTTTGGCAGTGATTATTTATGCAGGAATTTAGAATAAATAAAATGATAAAAAAGTTGCAAGGAAAAATATAACTCAATTGCTAATCTAAAAGTTAGGTAATAGAGATTCTTTTTCTGCTTTGATTAATTTATCGCCGTTTGGCGTGTAGAGAGTTCAGAGTCTTTGATTGCTACGAAAAGTCCTATTTTCGTGGCTTGCAGAGCTGCTGAGTAACTGAAACATTTTATTTCAAGTGTTTCGTCACATTATTAAATACCTATTGAGCTAATAATTAAGTCCATACGCAGTCGACTCTCAATATTTGATGATAGATAGCCAGTGAAGCTGCAAAGTAATGCCGCTTCACTCCATGGAAGGGATTACGTATAATTAAAGCAATTATAAGAGAGGCGGTTATGATTGAGCACGAACTAGGGAACTGGAAAGATTTCATTGAAGATATGCTTCGTAAATGATCTAACCGGGTAAAAAATACAACGGGAACATGATGTTCTTATTCTCAATATCCTTTGAGCCATACAAAAAGCGACCCCTTTAAGGTCGCTTTTTTGTTGGTTAGCTATCTGAATGTTCCTTGAGCGGGAATCTTCTGCGCACCAGCACAAAGAACAATGGCACGAAGAATATCGCCAGCACGGTCGCTGAAATCATCCCCCCCATCACCCCGGTACCCACCGCATGCTGGCTACCAGAACCCGCACCGCTGCTGGTGGCCATTGGCAACACGCCGAAGATAAACGCCAGGGATGTCATCAATATCGGGCGTAAACGTTGGCGGCAGGCGTCAAGCGTCGCGGCAACCAGTTCGCGGCCCTGGGCATTCATATCGTTGGCGAACTCAACAATCAGAATGGCGTTCTTGGCCGCCAATCCTATAACCGTTAACAGCCCCACCTGGAAATATACGTCGTTTTCCAGCCCGCGCATCCAGGTTGCCAGCAGTGCACCAACTACCCCCAACGGAACAACCAGCATCACTGAGAATGGCACTGACCAGCTTTCATAAAGTGCCGCCAGGCACAGGAACACCACTAATAGAGAGATGGCGTATAGCGCCGGAGCCTGCGCGCCTGATAACCGTTCCTGGTAAGACATACCGGTCCATTCCAGGCCAAAACCTGTTGGCAGCTTTTGCACCAAGGTTTCCATCACCTGCATCGCGGTCCCGGTACTTACACCAGGTGCTGCTTCACCGACAATTTCCAAAGCTGAATAACCGTTATAACGTTCGAGGCGTGGTGACCCTGTTTCCCAGTGCGAGCTGGCAAAAGCAGAGAAGGGCACCATTCCACCGTCTTTGTTACGCACATACCACTGGTTAATGTCTTCCGGCAGCATGCGATATTTCGCTCCTGCCTGCACATATACCTTTTTCACACGGCCACGATCCATAAAATCGTTCACGTAGCTGGAACCCCAGGCGGTTTGCAGCGTGTTATTGATATCGTCAATGGATACGCCCAATGCTTGCGCTTTTCGTTGGTCGATATCGATCTGCATTTGCGGGCTATCGTCTAAACCGTTGTGACGCACGCGAGTCAGCAGTTTTTCATCGCTCGCCATATCCAGTAACTGATCGCGCGCCTGCATGAGCGCATCGTGCCCGGCACCTGCGTGGTCTTGCAATTCCATATCAAACCCAGCTGCGTTACCTAAACCGCTGATGGCCGGTGGGCTGCTGGCTATCACACGTGCTTCTTTAATATCACGGAAGGCTTTTGTTGCCCGTTCGATAATGGCAAAAGAACTGGCGGTATTCGGGTCACGTACATCCCAGTCTTTCAGGCGTACAAACATGCGCGCCACGTTTTGCCCGTTACCGCCGGGGCCGGAGCCTATAGTGGCAAACACCGACAGTACGTTATCTTTCTCTTTGGTCAGATAATACTGCTCAAGCTTTTCCACCACTTTGGTAGTTTGCTGCTGCGTAGAGCCGCTCGGCAATTGTATTGAAGTGGTGAATACACCCTGATCTTCCAGCGGCAGGAAAGAGGTTGGCAGGCGCAGGAACAGGAACACCATGCCGCCAATCAGCAGCACATAAATCAGGATCCAGCGCAGACTGTGCGCCAGAATTTTGCCGACAGCAGATTCATAGCGCTGTGCATTGCGGTTAAACATGCGGTTAAACCAGCCAAAGAAACCTTTCTGGCCGTGATGTTCACCTTTATGCAATGGCTTGAGAATGGTGGCACACAATGCGGGCGTCAGAATCATCGCCACCAATACCGATAGCACCATCGCGGAAACGATGGTTATCGAGAACTGGCGGTATATCGCCCCAGTGGTGCCGCCAAAAAATGCCATCGGTACAAACACCGCTGACAGCACCATTGCAATCCCAACCAACGCACCTTGAATCTGGCCCATTGATTTTCGGGTCGCTTCTTTGGGTGATAACCCTTCCTCACTCATGATGCGTTCAACGTTTTCGACCACCACGATGGCGTCGTCAACTAACAAACCGATAGCCAGAACCATGGCAAACATCGTCAGGGTGTTAATGCTGTAGCCAAACGCATACAGGACGGAGAAGGTACCCAATAATACTACCGGCACGGCGATAGTCGGAATTAACGTCGCTCTGAAGTTCTGTAAGAAAAGATACATGACGAGGAACACCAGTAGGATGGCTTCCAGCAGAGTTTTCACTACATCAGTAATCGAGGCTTTCACAAAAGGCGTGGTTTCGTAAGCAATCTTCGCTTCCAGGCCATGAGGGAAGTACTGCGATAATTCTTCAATTTTTGCGCGGGCGAGTTTATCAGTTTCCATCTCGTTCGCGCCCGAGGCGAGTTTAATTCCCAGGCCTGACGCTGCTTGCCCGTTATAACGGCTCAGGAAGTCGTACTTCTCGGCACCTAGTTCAACTTCTGCAACATCACCCAGCGAAACCAGAGATCCATCCTGATTTACACGCAGCGTAATGTCTTTGAATTGCTGCGGCGTTTGCAGCAGTGACTGAGAATTAACGGTGGCGTTCAGCGCCTGCATATCGACAGAAGGCGTTCCACCTAGCTGCCCGACCGCAATTTGTGCATTCTGCGATTTAATCGCATCCACCACATCCTGCGTGGTCATCTGGAAACTGGTGAGTTTGGTCGGGTCGAGCCAGATACGCATTGAATATTGCGAACCGTAGGCATCCACATCACCTACGCCGTTAATACGGCTTATAGGATCCTGAATATTACTGGCGACGTAGTCCGCGATATCTTGCTTATCCATGCTGCCGTCGGTAGACACAAACGCCACCATTAGAATGTTGGTATCGCCGGTTTTTCTAACCGTTACGCCCTGGGTTTGCACGGCCTGCGGCAATTTACGTAATGCAGATTGCAACTGGTTTTGCACCTGCTGCACTGCTTCGTCTGGATCGGTTCCGGCTTTAAAGCTCAGCGTAATCGTCGCCTGACCGGTGCTGCTACTTTGGGAGGACATATACATCATGTTGTCCAGCCCGGTCATATTCTGCTCGATAACCTGAGTAACCGTATTTTCCAGCGTTTGTGCAGACGCACCTGGGTAATTTGCAGTGATACGCACATTTGGCGGTGCGAGGTCGGGGTATTGTTCTACGGGAAGTGAAAAAATTGCCAGTGCGCCGGTGAGGCACAAAATAATGGCCAGCACCCAGGCAAAAATGGGGCGATTAATAAAGAAATTCGCCATTCAGTCAGAACCTCGTCAGTACTTCAGATTGTGATTATTGAGATAGTCGTCACTGTAGCCTTAACGGCAAGTCCAAACGTGGAGAAATTGAGGAGATATTGTAAATTATCTTCGCTCTCTGTGGTATGGCGAGGCTTCAAAAGCCTCTGCTTTCAAGGAACAACACCGTTGCCGCGACACGAGATCGCACCTGGAGTTTGCGCAGCAAATTGCGGATATGCACTTTCACCGTCTCTTCGGAGATATGCAGACCCGACGCAATCTGTTTGTTTGACAAACCCTTAGCGACTTCTTGTAATACATCCAACTCACGTTCGGTTAAGACCGCAAAAGGATCGTCACTACGTTTATCAGTGCTGCGGGTGCGTAAATATTCAGCCACTTGCTCGCTGTAGGCTTCGCCTTCGGTTGCACCACGGCGGATATCTTCCAGCAGCACGTCCGGGTCGCTGTCTTTGAGCAAATAACCGTCTGCTCCGGCATCTATCAGGGTGAAAATATCACTGCGGGAATCTGAAACTGTCAGCACCACGATACGCGCACTGACGCCATCACGGCGCAGGGCGTTTAACGTGTCTAACCCGCTCAAACCTTTCATATTCAGATCGAGCAAAATCAGGTCAGGGGTCAGGCGATTCGCAAGGCTAATAGCTTCTGCGCCGCTGCTTGCTTCACCTACTACGCTAAAACTGTCATCCATTTCCAGCAACTGACGGATGCCACGACGCATTAACGGATGATCATCGACGATTAATACCTGGCAGACATTTTTCTCACTCATCACAACTCCCAATATTGTTCACATTATTATCGTTATAGGTTCACCGGCGTTTCGCGCGTTGCCTGGTCTGATGGCGGCGAACGAAAAGTCATCGTAATCAACGTCCCGCCTTCTGCTGGGCGGGAAATAGTCAGCTCGCCACCTAACCGTGTGGCGCGTTCGTGCATAATATTTAAGCCGTAATGACCTTCGGGTTCCGTCAGACTGGCTATTCCAGTTCCGTCATCAAGAATATTCACAGAATGAATCCCTGATACCGATGTATTACAGCTTACGGATATTTTATGTGCTTGCGCGTGTTTAATCGCGTTTAAAACGCCTTCACGGATAATTTGCAGCAAATGTACCTGTTGTGAGGCATCCAGCGCCTGAGTGGGTATGTCGCAATCCATGGTAATAACGGCTTCAGTCTGGTTGCGCAGCGGGGCAATCATCTCCTGCAATGCGGAAGGTAAATCGGCTTGCTGAAGTGTCAGGCGGAAGGTCGTTAATAGCTCACGTAACTGGCGGTAGGCATCGTTCAGCGCTTGGGAAAAATCGCCAATAATGCGCTGCGCAGGCTGGTTTTCTGCCGGTACCGCACGTTTGAGTAACGTGAGTTGGATACGTAAATAAGAGAGCACTTGCGCTAACGAGTCGTGTAATTCCCGGGCAATCGTCGCGCGCTCTTCCATCAGCAACAATTGCTGATAATGTTTTTGCGCCTGGTTGAAATAGAGGCCACGGCCCAACATATTTGCCAGACTTTGCATTAATGGCAGCGGCGGCACACCTTCTGGAGCCTGCCAGCGGAGCAAACCTAATTCTTTATTCTCAAGCACGATCGGCAATGTTTGCCATGCTTCCTTATCGTGTTGAACGCCTTCCTGTATTTTCCAGTTTTCACCCGTTTTCATCTCCAGATAATTGACCGGTGTTTTCTGGCGTACCTGCTGCAACACTCGTTCAAAACAGTGCTGATCGATGGTACTGACCGTCAGGGCTTGTGAGCAGGCATATAGCACTTCCAGCGTCTGATTGGCTTCCTGCAGGTCCAGTGTTTTTTCCTGCACGCTCTCTTCAAGTGAGCGATAAAGTTTATGTAACTCGCCTGACATGCGCGTGAAAGTATGTGCCAACAAACCCAGTTCATTTGGTAGTTGTGTGTTTAGCGGCGGGTAATCAAACTCACCGCGTTCAATAGTGCGACTTGCTTCCATTAGTTTGTTCAGAGGCGCCACAACCTGGTGGCGAAAGCGGCGTAAGGTGAAAAAGACCAACGTGAAAATGGCAATAAAACCTACCACTGAAGCTATCACCACCTGCATCATTTTGCGTTCAGCATAATGTTGAAGGGCGAGGACAAACAGGTCAATTTGCGCCACATAGCCAGTAATGTTGGCCTTGTACCACTGCAAATCGCCCTGGCGAATATGGTTTTCCATATCGGACCAGGCATGGTTAATCACTGCGAAACGGTTACGGACTTCAGCAGGAACCCAGAATTTTTCAATTTTAAGCAAGGCTGGAGAGCGCAGTGACTGGCTGTACTGCTCAAGATGTTTGTCCAGATTGATGCGGTCGCCCTGCAAATCATATCCCAGGCGATAGCTCTGCATACGTAACGAACCTGCGACGTTAATCGCTTCGGCATCTCGCAAACTGCTGGCAAGGGTTAACATCGCGATGCCTGTTGAAAGCAGCGATAGCAGAATAATGTAAAAGAAAGCTCGGGCAAGGCTCGTGGAGAGCGAGCGTTTTACTATCACTTATAATAACCCATCGAAATAGTTGAGAGCGAAACGTATCAGAAACGTAAGATGTCAGTCATTCTTGTTGGCTATATTTCGGCATTCCTTCCAAAACAAATTTACAGAATTAACCACTGCACACCAGAAACACAACCTTTGCACAACAAACTGGTGCAAAACGATGTTTCATTAAACACGAAAATAAATTGATCCTTACCAGGTTATTGGCAGATTTCGCATTAAACTGGGCAAATGACCATTGCCAGCGAAGACTTTGCCAGGTCATAACATACCCCCATAAAAAATAGCCTCCTGTTTGTGATAACGGGCAAAGGGGTAAAAATGAATCGTTTTGTTCTTGCCAATGCACAGCAATGTATCGGTTGTCATGCATGCGAAATCGCCTGCGTAATGGCTCACAATGATGAAAAGCATGTTCTGACCACCCAACAATTTCAGCCACGGATCTCTGTTATTAAACATCAGGGAAGGCGCAATGCGGTAACTTGCCGTCATTGCGAAGATGCTCCGTGTGCAAGCAGTTGCCCCAACGAAGCTATTTCACGCATTAATGACAGTGTTCAGGTTAATCAACACAAGTGTATTGGCTGTAAATCCTGTGTGGTAGCGTGCCCGTTTGGTGCGATGCAGGTTCTCACCACTCCGATTAATGATGGGCGCTCTGTTAAAGCCAATGCCCATAAATGCGACTTATGCCATGACCGTAAAAATGGCCCGGCTTGCGTGGAAAATTGTCCCAGCAAGGCGCTGAAATTAATTAATAGCGAGACGCTTGCCGCCCTGGCAAAAAACCGGCGTTTACGCTCGGCGGCTCAGGAATCTCAGCCGTGGCATACCACCGCGCAGCAAACAGCACCGCAGCTTTCTCTGAGTGCTGATTTAAGTAAAGTAGAAAAAATGCGCGCCACTCCTGCACGGCAGGACCCTGATAAAATTGACCTGGTTTTGCGCAAAACAGGTTTTGATGAAATCTATCTCACCTTTGATAAAAACCAGGCTGAAAACCAGGCTGACCGCTGCATGAAATGTGGCGAGCACAGCATTTGCGAGTGGACTTGCCCGCTGCATAACCATATCCCGCATTGGATTGAACTGGTCAAAGAGGGGCGCATTCTGGAAGCTGTGGAGCTTTCGCACCAGACAAACTGCCTGCCAGAAGTGACTGGGCGTGTGTGTCCACAAGACCGTTTATGTGAAAGTGCCTGTACCCTCAAAGATGAATATGGTGCGGTCACTATCGGCAATATCGAGCGTTATATTTCCGATAAAGCCTTTGCCAGCGGCTGGACGCCGGATCTTTCTTATGTCAAACCAACTAGTCGCCGCGTTGCCGTGATTGGTGCTGGGCCTGCCGGCCTTGCCTGCGCGGATATTCTGGCGCGCAATGGGATTAAAGCCACAGTGTTCGACCGCCATCCTGAAATCGGCGGGCTGCTCACGTTTGGTATTCCCGCATTCAAGCTGGATAAATCGCTGTTAAGTCGTCGCCGTGAAATCTTCAGTTCGATGGGTATTGAATTCAAACTCAATACCGAGATTGGCCGCGACATTTCTCTACAACAGGTGTTGGCTGATTTTGACGCGGTGTTTGTTGGTGTTGGGACTTATCGTTCAATGAAAGCTGGATTGCCGAACGAAGATGCGTCGGGTGTTTACGATGCGCTGCCGTTCCTGATTGCTAACACTAAACAGGTGATGGGATTACCAGAGTTGCCTGACGAGCCGTATATCAATATGGCGGATAAACAAGTGGTGGTGCTCGGCGGCGGTGATACTGCGATGGACTGCGTGCGCACTTCTTTGCGACATGGCGCGCAGCAAGTCACTTGTGCCTATCGCCGTGATGAAGCCAACATGCCGGGTTCAAAAAAAGAGGTCAAAAACGCGCGGGAAGAAGGGGCGATGTTTGAGTTCAATGTGCAGCCGCTGAATATTGAACTGGATGACAGTGGGGAAGTGATGGGCATCCGTATGCTGCGTACCCAAATGGGCGAGCCAGACGAGCAAGGTCGCCGTCGTCCGGAACCGATTGAAGGCTCTGAATTTATCATGCCAGCCGATGCTGTAATTATGGCATTTGGCTTCCACCCTCATGGTATGCCATGGCTTGAAGAGCACGGTGTGAAGCTTGATAGCTGGGGGAGGATCCTTGCCAGCGTTGAAGATAAATTACGCTATCAGACCAGCAACCCAAAAATCTTTGCTGGTGGTGATGCGGTCCGTGGTGCTGATCTGGTTGTCACGGCGATGGCGGAAGGGCGTCATGCTGCTGCAGGGATCATGGAATATCTTGAAGTCCAACCCCAACGCCTTAATTAGACGTTAATCTCACCCCGTCTGTGAGTCGGGGTGAGTGTTTGTTTTACAAACCGAATTCCTTTTTGATCCTACCCCTGTATTTACCCCTAAAGGGTGATGCCTCTACTCCCCCTTTGTCACATAACGTATCACTCTATAAAAACCCGTAGAAAATTACGGAGATAACACAGATGTGTTTGCCGGCTTCTGCACTGCGAAGGCTGGCATTTGTGATGCAAGGATGTGCCTTATGGCTGATTTTTCCCGACGTGGATTATTGACCGGGAGCTTTCGACGCTCCGGAACTGCTTTCCGCCCGCCCTGGAGCGGAGATGAAAACCATTTCCTTGTGGATTGCACTCGCTGCGATACCTGTTTGTCGGCCTGCGAAACTCGCGTTCTGAAACGCGGCCAGGGCGGCTACCCCGAAGTTAACTTCGATCACGGTGAATGCACTTTTTGCTACGCCTGCGCACAAGCTTGCCCGGAACAACTCTTCCTGGCGCGTGACGTTTCCCCGTGGGAACACACGCTGTCGATTGGCGATAACTGCCTGGCTAAAAACAGCATCGAATGCCGTAGCTGCCAGGACACCTGCGACACGCAGGCTATTTCATTTCGCCCTTCTTTGCAGGGTATCGCACAACCTCTGCTCAATCACACCGATTGCACCGCTTGCGGGGCATGTATATCGGGTTGTCCGGTTTCAGCCATCAAGATGAGGCACGCAAATGCGAGCTAACTGGCATGTCGCAGGCCTGGTCGTTCAGGCGCAACCACACAATATTCCCGCGGTCAGTGCCGCATTAAACGAACTACCTGGTAGCGAAGTCGCGGCAAGTGATGCTGAACACGGCAAATTGGTCGTAGTTATGGAAGCAGAACGTAGTGACGTGCTGCTGAATCAAATCGAGTCGGCACGCAATATTGCGGGCGTGCTGGCGGTGTCGCTGGTTTATCACCAGCAGGATGAGCAAGGTGAGGAAACACCATGAAACTCAGTCGTCGTAGCTTTATGAAAGCGAACGCTATTGCAGCCGCGGCGGCCGCCGCTGGCCTTAGCGTACCGAGCGTTGCGCGAGCAGTTGTCGGTAAGCAAGATGCCATTAAATGGGATAAAGCCCCATGCCGTTTTTGTGGCACCGGTTGTGGCGTATTAGTCGGTACCCAGGACGGGCGAGTTGTTGCAAGCCAGGGCGACCCGGATGCGCCGGTTAACCGTGGCCTGAACTGCATCAAAGGCTACTTCCTGCCAAAAATCATGTACGGAAAAGACCGCCTCACGCAGCCGCTGTTGCGCATGAAAGACGGGCAGTATGATAAAGAAGGTGAGTTTGCTCCCATCACCTGGGATCAGGCATTCGACATCATGGAGCAAAAATTCAAGACCAGCCTGAAAGAGAAAGGGCCGGAAGCGGTCGGCATGTTTGGCTCCGGCCAGTGGACGGTATGGGAAGGTTATGCCGCTTCTAAATTATTCAAAGCCGGTTTCCGTTCCAACAACCTTGACCCGAACGCACGCCACTGCATGGCTTCAGCTGTTGTGGGCTTCATGCGTACTTTCGGCATGGACGAGCCGATGGGCTGCTACGACGATATCGAGCAGGGCGACGCGTTCGTGCTGTGGGGTTCGAACATGGCCGAGATGCACCCGGTTTTATGGTCGCGCATCACTAACCGCCGCCTGTCGAATGAAAACGTTGAAGTCGCCGTGCTTTCGACCTTCCAGCATCGCAGCTTCGAGCTGGCCGACAATGGCATGGTGTTCACGCCGCAAACTGACCTGGCGATCCTGAACTATATCGCCAACTACATCATTCAAAACAACGCCATTAACGAATCGTTCTTCAAGCAACATGTGAATCTGCGCAAGGGCGTGACCGATATCGGTTACGGTTTGCGTCCGACGCATCCGTTAGAAAAAGCGGCGAAAAATCCAGGTTCAGACGCCTCTGAGCCAATGAGCTTTGAAGATTACAAAGCGTTCGTTGCCGAGTACACGTTGGAAAAAACCGCTGAGATGAGCGGTGTGCCGCAAGACCAGCTTGAAGCGCTGGCGAAGCTGTACGCCGACCCGAACAAAAAAGTGATTTCTTACTGGACGATGGGCTTCAACCAACACTCGCGTGGTGTGTGGGCCAACAACCTCGTTTACAACATCCACTTGTTGACCGGCAAAATTTCTCAGCCAGGCTGCGGACCATTCTCCTTAACCGGCCAACCATCGGCGTGCGGAACTGCGCGTGAAGTGGGCACTTTCTCTCACCGACTGCCAGCCGACATGGTGGTGACGAACGAGAAGCATCGCCAAATCACCGAAAACATGTGGCAGTTGCCAGCAGGCACCATCCCGGCAAAAGTGGGTTTACATGCCGTTGCCCAGGACCGCGCGCTGAAAGATGGCAAGCTCAACGTTTACTGGGTGATGTGTAACAACAACATGCAGGCCGGGCCGAACATTACCGAAGAGCGTATGCCGGGCTGGCGCGATCCGCGTAACTTCATCATCGTTTCCGATCCGTACCCGACGATCAGCGCACTGAGCGCGGATCTGATCCTGCCAACCGCAATGTGGGTGGAAAAAGAGGGCGCTTACGGCAACGCCGAACGCCGCACGCAGTTCTGGCGTCAGCAGGTGAAAGCACCGGGCGAGGCAAAGTCCGATCTGTGGCAGCTCGTGCAGTTTGCGAAACGCTTCAAAGTCGAAGAGGTGTGGCCTGCGGAACTGGTCGATCAAAAACCGGAATACCGGGGCAAAACGCTGTTTGACGTGCTGTTTGCGAATTCAAACGTGAGCAAATTCCCGGTCACCGAACTGGCTGAAGGGCAGTTAAATGACGAATCCCACGAGTTAGGTTTCTACCTGCAAAAAGGGTTGTTCGAGGAGTACGCCGCATTTGGCCGTGGTCACGGGCACGATCTCGCTCCGTTTGATGATTACCACAAAGCGCGCGGCCTGCGCTGGCCGGTGGTCGACGGTAAAGAGACGCTCTGGCGCTACAGCGAAGGTCACGACCCATATGTGAAAGCGGGTGAGGGCTTCAAGTTCTATGGTAAACCAGATGGCAAAGCAGTGATCTTCGCGTTGCCATTTGAGCCTGCGGCGGAGTCTCCGGACCAGGAGTATGACCTGTGGCTGTCAACAGGACGCGTGCTGGAACACTGGCATACCGGCAGCATGACGCGCCGCGTACCGGAATTGCATCGTGCCTTCCCGGAAGCTGTTTTGTTCATCCATCCACTTGATGCCAAAGCGCGTGATTTGCGTCGTGGTGACAAAGTGAAAGTTATCTCCCGTCGTGGCGAAGTGATTTCGATTGTCGAAACACGCGGTCGTAACAAACCGCCGCAGGGGCTGGTGTACATGCCGTTCTTCGATGCAGCGCAACTGGTGAACAACCTGACGCTGGACGCAACCGACCCACTTTCGAAAGAGACGGATTATAAGAAATGCGCTGTAAAACTGGCGAAGGTGTAAGGGGGATATCATGAACAAGAAAATGTTATTCAAATGGATGACGGCGTTGGTGTTTTTGGTCAGTGGCGCATTGTGGGCGGCGAACAGCGTTGATCTCACGCAGTCACCAGAAGTTTCCGGCACGCCGGAAGGCTCAGTCAAAATGCCGAAACAGCAGGGGCGTATGGCGCTGAACTATGTAAACCAGCCGCCAATGATTCCGCATAGTGTTGACGGCTACCAGGTTTCCAAAAACACCAACCGTTGTCTGCAATGCCACGGTGTCGAACATTACCGTACCACGGGGGCGCCGCGTGTTAGTCCCACACACTTTATGGATAGCGACGGCAACGTGCTTTCTAATGTGGCACCGCGTCGTTACTTCTGCCTGCAATGCCATGTCCCTCAAACCGATGCAGCGCCGATTGTTGAAAACACATTCACGCCGTCTAAAGGTTTTGGGAACTAGAGGTCATTATGGATAAATCAACCCGTAAACCCGGAATCATCAAGCGCATATGGCAGTGGTGGCGTCGCCCGAGCCGCCTGGCGCTGGGCACATTACTGCTGATTGGTTTCGCTGGTGGGATTATTTTCTGGGGCGGTTTTAACACCGGCATGGAGATGACCAACCGCGAGGAGTTTTGTATCGGTTGCCATGAAATGCGTGCCAACGTCTACGAAGAATATATGCAGACGGTGCACTACAACAACCGCAGCGGCGTGCGGGCAACCTGCCCGGACTGCCACGTTCCCCACGAATGGGGGCCCAAAATTTTACGTAAAATTCAGGCCAGCAAAGAGTTGTATGCCAAAGCGTTTGGCTTAATCGACACGCCGCAAAAGTTTGATGACCACCGCCTGGCGATGGCGCAAAACGAGTGGCGGCGAATGAAGAACAACAACTCGCAAGAGTGCCGAAACTGCCATAACTTTGATTTCATGGATTTCACCGCTCAGAAAACCGTCGCGGCAAAGATGCATGATAAAGCGGTCAAAGATGGGCAAACCTGCGTGGATTGCCACAAAGGGATTGCGCATAAGCTGCCCGACATGGATTCAGTGAAAAATGGTTTTTAGTTTTTCTCATGATTTATTATCCCCCTAAATAATTCGAGTTGCAGGAAGGCGGCTAGACTGCAAGACCCCAGGAGCATAGTGAACTATGTGACTGGGGCGAGCAGTTGCAGCCAACGCATCTGCAGCTTGAAGTATGACGGGGAGCAAGACAAACGCTAAATCAAAGCCTATTATAATCGGCTCCCCTAACTCACTGTGGAGACGGTATGTCGATTAAAATCGAAGTCATCAAAGATAAAATCCTCTCAGATAATTACTTCATCCTGCGCAATATCACCTACGATCTATACCGTAACGAATCCGACGCTATTCGCCACAAACGTGAAGTCTATGACCGGGGTAACGGCGCAACCATGCTGCTGTATAACCGCGATAAAAACACCGTTGTGCTGACGCGTCAGTTCCGCGTGGCTACGTGGGTTAACGGTAATGCTGACGGCATGTTGATTGAAACCTGTGCCGGTTTGCTGGATGCCGATGAACCGGAAGTTTGCGCCCGCAAAGAAGCTATCGAAGAAACCGGCTACGAAGTAGGGGAAGTCGAAAAAGTCTTTGAGCTGTATATGTCGCCAGGCGGTGTGACCGAGGTGATTCACTTTTACATGGCCGAATACAGCGATGCCCAGCGTGAAAACGCCGGTGGTGGCATTGATGATGAAGACATCGACGTGCTCGAATTACCGTTTACCCGCGCTATGGAAATGGTATCAACAGGTGAAATTCGTGACGGAAAAACAGTTATTCTGTTACAACAGCTGCAATTACGCGGAATCATGAACTAAAAACATTGTTATTCAATGAATTACGGATAGGCGATTTTAAGTAAATCTATCCGATAATTCTGATTGAGCACAAACGTTAACCAGACGAAGATATCGCCATATTTTGTATACCCGTCATACTTCAAGTTGCCTCTTTGTTGGCTGCGCTCACTCACCCAGGTCACTTACTTATGTAAGCTCCCTGGGACTTGTTCCCTTGCCGCCGTGATGCAACTCGAATTATTTTGGGTATACATTAAATTCTCTTCGTCTTCTCAGGATACGTGTCGCCAATGTCTTTGCGGATCAAATCGCTGTTTCTCTTTTTATTCTTTATAGCGAGCTCTGTTTTCGCGGCACCTGCACAAAAGTCTTTCTCCGACTGGCAAGTTACCTGCAACAACCAAAATTTTTGTGCGGCCCGTAACACTGGGCTGCATCAAGGATTAGTCATGACGCTAACCCGCAGTGCGGGTGCGCGTACTGATGCAACGCTGAGAATTGATTTCGGTAATATGACCATCGCAGAACCTAAAGCGCCGCCAATTGCGCCGCGCCTGCTTGTTGATGGTGAACCGTTGACGCTGGACTTAGCGAAATGGCAGGAAACACCGCACCATCTCAAAACCAGTGATGCCGACGCGATTAACACTTTCCTCGAAAGAGTCGCCAACGCCGATGCGATTACGCTGGCGAAAGGGCAGGGAAATATTTCGCTTGCGGGCCTGAAAGCCTCAATGCTGTTTATTGATAGTCAACAGCAGCGCGTGGGAAGTGAAACCGCCTGGATTAAGAAAGGTGACGATCCGCCGCTGAGCGTGCCGCCAGCGCCTGCACTTAAAGAAGTCGCGCTGACTAACCCCACTCCGACGCCACTCACGCAACCAGAACTCAGCGACCTGCTCGATTACGGCACCTGGCGCATGAACAACAGCCAGTGTTCGCTCGATCCCGCTCGCCGCGAAGTGCGTGTGTTTGCGCTCAGTGATGATAAAGCCTTGCTAATGACCGGTTGTGAAGCGGGTGCTTACAACGTGGTAGATCTCGCCTGGGTTGTGTCGCGCCAGAAGCCCTTTGCCGCCCGGCAGATTCGCTTAAAACTGCCGTTTACACCGGGAAGCGGAACCACCGAGCTTGAGCTGATGAATGCCGGTTATGACGAAACTAATAAAGAGCTGACGACGTTGGCCAAAGGACGCGGAGTGGGCGACTGCGGCGTGGCGACGCGCTGGCGTTTTGATGGGCAGCGCTTCCGCCTGGTGCGTTACGCCGAAGAGCCGACGTGTGATGCGTGGAACAGCAATGCGTCGTGGCCCACACTCTGGGTCACCAAATAATCCCCGTCATACTTCAAGCTGCAGAGGCGTTGGCTGCTTTCGTTCACCCCAGTCACTTACTTGTGTAAGCTCCTGGGGATTCACTCCTTTGCCGCCTTTCTGCAACTCAAATTATTTAGGGGATTACCGTCAATTTTCTTTAAGAAGATTAAACACCCAATACCTTTTTCGCTTTCGCCACCACATTCTCGGTGGTAAAGCCAAAGAACGGGAATAGCTTGTCAGCAGGCGCTGATTCACCGTAAGTCGTCATACCAACAATCGCGCCTTTCAGGCCGACATATTTGTACCAGTAATCCGCAATACCTGCCTCCACCGCCACTCGCGCAGCAATATCTGAAGGTAGTACTGACTCGCGATACTCTTCGTCCTGAGCATCAAAAATATCGGTCGAAGGCAGTGAAACCACGCGTACTTTGTGGCCTTCGGCTGTGAGTTTATCTGCCGCCAGCACAGTGATTTCCATCTCCGATCCTGTGGCTATCAGAATCACATCTGGCGTACCGCCGCCGTCTTTCAGAACATAACCACCACGGCTAATCGCTTTGACTTGCTCCGGCGTGCGTTCCATTTGTGCGAGGTTCTGGCGCGAAAGAATGAGTGCCGTTGGGCCGTTGTGCCGCTCGATTGCCGCTTTCCAGGCTACAGCAGCTTCAACCTGATCGCACGGGCGCCAGGTACTGAAGTTTGGCGTCATACGCAGGCTGGCGAGTTGTTCTACCGCCTGATGGGTTGGGCCATCTTCGCCAAGGCCGATGGAATCGTGGGTATAAACCATAATTTGCCGCGCTTTCATCAGCGCCGCCATTCGTGCGGCATTTCTCGCATATTCCACAAACATCAGGAATGTCGCGGTGTATGGCACAAATCCACCGTGATGGGCAATCCCATTAGCGATGGCGGTCATACCGAATTCGCGCACGCCGTAGTGAATGTAATTCCCGGCGAGATCCTCTTTGATAGATTTGGATTCTTTCCAGATGGTCAGGTTACTTGGCGCTAAGTCAGCCGAGCCGCCGAGCAATTCAGGCAGGCTTGGGCCATAGGCATTTAACGTGTTTTGTGAGGCCTTACGGGTGGCAATTTTCTCTGGGTTGGCCTGCAATTTATCAATGTACTGCTGAGTGAGTTCCTGCCAATCCTCCGGCATTTCACCGTGCATGCGGCGGTTAAACTCAGCGGCTAGTTCTGGATGAGCTTTGGCGTAAGCGGCAAACTTATCGTTCCAGGACGTTTCTGCTTTCTCGCCTTTTTCTTTGGCATCCCAGGCTTGATAAATCTCTTTCGGGATTTCAAACGCCGGGTAGTTCCAGCCCAGTTGTTTACGGGCGAGAGCCACTTCCTGCTCGCCGAGTGCCGCGCCATGGGCCTCTTCTTTGCCCGCTTTGTTTGGCGAGCCAAAGCCAATGATGGTGCGGCAGATAATCAGTGACGGTTTATCTTTCACACTTTGCGCTTCTTGAATCGCTTTCTTCACTGCTTCCGGGTCGTGGCCATCAATTTCATGCACCACATGCCAGTGATAAGCCTCGAAGCGTTTCGCGGTGTCGTCGGTAAACCAGCCTTTAGTTTCACCATCAATTGAGATGCCGTTGTGGTCATAGAAGCCGATAAGCTTGCCAAGACCGAGGGTGCCGGCAAGCGAGCACACTTCATGAGAGATGCCTTCCATCAGGCAGCCATCCCCCATAAATACGTAGGTAAAGTGATCGACAATTTCATGGTCGGGACGGTTAAATTGCGCCCCTAACGTGCGTTCAGCAATCGCCATGCCGACCGCATTTGCTAACCCCTGGCCAAGCGGCCCGGTGGTGGTTTCAACACCGGGTGTATAACCAATTTCCGGATGGCCGGGGGTTTTGGAGTGAAGCTGACGGAAGTTTTTTAACTCTTCCATCGGCAAGTCATACCCGCTCAGATGCAAAAGGCTGTAGAGCAACATCGAGGCGTGGCCGTTAGAGAGAATAAAGCGGTCACGGTCAGCCCATGTGGGGTTCGTCGGGTTGTGGTGCAGGAATTCGTTCCATAACACTTCGGCAATATCTGCCATCCCCATCGGTGCGCCAGGGTGGCCCGAATTCGCTTTTTGTACCGCGTCCATACTCAGGGCACGAATGGCATTAGCAAGCTCTTTACGAGATGACATGTTTCACTCCGTGGTTGTCGTTCAAAGTTTAGCGGCGAGCAAATCTTCCAGTTTTCGTTGATCGATGGCGAACAGGCGGATGCCCTCTGCCAGTTTTTCTACCGCCATTGGATCCTGATTATGCTCCCAACGGAAATCTGCCTCGCTGATGGGTTCCGGGCGACGGAAGCCCTGGGACATCGGCACCAGTTTGCGTACCACTGGCTCTTCGCTTTCCTGCAACTGTTGCAGCAGGTTAGGGGCGATAGTCAGGCGATCACAGCCTACTAGCGCAAGAATTTGTTCGGTGCGGCGGAAGCTCGCGCCCATCACGATGGTGCTGTAGTTGTGCTGCTTAAAGTAATCATAGATATTGCGCACCGATTTGACGCCCGGATCTTCTTCAACCACATATGGGTCCATCGGTTTGCGAGCCTGATACCAGTCGTAGATACGCCCGACAAACGGTGAGATCAGGAACACGCCAGCTTCCGCACAGGCTCGTGCCTGAGCAAAAGAGAACAGCAGCGTCAGGTTACAATCGATTCCCTCTTTTTGCAGTTCTTCGGCGGCACGAATACCTTCCCAGGTTGAAGCAAGCTTGATGAGAACTCGCGACTTATCAATGCCCAGCTCTTCATAAAGAGCGATCAAATGGCGGGCTTTCGCGATGCTTTTTTCTTTATCAAACGAGAGACGGGCATCCACTTCTGTTGAGACTCGTCCAGGAATGCTTTTCAGAATTTCCGCACCGAAATTGACCGCAAGTTTGTCACAGGCTTGCGCGACCTGGGCTTCTCGCGTGTCGCCGCGCTGTTTACCGTAAGCAATGGCATCATCAATGAGTGTTTGATAGTGCGCTAAACCTGCTGCCTTCAGTAATAGCGAGGGGTTGGTCGTCGCATCGATAGGCTGGTAATTGCGGATAGATTCAATGTCACCGCTGTCGGCAACAACGGTGGTAAATTTCTTGATACTATCTAACTGATTCATGACTATCTCCTTGAAATGCAAAGTCTAATTTGAGTGTTCCATGTCACTCACGATGAAAATTCATCGTTGGCATAACTAAAAAGCATAGCAGATAGGCATGGCATTGTTGTTAATGCCAGGTAACATAATGGCTCTGATTTTCTAACAT
This sequence comes from Buttiauxella cochleicola, assembly GCF_021282435.1. NCBI lineage: Bacteria > Pseudomonadati > Pseudomonadota > Gammaproteobacteria > Enterobacterales > Enterobacteriaceae > Buttiauxella > Buttiauxella cochleicola. The sequence goes on along the minus strand of NZ_JAJSOT010000007.1, from coordinate 58,271 downwards.
TTTTGCAAGACGTTGCTGATAGTATGGCGATGTTCAAAGTTTAGAACGCGCGCAAGCGTGATACTACGTGGCCCTAAAGCGATCTTAACGTGACCTTACGACCCTTGAGAGTGATAAAAAAGGAACGAAGAAATGGACGAACAACTAAGACAAAGTGCCCTCGATTTTCATGAATTCCCAGTCCCCGGTAAAATTCAGGTTTCGCCAACCAAACCGCTGGCGACCCAGCGTGACTTAGCATTGGCCTACTCTCCGGGCGTTGCGGCACCTTGTCTTGAGATTGAAAAAGACCCACTTGCTGCTTACAAATACACCGCGCGTGGCAACCTGGTCGGCGTGATTTCCAACGGCACCGCGGTGCTGGGTCTGGGTAATATTGGCGCACTGGCGGGCAAGCCAGTGATGGAAGGTAAGGGCGTTCTGTTTAAGAAATTTGCCGGTATTGACGTGTTCGATATCGAAGTCGATGAAATGGACCCGGACAAACTGATTGAGGTGATTGCTGCACTTGAGCCAACGTTTGGCGGCATTAACCTGGAAGACATCAAAGCGCCAGAGTGCTTCTACATTGAGAAAAAACTGCGCGAGCGCATGAACATTCCTGTGTTCCATGACGATCAGCATGGTACGGCCATCATCTGTACTGCTGCGGTGCTTAACGGCCTGCGTGTAGTTGAGAAGAATATCTCTGATGTGCGTTTAGTAGTTTCTGGCGCGGGTGCATCGGCTATCGCCTGTATGAACCTGCTGGTACAACTGGGCATCCAGAAACACAACATCGTTGTGTGCGATTCGAAAGGCGTTATCTACAAGGGCCGTGAAGAGAACATGGCTGAAACCAAAGCGGCTTACGCGGTGGAAGATAACGGTAAGCGCACGCTCGACGAAGTGATTGAAGGCGCGGATATTTTCCTCGGCTGTTCTGGCCCGAAAGCCATGAGCCAGGAGATGGTCAAGAAGATGGCGCGCGCGCCATTGATTCTTGCGCTGGCAAACCCTGAGCCGGAAATTCTGCCTCCGCTGGCAAAAGAAGTGCGCCCGGATGCAATTATTTGTACCGGTCGTTCTGACTTCCCTAACCAGGTTAACAACGTGCTGTGCTTCCCGTTCATCTTCCGCGGCGCGCTGGATGTTGGCGCAACGGCGATTAACGAAGAGATGAAACTGGCTGCGGTTCACGCGATTGCCGAACTGGCTCACGCCGAGCAGAGCGATGTAGTGGCATCCGCCTACGGCGAAGAAGAGCTGACTTTCGGCCCTGATTACCTGATTCCAAAACCATTCGATCCGCGTCTTATCGTGCAAATCGCACCAGCAGTGGCAAAAGCGGCAATGGAAACCGGTGTGGCAACGCGTCCGATTCAGGATTTCGACGCTTATCGCGAAAAACTGACCGAGTTCGTCTACAAAACTAACCTGTTTATGAAGCCAATCTTCTCTCAGGCCCGCAAAGATCCAAAACGTGTGGTGCTGACAGAAGGTGAAGAGGCGCGTGTGCTACATGCGACTCAGGAGCTGATTACACTTGGTTTGGCGAAACCGATTCTGATTGGTCGCCCGGCGGTTATCGAAATGCGCCTGAAGAAACTCGGCCTGCAAATGCAAGCCGGGCGCGATTTTGAGATCGTGAATAACGAATCCGATCCGCGTTTCAAAGAGTACTGGAATGAGTACTACAACATCATGAAACGCCGCGGTATTACGCAAGAACAGGCGCAGCGTGCCGTGATCAGCAACACCACGGTGATCGGTGCAATTATGGTGCACCGTGGTGAAGCGGATGCCATGATTTGCGGCACTATCGGTGAGTATCACGAGCACTTCTCCGTGGTGGAAAAGTTGTTCGGGTATCGTGAAGGCGTGAAAGCGGCTGGGGCAATGAATGCGCTGTTGTTGCCAAGCGGTAACACCTTCATTGCTGATACCTATGTGAATGACGATCCGTCGCCGGAAGAGCTGACAGAAATAACCTTGTTAGCTGCGGAAACTGTGCGTCGCTTTGGTATCGAGCCAAAAGTCGCGTTGTTGTCGCATTCCAACTATGGTTCCTCCGATTCGAAAGCGGCATGCAAGATGCGTAAAACGCTGGAGATGGTACGCGAACGTGCACCAGAGCTGGAAATTGACGGTGAAATGCACGGTGATGCGGCGCTGGTGGAGAGCATTCGTAACGAGCGTATGCCTGACAGCCCACTGAAAGGTTCTGCAAATATCTTGATCATGCCAAACGTCGAAGCGGCACGCATTAGCTACAACTTGTTGCGTGTTTCCAGTTCCGAAGGGGTGACAGTCGGGCCAGTATTGATGGGCGTGGCGAAACCGGTGCATGTGTTAACACCGATTGCGTCTGTTCGTCGTATTGTGAATATGGTGGCGCTGGCAGTTGTTGAAGCGCAGACCGTTCCGCTGTGATTTAAACCCAATCCTTAACCGGTAAGAAATCACGATACAAGGCAGCCTCCGGGCTGCCTTCTTCTGGCTGATAGTTATATTCAAAGCGAACCAGTGGTGGCATCGACATTAAGATCGACTCTGTACGCCCGCCGGTCTGCAAACCAAACAGCGTTCCGCGATCCCACACCAGGTTAAATTCCACATAACGGCCACGGCGATAAAGCTGGAAGTCGCGTTCACGCTCGCCCCATGGCAGCGCTTTACGGCGTTCGACAATCGGCAGATATGCATCCAGGTAACCATTACCCACAGCTTGCATAAAGCTGAAGGAATGGTCGAAATCTGGGGTGTTCAGATCGTCGAAGAACAGGCCGCCAATACCACGTTGTTCATTCCGATGTTTAATAAAGAAATAATCATCACACCACTTTTTGTATCGTGGGAATACGTCATCGCCAAACGGCTGGCACAGCTCCTGCGCGGTTTTATGCCAGTGAACGGCATCTTCTTCAAAACCGTAAAACGGCGTTAGGTCAAAACCGCCGCCAAACCACCATACCGGGTCACAACCTGGCTTTTGTGCAATGAAAAAGCGCACGTTGGCATGGCTGGTGGGAATGTACGGGCTGAGCGGATGCACCACCAGAGAGACGCCCATTGCTTCAAAGCTACGCCCGGCGAGTTCCGGGCGATGCGCTGTAGCAGACGCAGGCATCGCATCGCCATGTACATGGGAGAAGTTAACGCCCGCTTGCTCAAAGACATTCCCACCGCGTAACACCCGGCTGCGCCCGCCACCACCGCCTTCGCGTTGCCAGCTGTCTTCTTCAAACGCAGCACCATCAATATTGCTGAGCTGCTGGCAGATGGTGTCCTGCAATTGCAGCAGGAATTGTTTTACGGACTGAATATCTGGCAAGTTCATAGGGTTCAACGTTTCTTACTGTGGGCTTTTTGGTTATCAAACCAATTGAAGTAGCTAATGATGCCAGAGGCAATAGCATTAGCAATTTTCTGGCGAAACGCGGGAGTGCCCAGCAACTTCTCTTCACCAGGGTTGGTGATAAATGACGTTTCAACCAGTACGGAAGGAATCGACGGTGACTTCAACACCACAAACGCCGCTTGTTCCGTGTTACGGCTGTGCAGTTTGTGCACTGGCTTGATTTGCTTAAGAATGTGCGAGCCGAGCGTCAGGCTGTTTTTGATGGTGTCAGTTTGCACCAGGTCGAACAGTACCTGTTGTAGATACTGGTCTTTATGTTTGACCTTGCTGCCTGCGACATCATCGGCGGCGTTTTCTTTATCCGAAAGGTATTTCGCCATCGCACTACTTGCGCCGCGATTGGAAAGGGCAAACACCGACGCACCGGCAGCAGACGGGTTCGTAAAACCATCAGCATGAATCGACATAAAGAGATCGGCCCCGTGTTTGTGGGCGATTTCTACGCGATCATACAGCGGAATAAATTCATCGCTGGTACGTGTGAGTTTGGCCTCTATCCCATTGCTTTTAAGAATGTTTCGTACATTTTTAGCAATGGCCAGTACGACATGTTTCTCTTTAGAACCATTATGGCCAATCGCGCCGGTATCAATACCGCCGTGGCCTGGGTCGAGCATCACTACCCGACGGCCACCCGATTTTTTGCTCGGTTTGCTGTGGTTTGTGGTGGTTTTAAGAGGTTTAGTCTCCGGGCTGGCCAAAGCCTTATTTACGCCCGTTAACGTTAAAGCAGCCAACCCAGTAAGCAGTAACTGGCGGCGGGTAGTCAGATGCGTCAGTGATTTAATTTTGCTCATGCGGCTAATATTTTTATCTTTAAAATTGCAGATAGGCATTTATAGCGTATCGGCAAAGGGTAAACGACAAGCATTTTTGGGATTTTCATTACCAAAAATGAATGAGTGGCTAGTATGTCATTTTTTGCCTCGTTTTGCGGCAGATATTGGCTAAACAGAAACTTAACGCCATAATCACTGTTTTAGACTTTCAGGTGGCTAATACCATGGAAATACGTGTTTTTCGCCAGGATGATTTCGAAGAAGTCATTACGCTTTGGGAACGTTGCGACTTACTGCGTCCATGGAACGATCCTGAGATGGACATTGAACGCAAACTCAATCATGACGCGGATCTGTTCTTAGTGGCAGAAGTGGGCGGCGAAGTCGTAGGCTCGCTGATGGGTGGTTACGACGGCCATCGGGGTTCAGCTTATTACCTTGGCGTGCACCCGGAATATCGTGGTCGCGGCATTGCTAATGCGCTACTTAGCCGACTGGAAAAGAAGCTAATCGCACGCGGTTGCCCAAAAATTCAAATCATGGTGCGTGAAGAAAACGACCTTGTGATTGGCATGTACGAGCGGCTCGAGTATGAGCAGCAAGATGTGATGCTACTCGGCAAGCGATTGATTGAAGATCAGGAATATTAATGCCTGTGCTGTATCCACCTTCGGATTACGATACCCACGGTAATCTGAAAACACCTTTTTTGTTCTGGTGTACCCTTCTTTTACAGGCGCGAACCTGGTTTGTCCTGGTGCTGGCGGCAGCGTCCCGTCAACAGGGTGATGCTATCCTTGGCGTCTTTTATCCTGACCGCGACAATTTCTGGTTCGGGCTATTGCCTGGCGTTCCTGCGGCTCTGGCATTTATGATTAGCGGCCGCCGCCATTTATACCCTCGATTATGGGCCGCCTGGCGCTGGATATTGATTGCCGCACAGCTCATCGTTTTGGCCTGGCAACTCATATTGCTTTGGCAGGGCGAAGTGCTGACGGGCGTCACTTTAGCGCTGCTGGTTGCCGATATTTTTGCCCTCTGGTGGCTGTGTACCAGCCGGCGTTTACGGGATTACTTCACTATCAATCGTGAATAACCAGGCACTTTTGGGAAAGTTTGCACTCCAAAGCGCGTATCCATGCTTAATAAAGGAATTTCTGATGAAAAAACTGCGCCTGATGTTATTAGGGCTGCCGCTGGTGTTAGCAGGCTGTTCGACGTTGTCATCCGTCAATTGGTCTGCGGCAAATCCGTGGAACTGGTTTGGTTCGTCAATTGAAGTCAGCGAGAAGGGCGTGGGTGAGTTAAACGCCAGTACGCCGATGGATGAAAAGGCCGTCAGCAGCGCGTTGAATGATAACTACCGTTTACGCAGCGGCATGAAAACCGATAACGGCGAGATTGTTCGCTTCTATGAAGCGATGGATGACAAAACCGTGATGGTTGTCGTCAACGGCGAAAAAGGCACAGTAAGCCGCGTTGATGTTATGGATAGCGACATCGAAACTGATAGCGGCGTGAAGATTGGCACCGTCTTCAGCGACCTGTACGACAAAGCATTTGGCGCGTGTGTCAAAGGGACTGGAGATGATAGTGACGGTGTCGAGTGTAAGGCCAAAGACAGCCAGCACATCAGCTACATTTTTAGCGGTGAATGGCATGGAGGGCAGGAGTTGATGCCGTCTGACGATACGCTCAAAGCCTGGAAGATCAGTAAAATTATCTGGCGTCGATAAAAATTAGCCTGGCCTTGCGCCTTCTCAAGAAGGTGTTGCCGGAATTGGGTATCATAAGGGAATAAACGCCACGTAGAGTGGCGTGTGTTTTTTAGGAGGATTCATGTCTCGTGTTCAAACTGGCATTTTGCCAGAACATTGTCGCGCCGCCGTTTGGCTGGAAGCGAGTATTCAGGGCGATTTCGATGCTATTCGCCAGGGCTGCAAAACCTTTAATCAATCGCTAACTGAGTTGCAGGGTAAATTCCCGGACGCAAACTTAGGTGCGGTGGTGGCGTTTGGTCACGATCTATGGCGTGATCTCAGCGGCGGTGTGGGTGCGACCGAGTTGAAAAACTTTGCTCCATTGGGCAAGGGTCTTGCTCCTGCAACGCAGCATGATGTGATGATCCATATTCTTTCTCTACGCCATGACGTGAATTTCTCTGTGGCACAGGCAGCGCTTGCAGCATTTGGCGACGCACTGAAAATTGAAGAAGAAATCCATGGTTTTCGCTGGGTGGAAGATCGCGATCTGAGCGGTTTTGTTGATGGCACCGAAAACCCGCAGGGCGAAGAGACTCGCCGTGAAGTAGCGGTCATTAATGATGGCATCGATGCAGGTGGCAGCTATGTGTTCGTGCAGCGTTGGGAGCATAATCTCAAGCAGCTCAACCGCATGAGCGTGAACGAGCAGGAGATGATCATTGGCCGTACAAAAGAAGCCAATGAAGAGATTGACGGTGACGAGCGCCCGGACACATCTCACCTGACTCGTGTTGATTTGAAAGAAAACGGCAAAGGCCTGAAGATTGTGCGCCAGAGTCTGCCATACGGTACTGCCAGCGGCCCGCACGGCCTGTACTTCATCGCTTATTGCGCGCGTTTGCATAACATCGAGCAGCAACTGCTGAGCATGTTTGGCGAAACCGACGGAAAGCGTGATGGGATGCTGCGTTTTACTAAGCCGGTGACGGGTGGATATTATTTCGCGCCGTCCTTAGACAAGCTTCTAAACCTGTAAGGGCTACCTTACTCGCCATTCTGGCACCGGGCAGTGCTCAAAATCCCCACGTACTTCATGTACGCTCCGTTTTTTGCGCGCTGGCCGTCGTCAGACTGCCTTCGCCGCTAACGCCCTACCTTTCTGAGCTTATACCCCTTTCTTATTGCAAATCACCAAACGATATATAAAACCGTTACAGCTTTGACACTCGTTATAAATACACTGGTCACAATTAAGCAGACCGTAATACCCAAAATATTTCAAGATGCAGGAAAGCGGCAAACGAGCGACAAATTCGTCGGGAACGAATTTGACCAGCCGGAGGCTGGCCTTCGGTGAGAGACAGGAGTCTCTCATTAATCCCGATGAGCTTACACAAGTAAGTGATTCGGGTGAACGAGAGCAGCCAACGCATCTGCAACTTGAAATATGATGGGTATATAACATTTATAAGGGTACCCAATGGCAATGACATCGGTTAAAAAAGTCTGGAGTGCTTTGGTTGTTTCTGCGTTGCTGGCAGGTTCAGCTCATGCCACGGAACTGCTGAACAGCTCTTATGATGTGTCTCGCGAGCTTTTTGCCGCGCTCAATCCTGCCTTCCAGAAGCAGTGGGCTGAGGAAAATAACGGCGACAAGCTGGTGATTAAACAATCTCATGCCGGGTCATCAAAACAGGCACTGGCGATTCTGCAGGGCTTAAAAGCAGACGTTGTAACTTATAACCAGGTTTCTGATGTGCAGATCCTGCATGACAAAGGCAACCTGATTCCAGCCGACTGGCAGACCCGTTTGCCAAACAACAGTTCGCCGTTCTATTCCACCATGGCGTTCCTGGTACGCAAGGGCAATCCTAAAAATATTCACGACTGGAGCGACCTGGTTCGCCCGGACGTAAAACTTATTTTCCCTAACCCAAAAACTTCCGGTAACGCCCGTTACACCTACTTAGGTGCATGGGGTGCGGCAAACAAAGCTGACGGTGGCGATAAAGCCAAAACCGAACAGTATATGACGCAGTTCCTGAAAAACGTCGAAGTGTTTGATACCGGTGGCCGTGGCGCAACCACGACATTTGTTGAGCGTAACCTGGGTGATGTGCTGATTAGCTTTGAGTCTGAAGTTAACAACATTAGCAAACAGTACGAGAAAGATGGCTACGAAGTGGTGGTGCCTAAGGTCAACATTCTTGCTGAATTCCCGGTGGCCTGGGTGGATAAAAACGTTAAAGCCAACGGCACTGAAAAAGCGGCGAAAGAGTACCTGAACTTCCTGTATAGCCCTGCGGCGCAAACCATCATTACTGACTATTACTACCGCGTGAATAACCCGGAAGTGATGGCGAAACTGAAAGATAAATTCCCGCAGACCGAACTGTTCCGCGTCGAAGACGAATTTGGCGGCTGGCCAGAAGCGATGAAAACCCACTTTGCCAGTGGCGGTGAGTTCGACAAGTTGCTCGGCAAGGGGCGTGAGTAATGTTTGCTGTTGCTTCTAAACGGGTGCTGCCGGGCTTTACCTTAAGCCTCGGCACCAGTTTGCTGTTTGTTTGCCTGATTTTGCTGCTGCCTTTAAGCGCGCTGGTAATGCAGCTTTCCGAGATGACGCTGGCTCAGTATTGGGAAGTGATCACCAACCCGCAGGTAGTGGCGGCATATAAAGTCACACTGCTGTCGGCGGGGGTTGCCTCAATCTTTAACGGCGCGTTTGGCATGTTGATGGCGTGGATTTTAACGCGTTATCAATTTCCCGGCCGCAGCCTGCTCGATGCTTTGATGGACTTGCCGTTTGCACTGCCAACCGCCGTTGCAGGTTTAACGCTGGCGGGGCTGTTTTCCGTTAACGGTTGGTACGGCGAGTGGTTGGCGCAGTTTGGCATCAAAGTGACTTACACCTGGCTGGGTATTGCCGTGGCAATGGCATTTACCAGCATTCCGTTTGTGGTGCGTACCATCCAACCCGTGCTTGAAGAGCTCGGGCCAGAATACGAAGAGGCCGCAGAAACCCTGGGCGCAACGCGCTGGCAGAGTTTCCGCCGTGTGATTTTACCGGAGCTTTCACCGGCATTAATGGCGGGTGTGGCGCTCTCTTTCACCCGTAGCCTGGGCGAGTTTGGCGCGGTCATATTTATCGCCGGGAACATCGCCTGGAAGACCGAAGTCACCTCACTGATGATTTTTGTGCGTTTGCAGGAGTTTGATTACCCGGCAGCCAGCGCGATTGCCTCGGTGATCCTTGCCGCTTCACTGCTGCTGCTGTTTACCATTAACACGTTGCAAAGTCGCTTTGGTCGGCGCGTGGTAGGTCACTGATGACGGACGTAACTGAATTGAAAAGCTATCGCCGCACGGGATTTAACTGGGGCAAATGGACACTGATTGGCCTCGGCGTGCTGATTTCATTTTTGCTGCTGGTGGTACCGGTGGCCTCTATTTTCGCTCAGGCTTTCTCGAAAGGGCTGATGCCTGCGCTACAGAATATTGTCGACCCGGATATGCTTCATGCCATCTGGCTGACGGTGATGATTGCGCTGATTACCGTGCCGGTGAACCTGGTGTTCGGTATTTTGCTGGCGTGGCTGGTAACGCGTTTTGATTTCCCTGGACGCCAGTTATTGCTGACGCTGCTGGATATCCCGTTTGCAGTTTCGCCGGTGGTCGCCGGTTTAGTTTACCTGCTGTTTTACGGCTCCAACGGCCCGCTGGCGGGCTTTATGGACGAGCACAACATTCAGATTATGTTCGCCTGGCCGGGTATGGTGCTGGTGACGATATTTGTGACTTGCCCGTTTGTCGTACGTGAGCTGGTGCCGGTGATGTTGAGCCAGGGCAGCCAGGAAGATGAAGCGGCTATTTTACTCGGTGCATCCGGTTGGCAGATGTTCCGCCGCGTCACATTACCCAATATCCGCTGGGCTCTGCTGTACGGCGTGGTGTTAACCAACGCCCGCGCCATTGGCGAGTTTGGTGCGGTATCGGTGGTTTCCGGTTCTATTCGCGGTGAGACATTCTCGCTGCCGTTACAGATTGAATTATTGCAGCAGGACTACAACACCGTCGGTTCGTTTACCGCAGCGGCGTTATTGACCCTGATGGCAATCGTTACGCTGTTCTTAAAGAGTGCGGTGCAGTGGCGTTTGAATAGCCAGGAAAAACGCCTGCAACAGGAGGGGAATCATGAGCATTGATATTACCAATATTAAGAAATCTTTTGGTCGCACCCAGGTGCTGAATGATATCTCTCTGGATATCCCTTCTGGTCAAATGGTGGCGCTGTTGGGGCCGTCAGGCTCCGGTAAAACCACGCTACTGCGTATTATTGCGGGTCTTGAGCACCAGAACAGCGGGCGCATTAGTTTCCATGGCACCGATGTCAGCCGCATTCACGCGCGTGAACGTAAAGTGGGATTTGTGTTCCAGCATTACGCGCTGTTCCGCCATATGACTGTTTTCGACAATATCGCCTTCGGCCTGACGGTTTTACCGCGCCGTGAACGTCCATCGTCTGCGGCTATTAAACAGAAAGTGACTCGTTTGCTGGAGATGGTGCAGTTATCACATCTGGCAGATCGTTTCCCGGCACAGCTTTCTGGTGGGCAGAAGCAACGTGTCGCTCTGGCACGTGCGCTGGCGGTTGAGCCGCAAATCCTGCTGCTTGATGAGCCGTTTGGCGCGCTGGATGCACAGGTGCGTAAAGAACTGCGCCGCTGGTTGCGCCAGTTGCATGAAGAGCTGAAATTCACCAGCGTATTCGTGACCCACGATCAGGAAGAAGCGATGGAAGTTGCGGATAGGGTTGTCGTAATGAGCCAGGGGAATATCGAGCAGGTTGATACGCCAGAAGCGGTATGGCGCGAACCCGCGACTCGCTTTGTGCTGGAGTTCCTCGGCGAAGTGAACCGTATGAAAGGCACTATTCGCGGCAGCCAGTTCCATGTAGGTGCACACCGCTGGCCGCTGGGCTTCACTCCTGCATATCAGGGGGCTGTTGATTTATTCTTACGCCCATGGGAGGTAGATGTCAGTCGCCGTACGAATCTCGACTCTCCACTTCCGGTACAGGTGCTGGAAATCAGCCCACGCGGACATTATATGCAGTTGGTTGTGCAGCCGATCGGCTGGTATGACGAACCATTAACGGTTGTTCTACGTGAAAATCATGTCCCGGTACGTGGCGAACGTCTGTTCGTTGGTCTGCAACATGCGCGTTTGTATGAAGGCAACAACCGAATTCAGGGTGTAGACCTGGCTCAATCAGCCTGATAAGTTTACTGAACAACACGACACGCAAAGGCGGCCCACGTGGCCGCTTTTCTTATTTTTTGGACAGGCAAGTGAACACCTTAGAAAGCACGATTGGTAATACGCCTCTGGTTAAATTACAACGCACCGGCCTTGATAACGGCAGCGAAATTTGGGTGAAGCTTGAGGGGAATAATCCGGCAGGCTCGGTTAAAGATCGCGCGGCACTTTCTATGATTGTGCGCGCAGAAGCTCGCGGTGAAATCTCCCCAGGAGATACGCTCATTGAAGCGACTAGTGGCAATACCGGGATTGCACTGGCGATGATTGCAGCGCTTAAAGGCTATCGAATGAAGCTTTTAATGCCTGACAACATGAGTATGGAACGCAAAGCGGCGATGCAGGCTTATGGCGCTGAGTTAATCCTTGTGACCAAAGAACAGGGCATGGAAGGCGCACGCGAAATGGCCCGTTTGATGGATGAACGCGGTGAGGGGAAGGTTCTCGACCAGTTCAATAATCCGGATAACCCCTACGCGCACTACAGCACTACCGGGCCGGAGATCTGGAACCAGACGCAAGGGCGAATCACGCACTTCGTCTCAAGTATGGGAACTACCGGTACTGTAACCGGCGTCAGCCAATTCATGCGTGAGCAAGAAAAAGCAGTCAAAATTGTTGGGTTGCAGCCAGAAGATGGCAGCAGTATTCCAGGAATTCGTCGCTGGCCAGAAGAGTGGTTACCGAAGATCTTCAACCCGAGTTTGGTTGATGAAGTGATTGATATGTCTCAAGTAGACGCAGAGAGAACCATGCGCAAACTTGCGCGCGAAGAAGGCATTTTCTGTGGTGTGAGTTCGGGCGGTGCGGTTGCAGGCGCATTACGTGTTGCACAGGCAAATCCGGGCGCTGTTGTCGTAGCAATTATCTGCGACCGTGGCGATCGATATTTATCGACGGGCGTGTTTGGCGAAGAGAGTTATTCGCAAGGCTCTGGAATCTGATCCTGGAATTTACCAAAAAAAACGGCACCTCAGAGGGTGCCGTTTTCCATTGTGCGGATAGCTTACTTCTTGATGCGGATTACCGGGGTTTCGCCCACAGTCACGCTACCAGTCAGTTTGATCAGCTCTTTGATTTCGTCCATGTTGGAGATAACAACCGGAGTCAGGGTAGACTTCGCTTTCTCTTCCAGCAGGGCCAAATCGAACTCGATAACTACGTCGCCTTTCTTAACGCGCTGACCTTCTTCTGCGATGCGTTTGAAGCCTTCGCCTTTCAGTTCAACAGTGTCGATACCGAAGTGGACGAACAACTCAATGCCGCTATCGGATTCGATAGAGAAAGCATGGTTGGTTTCGAAGATTTTACCGATGGTGCCGTCAACCGGAGCAACCATTTTGTTGCCAGTCGGTTTAATTGCAATGCCATCACCAACAATCTTCTCGGCGAAAACCACATCTGGAACATCTTCAATGTTAACGATTTCGCCAGAAAGTGGGGCAACAATCTCAATGGTTCCGGTGTCTTTTTTATCATCAGAAACCAGAGATTTCAGTTTATCAAATAAACCCATGATCTTCTCCTAAGCAGTAAATTGGGCCGCATCCGGTGGATTAGCAGATTGTTTTTTCTTCAATGAACTTGTTAACCAGCATCATTAACTCGTCCGTTGTCGGTTGAGCAAGTGCTTGCTCTGCTAACACCTTCGCATCTTCGAAGTTCGTGTTACGAATAATCTTCTTAATGCGCGGGATAGAAATGGAGCTCATACTAAATTCGTCCAGACCCATTCCCAGCAACAGAAGTGTAGCACGTTCGTCGCCTGCAAGCTCACCACACATACCGGTCCATTTACCTTCTGCATGAGAAGCATCAATAACTTGCTTAATCAGAGTTAGTACAGACGGTGACATTGGCTGGTAAAGATGTGAAATCATATCATTACCACGGTCAACTGCCAGCGTGTACTGCGTCAGATCATTGGTACCGATACTGAAGAAGTCGACTTCTTTAGCCAAATGGCGAGCAATCGTGGCCGCAGCCGGAGTCTCAACCATCACGCCAACTTCGATAGTTTCGTCAAACGCTTTGCCTTCTTCACGCAGCTGCGCCTTCATGATTTCGATCTCAGCTTTCAGTGCACGCACTTCTTCAACAGAGATGATCATTGGGAACATGATACGTAATTTACCGAATACAGAAGCACGCAGGATAGCGCGAACCTGAGCGTACAGGATCTCTTTACGATCCATAGCGATACGCACTGCACGCCAGCCCAGGAACGGGTTCTCTTCTTTCGGGAAGTTCATGTACGGCAGCTCTTTGTCGCCACCGATATCCATGGTACGTACGATAACTGCTTGTGAGCCACAGGCTTCAGCAACAGCTTTGTACGCCGCGAACTGCTCATCTTCAGTTGGCAGTGAATCGCGGTCCATGAACAGGAATTCTGTACGATACAGACCTACACCTTCTGCACCATTACGCTCAGCACCGTCGACATCACGAACAGTACCGATGTTTGCGCATACTTCTACCTGATGACCATCGAGAGTGATTGCTGGCAGATCTTTCAGTTTCGCCAGTTCAGCTTTCTCAGAAGCTTCTTGCTGCTGTACAGCACGCAGAGCTTCGATCTCTTCGTTGGTTGGGTTAACGTAAACTTTATTGTTAACAGCATCGAGGATCAGGTAATCGCCGTTCTTCACCTGGCTGGTCACGCTACCGGTACCAACAATCGCAGGCAGTTCAAGAGAACGCGCCATGATGGAGGTGTGGGAGGTACGGCCACCGATATCGGTGATGAAACCCAGAACCTTTTGCAGGTTAAGCTGTGCGGTTTCTGACGGAGTCAAATCTTTAGCGACAAGGATAACTTCATCCTGGATGGCGCTAAGGTCAATAATTGCCAGACCAAGGATATTGCGCAGCAGACGCTTACCGATATCACGTACGTCAGCCGCACGTTCTTTCAGGTATTCATCGTCTAATTCTTCCAGCGCGATTGCCTGGCCTTCGATAATTTCGTGAGCAGCTGCATCAGCAGTCACTAACTTATCGGTGATAAGGGCTATGATTTCCTGCTCAAGCTCTTCGTCTTCCAGCAACATAATGTGGCCTTCGAAGATAGCTTCCTTTTCTTCACCGAAGGTCTCGCCAGCTTTAATTTTGATCGCTTCTAACTGTGCTGACGCTTTAGCGCGCCCGCTTAAGAAACGTTCAACTTCCTGCGCAACTTTGTCGGCAGAAATTTTCTTCCGGTCGATGACAATTTCATCTTCCTTCAGCAAAAGTGCCTTGCCGAAAGCGATACCCGGGGATGCTAAAATGCCTGAAATCATAACCCTACCTTACTTGTGACTGATATTTACGAAGAACCCAGAACTTACTCGAGTTCAGCCATCAGTTTTACCAGATGCTCAACTGCTTTCTGATCATCTTCGCCTTCAGCGGAGATGGTCACAACAGTACCTTGGGTCAGACCCAGAGTTTGCAGTTTGAACAGGCTTTTTGCGCTAGCGCTTTTGCCGTTGGAGGTCACAGTGATCTCAGAAGTGAAGCCTTTAGCTTCTTTTACAAACTGAGCAGCAGGGCGGGTATGCAGACCGTTTGGAGCGGTAATGGTAACTTCTTGCTGGAACATTGTATTTCCCCAACTTATAGGTTTAGTGTTGTGGAACTAAAGTCTAGCCTGGTGGCAAAACTTTAGCCTGTATAGTTAGCGCCGTGTTAATTGTAACTCTACGCGACACAGGATGCTTTCTGAAACCACGAAATGTGCTTTGGTATCGACCATGCGCTTCGCGGCTCGCTCGTCATTAATCATTATGCCGTGAAATGTGATTTTGCACCAAATCGTTAAATCGATTCAGCAGATGCACATCACATTTTTCGATTAATTTCGCGCATCAAAATAATTTGCTGGATAGATACCAGACCTTGCGAAGTGACGCAATGGCAGGGTGGCCAAAAATTTGACGTATGCCACAAAAAAGCACCCGTTCGGGTGCTTTTTTACACTGATTTACCTGCCTGGCATCACTGTTGGAGTTCTTTTTCAGTGAAAAGATCGGCAAATAGGGCAGTACTCAGGTAACGCTCACCGGAAGAAGGCAGTATAACCACAATGTTTTTATTGGTAAATACTTCATCTTCCTGAAGTTTTAACGCTGCAGCTACCGCTGCACCCGACGAAATTCCTGCCAGAATACCTTCTTCTTCCATCAAACGACGTGCAGTAGAAATAGCTTCGTCGTTAGTGATTGCGATGACTCTGTCGATAAGTTTCAGATCGAGGTTTCCAGGGATAAAACCAGCACCGATACCTTGAATTTTATGCGGACCAGGTTTGAGTTCTTCGCCCGCCAATGCCTGAGCAATAACCGGGGAGTCAGTTGGCTCAACGGCCACACTGATAAGGTCCGTTTTGCCCTTGGTATTTTTAATATAGCGGCTCACACCAGTCAACGTACCACCGGTGCCAACACCTGCAATGAACACGTCCACTTCACCATCGGTATCTTCCCAGATTTCTGGGCCAGTAGTTTTTTCATGGATTTCAGGGTTTGCTGGATTGCTAAACTGTTGCAGTAACAGGAATTTCTCAGGATTACTGGCAACAATTTCTTCTGCTTTCTGAATCGCGCCTTTCATGCCTTTTGCGCCTTCAGTCAATACCAGGTTAGCACCCAGTGCTTTGAGCAGCTTACGGCGTTCAATACTCATGGTTTCAGGCATGGTCAGCGTCAGCTTATAACCACGTGCTGCGGCGACATATGCCAGTGCAATGCCGGTGTTACCACTGGTTGGTTCAACTAACTCTATACCGGGCTTCAGCACACCGCGTTTTTCGGCATCCCAAATCATATTGGCCCCGATACGGCATTTTACGCTAAAGCTCGGGTTACGGGACTCTACCTTGGCCAGGATGCGTCCATTACCGATGCGGTTCAGTCGAACCAGCGGCGTATGACCGATAGTCAGAGAGTTGTCTTCATAGATCTTGCTCATAACCCGTCCTTAACTGTATGAAATTTGGGAAACCTCTCCAGCATACCTGCTTAGAAGTTATGCGGAAGTAAAGAAATCGCATATCTATATGTAGAAGGGAAATAAGCAGAAGCCAGAAGGAATAAGGAGCGACATAAGCCGCTCCTGCAAATTTACTTCCACATGGCGTGTTTAGGGCGATAGCAATCAACCCACATGGCGGTAGCACCACATACAGCGACTGGCATGATAACCAGATTCAGGAAAGGGATAAGCGTAAACAGACTGACTAGTGAGCCAAACTGCATGTTAATGATTTTCTTCTCACGCAGTGAGATGCGCATTTCTTTAAATGGCACTTTATGGTTATCAAATGGGTAATCGCAATACTGGATAGCCAGCATCCAGGCGCTAAATAAGAACCATAAAACTGGCGCGACGGTTTGGCCAATACCAGGGATAAAGTAGAGAACCAGCAATACAAGCGCTCGCGGTAGATACCAGGAGAGCTTTTGCCATTCACGTTTCATAATACGTGGAACATCTTTCATGATACCTAACACGCCGGTATCCGGTGGTGTTGCGCCAGTCAGACGAGCTTCGAGCTGTTCTGCCAGTAAGCCGTTAAAGGGGGCAGCAATCCAGTTGGCTATGGTTGAGAAGAAGTAGCCAAATACCAGCAAGATAGACACGACTGCCAGTGGCCAAATGAGATAGCTCAACCACTGTAACCAATCTGGAACGTAAGAAAGAAGTGTGGGAACCCAAACATCCAGGCGAGTAAACAACCACCAAAATGCTCCACCCATCAATAAAATATTGACCAACAATGGCAAGAGCACGAAGCGCCTGATTCCAGGCTGATGTACCAGCTTCCAGCCTTGCGAAAAGTAATAAACGCCACTACGTGGCCCGGCTCCTGAAGTTGAAACCATATCTGAACGAACTCCTTTTTGGTCATTACAATGACGTGCAGAGCTATCATAACTGAGTGCCA
Organism: Buttiauxella cochleicola; assembly: GCF_021282435.1. NCBI lineage: Bacteria > Pseudomonadati > Pseudomonadota > Gammaproteobacteria > Enterobacterales > Enterobacteriaceae > Buttiauxella > Buttiauxella cochleicola. The sequence goes on along the minus strand of NZ_JAJSOT010000007.1, from coordinate 41,141 downwards.
GGAGAAAAACTTATTAAGAAATGGTCGAAAAAACAGCGAAAAATCGATTTTGGTACATCTTTATGCTGAGAAAACAGTGTGCGGACTTGCACTTGAGCAGATGGGCAAATACTCTTAGTGAGTAAATGTTTGCCGTGGTGGCAAGGTGTTAGAACAACAGAGAATATAATGATGCAGGATTTGCGTCTGATATTAATCATTGTTGGCGCGATCGCCATAATAGCCTTACTGGTTCACGGCCTGTGGACAAGTCGTAAGGAGCGTTCTTCCATTTTTCGTGATCGTCCAATGAAGCGTTTGAAGTCTAAGCGTGACGAATACGAATCGGATGACGCTGAGGCTGACGATGAACAAGATGATGGAGTAGGTGAGGTGCGTGTGCGTCGGGTTAATCCTGCGCCAGAAACAACGACTCGCGAGCCAGAAATGCCTCGTCAGCCGCAAGCTCCTCAACATCAGTATGAGCCACCTTACGCCTCTGCGGAGCCGCGTCAGAGTGCGCCAGTGCGTCAGCCTGAACCGGTTATTCCACGTCAGGAAGTTCCTGTTGCGCCTGCACATCAGCCAGCGCCACAGCAACCTGCTGTCCATCAACCGGTACAACAGCCTGTTCAACCGCCTCAGCCAGTGGTACCGCAAGCGCCGGTCCAACCGGTGCAGCATTCTGAACCTGCGCCTGAGCCAGTTGCGGTACAACCTGCTCCGACACCGGAACCTCCGGCACGTCGTAAAGAGACGGTGATTGTGCTGAACGTTTCGGCTCATGCTGGCAGCATGATTAACGGCGATGTGCTGTTAAACAGTATTCAGCAAGCGGGCTTTATCTTTGGCGAAATGAACATTTTCCACCGTCATCTCAGCCCTGATGGCAGCGGCCCGGTTCTCTTTAGTCTTGCTAATATGGTTAAGCCTGGTTCATTTGACCCAGAAAGCATGACGAATTTTGCAACGCCTGGCGTGACAATTTTCATGCAGGTACCGTCATATGGCGACCCAACGCAAAACTTTAAGTTGATGCTGCAGTCTGCTCAGCACATTGCCGATGAAGTCGGTGGTGTGGTGCTGGATGACCAACGTCGTATGATGACACCGCAAAAAATGCGTGAGTACCAGGACCGTATCCGCGAAGTGGTTGAAGCTAACATCAGCCATTGATACGCGCTCTGAACATGTTTTTCTTTGAACCCTCGGATTCCGGGGGTTTTTTATATTGATGGTGCGATATGGACACAATCGAACAAAAAATCACTCAACTGCGAACCACGCTTCGCCATCATGAATATCTCTATCATGTGCTTGATACTCCAGAAGTCCCGGATGCGGAGTATGATCGCCTGATGGCTGAATTGCGTTCTCTGGAAGGCGCGCATCCTGAACTCATCACCCCTGATTCACCGACACAGCGCGTAGGTGCTGCACCTTTAAGCGAATTTACCCAGGTTCGTCATGAAGTACCGATGTTGTCGCTCGATAACGCCTTTGATGAAGCGAGCTACCTGGCGTTTAACAAGCGAGTCCAGGACCGCTTAAAAAGCGCAGAAGCCATTACTTTTTGCTGCGAGTTGAAACTAGATGGCCTCGCGGTGAGCCTGCTTTACGAAGATGGAGTGCTGGTTCGCGCCGCCACTCGTGGCGATGGTACGACGGGCGAAAATATCACTGCCAACGTGCGAACTATTCGTTCTATCCCTCTGAAACTGCGAGGCGAGAATATCCCCCGCCGCCTGGAAGTTCGTGGTGAAGTGTTCTTGCCGCAGGCTGGTTTTGAAAAGATTAACGAAGAGGCGCGCCGTACAGGCGGTAAAATCTTTGCTAACCCTCGTAATGCAGCAGCCGGATCTTTGCGTCAACTTGATCCACGTATTACCGCAAAACGCCCGCTAACCTTCTTCTGCTACGGCGTTGGTTTACTTGAAGGCGGTGAATTGCCAGCCAGCCATCATGCACGTTTGCAGCAGTTTAAAGAGTGGGGGCTGCCGGTGAGCGACCGCATTCGTCTGTGCAACACACCAGAAGAAGTGCTGGCCTTTTATCACCAGGTCGAAGCCGATCGCCCGAAATTAGGTTTTGATATCGACGGTGTGGTTATCAAAGTTGACTCGCTCGCGCTGCAAGAAACTCTGGGCTTTGTTGCCCGTGCACCGCGTTGGGCGGTGGCGTTTAAATTCCCAGCTCAAGAGCAGATGACTTTTGTTCGTGACGTTGAGTTCCAGGTTGGGCGCACGGGTGCTATTACCCCTGTAGCTCGTCTGGAGCCGGTTCAGGTTGCAGGTGTGCTGGTCAGCAATGCCACATTGCATAATGCTGATGAAATTGAGCGCCTGGGTTTAAGAATTGGCGATCGCGTGGTTATTCGCCGCGCGGGCGATGTAATCCCGCAAGTCGTAGGTGTGGTTGAGTCCGAACGTCCGGAGAATACCTGTGAGATTGTCTTCCCAACTCATTGTCCGGTATGTGGCTCTGACGTTGAACGTGTTGAAGGCGAAGCGGTTGCGCGTTGTACCGGCGGCCTGATTTGTGGTGCACAGCGTAAAGAAGCGCTTAAGCATTTTGTCTCTCGTCGCGCGCTGGATGTCGATGGCATGGGCGATAAGATAATCGACCAACTGGTTGAAAAAGCATATGTTCATACTCCTGCGGATCTTTTCCGCCTGACTGCCGGTAAACTTACCGGGCTTGACCGTATGGGCCCTAAGTCTGCTCAAAACGTAGTTGATGCGCTTGAGAAAGCTAAAGAGACAACGTTTGCACGCTTCCTCTATGCACTTGGCATTCGCGAAGTGGGAGAAGCGACAGCAGCCGGTTTAGCCGCGCACTTTGGTACGCTGGATGCGCTGATTGCGGCAAGCATCGAAGAGCTGCAAAAAGTGCCTGACGTGGGAATTGTTGTCGCCACTCATACGTTCAACTTCTTCGCTGAAGAGAGCAACCGTGAAGTGATTCGCCAGTTGACGGAAGAAGCGGGCATTCACTGGCCTGCACCGGTGATTATTAAAGCAGAGGAGATCGACAGCCCATTCGCCGGCAAAACGGTGGTACTCACAGGTTCACTGAGCATGATGTCGCGTGACGATGCCAAAGCACGCCTGGTCGCATTAGGCGCGAAAGTTGCGGGCAGTGTATCGAAGAAAACTGACCTGGTGATTGCGGGCGAGGCGGCTGGTTCTAAGCTTGTCAAAGCACAGGAATTGGGTATCGACGTGATTGATGAAGCTGAAATGATTCGCTTGTTAGGTGAATGAGATGGATAAAGAGCAGCTTATTGAGATAGCCAATACAGTAATGCCGTTCGGCAAGTATAAAGGTCGTGTATTGATTGACGTACCGGAAGAGTACTTGCTGTGGTTTGCGCGTAAAGATGAATTTCCTCAAGGGCATCTTGGTGAGCTGATGAGGCTTACATTGCTGATTAAGACCGAAGGGTTGGAGGGGCTGGTGAAGCCCCTCAAACGGCATTAACTAAGTGTTATCGGTGGCGGTTTTGGCTGCCACCTGCGTCTCTTTCTGATAACGGCGGGCTAGCACCGCGCATATCATCAATTGCAACTGGTGGAAGATCATAAGCGGCAGCACCATCATCCCGACGGTTGCGACCGGGAATAAGATATTTGCCATCGGAATCCCATTCGCCAAACTCTTCTTCGAACCGCAGAACACAATGGTAATTTCATCAGCTTTGCTAAAGCCCAGACGCCTTGCCACAAACATGTTGATGCTGATGACAATAGCCAGCAACACTAGGCTTACCACCACAATAAACAGTAGCGAGCCCAGGCCGACTTTGTGCCAAATTCCATGCCTGACCGCTTCGCTAAATGCCGTGTAAATGACGAGCAGAATGGAAGTCTGATCGGTTTTACCAATCCATTTTTTATGTTTTGCTACCCAATTACCAATCCACGGGCGAGAAAGATGGCCCGCCACAAACGGCACCAGAAGCTGCATCATAATGCTGCCGACCTGCTGCAAGCTGCCACTCGCGCCATGAACATGCATCACCATGCCCACTAAAAGTGGCGACAGGAATATACCAAGCAGACTAGAGGCCGATGCGGCGCACACGGCAGCGGCCACGTTGCCTCCTGCAAGCGAGGTGAACGCAATAGCGGACTGCACCGTGGCAGGCAAAATACACAGGTACAAGAATCCTGTATAGATCTCAGGGCTGACATTGACCGGTGCCCACCAGGCGAACAATACACCCAGCACAGGGAATAGCACGAATGTGCTGCACATGACCCACAGGTGCAAACGCCAGTGGCTGCTGCCAGCAATAATCGCTTCGCGAGAAAGTTTTGCGCCGTGCATAAAGAATAAAAGTGCGATTGCGGCGGTCGTTAGCCCTTCAAAGAAGCCAACAAAGCTGCCTTGTGCGGGGAAGAAAGACGCCAGTAATACGGTCACAATTAGCGTCAGCGTGAAGGGGTCGAGTACGCGAAAGAGTTTCATCATCATTCCTCAAACTGTTGTAGAGCTATTGTGCTTTCATTAGTTTTAGAAATAAAATTGATTTATTGAATGCATTAATGAATTAAATAGATGAATTATTCACTGCGTCAGTTAAAAGTGTTTGTCGCCGTAGCTCATGCCGGGAGTTTTAGCCGGGCAGGGGAGCAAATTGGCTTGAGCCAGTCGGCGGTAAGCCACAGCGTAAAAGAGCTTGAGAGCGAAATCGGTGTGAAGCTTTTGGATCGCACCACGCGCGAAGTGGTGTTGACGGAAGCAGGCCAGCAACTGGCATCCAGGCTCGAACGGCTTCTGGAAGAGCTGACCAGCACACTTTTGGATACACGTAGCGTTGGCCATCAACTAAGCGGAATTGTGCGTGTCGCTGCGAGCCAGACTATCTCTGCCCACTTAATGCCGCAATCTATCGCAGCGGCGGCGCTTGAGTTTCCCGCGATCCGCTTTGTGCTTCATGATCGCCCGCAACAGTGGGTGCTGCAAAGCATTCGCCAGGGAGAAGTCGATTTCGGCATGGTTATCGACCCTATCCAGGCCAACGATCTGGATTGTGAAGTCGTGCTTTCCGAGCCGTTTTTATTGCTTTGCCGTAATGACCATCAGTTTGCCGCTCAGTCACGTGTTTCGTGGCAGGCATTACAAGGTCAAAACCTGGTGCTACAGGATTACGCATCAGGTAGCCGCCCGTTGATCGATGATGCGTTAATGCGTCAGGGAATTGAGGCGAATATAGTTCAGCAGATTGGCCACCCTGCAACACTGTTTCCAATGGTCGAGGCGGGAATTGGCATTAGCGTTCTTCCGGCACTGGCATTGCCGTTACCTAAAGAGCGCCCTCTGGTTGTCAGACCTCTGGTTCCCGTTGTCGATCGGCAATTAATGTTGGTGCGGCGGAAAAATCGCTCGCTTTCTCGTGCTGCTGAGGCTATCTGGCAGGTTGTTCGTCAACAGGCGCAGCAGTTAGCCACTGCTCGCCTGAGCAACCCACTGTTTAATAAAGACTAGACGTAGATATCAATCTGGTGTTCTTCGGACGGTTTATTCACACCTTCTACTCGGGATTGTTGCTGTTCCTGTTTTTGCTGTGCCTGTTCAGCTTGCTCACGCTGGAGTTGCGCCAGTTGCGCCTGTAACATTTTAATTTGCGCCTGAATGAGCTCTTGTTGCTTCTGCTTTTCTTCTGTTGTGCCGCTGCCATTGGCAATATCTTTCGCTTGCTGAGTGAGTTTAGTGATTTGCTGGGTGATACGGCTGATTTGTGACGCTAGGTCGTTACCCGAGTTTGATGAAGAAGTGTTCGCAGTAGTTTGCAGCGAAGGCGTGGACGTTGTTATGGTGTTGCTCATAATAATTCCCTCAAAGGAGCCGATAAAAGGTTATCGGCTAAGCAAGGAATAATCTTGAGTGAATTGGGCTGAACCTACCATTTGTGGCATGGCTGTATTCATCAGAAGTTATATTTTACCGAATAGATAAACCCGTCTTGCAGGAAGCTTTCGCCCAGTTTGTTGTCGGCATAACGATATTGTATGCCTGTGGTAATGCTCGGAATGGGTGTCCACCACAAAGCGACAGCACCGTTTATGCCATCTTTGCCACCGTTGCCGGCAGCGTAATTGTCGGCGCGGTCAAATTCATATTCATTCCAGTTGGTGAGCATCAGCTTCTCGCCCCAAAGCGAGAAACTATATCCCGCAACCCAACCCGCGACATAACCGTTATTTCCGGTGTAGTAAGTCTGGTCGGTGTAGCGTTTAGCAATGAACGGTTTAAACCAGAAGCCATTAGCCGCATAGTTATAACCCAGACCGTAAAGTCCCATCACGTCATGGAAATTATTGGCGTTAGGGTAACCGTAAGTGCCATAGACGTGCAGATAAAGGTTTAAGCCGGTATCGCCCAGATAAATACGGTTAGTGTTTTTGAAGGTATAGCGTTGTTCTGAACCCGGTTTATCGTGGCGGCTATTCAACGGGTTTTCAAGATCGAAGAAGCCATACATTTCACCCCAGGTAAAGTTTGCACCGCCTTCGAGTTCCAGATACGCGAAATCGTCTTTGTGGGATTTTTCACTGGTGCGATGCGTGGTTCGAGATGTCCAGTCGAGATAATGTAAGCCGATGTCAGCGAATCCTCCTTTAAATTCGGCTTGAGTGGCAGGAACAGCCATTAACGAGGACAATAAAGCGAGTGTAGTGGTGAGGTGTTTTTTCATTTTTTATTTTCCCTGTGCCTTAAATCCGAGATTTCCGTCCGGAAAGATGCTGACAACAAGTAGTGTGTCGGCCGATGGCATATTGCGAGGGAAGAATGGGAAACACCAATATTGTATTCGGTGCGATTGATACAATTTCAGTATTGATTGGCTGGGGAAGACGAGTAGAGTTTTGTATGGGGAATACGTGCAAAATTCTGCTGAATCGCACATAGCAAAAAGGCGCCTTTAGGGCGCCTTTCTACATTGGTGGGGCGTGCAGGATATCACTCGTCTCATCCTGAGACTCGCCCTGCGGGTCACCGCAAGCGGTGATGCAAAATCGTTCCCGACGATTTTGTCGAACCTGCTGCAGGTTCGAACCCAGCACGAAAAAGATCGAGCCTTAGAAACAACAAAAGCGCCCCGAAGGCGCTTTTGTCTAAATTTGGTGGGGCGTGCAGGATTCGAACCTGCGACCAATTGATTAAAAGTCAACTGCTCTACCAACTGAGCTAACGCCCCGAATGGTGGGTGATGACGGGCTCGAACCGCCGACCCCCTCCGTGTAAAGGAGGTGCTCTACCAACTGAGCTAATCACCCAAACTTCGGTACTTCTATTGCAAGAGTAGATAATGGTGGGTGATGACGGGCTCGAACCGCCGACCCCCTCCGTGTAAAGGAGGTGCTCTACCAACTGAGCTAATCACCCAAATTTTATCTCTTGCTACACTGCGGAATCACTCACTAATGAATGGTGGGTGATGACGGGCTCGAACCGCCGACCCCCTCCGTGTAAAGGAGGTGCTCTACCAACTGAGCTAATCACCCCCGCTGTGTGGAGTCGCATTATAGGGAGAGTTGAAAATGAGTCAACGCCTTTTCTAAAGATTTTGTTCGTTCGTCGTAAAAATAAACAATGCGATCGCGAATTGCACATTGGTGATTGATTTGTCATCAGAATATGTGGATTGAAGACAAGAAAGGGTATCAACATTGAGGAATCAGTACACAGTGGTAGAATGTTGCCCACTCTATATTCCCTGGCATTTGCCGGTTCCCCGGTACTTTTGCGTAATTAAGGCCGTTTAATGAAAATCAAAACTCGCTTCGCGCCAAGCCCAACAGGCTATTTGCACGTTGGTGGTGCTCGTACTGCTCTCTATTCATGGCTTTTTGCTCGTAACCACGACGGTGAGTTCGTGCTACGTATAGAAGACACCGACCTTGAGCGTTCAACTCCAGAAGCTATAGAAGCTATTATGGATGGCATGAACTGGCTGAGCCTTGAGTGGGATGAAGGTCCGTATTATCAGACCAAGCGCTTTGACCGCTATAACGCGGTTATCGACGAGATGTTGGAAGCTGGTACAGCGTACAAATGCTACTGCTCTAAAGAACGCCTTGAGGCATTGCGTGAAGAACAAATGGCGAACGGCGACAAGCCACGTTATGACGGTCGCTGCCGCCATGGCCATGAGCATCATACTGCTGATGAACCATGTGTTGTGCGTTTTGCCAACCCGCAAGAAGGTTCTGTTATTTTTGATGACCAGATCCGTGGCCCAATCGAATTTAGCAACCAGGAGTTGGATGATCTGATCATTCGCCGTACCGATGGATCCCCAACCTACAACTTCTGTGTTGTAGTGGATGACTGGGATATGGAAATCACCCACGTGGTTCGTGGCGAAGACCATATCAACAACACTCCGCGTCAGATCAACATCCTGAAAGCGTTGAATGCGCCAGTACCGGTTTATGCGCACGTTTCTATGATTAATGGCGACGACGGTAAAAAACTGTCCAAACGTCATGGCGCAGTGAGTGTCATGCAGTATCGCGATGACGGCTATCTGCCAGAAGCGCTGCTCAACTACCTGGTGCGTTTGGGCTGGTCTCATGGCGATCAGGAAATCTTCACTCGTGAAGAGATGATCAAATTGTTCACACTGGACTCCGTTAGCAAATCGGCCAGTGCATTCAATACTGAAAAATTGCAGTGGCTGAACCACCACTACATTAACCACCTTGCTCCTGAATATGTTGCGACCCATCTGCAATGGCACATCGAGCAGCAAAACATTGATACTCGCAACGGCCCACAACTGGCTGAGTTGGTTAAATTGCTTGGCGACCGCTGCAAAACTCTGAAAGAGATGGCTGAAACTTGCCGCTACTTCTATGAAGACTTCAGTGAGTTTGACGCAGATGCTGCGAAGAAACACCTTCGTCCGGTTGCTCGTCAGCCGCTGGAAGTTGTGCGCGACAAACTGGCAGCATTGACCGACTGGACTGCAGAGAATGTGCATAATGCAATTCAGGCAACCGCTGATGAATTGGAAGTAGGCATGGGTAAAGTTGGTATGCCGCTGCGTGTTGCTGTTACAGGGGCAGGGCAGTCACCTGGTCTTGATGTCACTGTTCACGCGATTGGTAAACAACGTTCGATTGCTCGTATTAATCAGGCTCTGGAATTCATTGCTACGCGCGAAGCACAACAGTAACGCCTGACGTTATAAAGTGTTGTGACTAAAAAGCCGGCTTATGCCGGCTTTTTGATACTCGTTTTACTCATCACGAATACCTAAACGCTTTAACACCCCAGCAATGCCTTCTCGCAGAATCAATGCAGACATTTTTTCTTGTTCCGAGATTGACATCTGTTTCATCGAATTGAGCAAAAGCCCTTCCAGTGAAGTGTCATTAACGTGGTAACTGCTGAGTTTCTCTGAAACGCGTTTTGCACTATTAATAAAATCGCGTACACGTTCATCCACATGAATCAGGCGAGCTTTACCTCCCTGAACACCGGGTTTTTGAGTGGTGAGCCAGCTTTCTTTACGTACCCATTTGTTGATTGTTTGGCGACTATAACCAGTAATCATCGCCAGCTCTTCCGGGGTCATACGTTCCTTGAGCACAGTTTTTCCTTAAATCCAAAGGGGTTATTAGTGGTTCATTTTATGGGATCATTTTACTGGAAACTGTGACAGGATTAACTACAGGAAGACGAGATGCCTCTGCTTTTACTTGTATTGTTTGCTTTTTCGGCGATTAATCGCCGAAGCTGAATTTGACGTTGACACTCTCGAATGGGTTTCATATGATGCCGCCCGTCGATACGACACGGTTTCACGGTACGGGGCTATAGCTCAGCTGGGAGAGCGCTTGCATGGCATGCAAGAGGTCAGCGGTTCGATCCCGCTTAGCTCCACCAAATCTTTACCAGCAAGATTTGAATCGTTTAAACCAAACCCATTCGTGGGGCTATAGCTCAGCTGGGAGAGCGCTTGCATGGCATGCAAGAGGTCAGCGGTTCGATCCCGCTTAGCTCCACCAAAATATGAAACCCTCGCCTAATGGCGGGGGTTTTTTCGTTTCTGCGCCAGAATAACGTCACAAAATAGTGATTTGAGCACGACTTTCCTCAATTCAGTGAATATATAAATACGATGTATTCTCAATATGAATATATCAAATTATTTCTCTTTGTTGGTTTGTATAAAAAACTAATAAATTTAATCACCTGCAATAATTCGCAAACTTGATTTGCGCAACAAATAAACGTATTATTTATCACCGAATAATGCTGCAAAGCCATTACAGAATACTCAGACCAGGGCTTATGATTTTTCAAAAATCTATCAAGAAATTCGTTACAGCACTGGTTTTATCTCTCTTTCTCGTCCCTTTTTCTCGCTACATTTCACCGTTAACGACAATTGATGGTGCTCAGGTTTATCTCGCATATCTTCCAATGGGTTTGTTGATAGCCATGGTGTTTATCTATGGCCGAGCTGCGATTATTCCTCTAATAATTTCATCAGTAGTGACATTCTCATGCGTACTTCATCTGTCATTTGTGGCGTTAGCGTCGTTTGTTTTTTGCCTGATATTTCCAATAATAGTTTGTAGTATAATTGCTCGTCATTACCTTGGGTCGAGATGGCGCTATGCTTTGACCGATAAAGGAATGGGGACTCGGATATTCTGGCTAGGGTTTGTCGCACCTTTCAGCACTAAATTATTGATGTATCTGGCGGGGCACTATATTCAATTTCCAGAAGCATTGGCTGCGTACTTTGGTGACAATTCACTCATGTTTATGGTGGTGGATTTTCAAAATTTAATTGCCGCCTCGCTGATATTCACTTTCCTGTTTTACTATCCGCTTAGAATGATCCTGAATCCAAATTACGTCCGAGCCTTCTGGCGTCGTTGCGTGATGCGTGATTTCGTTGGCCCACGTCGTTTTTATTCTTTCACCTGGTTGTTATGCCTGATAACTCTGCTGGTGGTGTTGTGCTCATCGTGGGGCTTGTTGCAGGTTTCAGGCTACCTTGTGCCCGCTATCTTTGTGCTATTTACGCTGGGTATCCGCCATTTTGGCCCGCGTTTAATGGGGCTGTTATGGGCTATATCCGTATGGCTACTACTGACATATAACGATGGTTTCCTTTACGGGGTTAATACAGAATTTGCCCTGTCATTCATTCTTTCTGTTTTCATCTCTTTTTCCGTCTGTATGTTGTATATGACGATGATGTTTAAGAAAAACGAATGGATGAAACGCATTTATCATTCGCAGGCATTAACCGACCCATTAACACAATTACCAAATTTACGTGCCCTGGAACATCATGTGCAATGTTACCCGGAAGGGACGCTTTGCTGCCTAAGGATGTCGAACCTGGAATTTTTAAGCCGCCATTACGGCATGATGATGCGAATTCATTGTAAGCGTATAGTTACCAGTCAGATAACGCCTTTCCTGCATGAAGGTGAACAAGTATTTCAGTTGCCCGGAAGCGAATTATTAATTTTCCTCCGTGGACAACATACCGATGCGCGACTCGAACATATTGTTGATTTACTCAATAGCAAAAAAATAACATGGCATAACACCATGCTGGAAATTGAGTACGGCGCATCCTATAGCGTTATCGACAACAGCCTTGAAGAATTACACCGCACTTTAGGGCAATTAAGTTTTCTCTCCGATCAGGCGAGTGAATCGTTACGCGTACTCAGCTTGAATACCCGAGTTGAATATGTCTCTGACAAAACGACAGAGCGTGTTTTGTTACTGCAAAAAATCAAACGTGCTTTGAATGAAGAAGAGCCTGTCACTCTCTATGCACAACCTATTGTGAATAAGATGGGGCATGGATATCACGAAATACTGAGTCGTATCACTTTTGATGATGAATTAATTACCCCGGATAAGTTTATTCCCGTTATTGCCGAGTTTAACCTCAGCACGCGCTTCGATATGTTAGTGGTGAAGAAGCTGGTGAATTATTTGTATCTTCACCCTGAGAAGGGCGAGCAGTCGCGTTTCTCGGTAAATCTTATGCCGTTGACGTTGATGCAAAAGGATATTGCGCAGAATATTATTTCATTGTTCACGCAATTCCAGGTGCCAACCAGCAGCGTGATAATTGAAGTCACCGAGGAACAGGCTTTTTCAGAGTCAGAAACTTCAATGCAGAACATTACGTTACTGCGTGATTATGGGTTTAAAATTGCCATTGATGATTTTGGTACCGGTTATGCTAACTACGAGCGGTTGAAAAGGCTGCAAGCAGACATTATTAAGATTGATGGTTGCTTCATCAAAGACATCACCACCGACTCGCTTGACCCGCTGATTGTTAAATCTATTTGTGATATGGCTCGAGCGAAGCAATTGATTGTTGTTGCAGAGTTTGTTGAAACGCAAGAACAGCGCAAGCTGTTATGCGAACTCGGCGTACAGTTTTTACAAGGGTATCTGATAGGCAAGCCAGAACCTCTGGCCTTAGTCCATACATTAAGGTAGCAGTATGTTGCGAGCATATAATCAAAGGGCTGATTTGTGAGCACTTCTTTAGCGAATAGATTTCGCCTGCCAATGGCAAAAACACTCCGGGTTATCCATCTGGTTTTTATTTTTGTTTTTGCGCTGACTACTTTTTTATTCTGGCAGCAAGGACAGCTATTTAGCCATGGCTACCGTACAAGCCAGCTTAGCCACCTTGAAAGTGTAATTGCCAGAATCGAAAGCAAAGCACAGTACAAAGTTGACAACCTTCGCTATCTAAAACGAATTTTTATTGAAGCGATGGACGATCCGTTGTTCCCTGGTGTGGCAACTGTTCCTTCGGAAATTACAGGCGATGTTGGCGATTCACCATTGTGGGTCCGCGAGCTGCCTTTGCCCGATACGCTTACCGAGGACAGCGCGTTTCACGGCGAGGACGCGCTACAAGTCCGCCAGCAACTCTACGCATTGCGGAAGATTCAGGGTCTTTTCCCGTTGGCGACAGGGGCCAATGAACTGACTGCTGATTTGTACTACATCTCACGTGATGGCGAGTTTATTGTCTCTCTATCCCAGGAGATGAACTCGCTATTGGTGAGCAGCTACAACCCTCATGTAGAACAGGGTAGTTTCGTGCTGGCTTCGCCATTGCTCAATCCACAGCGAGAACCTTTCTGGACACGGCAGAATATCGCTAAAACTGATGACACTCTGGTTAATGCCGCCATTCCTGTCGATTTTCGTGGCGAATGGATAGGCCTTCTGGGGATAGCGTTTGAAAATGATGCAGTGCAAAAATTCCTTGCGGCGTCATTACCTGAAGATACGCAGAGTGCTTATCAATTGTTTGATGAACGGCTAATTCCACTCACCGGTACCGTAGGGTCGGCCAATCAATTTCAACTCACTGCTAAGCATCTACAAACTATTCGCCAGATGCTTGAAGTCTCATCGCGCGGCACGATGCGCGATGGGTCTGTATTCATCACTTTTGGCAGAGTTGTTGGCACGCGCTCGGTACTGATCAGTACCCAAACCCTCAGTCAGGGTTTACATGAAGACTTTGGCCGTTTCAGTATCCTGTTGATCGCGATGTGGGGGATATTCGTGCTGTTCCTCTGGGGATCGCACCGAGTGATTTGCCGCCTGGTGCGCAATATGGGGAGCTTGCAGCGTGAAATGCAGCATCATGCGCTTCACGATGAGTTGACCGGTGCACTTAACCGCCGTGGCTTCTTTGAGAAAACATCACAAATTAGCCCTGATTACGTAGATTACACACTTGTGCAATTAGATCTCGACCACTTCAAGAAAGTGAACGATGTTTACGGGCATCAGGTCGGTGACAATGTGCTGATGCATGCGACTCAGCGCATTCAGCGTGCGATACGCAGCCAGGATATTCTTGGGCGTATTGGTGGTGAGGAGTTCTGTATTTATCTGCCTAACTCCGATCTCAAGGCGGGGATTATGGTGGCTACAAGAGTTAAATGGGAGTTGGAGTCTTCGGCACTGGTTCTGGATGACGGCCGAAAATTACCTGTTACCGCATCGCTAGGTGTGGCTTCGCACAGTGAGTATCCTGAGTACACGCTTGATCAAATCCAGTCGCTTGCAGATATGCGGATGTATACCGCTAAAGAACGAGGCAGAAACCAGGTCTGCTGGCAGGATGACGATGCTATTCAGGCGTAGATAAATCCGCCAGGAATTTCAGGCATAAAAAAAGCCGGAGCAAATTGCCCCGGCTTTTTATTGTGAGAATTACAAGAACAGACCAGCGATAGATGCTGACAGAATACTCACCAGAGTTGCACCGTAAACCAGTTTCAGGCCAAAGCGAGAAACCACGTTACCTTGCTCTTCGTTCAGGCCTTTAATCGCACCAGCGATAATCCCGATAGAAGAGAAGTTAGCAAACGAAACCAGGAACACAGACAGGATACCTTCCGCACGTGGGGAAAGCGTACCGGCCAGTTTTTGCAGATCCAGCATCGCAACGAATTCGTTGGAAACCAGCTTGGTGGCCATGATGCTACCAACCTGCAATGCTTCATGGGAAGGAACACCCATTACCCAGGCAATCGGGTAGAAGATGTAACCCAGAATGCCCTGGAAAGAGATGCCAAAGATTGCTGCAAACAGTGCGTTAAGTGCCGCGATCAGGGCAATGAAGCCAATCAGCATTGCGGCAACGATAATCGCAACTTTAAAACCTGCCAGAATGTATTCACCGAGCATTTCGAAGAAGCTTTGCCCTTCGTGCAGGTTAGACATCTGGATATTTTCTTCGCTCTCATCAACGCGGTAAGGGTTAATCAGCGACAGTACGATAAAGGTACTGAACATGTTCAACACCAGCGCTGCGACCACATATTTTGGCTCGAGCATCGTCATATATGCACCGACAATCGACATGGACACGGTAGACATGGCCGTAGCGGACATGGTGTACATGCGGTTGCGAGACATCTTGCCGAGAATATCCTTATAGGCGATAAAGTTTTCTGATTGTCCCAGAATCAGCGAGCTTACGGCGTTAAAGGATTCCAGTTTACCCATACCATTCACTTTAGACAGAACGGTACCGATAAAGCGGATAACAATCGGCAGAACACGGATGTGCTGCAATATCCCGATCAGTGCGGAGATAAAGACGATTGGGCAGAGTACTTTCAGGAAGAAGAAGGCGAGTCCTTCGTCATTCATCTTACCGAATACAAAGTTTGTCCCTTCGTTAGCGAACGACAGCAGTTTCTCAAACATTTCTGAGAAACCTCTCACAAAGCCCAGACCGATTTCTGAGTTCAGGAAGAACCAGGCGAGAATGAGTTCAATCACTAACAGTTGAACGATAAAGCGAATACGAATCTGCTTACGGTTGCTACTCAGCAATAAAGCAAGTAGCGCAACCACGGCAAGCGCTAAGACAAAGTGAAGAACGCGGGACATATTTGCTCCAAACATGAGGCAGGTTTAATTTCGTTGCACATTCTATGAAACAAGCAATAAGAAAACGAGACTAATCGCACACTATAGTGATGTCGTGTGACCAAACTCAAAATTAGTGATCAACCATACATTTCTGCTATGTTAAGTAAAGAAGATAAAAGTTGCGTCAACGCACATATCCTTAACATAGTGGTTGTCGTATTTTTTTTAATTAACGGACGATGCTAAATCGTCACCCCAAATCCCTCATTGTTTTCATCTATCAGAGCAATCAGTTTATCTCACTTAAATGAATTTGATAATCATTCTCATTTTTGATAGCTTGAAACATAGCAAAGGCTATATCTCAGAGGCAGATGATGACAAACAGTCGCGTTGACAACAGTGGTACCCGCACAGCGCGCAGATTACGCCTGGCGTTGATGGGCCCAGCTTTTATCGCTGCTATCGGGTATATCGATCCTGGTAACTTTGCTACCAACATTCAGGCCGGGGCCAGCTTTGGCTATAAATTGCTATGGGTAGTGGTGTGGGCGAACCTGATGGCGATGCTCATCCAAATTCTGTCGGCAAAACTAGGGATTGCCACCGGCAAGAACCTCGCTGAACAAATTCGTGACCACTATCCGCGTCCGGTTGTGTGGCTGTACTGGATACAAGCCGAAATCATTGCCATGGCGACCGATCTGGCCGAATTCATCGGTGCTGCGATTGGTTTTAAATTAATCCTCGGTGTCTCATTGCTGCAAGGTGCGGTACTTACCGGTATTGCAACGTTCCTGATACTGATGTTGCAACGGCGCGGGCAAAAACCGCTCGAAAAAGTGATCGGTGGACTGCTGTTATTTGTGGCCGCGGCTTACATTGTTGAACTGATTTTCTCACAGCCTAAATTGGCTGAATTGGGCAAAGGGATGTTGATCCCAAGCTTACCGACCAGCGAAGCGGTATTTTTAGCCGCCGGGGTGCTGGGTGCGACTATTATGCCGCACGTTATCTATCTTCACTCATCGCTGACCCAGCATATGCACGAAGGCAATCGCGCCGAGCGTTACAGCGCGACAAAATGGGATGTGGGCATCGCAATGACGATTGCCGGATTTGTTAATCTGGCGATGATGGCAACGGCCGCCGCAGCGTTTCACTTCTCTGGCCATACAGGTGTTGCCGATCTCGAAAAGGCATATCTCACGCTTGAGCCACTTTTGAGCCATTCTGCGGCGACTATCTTCGGATTGAGCTTGGTTGCGGCGGGATTGTCATCAACTGTTGTCGGCACGCTGGCAGGGCAGGTCGTGATGCAGGGGTTCGTGCGCTTCTATATACCGCTGTGGGTTCGCCGCTCAGTCACCATGGCACCTTCATTTATTGTCATCCTGATGGGGCTTGACCCAACGCGCGTTCTTGTTATGAGCCAGGTACTGCTCAGTTTCGGTATCGCACTGGCTCTGGTGCCGCTGCTGATTTTTACCAGCAATGAAAAATTGATGGGGGATTTAGTCAATACCCGGCTGGTAAAACAAGTGGGGTGGGTGATTGTAGCTGTAGTGGTGGCGCTTAACCTGTGGTTGCTAGTTGGTACGGCTTTGGGGTTGTAGATTTATAGCGCTCTGCGGGCACAGTCTTGTGGTCGCGGGTTAGATCTTTATAAGTTCATTCATGCATTTGCGTTTATTTATATCCCTTCCCCTGGTGAGTTAGCAGAATATATGCCTGCTAACTCGAACCATAAACATTCCCTGAATCGCAAACGCGATTGCCAATACACCGACAATCATAAAATTGTGATGCCCTAACGCAATAGCACCTAAGAAAATGTCAATAATCGTATTGAGCAATAATATTCCAAAAAGCGGAATGCTCAGCAGTTTTCGATTCGCTATCGAGGTCCACATTATTTATAAATTACCCTGTGTATATTGGTGCCGAACACAGGCAATCATACCTATTAAGACTCTGTTGATTAGTTACTACTTTCAGAACAAATGGGTGTGATTTGTTGAACAATCAGCTCTATCCATCCCACATTATGTTATGTATGATTTATGCTGACGTTTAGAAATATCAGGGTTTTGTCATGTTCAAGCACTTTAATCATATGGCTCTTTTTGCCGCGCTGGTAAAAAACGGCAATTTTACAAGAACCGCTGAAGAATTGAATATGACGAAATCTCGCGTCAGCCAGCAAATAAGTGAACTCGAAGAATATCTTGGTTTACGTTTGCTCAATCGAACAACGCGAAAGATCTCGCTGACATATGCAGGTGAAAGTTATTTGCGATACTGTCAGGAAGTGATAGATGTTGCATTCAGAGCTGATGAGCTCATTCAGTTATTACGTGAAAGCCCAAATGGGAAATTAAGAATAATAGCGCCTCCGGGGTTCATGTACAGTGCCTTACCTGCACCTCACCATGAGTTTTTGAAAGCAAATCCTCAGGTTGAACTTGAACTGGTTACGGCTGACTCATTCTTTGGTTCGGTTAACGATACTTTTGATGTCGCTTACAGAATAGGTAAGCCTTCCGATGACTCTTTCATTGGGCGTTTCCTGGGAACCTTTAATCGATTTATTGTTGCGACGCCGGAGTATGCAGAAAAGCATAATGTCAGTTCACCTGATGAATTGCTTACATGTGATTTAATTACCCATAAAACATGGAAAAGCGTCACTCTTTCTCAAGAAGCTAGCAGCTATAAATTGGTCATGAATTCTCGGCATACCAGCGATAATCTGACTTATATATTGCAACAAGCTTTACAAGGTACAGGGATGGCAATTTTGCCCGAGTACATTGTGGATCCCTATCTAAAAAATGGTCAGCTTAAAATTGCTCTTCCCGACTGGAGTGTGCAGAAAATAGAATTGTGGATGATTTACCCCAGTAATAAAAATAACACTTTGACATTGCGTAATTACATTGATTTTATTCTTCATAGTGATGCCATCAAAGCACTGAGCAAAAATGGAAATACTGACTAGTTAATTCATCATTCATTACTTTTCTGTTTTTTATTATCTATATTTAATCTCAATTTTAAGTGGGAGAGATTATTGTATGCCGCAATACCTATCTTTAAAAGAGTACGCTTCTGATATTCATAGTAAAAAAACAAGTATGGATAGTTTATGGAATAACTACACATTGGTTTTGCTAAAGAATATTACATTAACTGAACGTTTATACCATCACCAGGTAGCAATTTGCCAAAGTAATAATTTGTCTATAAAGCTTTTTGGTTCGATGCAGCTAAACATTATCCGCACCGGTTTTTTAGGCCCTATTATGATTAGCTATCATCCTCTTATACAAGGAGAGAGCATTATAGACATACCCTCTTCATATATTAATCAACAGGGCCTCCTTGACGGAGTGATTCCTCTTTCTGATAAAAAACAGGTTTTTGAGCATTACTTACATAAATTGGTTCCCGTTTATGCACATATGGCAAATTTATGTGTAAAGGATAAAGAATGATAGTCAGGCCTGAGCAACACTGGTTTAGAAGATTGTTCTCATGGAGAGGGTCTATTATGAGGAAAATTTCTCGCCAGTTGCTCTTTTTCGCTATGTTGAATATGGCTTATCTATTTCTACTCCCGCTTTTGCATTTGCATGGTATTGAAGCAAAAGAAAATCCAATTGGTTTTATTGGGATATCCATTTCGATATTTCTTGGCTTCCGTAACAATGCAGCGTGGCTCCGCTATTCTGAGGCCAGAAAGCTTTGGGGAGACTTGTTGATTACCACTCGATCTTTAATGCGGGAAATAAAAAGCACAACAGAAGCTAGTCAGGATGAGATGAAAGTCGTGCTCAATTTTATCGTATGTTATTGCAACATATTAAAATCGATGCTGCGGCACGAAAAAATGCCTGTGGAGGTCACATCGCAAGCCCCATTTATGCTTGAGAGGCTAAATGTTGCCACTCCATGTAATGCTTTGCTTCAGGAGATTGGCAAATGGCTTTTTCGCTATAAGCGAAATTCCCTGGATTACCAGAACTTTAATCATTACCTCAATAATATCAGTACCATTCAGGGGGGGTGTGAACGTATCAGTAATACGCCAATTCCGTTTGCATATTCTTTAATTTTACATCGCACTATTTATATCTATTGTGCGATTTATCCATTGCTGATCATCGACAGCTTTGGGTTTCTTTCTCTGTTGTTTTCATTATTTACCACATATGCATTGCTTGCGCTTGATGCGATTGCTACTGAGCTTGAGGATCCCTTTGGTCGTGAAGATAATGATTTACCCTTGAATGCTATCTGCAACACCATTGAAATTGATTTACGGGAAATGATCCATGATGGGAGGCTTCCTGGAAAAATCACCCCAGATAAAAACTATCGATTGCTGTAATAAAAATGGGAGCCTTAGCTCCCATTTTTAAATCATTAGCCTCAATGGCGATGACCACCGCCGTGCCCACGTCCGTGATCACCACGGCCTCGACCACGATGATCGTCACGATCGTTCCAGCCCGCGCGATAACCTTTCTCAAAGCTGCTACGGCCACGGTCTTTATACCAGCCACGATGGTAGCCGTTATCATGGCGGTGCCAGCCACGGTCACGCCATTCATAATTACGATGCCAGTAATCACGGTCGCGCCAGCCGCCGCCATCCCAGTAATTACCGCGATAATCCTGATCGCCAATTTGAAGCTTAACTGACGGCAGCAGGGTGATTTCGCCCGCATTCGCCATCATTGGTGCAGATGCCAGTAATGCAATCGCAAGAATCAGTGTCCTGAACATACTCTCTCCCCTTACACGGTAACCGCCAGAGCGGCTTGTTAGCGGTATAGTAAGTTGTGGTAACTAAGTGTTTCATCGCCACAACTCCTAATTCGCAGAGGAGAGCACTTTTTGCTAATTTAGTTCGTAATTAAACCAGTTGGTGATAGCGGTTACACTAAAATAGCTTCAATTTCTGCCAGTTCTGCCGCCGTAAAGTGACGATTGGCTAACATGCCGACTGCATCATCAATCTGGCTGGTTTTACTGGCGCCAATCAGCACTGATGTGACTTTGTCACCACGCAGCACCCATGCCAATGCCATTTGGGAAAGTTTCTGCCCGCGACGTTGCGCTATGGCATTCAATTTACGAACTTTTTGCAGTTTTTCCTCTGTGAGCTGGTCAGCATTAAGGAACTTGCTGCCGCTTGCGGCACGGGAATCAGCAGGAATCCCATCAAGATAGCGATCGGTCAGTTGGCCGCCAGCCAGTGGTGAAAAGGCAATGCTACCCACGCCTTTTTCTTGCAGAACGGCCAGTAAACCGCCTTCAACCCAACGCTCAAACATCGAGTAACGTGGTTGGTGGATAAGGCATGGAGTACCAAGGTCATTCAAAATATCAATGGCTTGAGCGGCGAGTTCGGCTGGGTAATTTGAGACGCCAACGTACAGTGCTTTACCTTGACGCACCACGGTATCCAGTGCGCGCATAGTTTCTTCAAGGGGTGTTTCTGGATCCGGGCGATGGTGATAGAAGATGTCAACATACTCCAATCCCATACGCTTCAGGCTTTGATCAAGGCTTGAAATTAAATACTTACGCGATCCCCAATCACCATACGGCCCATCCCACATGGTGTAACCCGCTTTGGACGAAATAATCAGCTCATCACGATATGGAAGGAAATCTTCACGCAGGATACGGCCAAAGTTTTCTTCGGCAGAGCCCGGAGGTGGCCCATAGTTATTGGCCAGATCCAGATGGGTAATCCCGGAATCAAATGCGCGGTGCAACAACTGACGGCTGTTGTCCAGTAACGTGCTGTCGCCAAAATTGTGCCATAAACCCAGAGAAATGGCGGGTAGTTTGAGTCCGCTGCGCCCACAACGACGATATTCCATTGATTCATAACGCGCAGGATTTGCCTGATAGACCATATTAGTTTCCCGGTAAGTGAATAATGCCCAACTTAGTGTATACGTTTTCACAACATTACGGGCTTCAGACTACACCGCAGTTACGTGTAAATCCCTCTTTCCACACCCTTATTCTCATTGATCCTCGACAGCGATCACATATGCCCAATACTCACAGTAAGCCCTCTGAGAAGGAATGAGTTATGTCTTACACTGTCGCAGACTATCTTCTGGACCGATTCACCGAGGCTGGAATTACCCATCTGTTTGGTGTTCCCGGTGACTACAACTTACAGTTTCTGGACAATGTGATTAATAACCCGACCCTTGCCTGGGTGGGGTGTGCCAACGAGCTGAATGCTGCATATGCTGCTGATGGTTATGCTCGCTGTAATGGAGCGGCTGCGGTGCTCACTACCTTTGGGGTTGGAGAGCTCAGTGCCATTAATGGCATCGCTGGGAGTTACGCTGAATATTTACCGGTTATCCATGTAGTCGGCGCGCCATGCCTTGGGGCACAACAGCGCGGCGAGTTAATGCACCACACATTAGGCGACGGTGATTTCCGGCACTTTGCGCGAATGGCACAGGAAGTAACAGTAGCCCAGGCTTCCCTCACTGTAGAAAATGCCTGTTATGAAATCGACCGCGTTTTGCAACAAGCTTTGACCCAACGCCGTCCCGGTTATTTGTTATTACCTGGCGACGTCTCTCAGGCCCCAGCTACTCGCCCAACAAAATCGTTACTTACTTCGCAACAGTCAACCGATCCCGCCTTACTGGCGGAATTTCGTGCCTGTGTACAAGAACGCCTGGCTGAAAGCCGCACTGTGGCCTTATTGGCGGATTTTCTGGCGTTACGTTTTGGACAGCAAAAAGCGTTACAACAGTGGATGGATGACACTCCGATGCCTCATGCAACGTTGCTAATGGGCAAAGGGTTATTTGATGAAGGTCAGCAGGGGTTTGTAGGCACTTACAGCGCCGCTGCCAGCGACGCAACGGTGATACAGGCGATTGAAATGGCCGAACTGGTTATCTGCGTGGGCGTTAAGTTTACCGATACGCTTACTGCCGGGTTCACGCAGCATCTTACTCTTCAGCAGACTATCGACATTCAACCGAATGCTACCCGAATCGGCGAACGCTGGTTCAGCGGTATTGCAATGGCGCAAGCCGTGTCGGTCTTGCATCAGTTGTGCAAACACCAGGTTTCCGGCTGGCCCGTGTCCGAGCAAAAGCCGCCAGCACTGCCCGAAGCGACTAGCGGAAAACTAGACCAGCATGCGTTCTGGCAATCCATTCAAAAATTCCTACGCCCGGGAGATATAGTTCTGGCAGACCAGGGAACCGCCGCTTTTGGCGCGGCGACACTGACCCTACCCGCCGGGGTGACTTTTATCAGCCAGCCGTTGTGGGGTTCGATAGGTTTTACCCTCCCGGCCGCTTTTGGGGCGCAAACCGCTTGCCCCAATCGTCGCGTGGTATTGCTGGTGGGGGATGGGTCGGCGCAGCTTACGATTCAGGAGATTGGCTCAATGATGCGCGATGGGCAACGCCCGGTGATCTTCTTGCTCAACAATGACGGTTACACCGTTGAGCGGGCCATTCATGGCGCCGAGCAGCGCTATAACGACATCGCGTCCTGGAACTGGACGCAAATTCCGCAGGCGATGAATCTTCACAACCCTGCGCAATGCTGGCGAGTGACTGAGCAAGTGCAGCTTGAAGAAGTAATGCAGAAAGCGGCACTGGCAGAACGACTTACGCTTGTGGAAGTCGTTCTACCGAAACAAGATATTCCCGAACTATTGCAGGCGGTTACGGCAGCGCTTGCTAAGCGCAATGCCGCTAAGGATTAAACCTTAGGCTTCTCCGCCATCATTACCGGTTTACCTGCAAGCATCAGCCAGGCTGGCAGCATCACGATGCACAGCAATGGGAGTAGTTTGATGTCGGGCACCACGGCCATTGCCATAAACAGGCTGAGCCAACCATCACGCGTAACGACTAACACCAGGCCAAGGATGGCGCAAGATAGCGTAATGGCAGCCGGAACTGCTTCAACATGCTGGTGGAGCATCATCCCAAGTGCGACCGCAACGAAAACCACTGGGAATATGCGTCCACCACGGAATCCACATGCAGAAGCAATCACCAATGCCGCCAGTTTTACCACCGCAAACATCAGCAATGTTGCAACAGAGTAATGCTGCCCAGCGGTGAGCTGGCGCATTTCATCCAACCCCTTAAATAGCGTGACTTCACCTCCAATCAGCCCTAACACGCCTAACAGGAAGCCACCAACACCAAGAATTAACACGGGATGTTTTAACTGGTGCATTAAACGATGCATACGTGGAAGGCACCAGACGGCAACCATGCCCAATGCAATAGCGATAGCTGCCACTACGGCGCCACTGAAAATATCAACCAGGCGCAGTTCGGTATATTGCAAAGAAGGCAAAGAGAAATCAGGGTGGAAGAACAAGTCTGTGGTCATTGCTCCGGCTGCTGCTGCCATAAGTGGTGCAAAAAGTCGGTCCCACAAGGGGACATCATTGCTGCCGTTGAGGGTCTGGGAAAATACCAACGCAGCTGCCACCGGCGTGCCGAACAATGCGCCAATGGTTCCGGCTGCGGCAAGAATCGTCCAGTCGAGCGCCCCAACTTTTGGCAACAAGCGTGCGCCAATAGCCACAGCCAGCGCGATATTTACCGCCATAATAGGATGTTCAGGCCCGAGGCTTACACCACCAGCAAGCCCTAGCACTAGCGCAATAATCAAACCCGGCAACGCCATTACGTTGACTGGCGCACCAATCAACGGTTCGGTGGCAGGATCAGGGCCTGCATGGCCAGGCATATAGCGAACCACCAACCCAACTGCAATCCCGGTGAAGGTCAGCATCAATAAAATCCACATCGGGGAATTCATGTCGAGATCGAATCGGGCGGGCAGTGACACCCATAAATACTTTTGTAAGACATCGGCAACTTTCATCACCACAATTAATACCAGGCTGGAACAGATCCCAATGACCAGTGCCGGAATGGAAAGAACCAGCATGGTTCTGGCTCGCGGATGGAGCATGATTTTTCCTTAACTAAAATTTTTTTAACGCAAAATCGTCACGGCATACAGTCTGCCAGATAACGCATCTTGCCTTTCAGCAATAAGGGCTGAAACGCTCAAGCTAATCTGTGACGAAGATCTATAATCCCAAGGCACTTCTCATCTGGTCGTTGTTGTTTAGGCTAGCTAATTTTACAGTGTGGCCAGGACTTATTTTGACTTTAGCGGAGCAGTGGAAGAATGACAAAATATGCTTTGGTAGGAGATGTAGGCGGTACCAATGCACGTCTGGCACTGTGCAACGTAGAAAATGGCGACATCACTCAGGCGAAAACCTATTCGGGCCTCGATTTTCCAAGCCTTGAAGCGGTTGTGGTGCATTATCTCAAAGAGCACAGTGTTAGTGTGACTGACGGTTGTATCGCAATTGCTTGTCCGATTACCGGTGACTGGGTGGCGATGACCAACCATACCTGGGCATTCTCTACCGCTGAGATGAAAAAGAATCTTGGCTTTGAACATCTGGAAATCATTAACGACTTCACTGCTGTTTCGATGGCTATTCCGATGATCAAAGATGAGCACCTGATTAAGTTTGGTGGCGGTGAGCCAATCGAAGGAAAACCTGTTGCGGTATATGGTGCAGGTACCGGGCTTGGTGTGGCTCATCTCGTTCACGTTGATAAACGCTGGATTAGCCTACCGGGTGAGGGCGGTCATGTAGATTTTGCGCCAAACAGTGAAGAAGAGGGGATTATCCTCGAGGAACTGCGCACCGAAATCGGCCACGTTTCTGCTGAACGTGTGCTGTCAGGACCAGGTTTGGTGAATCTGTACCGCGCTATTGTTAAATCAGATGGCCGCGAGCCGCAGGGCTATAAACCGAAAGATATTACTGAACGAGCGCTGGAAGATAGCTGCACCGACTGTCGTCGTGCGCTGTCTTTGTTCTGTGTGATCCTGGGGCGTTTTGGTGGCAACCTGGCTCTGACGCTGGGAACGTTCGGTGGTGTTTACATCGCAGGTGGGATTGTGCCGCGTTTCCTGGAATTCTTTAAAGCATCCGGTTTCCGTGGTGGTTTTGAAGACAAAGGGCGTTTTAAAGAGTACGTGCAAAGCATCCCCGTGTATCTGATTGTTCACGATCAGCCGGGGCTGCTGGGCGCTGGCGCACATCTGCGTCAAACGCTGGGACAAGTGCTTTAATCTCTTCGGGCGCAAATTCTTGCGCCCGTCTTACAAGCGCATCAACGCACGAAACTCTTTTACCTTGCTGCGACTCACTGGCACCTGAAAATCCAGATCCCGCAGGCGCAAAATATAAGTATTGTTAAACCAGGGCTCTATCTCGCGGATTTTACTCAGGTTTACGCAATATGAACGGTGGCAGCGGAAGAAGTGGCTTTCGGGCAACCTGTGGCAAAACTCGGTGATATTCATCGACATCACATAGGCTTCACGTCGCGTATAAACAAACGTCATTTTCTCGTGCGCTTCGGCGTAATAAATATCGTTGATATCGGTAACGATAATTCGTTCATCTTTTACCAGGTTAATGGTCAGCGCTTCACGGCTAGTAGTGCCGGATGTTGCGGGGGCATTTTGTTGCTGGTAAGCCGCTTCCAGTTTTTGCAGCATGCCGATAATGCGCGATTCCTGGTAAGGCTTCAGAATGTAGTCGAACGCTTCCAGTTCAAACGCTTCTACCGCATGTTCTTTCCAGGCAGTGATAAACACAATAAATGGCTTGTGGGCAAATTTACTGATGTTTTGCGCCAATAACACGCCATCTAAAGAAGGGATGTTGATATCTAAAAAAATAGCGTCAACTTCATGATGTTGCAGGTATTTCAGTACATCCATACCATCGTCAAATGTACCAACCACTTCCATCTGACTATGTTCTTTTATCAGCCAGTTAAGCTCCTGCTGCGCCAGCACTTCATCTTCTACGATGAGAACTTTCATGCATTTCCTCCTTGCTGCGACAATAACGGCGGAACGACAGTAGCGGCGTGATGAATGTAAAACGCGATTTCCGTACCCGGCTCAAGACGGCGGATAACCAACCCCTCGCCATAGAGTAATTTTACGCGATGGTGCACATTTAACAGACCAATTTTATTGCCTGGCATCTCGTTGGC
This sequence comes from Buttiauxella cochleicola, assembly GCF_021282435.1. Classification (NCBI taxonomy): domain Bacteria; kingdom Pseudomonadati; phylum Pseudomonadota; class Gammaproteobacteria; order Enterobacterales; family Enterobacteriaceae; genus Buttiauxella; species Buttiauxella cochleicola. The sequence continues at coordinate 14,610 of NZ_JAJSOT010000007.1, read as the reverse complement.
CTCTACACGTTCAATAACTTGCGGATCGATACCATGCCCGGTGTCACGTACCGCAATGCGCACCCGATTCCCGCTCTCTTCCACACTGATGGTGACAACACCTTTGCCTTTACATTGCTGAACGCCATGAACTATCGCGTTCTCAACCAGTGGCTGAATCAGCAGGCTTGGAATCAGGCAGTTAACCTCTTCATCAATGTTATAAATAACCGTTAGCTTATCGCCAAAACGCGCCTGCTCAATGGCGATGTAATCCTTAATTTGATACAGCTCTTTTTTAATGTCGATCTGCTCATCATCTTTTAATTCAATGTTGTAACGCAGATAGCGCGACAGGTTATATATAAGCTGGCGGGCGGTATCTGGATTCATACGAATAGAGGATGAAATCGCATTTAGTGCGTTGAACAGAAAATGAGGGTTAATTTTGCTTTGCAGAGCGCGTAACTCAGCTTTATTTGCCATTTCACGTAACTGCTCGGCGCGAGAAACTTCCAGTTGAGTGGAGATAATCTGCGAAAGCCCGACCGCCATTTCTTGTAATGTGGAAGTGATCTGGTGCGCGTGGCGGTAATAGATTTTAAGCGTGCCGGTGACGACACCTTTTTCCCATAACGGAATAATTATTAGCGAGTGAATTTCCGGTGTGCGATAAGCCTCATCATCATTACGAATAATGATTTTCCCTTCTCGAATCGCGAGCTGCGTTCTTGGGCTGATACCGTCGTCGTTTTGCTTATAATTGTCTTCGCCAAAGCCGACGTAAGCCAACACTTTGTCGACATCGGTAATAGCTACGGCATCGGCATTAATATCGTCACGAATAATATTGCAAACCTGGCGCAGCGATTCGCTGTTGACGTTACGAAATAAAGGTAGCGTTTTGTTGGCGATATCCAGCGCCAACTTGGCCTGGCGAGCGGCACTCGCTTCTTTTTCGCTCTCAACGCTTTGCACCAGCACCACAATCAGGCCGATTGAAACGGTGCCGAGGATCATAGGAATACCGATTTTCGAGACGATATCGATTCCTAAATCCACCGACGGCGCCCACAGCACCACCAGAATCATGGTCATGGTTTCACATAACATCGCACCGAAAATACCGACCCGCCAGTGCTGCTCTTTCGGGACTTTGCGGTTGATTAACCCGGAGATAATCCCGGCAACAATACTGGTAATTAGGCAGGGGACGGCAGTAATCCCATCCACATCAATCAAATAGCGATGTAGCCCGGCGATAATCCCGGTAATGATGCCCACCCAAGGGCCAAATAAAATCCCGCCCGCCATTACCGCGATAATACGCACGTTCACCAGCGAGCCTTCGACGTGTACACCAGACCAGGTGCTGAACAAGGCAAACATTGAGAAAATAGCGGTGACCGCTAGTAACTCTTTGGGCGTATGGGCGTTTTTATGCAGCAGCTCGCGGAACAGACGGATGCGAATTAAAAAGAACAGGCAAATCAGCATCAGCGCCGCGCGGTCAAATACCGCCATCAGCATGTCAAAAGTTTCGTGCACGGTTAACTCGCGTGACTAAGAATGGAAGGGCAATGATAAGGAAATTACTGAGTGGTTACCAGAAACGTGGGTTAATCCCCTCTCCCTGAGGAGAGGGTTAGGGTGAAGTGGTTACTTGCCGCCTAATTGCTCGCGTCCAGCCGCACTCAAATCTGCCGGAGTCGCACGCCCGTCAAAATCGATCTCAAAATCATCGGCCGCGAAATCTGGCGGTGATTTTCCTTCAATAAATGCTGACCACTGGCGCTCGAGGTATGCGGCGTTTTTCTCGCACCACGGAGCCGCAGCTATATACATCACGTTACTGTCGAATTCTCCAAGGTGTTCATTTTCAACGGCATGGATCACATCGCAGTGCCAGAACACGGTATCGCCTGCTTCCATATCCGGAATTGAGGAAATCCCTGTTAATAAAAGGGGATGCCACTGCTCGTTAATAGAAAGAGCGCGTCCCGGCTTCGCTTCGCACAGAGATTCTTCAGGCACATCGTCTTGCAAAGCGCGCAGTAAGATATAGGCCATCGCGTTCGCTACGGGCAGCAAAGTCAGCGTGCCACCGTGTTTGCGTTGCGGGCTAAGTGCCGTCCAACCCTGGAAAGTACGGAACATGGAGCACACTGCTGGGGATGGAAATTCACGTACTTCGGTTCGGCCTTCCGCAGCAAATGGATTGTAATTTTGCCAGTCACCTGCAAACACATGGCGGTAAACATGGCGGAAATTCTCATCCAGCCAGCGCTCAACTGAGCCGCCGTCGACATGTGGAGATAGACCCAAAGAGTTAGAGCGCGGCGGGCGGCGACGGGTTCGATCGGCGTAACTCACCACGCGATCCGGGTCGAAATGCTGCTTACCGTTGCTTTCGGTTTCCCATAAATTATTCAGGAAAACCTGTACCGCTTTCATACGAGCATGCTGTCGAGCTTCAACTTGTGGTTTAGACCAGTAAATACCGTAAATTTGCGGCTTACTGGCGGCAAGATTGCCAAAGTAGTTATCTTCTGCAGCATTCTTTAGTTTTTCGACAAAGTTATTCCGCTCCAGGTAATTTCCCACTTCTTCATTCCAGGCTTGAGCCTGGGATTGTGGGAATACACCTTTTACAGTGCAGCAACCGCGCTGGCGAATCAGGGCTTTTTGTTGCTCACTGACACGATTGTTGACGATATCGTCGGCATTAATTTGCGGCACCGGGTTTTCACCACGGGCCATCTCATCACGGATAGCGTCAATCTGGCGCTGCATATCGCCTTCGAGTTGTGCAAATACAGCTTTGTAGTCAGGCAATTCATGGCGAAGCTTTTGTTTTATCTCACGGATTGCATGCGGTAAGTCATCAATGTGTAGGGTCATGGCGAAACTCCACGTCTTTTGGAAAGAGGTTATATGAATGTTGCGACATGGTTAATGTAATCGATGGTCATCAAATAAAATAGGGATTAGCTTCAAGTGAAGCATCCTCTTTTGTGCGTCGTAAAAATATTTCGCTTTTCCTCTCGACAGATGATTTTTATTCAGGCTATTTTCTAAGCAAGCCACATCATGTGGCAGCGTCGCTCGGACGGTCCGGGCGCTAACGTTAATCTGAGGAATTTATGGCTGACTCCAGTCCAAAACGTCGTTTTTCGCGTATCGATCGTCTCCCTCCGTATGTATTTAACATCACCGCTGAGCTGAAAATGGCGGCACGTCGTCGCGGTGAAGATATTATCGATTTCAGTATGGGCAACCCTGATGGCCCAACACCGCCGCACATCGTCGAGAAACTTTGTACCGTTGCACAGCGTGAAGATACCCATGGTTACTCGACTTCCCGAGGCATACCACGCTTGCGCCGCGCGATTTCGCGTTGGTACAAAGACCGCTATGACGTCGAAATTGACCCTGAAAGCGAAGCGATTGTCACTATTGGCTCGAAAGAAGGACTGGCGCACCTGATGCTGGCAACGCTCGATCATGGCGATATGGTGTTGGTACCAAACCCAAGTTACCCGATTCATATTTACGGTGCGGTCATCGCCGGTGCGCAAGTTCGCTCGGTGCCGCTGGTGGAAGGCGTCGACTTCTTTGCCGAGCTGGAGCGGGCTATTCGCGAAAGCTATCCAAAACCGAAAATGATGATCCTCGGCTTTCCGTCGAACCCAACAGCACAATGTGTTGAACTCGAGTTTTTCGAAAAGGTTGTCGCTTTAGCAAAACGCTACGACGTGCTAGTGGTGCATGATTTAGCCTACGCCGATATCGTCTATGACGGCTGGAAAGCCCCGTCAATAATGGAAGTCCCAGGTGCGCGAGATGTGGCCGTTGAATTCTTCACCCTGTCGAAAAGCTACAATATGGCGGGATGGCGCATTGGTTTTATGGTGGGCAATAAAGAGTTAGTCAACGCGCTTGCCAGGATCAAAAGCTACCATGACTACGGCACATTCACCCCGCTACAGGTTGCGGCAATTGCGGCACTCGAAGGGGACCAGCAGTGTGTACGTGATATCGCCGAGCAGTACAAACGCCGCCGCGACGTCTTAGTTAAGGGGTTGCATGAAGCGGGCTGGATGGTTGAGTGCCCAAAAGCGTCAATGTATGTGTGGGCGAAAATCCCTGAGCAGTACGCGCAGATGGGGTCACTGGAGTTTGCTAAAAAGCTGCTTCAGGATGCGAAAGTATGCGTTTCGCCAGGCGTTGGGTTTGGTGATTACGGCGACACGCATGTTCGCTTTGCTCTCATTGAAAACCGCGACCGCATTCGCCAGGCAGTACGAGGCATTAAAGCGATGTTCCGTACGGACGGCCTATTACCAACCACACAGAAATCTTCTTCAGATTTAGCCGAATAAAAACGAAAACAGGAGCCTTATGGCTCCTGTCTCTCATTGTTTGATATTCCGGTTATTCAACCATCATCACAAACGTACCAACCCACACTAACAAAATGAACGATAAGCCCATCATGAAATATTTCACGTTACATTGCTCCGCGCGTGTTTCCGCGCAATCTTGCTAAAAATTCAGTATAGAAAGATGAAACCGCAGCTCGGGTATTTTGGGATTTACTTCACTCGATATAGCCGTTTCATATTGCATTTTGATGGCGATTCATTGATTCGCCGGCGCTAATGTACTCCCCCTATCAGGCTAAATACAAGCGCCAACAAACCGCTAAGACATTCATTTTTTAAACTTTACATTTCACATAAATAAATGGTTATAAAGTCAACTAAATTCAATTGGTTATACGTTTTTATGTCTGGCGGGGATCAGATGAAGAACAGGCTCTTTCGAGCCTGTGTTAGCGATGATTATCAGACTTATTTTACTGCGTCGTGGGCATTTTCCATTGCCTGTTTCATCGCAACGCTATTGATGGAATTCTGACGATTCTGCTCGGCGAGATAGCAGGTATCTTTGCTGATTCCCTGCGCCTGGCATTCCGCCATACGCTGTGCCGGAGAGCTACAACCAGCCAGTGCTGCGGCCATAACTAACATCAACATTACTTTTTTCATTGCTGTTTAACCCAAAATAGAGAAGAAGCCGCCGAAGCGAAACGCCATAATCTGGCGCGAGCATAATCCATCATTTTTAATAGGGGTAAACTAAGAAAAAGCCTAATCATTGATTTGGGTGATGAATGGTGATGGAAATAATTGATTTTTAGTCTACGTGCTGATTACCCACCCCAGATTTCAGCAGTGCGGCAATATGAAGTGAAAGCCTTTCAGCACTCAGGTTGGTGTCACCTTTACGAATTTCCTGTTGCAGGCGAGCAACAGGCATTAGCGTTAAACCGAACAAAGAGATGAACAAAAACTCCGGGTCAAGATCGGGATTTAAGAGTCCTTCATCCTGCCATTTGTGAATCCAGTTCACCGCCGACTGTTTTTCTTTGGAGCCAAAACGGGCATCAATTCGTTGCTTCAGTAACCCGGTTTCACTCAGTACTTCTCTTATCCAAAGCGGCGCAAACCATGGGTACAGCAAAGAGACATCAATGAATTTCTGTGTCAATGCGGTCAGCGCACCCACCGGGTCGTTTGGGTGTTGCTCAAAAGCGCCACCCATTGATGCCCGCGCTGGCATATAACGCTCATCAATTAATACATCCAGTAATTGTTCGCGGGTCTTGAAATAGTAATGCAGCATGGCAGGTGTCACACCAGCAGCAGAGGCAATGGCGCTCAGAGGGGTTTGTGCAATCCCCTGATTTGAAAATAGCTTCAGCGCAATATCAATCAAATGCTCACGTTTATCGGTGCTCTTACTGGTACCCGCGGGGCGGCCAGGGCGGCGACGTTTTTGGCCATTATCAATATGATTTTCGGATTTATCAGGGCCGTTTTCAGGTGACATTTTGTGCGCACTCCATTGACCGTGTGAAACTAATCCATCTATATTAATTATCCAGTTAATTAATTACAAGCCGATAGATAAAATGACAGTCACCGAAACACCCCAGACAGAAACGCAGCAGCAAACGACATCGATTCGTTTGCTGTTTTCCGCGCTGATGCTGGTCATGCTGCTTGCGGCACTCGACCAGACCATCGTGTCTACCGCCTTGCCGACGATCGTCAGCGAGCTGGGTGGGCTGGAAAAACTCTCCTGGGTGGTGACCGCTTATTTGCTCTCTTCAACAATTGTGGTGCCGCTATACGGTAAATTTGGCGACTTGCTTGGGCGAAAAATCGTTCTGCAGGTCGCTATTGTGCTGTTCTTACTTGGCTCGGCATTGTGCGGCCTGGCGCAGAATATGACACAACTGATTCTAATGCGTGCGTTGCAGGGGCTGGGCGGCGGTGGCCTGATGGTCGTGACAATGGCAGCAGTGGGTGATGTCATCCCTCCGGCTGACCGCGGTAAATATCAGGGCTTATTTGGCGGGGTGTTTGGGCTTGCTACAGTCATTGGGCCGCTGATTGGTGGTTTTCTGGTTGAGCATTTTTCCTGGCGCTGGATTTTTTACATCAACCTGCCGCTGGGTATTTTTGCGCTGCTGGTCATAGGTGCAGTGCTGAAACCGCAAACGGCGCGCATTCGCCACCAAATTGACTTCCTCGGTGCGGGTTATCTTGCGGCATCGCTCACCTGTTTGATTCTGTTTACCAGCCAGGGCGGCACGGTAATGGCGTGGTCCGATCCCCAACTGTGGTGCATATTTGCTTTCTTCGTGGTGACGCTTGGTGGCTTTATTTATGAAGAACAACGGGCTTTTGAGCCAATCATTCCGCTCGGCCTGTTTCGCGATCGTACCTTCCTATTAAGTTGTCTGATTGGTTTTATCATCGGCATGTCGCTGTTTGGTTCTATGACTTTCCTGCCGCTCTATTTGCAGGTGGTGAAGTCATCCACGCCGACGGAAGCGGGGATTCAGTTGCTACCGCTGATGGGCGGACTCATGCTGACTTCGATTATTAGCGGGCGCATCATCAGCAAAATTGGGCGTTATCGTATCTTCCCCATTCTTGGCACGTTGGTGACGTTCATTGCCATGGCATTGCTCGGTACGCTGAAAATAGATACGTCGATTCACATTCTTTATCTGTATATCGCGTTGCTGGGATTTGGCCTCGGGATGGTTATGCAGGTGCTGATACTGGCGGTACAAAATAGCGTTGAGCAGAAACTGATTGGGGTTGCGACCTCCAGTACTACGCTGTTCCGCCAGATTGGTGGTTCGATAGGTGTCGCGGCTTTCGGTGCGATTTTTACTAACGTGCTGCAAAACAAACTTATTGAGTTGATCCCACCGGATGTTCAACTGCCACACCAACTGGGTGCTAAAGCGGTACATGAACTTCCGGCAGCGCTGCAGAATGATTATTTGCAGGCATTTGGGACGGCACTGCACTCGGTGTACATGATTTCGGCGTGTGTTGTAGTACTCGCATTTTTGCTCTCATTGCTGATGAAAGATGTCCCGCTACGCAAATAATGTATGCTAATTATCAATAGATAAGTGTGCGGGCGAAGAGGGCATCGATGGTCACGGCGATAGATTTAAATAGCGATTTAGGTGAGAGTTTTGGCGCGTGGACGATGGGTGATGACGCCGCGATACTGAAACTTGTCAGCAGCGCCAATGTTGCCTGCGGTTTCCATGCCGGTTCGCCAGCTGCACTGTTATCAACACTGCGAGAGGCAGCCCAGCAGGGCGTGGCAATTGGTGCGCATGTCTCCTATCCCGATTTAGTGGGGTTTGGTCGTCGTAATATGGACATTGCCTGTGATGAATTAATCGCTGATGTGATTTACCAGATTGGCGCACTGCAAGGCCTGGCGAAAGCGGCGGGCACCGAAGTGCGTTATGTAAAACCACATGGTGCGCTCTATAACACTATCGCCCAGGACGAGCGGCAGGCTTTGGCGGTCATCGACGCAATCCTTGCCATTGACCCTCGTTTACCGCTGGTGGGCCTTGCGGGTTCCCTGGTGCTGGATTTGGCACAGGAAAAAGGGCTGCGAACTATTTCTGAAGCCTTTGCCGACCGCGCCTATCACGCTAATGGTACGCTGGTTTCTCGGCGTGAGGCCGGCTCCGTACTGCATGATGCGCAGCTCATAGCGCAGCGTATGCTGCAACTGATTACCCAGGGTGGTGTGACATCCATCGAAGGACAGTTTACCCCTATCAAAGCCGACTCCATCTGTGTACATGGCGACAGCCCAGGCGCAATCGAAATAGCTCGTCAGATTCGTAACCTGCTGGAAGAGAAGGGCATTGCTATTCGAGCTTTCGCTGCCAGTTAATCAAAACGCGACGGTGGCGCACCTTCAATGCGTTGACTAGACTTCAAAAGTCGCAGTGAGCTTATTCTCGCGGCAGCCCCTTTCCTGCCGGATGAAAACAATGAAAACCGCGCCCGCCGATAAATCTTCACCCGTTGTCGAAAAACCGTTCTGGCTGAACTTTGACTTTCAGGTGCGGCGCTATGGTTTTGTCCTGCTATTGCTGATTGTTGTTGCCGCCTTGTGCGGGATATTTTCAAAGGGTTATCTGAGTGATTCTCACCTTTCCAATACCAATGGCTCGCTTTCCCTCCATTATGAAAAATTCAATCGGCTGATGAGTGATGCTGACATGAAAATTGTTTCAGTCTCATCCCCTGGTGATCGCAACCGTATTATTTTTGGCGGTGATTTTATGGAGAGTTTTCGCGTTGATTCTCTGCAACCGCAGCCGGATAAAATGTACAGCCTCAATGGAGAAATGATCATTGAATATGACAAACCTACAGCTGGTGCACAGCAAACACTGTGGCTAAGTCTTACCCCGATGAAAGCAGGCCTGATTAAAAGCACGATAGCGGTTGATGGCGGACCGGATATTACGTTTCGGCAAATTATCTATCCCTGAGGTGGCCAGACAATGGATATGGTATTAAGGGCTCTCGCCATTTACTTGATATTAATGGTGGTTTTTAAGATTGCCGGCCGGCGTGCCTTGCTGCAAATGACCTCTTTTGACCTGATATTACTGCTGATTATAAGTGAGGCCACCCAACAAGCATTACTGGGAAATGATTTTTCAGTGACCGGCGCGATGATTACGATCGTCACTTTAATTGTGGTGGATATGCTGTTTGGCATGATTAAAAAATATCTGCCGGGAGCGGATGACCTACTTGATGGAACACCGGTCATTCTGGTGGAAAATGGCTACCTTTTTCAGGACAAAATGAAAAAAGCCGATATTTCCTGCGACGATATTTTGTTAATGGCGAGAGTTGACCACGGCATTACCCGGCTTGCTGAAATTAAGTTTGCGATTCTGGAAACCAACGGCCATATCTCCATCGTCCCAGAATCCAAATAAAGCTCCAGAACGGAGAAAAGAATCTCCGTTCTGTACCCGCACTTTATAGCGTCCCGGTACCACCATCTGAACACCATACCTGGCCTGACGTAAAGCTCGACTCGGGCGAGGCCAGTGTCACATACAGTCCGGCAATTTCCGCTGGCTGCCCTGGTCTGCCAAGTGGTGCGGACTCACCGAACTTTTCAATTTTCTCTTGTGGCTGGCCGCCGGAACACTGCAAAACAGTCCAGTAAGGGCCGGGCGCTACTGCATTTACCCTGATGCCTTCTGGCCCAAGCTGTTTTGCCAGTGACTTAGTGAATGCCACGATGGCGGCTTTGGTTTGGGCATAATCGAGCAAAATTTCGCTTGGAAGATATGCCTGAACCGACGAGGTATTAATAATAGAGGCACCGCGCGGCAGATAATCTAACGCGGCTTTAGTTATCCAGAACATGGCGTAAACATTGGTTTTGAACGTCGCGTCAAAGGCTTCTGTAGTGAGATCTTTAATCGACTCGCAATACTGCTGACGACCCGCATTGTTCACCAGCAGATCCAATCCCTCTAGCTGTTGCGCAGCCTGTTTCACCAGCTGTTGGCAAAACGACTCTTCACGAATATCACCGGGAATGGCAACCGCTTTGCGCCCGGCAGCGCGAATCAGTTCGATAACCTCTTTAGCATCGTCCTCTTCTTCAGGCAGATAGTTAATTGCAACATCCGCTCCTTCACGCGCAAAGGCGATAGCCACCGCGCGACCAATCCCGGAATCACCACCGGTTATCAGCGCCTTTTTCCCCGCCAGACGGCCACTACCTTTATAGGAGGTTTCGCCGTGATCGGGACGCGGCGTCATTTTCCCTGCAAGCCCAGGGAAAGGCTGTTTTTGATGGGGAAAGGGTGGAGTGGGGAATTGATCGGCGTGTGTCTCGTTACGGGTTGCAGGTATGTTTTTGTTATCACTCATACTTTTCTCCTGTTGGCATTTCAAACGCAGACAGTAAGCATAGGACAAACTCGCCAGACGGTGGGCCTGAGCAGGAGAACCAGGATTTCCCCTGGCGGTGCTCCCATTGATGAGCACGATTCATAATGGCTATCCGATTATGCGGGATTATCTTTTTGTGCGCAGTCGCTACTATAAGCGCCTGTCTTATTCGGATACCAAATTCTATGATTGACTCTCAGGCGCGCGTGCAGACGGCAGCGAGTAAAACGGCTGGCCTCTCCTTCGTGATTATTCTTAGCGCGTTAATGGCGTTCACTTCTTTATCGACTGATATTTATTTGCCTGCTATGCCGTTAATGGCCCAGGACCTACACGGCGATGCGGAACTGACGATCACGGGGTTCTTAATGGGCTTTTGTATCGCCCAACTGATTTGGGGGCCGTTAAGCGATCATTTTGGCCGCCGCCTGCTGTTATTTATTGGTATGGCGCTGTTTATGATCGGATCTGTGGGCTGCGCACTTTCCACCGACATTTCGCAGATTGTTTTCTGGCGCGTGTTTCAGGCTCTGGGCGCATGCACCGGACCGATGCTGGCGCGAGCCATGATCCGTGATTTGTTTAGCCGTACACGTGCCGCGCAAATGCTTTCTACGTTAATGATCATTATGGCGATTGCACCCATTGCCGGGCCACTGCTCGGTGGGCAGATGATCAAATTCACCACCTGGCACTCCATTTTTTGGCTATTGGCGGTAATTGGTGGGGTGATGTTTGTTTCACTGTTCTGGTTGCCTGAAACATTGCCGCAAGAAAAGCGGGTAAAAGCCTCGTTACCCAGCGCATTTCGTAACTACTACGCGCTACTAACGAATACTACTTTCATGCGTTTTACCCTGTGCCTGACCTTCTATTACGTCGCGGCCTACGCGTTTATTACCGGATCGCCATTTGTCTACATCACTTATTTTGGCGTGGAGCCGCAGCACTACGGTTGGCTATTTGCGTTGAACATTGTTGGGCTGATGGGCATGAGCGTGATAAACCGCCGTCTGGTTCAGCACTATTCGCTCGAAGTACTGCTGAAATTCGCGGTGGTGACTGCTGCCGTTGCCGCTCTGGTTCTGGCCGCTGCTGCGAAGCTGGAAATCGGTGGGCTGATTTTGATTGTGGCTGCGGTTTTTGTCTTCTTATCGATGAACGGCATTATTGCAGCAACCTCTACCGCCGCCGCGCTGGATTCCGTGCCAAACGTTGCCGGCTCTGCATCCGCCTTAATGGGGTCATTGCAGTACGGTAGCGGGATTATCTCTTCGTTGTTGTTGGCGCTGCTCAGTGATGGAACGCCGTGGACGATGGCCTGGATTATTGGGTTGTTTACCGTGGCCAGTGCGGTAATGGCACTGACCACGAAAAGCACCCAGTAAATATCAATACTTTGTGCTGCCCTCAGCGTTGAATGATTCACCCTGAAAACTCGATGTGTAATACCATTTATTTGAGAGGCTAAAGTTTATAAAATATTATCAGCAACCGGAGATAATAAATTGCACGGTGTTGCTGAGATATATAAGTAAACACTATTGCTGAGTCAGTTTATCTATTAGAACCTGACTCAGCATATTTATATCTACCAGATATAGCCGACGGCAAGGAGCCCATACAGCTCTCCGTTGTGCTGAACGATAGGACTGTCTGCGATATCTTTGTCATAAAATTCATAGTTGGCAGCAAACATTCCTACCCATTTGGAATTGAAACGATAGCTGGTAATTACCGCCGCCATTGGGGAGAAGGTGGTACCGGTATCCCATTCCGGGCGTTCAGGTGTTGCTTCGCTTTTCGAAACACCGCCGAAGTAATAGTTTGCCATCTTATCGCTGCGAATCATCATCCCCATGCCAGGCATAACCAATAAATTTCCCTTAATGATTGGAAAATCAGCCCACAACAATAATTCCTGACCATTGCTACGGCCTGTTACATCTGAACTAATTCGTGCACTAAGTAGAGCGTAAGGGGTAATGATCGTTCCACCGACACCAGCTTCTAACTCTGATTTTCGCTTGTGCATTCCGTCGAATGCATCTTCATCATCGGGATCAAGGTTACCAAAGCGGAACCGACCGTATGCATAGGCGGCTACCTTGTCGTCGAGGTGAAAGTAATAACGCGCCCGGTCACCCAGATACATGAATTGTTCGCCAAAATAGACAGCACCAGGGACGATATAGGTATCATTTTTCTGCGCTTCGTAACGTGGTGTGCCGCTAATGACAGCCCCGCCTAATACCAGGCCTTTGGGGATGGGGCTGGTGGCATTGTCCTTGGCGAATAAATCTAAGGAGCCTAGATCAACTTCGGCTTTCGCGGATGTACTTAGCAGCAGCAGGGAGCAGAGTGCAGCAAAATGTCGGTCTGGTCTCATCGAATTTCCCAAAAGTGGTGAGCGCGTGGGTATTTTCATTCTTGTCAAAATGTCTGTCCCGTACGAATCATTGCAGCTGATTTCATTATGTAAATGACAGATCTGCTGAGGGGCAGGCTTCTTGAAAAGTTTAGTTCACTGGCAAGAGAGAGAACTAAATTATTTATACTGTAATCAAGGTTATGCGGCGGGTGTTGAAATAATCATCAACATTGGCAGTGAACGAAGCTCTTTTAAATTAGATAATTACAGTATGAATATCTTATTGGTTATATTTTTTGTGGTTTTTAAAACTACTATTTAATTTATTGCCTATGATGAATCTGAGTGGATTTGATTTGAAATGTAGAATAATGGACATTATTGGGCTAGTGACAAATTTTAATGTTATCGACACAAAGTTCTAACATCACTGTGTGGTATTTATGCAGTCAGAGCAATTTTTGCATAATAAATGCCATGATTACTCAAAAGTGGATGTTAAATTTTTTATTTTAGTTGGGTTGCATATGAATCAGCCTGGTTTCTTTCTGGGAAATGAATTTTTTATTATTTGAGATGTTACTCACTTTATTTTTTAGTGTAAGTTATTATGTATCTGGCAACGGCAGCTTTCTTATACAGATTTCATTGTAAATAAAAAGTTAATATTAATTTTTTAATTAAAGAAAGATGTTCATTTTTAGACAAAGTGGCACATCGAATTCTTATTTTGTTGCATCTATACCCAAAATAATTCGAGTTGTAGGAAGGCGGCGACGCAGTGACAAATTCGTCGGGAACGAATTTGACCAGCCAAAGGCTGGCCTCCGGTGAGAGACAGGAGTCTCTCATTAATCCCCGGGAGCTTACTCAAGTAAGTGACTGGGGTGAGCGAGTATTGCCAACGCACATGCAACTTGAAGTATGAAAGGTATATGTAATATCAATACTCAGGGGCAAGTGGTTTGCACAACATACTCGGTATCGTCAAAGTAGTCATTGGACAGGTTTTTGCTATAGCTGTTGATGGAACGCAGCGTGAATTGCATGAAGGGGATCGAATCTTCGCTGGAGAAGAAATCGTAACCGGTGCTAACGGCGCATTAACGGTGAACTTATCCGATGGTCATACAATGGATATGGGGCGTAATAGTCACTGGAGTGACCAAAGCGGCGTAAGTGCTGCGGCTAACACTGAGCATGCAACGGATGATGTTGCAGCACTCCAGCAGGCAATTACAGATGGTGTTGACCCGACTAAAGCACTGGAAGCAACTGCTGCTGGTAATGAGACGCCAATTGAAGCCGGTACTGGCGGCGGCGGGCATTTCATTGAGCGAGTAGACCTGACTGGCGAAGTGCTGGATGTTACTTCGGGCTTTGCCACAAACAGCTTAAATTCCCAAATATCAGGCAACCGCGAATTCGATACTTTCTCTGCTCCGATTGATAATGTTCAGGACACAAATACTAATCCTACCCTGACGCAAACGGTGCAGCAGACTCCTACCAATAACGCTGTACCGGTGGGCGATCTGACGCCATCGAAAACGGTGGAGCAGCCACTGGTAGAAACGCCACACGTCGACCGACCGTCAGAGATCCCGACGACGGAGCTGATGCCAGCAGAAGTTCCGCTAACAACACTGACCCCGACCGACGTTCCGCAGACGACGCTGACGCCAGCCGACGTTCCGCAGACGACGTTGACCCCGGCCGACGTTCCGCTGACCACGCTGACGCCAGCCGACGTTCCGCAGACGACGCTGACCCCGGCCGACGTTCCGCAGACGACGTTGACGCCAGCCGACGTTCCGCTGACCACGCTGACGTCGGCCGAAATTCCGCAGACGACGCTGACGCCGGCAGAAGTTCCACTGACGACGTTGACCCCGGCCGAAATTTCGCAGACGACGCTGACGCCAGCCG
>NZ_JAJSOT010000006.1:0-330501 GCF_021282435.1 Buttiauxella cochleicola | reverse complement strand
GTCTTTTTGCATCTGGAGTTTGAAGAGGATGAGAACCTCCGAAGGAGGTTTGAGCCGAGCGAAGCGAGACAACGTTGCTTCAGCAACGGCCCGCAGGGGAATAATCCTCTCTCGCCGACCAAATTTAGAAAAGACCAACCTTCGGGTTGGTCTTTTTGCATCTGGAGTTTGAAGAGGATGAGAACCTCCGAAGGAGGTTTGAGCCGAGCGAAGCGAGACAACGTTGCTTCAGCAACGGCCCGCAGGGGAATAATCCTCTCTCGCCGACCAAATTTAAAAAAGACCAACCTTCGGGTTGGTCTTTTTGCATCTGGAGTTTACCGCCACGCATCTGACATCTCGCTCATCCGCCCCACGTTAAATCCCTAATCTTGCAAAAATATCCGCTTCATCGTCCAACATCTGTCTTTATATGCTTTTGTGACATTTCCCATCGTATTTTGTTATGGAAAATCGAGGGTTAATACGCCATTGCTTATGTTTCATACCAGCATGATTCGCTGTAAGAGATGTGGATCACAAAACTTATCGTTCAGATAATCAGCATCTGGCAAGAAATTTTACAGAAATAGCACAACTGCATACCACTCCCGCTCGTCTTTTAATCAGTGGATAATTCTGGCTACATGGCAGTAGCATAAATTTCCCTGCTGGAAACAGAGCGGCTGGCTTTTTTTAAACTTTGTTCGCTGATTCTCACCTCGGTTGTAAATCCCCGTTACCTATATTGACGTTTTACTCATCTATTGACAGATTGTAGGGCGTGAGGGGCAAATTATGGACAGTCCGCACTACCACACAGCTAGCCTGACGAAAGGAACACCTGGCCTCACTACCGCCTCCGGGCATACCGAACGGACCGCACACAAATAACAAAGGTCTAACGGAAAAAACAACACGACATATGTCCCCGAATTATTTCTTGCTGCAGCACTGCGGTAACTGAACAAATCATTGTGAGCTTACTTGTGTAAGCGATCGGTGTGAGTAAAGGCAGCCTGTAAAGCCGTGGCAAGAAAGATAAAGGGAACATCACAACGGAGCAGAAGAATGAGTCTTTCCTTGAAGAAGTCAGGGATGCTGAAGTTTGGTCTGAGCCTGGTGGCCTTGACCGTAGCAGCTAGCGTTCAGGCAAAAACCCTGGTGTATTGCTCAGAAGGTTCCCCAGAAGGTTTTAACCCGCAGTTGTTCACCTCTGGTACAACTTACGATGCCAGTTCAGTGCCAATCTATAACCGCTTGGTCGAGTTCAAAACAGGTACCACTGAAATTATCCCGGGCCTTGCTGAGAAATGGGAAGTCAGTGCAGACGGTAAAACCTATACCTTCCACCTTCGTTCGGGTGTGAAGTGGCAGGACAACAAAGATTTCAAACCAACGCGCGATCTGAATGCTGATGACGTCGTGTTCTCATTTGATCGTCAGAAAAATGCCAACAACCCGTACCACAAAGTTTCTGGCGGCAGCTACGAATACTTCGAAGGCATGGGTTTATCTGACCTGATCAGCGAAATTAAGAAAGTGGACGACAATACCGTTCAATTCGTGCTGACTCGTCCAGAATCACCATTCCTGGCAGATCTCGCGATGGACTTCGCCTCTATTCTTTCCAAAGAATATGCTGACAACATGATGAAAGCCGGCACGCCGGAAAAAACTGACCTGAACCCAATCGGTACCGGTCCGTTCCAGCTGCTGCAATACCAGAAAGATTCTCGCATTCTGTACAAAGCGTTCCCAGGTTACTGGGGCACCAAGCCGCAGATCGATCGTCTGGTCTTCTCCATTACGCCTGATGCCTCCGTGCGTTACGCCAAATTGCAGAAAAACGAGTGCCAGGTTATGCCGTATCCAAACCCGGCTGACATCGCTCGCATGAAGCAAGACAAGAGCATCAACTTGATGGAACAGGCTGGCCTGAACGTGGGTTACTTGTCCTTCAACACCGAGAAGAAACCGTTTGATGACGTGAAAGTGCGTCAGGCGCTGACTTACGCGGTGAACAAAGAAGCGATCATCAAAGCGGTTTATCAAGGCGCAGGTACTGCGGCTAAAAACCTGATCCCACCAACTATGTGGGGCTACAACGATGACGTGAAGGATTACACCTACGATCCTGAGAAAGCTAAAGCGCTGCTGAAAGAATCTGGCCACGCTGACGGCTTCACCGTTGACCTGTGGGCAATGCCAGTACAGCGTCCGTACAACCCGAACGCTCGCCGTATGGCTGAGATGATTCAGGCTGACTGGGCGAAAGTGGGTGTGACCGCCAAAATCGTCACCTACGAGTGGGGCGAGTATCTGAAACGCGCCAAAGCGGGCGAGCACCAGGCTGTGATGATGGGCTGGACTGGCGACAATGGGGACCCGGATAACTTCTTCGCGACTCTGTTCAGCTGTGCGGCTGCGAAAGATGGTTCTAACTACTCTCGCTGGTGCTACAAGCCGTTTGAAGACCTGATCCAACCTGCGCGTGCAACAGACGATCACAACAAGCGTATCGAACTGTACAAGCAAGCTCAGGTAGTGATGCATGACCAGGCTCCGGCGCTGATTGTTGCTCACTCCACGGTATACGAGCCTGTGCGCAAAGAAGTGAAAGGTTATGTGGTTGACCCATTGGGCAAACACCACTTTGAGAACGTGTCTGTCGAATAATAAATAACAGTAGCGTGCTTTATTCCCTCTCCCAATGGGGAGAGGGTGAAAGATTTGTGAGCAATACAGACTGAAGGCTGCAAGGCTTTCAGTCACTACAGAGAATCCGGGTTATGTTGCAGTTCATCCTCCGACGTCTGGGGTTAGTTATCCCCACTTTTATCGGTATCACCCTTCTTACCTTCGCCTTCGTGCATATGATTCCCGGTGACCCGGTGATGATTATGGCCGGTGAGCGCGGTATCTCTCCTGAACGTCATGCTCAGTTGTTGGCTGAACTTGGCCTCGACAAGCCTATGTGGCAGCAATACGTCCATTATATTTGGGGCGTGATGCACGGCGATCTGGGCATTTCGTTAAAAAGCCGTCTTCCTGTGTGGGACGAGTTCGTACCGCGTTTTAAAGCGACTATGGAACTCGGCGTTTGCGCGATGTTGTTTGCCGTTGCCGTGGGTATTCCGGTCGGTGTTCTGGCTGCGGTTAAACGCGGTTCAATCTTCGATCACACCTCTGTGGGCCTGGCGCTGACCGGCTACTCAATGCCTATTTTCTGGTGGGGTATGATGTTAATCATGCTGGTTTCCGTCTACTGGAACCTCACCCCGGTATCAGGGCGCGTCAGCGATACAGTATTCCTTGACGATACCTTGCCACTCACCGGTTTTATGCTGATAGACACCGCCATTTGGGGTGAGCCGGGCGACTTCATCGATGCAGTGATGCATATGATATTGCCAGCCGTAGTGCTCGGTACGATCCCGCTGGCGGTTATCGTGCGTATGACCCGCTCATCCATGCTGGAAGTGCTCGGTGAAGATTACATCCGTACCGCTCGTGCGAAGGGCTTGACGCGTATGCGCGTCATCGTGGTTCATGCGCTGCGCAACGCTATGCTGCCAGTTGTAACGGTTATCGGCCTGCAGGTCGGTACGTTGCTGGCGGGTGCAATCCTGACGGAAACCATCTTCTCCTGGCCGGGCCTTGGCCGCTGGCTGATTGATGCATTGCAACGTCGTGACTACCCGGTAGTACAGGGTGGCGTATTGTTGGTGGCGACGATGATTATCCTCGTGAACCTGATCGTCGACTTACTGTACGGCGTGGTGAACCCGCGTATACGCCATAAGAAATAAGGGGCCATCATGACGCAATTAACTGAAAACAAAGTGGTAGCGGCGCCAGTTCCAATGACGCCATTCCAGGAATTCTGGCACTACTTTAAACGTAATAAAGGGGCGGTCATTGGTCTGGTGTATGTCACCGTGATGATCTTGATCGCCATATTCGCCAACGTGCTCGCGCCACACGGCCCGGCAGAACAGTTCCGTGACTCACTGTTGCACCCCCCGGTCTGGCAGGATGGCGGAAGCTGGCAGTTCCTGCTCGGTACTGACGACGTTGGCCGCGACATCATGGCGCGCCTGATGTACGGCGCGCGTCTGTCGCTGCTGGTAGGTTGTCTGGTGGTTGTGCTGTCGCTGATTATGGGCGTGGTGCTCGGCCTGGTTGCGGGCTACTTCGGTGGGCTTATCGATAACATCATTATGCGTGTTGTCGACATCATGCTGGCACTGCCAAGCCTGTTGTTGGCGCTGGTGCTGGTGGCGATTTTCGGCCCGTCGATAGTCAATGCTTCGTTGGCGCTCACTTTCGTCGCCTTGCCGCACTATGTGCGACTGACGCGCGGTGCAGTGCTGGTGGAAGTGAACCGCGATTACGTAACCGCTTCGCGCGTTGCGGGTGCAGGTTCTATGCGCCAGATGTTCATCAACATTCTGCCAAACTGTCTTGCACCGCTTATCGTGCAGGCATCCCTTGGCTTCTCTAACGCCATTCTCGATATGGCCGCTCTCGGCTTCCTCGGCATGGGTGCGCAACCGCCAACACCAGAGTGGGGCACCATGCTCTCCGATGTGTTGCAGTTTGCCCAAAGTGCCTGGTGGGTTGTCACCTTCCCTGGTGTTGCAATCCTGCTGACGGTGCTGGCATTTAACCTGATGGGTGACGGGCTGCGTGACGCGCTCGATCCTAAACTCAAGCAGTAAAGGGCGACGAAATGGCGTTATTGAATGTAAATAAATTATCGGTGCATTTCGGCGACGAAAAGACACCGTTCCGTGCCGTAGACCGCGTGAGTTACAGCGTAAATCAGGGCGAAGTTGTCGGTATCGTTGGGGAATCAGGTTCCGGTAAATCGGTCAGTTCGCTGGCGATTATGGGGCTGATTGATTACCCAGGCCGCGTGATGGCGGAAAAACTGGAGTTTAACGGCCAGGATCTGCAAAAGATTTCTGAGAAAGAGCGTCGTAACCTGGTGGGCGCCGAAGTGGCGATGATCTTCCAGGACCCGATGACCAGCCTCAACCCTTGCTATACCGTTGGTTTCCAGATTATGGAAGCTATCAAGGTGCACCAGGGCGGCAACAAGAAAACCCGTGTTCAGCGTGCTATCGACCTGCTGAACCTGGTGGGTATTCCCGATGCGGCTTCGCGTCTGGACGTTTACCCGCACCAGCTTTCCGGCGGTATGAGCCAGCGTGTAATGATCGCGATGGCGATTGCCTGTCGTCCAAAACTGCTGATTGCAGATGAACCAACCACCGCACTGGACGTGACCATCCAGGCGCAAATCATCGAACTGTTACTGGAACTGCAGCAAAAAGAGAACATGGCGCTGATTCTTATCACCCATGACCTCGCGCTGGTGGCTGAAGCGGCACACAAAATCATCGTGATGTACGCCGGACAAGTGGTGGAAACGGGCGCATCGCAAGATATCTTCCGCGCGCCACGCCATCCGTACACTCAGGCGTTGCTGCGAGCGCTGCCTGAATTTGCGCAGGACAAAGCGCGCCTG
Source organism: Buttiauxella cochleicola (assembly GCF_021282435.1). Classification (NCBI taxonomy): domain Bacteria; kingdom Pseudomonadati; phylum Pseudomonadota; class Gammaproteobacteria; order Enterobacterales; family Enterobacteriaceae; genus Buttiauxella; species Buttiauxella cochleicola. The sequence continues at coordinate 324,986 of NZ_JAJSOT010000006.1, read as the reverse complement.
GCCTCGTTGCCGGGCGTGGTTCCGGGTAAGTACGACCGTCCGAACGGCTGCCTGCTCAACCCACGCTGCCCGTATGCCACCGACAAATGTCGCAGCATAGAGCCAGAACTGAATATGGTGGATAACGGGCGTCAGTCCAAATGCCACTTCCCACTCGATGATGCCGGGAGGCCAACGCTATGAGTACCGATAAGGCCACCGCGCAACCTCTGTTGCAGGCCATCGACCTGAAAAAACACTACCCGGTGAAGAAAGGCTTTTTCGGCCAGGAACGCCTGGTAAAAGCGCTGGATGGAGTTTCGTTTGAACTCGAACGCGGCAAAACGCTGGCGGTAGTGGGCGAATCTGGCTGTGGTAAATCCACGCTGGGCCGGCTACTGACGATGATCGAAATCCCGACTGGTGGTGAACTGTATTATCAGGGCCAGGATCTGCTCAAGCCTGATGAAACAGCTGAAAAGCTGCGTCGCCAGAAAATCCAGATTGTGTTCCAGAATCCGTACGGCTCGCTGAATCCACGTAAAAAAGTGGGGCAAATTCTTGAAGAGCCACTGCAAATCAACACCAGCCTGAGTAAAGCCGAGCGCCGTGAGAAATCACTGGCGATGATGGCGAAAGTCGGCCTGAAAACCGAACATTACGACCGCTACCCGCATATGTTCTCCGGCGGCCAGCGTCAGCGTATTGCTATCGCCCGCGGCCTGATGCTTGACCCGGACGTAGTGATCGCCGATGAACCGGTTTCTGCTCTCGACGTTTCTGTGCGTGCACAGGTGTTGAACCTGATGATGGACTTGCAGCAGGAAATGGGGCTGTCATACGTGTTTATCTCCCACGACCTGTCCGTGGTAGAGCACATTGCCGACGAAGTGATGGTGATGTATCTGGGACGCTGTGTAGAGAAAGGGACGAAAGATCAGATCTTCTCAAACCCACTCCACCCGTACACTCAGGCACTGCTGTCAGCGACTCCACGTCTGAACCCGGACGACCGCCGCGAGCGCATCAAACTTACCGGCGAGCTACCAAGCCCGCTGAACCCGCCGCCAGGCTGCGCGTTCAACGCCCGCTGCCGCCGTCGCTTTGGGCCGTGCACGCAGTTGCAACCACAGCTGAAAGAGTACGGCGGTCAACTGGTGGCGTGTTTCGCTGTTGATCAGGATGAGAACGGGGAAATTCGGTAGCAGGAGTGTGAGCATGGAAGCTCTGTTGTTTTCTGTTCACCCGAACATTTGTTTATCTCTGTAACCGTTGTAAACGGTGAACGTGCCAGGTGGCTCACGCCAGCCCCCTGGCGACCCGGGCGCCCGGCAAGTAAATCGCCGCTGCGCGGTAAACCCCGATTATTTCCCCAACATTCAGGGTCGTTCGCGACTCGTTCCCGACGATCGCTCGGTTTTACTGTCGGTTGTCCATTCGCCGCGAATGGGGCGGGAAAACTCAGAAATTGCGGAAGGTGTTCGTAGGGTGGACTACCGCGTACATGCCATCTTCTATCGTATCCGCGATAACGATATTTTTATCCTCAGAATATTGCATCATAAAATGGAGCCGTTAGTGCATTTTAGTGAACTGTAGATCGTTAAAATTACATGCCCCTGTCGACCAAATTCAGGGATTATGGTTCCGTACAAAGCGGAGGGTTGAGGTGAAGGCGACAAGCTTCTTTTTCTCCTTAATTCTCATAAATTAACCACACACACAAAGTGGATAATTATCAAAAATAATCCCAGAGCTTTCCTTTTGTCATATTATCCCTACAAATCCTGTCGTATTTGTCCTACAAAACTCCCTAGAAACATTTATTTTCCTTATAAAGTTAATTTCCATCATGAAATATTAGTGGGCTATAAATACTCTTTATGTGTGTTGAATCACAAACAAAGTCTGCTACCTTTACCGATCAGAATTAAATGACGTTTAATCACAAATCTATGCATCTTCATGCTTAGATAGATATTAATAAGAAAAAAAGGTGGAGAAATGACCTCCTGAGCCTATATATTGGTTTGAAATGCCGTCGATTTATCAAAAAAAGAATAATAAAATAAGTAATGATAACGCATGGCAATTAATAACTATTCATGAAGTCAATAAGCCAAAATCATTAACTAAAAAACCTTTTTAATAGTATTGGTATAAGCTTTGAATAACTATTTTATCGAAACGTCTTATAAATCATGAGTGTCGCAATGAAAAACTATGATGACTTGCAACGATTCAAGGATAAGACCCGCACAGGCGCTATCGAATTCAAGGATATGTCGGCGCAAAATCAACAGTCAGAAACCAGTAACTGGACAATAATTAAACAGTTGATGAATACTGGCGATGATGATTCTGTGCTTGCTCAGGCCGGGAGTATTTCTGTTCCTGCACCGCAAGCTGTGAAGGCTGATGAGTTTGATGCCAGCCACTTCAGGCCGCTTGCAGCACAACCTATCAGCAACACTGCATCACAGGGTTCGATTCTCAATAGCCTGAATAGTGCATTGCCTGAAGCTAAGTCTGCGATTTCGCAGCCAGAGCCTGGTAAACCGACCACTAATACATTGTTTGAACAACTGGCACCCGTGGTTGCATCACCTGAACCGGTTATAGAACCCATAAAAGAAACCGTGAAACCTGCCGCCGTGTCTGCGCCGCAGGCCCCTGCACCGGTCACAACCGAGCCCGTGCGTTTTGACAAACTGTTCGTAGCCAAAGGGAATACGGCGCGGAGTCATCCCGCCAAAGACTTACCGCTGCAACCGTTGCTGGAGATGATTGCGTCATGCCGTTAGTCTGTGTTTGCTCGCCAAAAGGCGGAGTAGGAAAAACCACGGTTACCGCCAATCTGGCGTATGCGTTGGCTCGCGCAGGTAGCAAAGTGTTAGCCATTGATTTTGATGTGCAGAACGCGCTGCGCCTGCACTTTGGTGTGCCTTTGTCTGATGGACGAGGTTATGTCGCTAAAGCCATTGAATCTGCAGACTGGAGCCAGTCGGTTCTGACGGCAGGCAGCAATATGTTTGTGCTGCCATATGGTGATGTCACTGAAGATCAAAGACTTGAGTTTGAACAACGTCTGACTAACGACAGCCACTTTCTGTTACGTGGGTTAAGCACTTTGCTGAACTATCCAGGTCTTGTGATTATTGCTGATTTCCCGCCAGGGCCGAATCCTGCGCTGAAAGCCGTATCGCATCTGGCCGATTTGCATTTGGTGACGATGCTTGCGGATACCGCTTCACTTTCCCTGTTGCCGCATATTGAAAACCACCGCTTGATTGGCGAGCCGCTAAACAATAAAGCAGGATATTATTTTGTCCTCAACCAGAGTGATAACCGTCGTCATATAAGCCGCGACGTAACTGCATTTATGCAGCAACGTCTTGGCGATCGCCTGCTTGGTGTTATTAACCGCGATGAAAGTGTGGCTGAAGCTAACGCCTCTCAGCAATCAATATTCGATTTCAGCCCTGCTTCCGCTGCGGCTTTTGATATTGAGCTTATTAGTAAACGTGTAGCCGCTCTTCTCGGTATAAAAATTGGTGATGGCGCGGTTCATACCGCCTTAAGAACATCAAATTTCTGACAATCATTCAGGATGTCCTATGAAAAAGGTCCTGTTCTATTTACTGCTATTGGTGTTAGCACCAATAGCAGTGCTTATCATCATTACGCCTATGGACAGCCAAAAGCAGTATATCTTTGGCTTTATCAGTCTCGCGATAATGTTTGTATTAGGCTTCAGCAAAAAGCACAGCGTGTCGATGATCATGATGCTGGTCTCAGTCTTGATGTCGACGCGTTATATTTATTTTCGAGCCACCCAAACGCTGCATTTTAATTCTGAAATAGAAGCCATTCTCGGAATAGGGTTATTTTTGGCGGAACTTTATATCTGGGTCATTTTATTACTCAGTTATCTGCAAACCTCTTTCCCGCTAAAAAGGGGCATCGTGCCGTTGCCAGCCGATACGTCGACCTGGCCGACGGTGGACGTTTATATTCCCAGCTATAACGAAAGCCTTGAAGTGGTGCGCGATACCGTCCTTGCCGCGCAGTGCATCGACTACCCGCGCGACAAGATAAAAATCTATCTGCTCGATGACGGTAAGCGGCGTGAGTTTGCGGTTTTTGCGGCAGACGTCGGCGTGGGTTACATCACGCGAAACGACAACTCGCATGCCAAAGCCGGTAACCTCAACCATGCCATGAAGCTGACCAAAGGCGAGTTGATTACGGTCTTTGACTGTGACCACGTTGCTACGCGTATTTTCCTGCAAGCGACGGTTGGCGCATTCCTGAAAGATCCAAAACTGGCACTGTTGCAGACGCCACACTACTTCTATTCACCCGATCCGTTTGAACGCAATTTATCGGGTGGACGCAATATTCCTAACGAAGGTTCGCTGTTCTACGGCCCGATTCAGCAAGGCAACGATAACTGGAACGCAACGTTCTTCTGCGGTTCTTGTGCCGTTATTCGTCGCAGCGCGCTTGAAGAGATTGGTGGATTTGCGGTTGAAACCGTCACTGAAGATGCCCACACCGCACTGAAGATGCAGCGCCTTGGCTGGAAATCCGCGTTCCTGGATATTCCGCTGGCGGCAGGGCTTGCGACTGAGCGTCTGGTGCTGCACGTGATTCAGCGAACCCGCTGGGCGCGCGGCATGACGCAAATATTCCGTATGGATAACCCGCTGTTTGGCCGCGGCCTGACGTGGCAACAGCGCTGCTGTTATCTCAGTGCGATGCTCTACTTCCAGTTCGCTTTGCCGCGTGTGGCGTTCCTCACCGCACCTTTGGCGTATTTGCTGTTTAACCTGAATATCATTCACTCCTCGGCGAGCCTGATTTTTGCTTATGCGTTGCCGCATTTGCTGCTAACCATCTACCTTAACTCGAGAATGAATGGGCGCTACCGCTATAGCTTCTGGGGTGAGATTTACGACCTGGTGCTGGCGTTCCACCTGGTTTTGCCAACGGTTATCACGATGATTTTCCCGAAACGTGGCAAGTTCAACGTGACGGACAAAGGTGCGCTGCTGAACGTGGGTTACTTCGATTTCAGCGTGGTGCGGCCTCATGTGATTATCGCGGTGTTGCTGACGGTGGCGGTCATAGCCGGGATAGTGCGCGCCTGTGCGCATGACTACTTTGGTGTCGACCCGAACGTAATTGCGCTCAACGTTGGTTGGGGCTTGTATAGCCTGGTGTTCTTGCTGGCGGCCATTGCGGTAGCCCGTGAAACGCGCCAGACGCGTAAAACCATCCGTATTGATGTCGAAGTGCCTGTCGTTATTCACTACGCCAGCGGTATCTCATCGCGCAGTAATACGCTCGATTTGTCGATGGGCGGCTGCCGAATTGCGGTGCCGGATGACCGACACCTCACTGACGAAATTGAAGAGATCGAGCTGCAACTGAAATCCGGTTCAATCAGTATTCCGGTGCAAGTGGTTGCCAGCGACGAACAGGCGATTCGCCTGCAGTTTGAAGAGATCCCTCTGGACCGTCGCCGGGAACTGGTGCGTGTGGTTCTGGCGCGTGCTGATGCGTGGATTAACCCGCCAAAGCCGCAGGACAACCCATTCCGTTCCCTGTTAATCATTATTCGTTGTGTATTTGACCTGTTCTGGCTGACGTGGAAATCACGCCGCGAAAATCGCCGTTTACGTCAGGAAGAAGCAAGACGTATGGCAGCAGCCGGCGAGGACAATGTTGCATGAAACGGATGACCTATAAAGTTTGTCAGTTGTTGCTCGCATTTAGTGTACTGACTTCACCGATTATGGCCGAAGAGCCTACGACAGTGGAGTCGTTGCTTCCGGTAGATTTACCGGCTCCGGGGCAAGATGCCGTGGAGTCGCAAGATTCAATGCCAGCACCAGAAACGGTGCCTGTTCCCGATCCTGTGCAAGCTCCAACGCCGGCTCCTGCTCCTGCGGCGACACCATCGGTCTTTGTTCCGGGGAGTGTCAGCAGCATTACTATGGCGCAAATGGGCCAGCCGCGTGGTATTACGCTCAGCGGTGGCCAGTTGCAGGCGGGGATTGATTTCACGCTGCCCTCGGATCAGGTCATTACTAATGCACAATTGGCGCTGAACCTAAAAGTGTCTCCGGCAATGGCGGCACGAAATACGACATTGCAGTTGATGATGAATGGACAGCCGCTAGGGACTGTTCCGCTGGGTTCTGCCGATAGCGATGTCTCGAGCTATCAGCTGGAAATCCCGGCGGCGATGGTGGTGTCGAGCAACAACATCAGCTTCAAAATTAATGATGGCGATGCCTTACTGTGCCTGCGCGACCTGTCTGAAAAATACCAGGTCACCATCATGCCGAATACGCGCCTGGATCTGGAAGGGCAACAGCTCAATATTGGCGCAGACCTCAGCCATTTCCCGCGCCCGTTCTTTGACGCGATGCAAATGACTCCGGCTGCCGTGACATTTGCCTTCCCGGCAAAAACGTTACCAGAGCAAGTGAGTGCTGCGGCATTAGTCGCTTCCTGGTTGGGGATTGAGGCGGACTATCGTGGCATCTCCTTTAACGCATTGCGCGACACATTACCGGAGAAGAACGGCATTCTGTTTGGCAAATCGGGTGAGCAGATTGGCGGTCTGACGCTGCCAGAAACGCAAAAACCGATGCTGCAAATTATCGATAACCCAGGCAACCCGGTTTATAAGCTGCTGCTGGTTGTGGGTAATTCAGACCAGCAATTACGTGCTGCGGCATGGCGTTTAACTCAGGGTAAATTCCCGGGGCAAACTGCAAGCACATTGGTTGAAAACCAGACAATCCCGATGAGCAAAGCGTATGACGCGCCGCGCTGGATTCCGACCGATCGTCCGGTACGTTTGACTGAGCTGATGCGTAAAGACCAAAGCCTGACGGCAACGGGTATCTGGCATGAGCCGTTAAGTGTGGCCTTCCGCGCCGCCCCGGACCTGTTCTTGTGGGATGGTGAAACTATTCCCGTGAAGATTGGCTACCGCTTCCCGACGGAATCCTGGATTGATGAAGAGCGTTCTTATCTTTCACTGACCTTCAACGGTACCTTCCTGCACAACCTGCCGGTAAACAAGCAAGGTGCGCTGGAAACCCTGTGGCGCAAAGTGGGCGGCGATGCGCGTCAGGAAGATTACAACCTGGCGCTGGAGCCTTACCTGATTTACGGCGACAACCAGTTGTCGTTGTACTTCAACATCCAGACCAAAGAAACGGCACCGTGTAGCGTACTGCTCAATAACAACATTAAGAGCCGTATCGATGAAAACTCATCGATTGATTTGAGCAAAACGCGCCACTTCTCGCTGCTGCCAAATCTGTCTTACTTCGTCGGTGCATCGTTCCCGTTCTCGCGCTTTGCTGACTTCGCGCATACCGTGTTGTTGCTGCCAGAAAACCCTGGTGAGGCTGAAATCAGCACACTTCTGAATATGGCCGCGCGTTCAGGTAATGCGACCGGAACGTCGCTTAACAATAACGCCGTGATGTTCGGGGTGCCGACGGCGGGTGCCAACCTGCAACGCCTCGAAGAAAGCCACGTGCTTGCGGTTTCTACCATCAACAAAAATACCTTTAACCGAACGCTGCTGGCTCAGTCACCGTTTACCAGCAACGAACACTCATTCGGTGTGCGGGAGCGTTCAATCTGGCAAAAAGTACAGAGCTGGCTTGAAGGCGACTGGGGCTCGACCGGTATTGCCGCCGACCGTTACTTCTCCTCTAACGAGGCATGGCGTGGGTTTGTCAGTTTCCGCTCGCAGTGGAATCCTGACCGCGTGGTGGTGATGGCGATTGGCAGCACTGACGAACAGCTTTCACGTCTTCAGACCGACTTAGCCTCGGCACGCATTAACGCCGGAATTCGTGGTGATGCCTCAATCATTACCGATGAAAATGGCGTGCGTAGCTTCCGTGTTGGCCAGCAGTTCCCAAGCGGCCAAATGCCCTGGTACATGATGGTGGTCTGGTACGCCAACCAGCATTCTGCACTGCTGGCCATTTTAGGTTTGTTGTTCGCCACAGTGATTGGCTTGAGCTTGTATGCCTTACTGAAAAAACGCGCGCATAAACGTCTTAATCCTCAGGATGATGGTAAGTAAAGGTGGTGCTCATGAATCATAAAAACAAAACCGCCCGTCGCTTGTTAACTCTGTGCTTCTTTGGCAGCCTGACGTTCGGCGCCCAGGCCGCGGAAAACAATCCGGCATTAAAAGCGCTGTTTGACCAGGCCAATTACTGGCATGAAAAGTCGCATGACGAGCTGGCAAAAGAAGCGCTGCAAAAGGTGCTGATGGTTGATGCCAATAACACGCAGGCGATGTACCTGATGGCGTTGTGGGCGCAGCAGGCCGGGGATATCAAAGGTGCTGCCCAGTGGCGCGAACGCCTCGCGGCGGTGTCACCACAAGATAACAATTTGCAGGCGCTGGATAATGCGAAACAAATTCAGCAAATCCCGCGTGGGCAGTTGGATTTGGCGCGCCAACAGGCGCGAAGCGGCAACATTCCCGCCGCACTTGCCACCTGGCGCAGTTTGTTTAATGGCGATCAACCGCCACCAAGCCTCGCACCAGAATATTATCTGACGATGGCGGGTGATAAATCACTGTATCCGCAAGCAGTGGTGGGTTTACGCCAGTTTGTCGCGCAAAACCCACAGGATAACGGTGGGAAAATTGCGCTCGGCAAAGTGCTGACCTATCAGGAAGGCACGCGCCGTGAAGGGATAGATCTGTTGCAGAATATGGCGAGCGGCAGCTCAGACGCTGATAAATCGCTGCGCCAGGCATTGTTGTGGCTTGGCCCAACGGCGAGTGACGAAACCTATTATCAAACCTTCCTGCAACGCCATCCAAAAGACATAGCGGTACAAGACCACTACCGTAAAAGTATTGGTGGTACAGCGAAAGGTGAAGGCTTTACCGCACTCAATAGCGGCAATACTGACGCGGCAAAAAGCCAGTTTGAACAAGTGCTGCAAACTAACCCGCAAGATGCCGATGCGCTTGCCGGGATGGGTTACATCGCACAACGCAAAGGTGATTACACCGCTGCATCAGAATACTTAAATCGTGCGGCAAGCCTCGGTGGCGACCAGTCGGATGAGCGCAAACAGCAAGCTGATGACGCCGCGTTCTACGGGCAACTGGCGAGCGCTCAGGCGGCATTCAAACAAGGCAATGTCAGCCAGGCGCTGGCACTGAGTGCACCTCTGGCGCAGCAAAGCGGTGAGCGAGGTGCCGCGGCGAAATTATTCCGTGCTGATGTGCAGCGCCACAATAAAGATTACGCCGCCGCAGAGCAGACACTGCGCGGCATCTTGAACGAGCTGCCGAATAACGGCTCGGCCCGTGAAAACCTCTACTATGTGCTGCGTGAGCAGAATAAAACCGCCGAAGCGCAGGCTATGTTGCAAACCTTGCCTGCAAGCTTACAAGCTAAGTTGCAGCCGCGAGTTTCCGGTGGCAACCCAACTGACCCAGTACGCCGCCAGGCGCAGCAGGCGGCAGCCAATGGCGATCCACAACGTGCCATCGCCATTTTGCAGCAGGGTGTCGCACGCTATCCGTCTGACCCATGGTTGCGTCTTGATTTAGCACGCCAGCTACAAAAACAGGGCAACAGCGCGGAAGCCAGCAACGTGATGGCGCCGTCTTTCCGGCCGAATGCCTCCAATACTGAACTCTATGCAGGCGCTTTGTTTGCCAGCGAAAACAACGCCTGGCAGCAATCGCAGACTTTGCTGTCGCGGATACCGGCTTCCAGCCAGACCAGCGATATGCGCGCACTTGCGGCGCGTGTTAACTACAACCTGCAAATGTCTGTTGCGGAACGTTATCTGGCGCAGGGTGATACCGTGGCTGCGGCTAATACCTTAAAAGCACTGGCTACGCGTCCACCGCAAAGCCCGGCAGATGCTGGCAAACTGGCAAAAATGCTGGCGCAAAGCGGTGATGTCAGTACCGCCGTTGCGATTGTGCGCGGCAATATGAGTCGTGGTGTACAGGGCAATGCGGGTGATTATGGCGACCAGATTGCCGTCCTTAATCAGGCAGGTCTTGGGCGTGAAGCGCAGGCGTTCCTGGCGAGCCCGGAATTGCAGTCGCGCAGCACGCCGACACAGCTTGCCAGCGTTCGTAATGGTTATGTGATCAACGAAGCTGACCAGCTTCGGACTCAAGGTAATTATGCGGCAGCGTACGACAAACTGATCCGCGCCATGCAGAGCGACCCGCAAAATACCGACCTGATGTTTGCTATGGCGCGTTTGTATCAGTCCGGCAAAATGAACAAAGAAGCTGGCGTGGTTTACGACTACCTGATGACCCGTGACACGCCTGAGCAAGATGCACGCGCGGGCGCTATCGATGTCGCACTCGCCAGCAAAGATGTGGATAAAGCGAAGCAGCTAGCGGCTGGTTTGCGTAACGATGAAACGCCGGATCGCTTGCTGTTGCTGGCGCGTGTGGCAGAAGCTGATGGCAACCACCAACAGGCGATGAGCTATTTACGCACTGCGCGTGGGAAACTGCTTGGCCTGCAAGGTGTGGGTGATGGCACTGCTCCGACATTAGGTGGCCTGGCGTTGGCGGATAACCCGTTTACCCCGAAAACCTCTGTCGCCCCGCAAGACACCGCATCTAGCTCATTGTATGGCGAAGCGATGCCGTGGCAAGTTGCTCAACTGGCACGCAATCCGCAAACTGCATATCCGGGCACGACGCGTACCGATCTGCCGGTAGAAACGGCTCAGGCAGGCACGTTGCGCCAGGTGGATAACATGATGGAGCAGTTGACCGACAAAACGGCCACATGGGCACGAGGTGCGGTATCTGTACGCGGTCGTGATGGCGAAAGTGGCCTGAGCAAACTCACCGAGATAAAGGCTCCGCTACAGTGGTCAACGGTGCCATTTGGCGATTCGCGTTTAGATCTTAACGTTACGCCAATTAGTCTGAATGCCGGTAGCTCGTCAGATGAATCCAGCCGTCGTTTTGGTACGGGAGCATTAATTCAAGGGGAAGTTGCCAAGGATTTGTATGACTCCTCAACCACTACGCCGCCTGAACTGCCAAATATCGACAAGATCAAGGTGCCTTCACAAGGCTCGCAAAGCACTGCGGGCGTAGAAGTCGCCATGGCGTTAACGGGTGAGCAGTACAAACTTGATGTCGGCTCAACACCGTTAGGTCAGGATTTGAATACTGTTGTTGGTGGCGTGCAGTGGTCACCACAACTGACTGACTACCTGAAATTGATTTTGACTGGCGAACGCCGTGCGGTAGTTGACAGCCTGCTCTCTTATGTCGGTGTGGAAGATAAATACAGCGGCAAAAAATGGGGCCAGGTCACCAAAAACGGCGGTAGCGCGCAGTTGAGCTACGATGATGGTGATGCCGGTTTCTACGCAGGTGTCGGGCTGTATAACTACATCGGTGAAAACGTACCGAGCAACGACAACTTCACCGGCAACGCGGGTGTTTATATTCGTCCATATCGTGCTGATGACCGCGAGCTGAAAACCGGTATCAGCATGACGTATATGGACTTCTCGAAAAACCTTAGCTACTTCAGTTATGGGCAAGGCGGCTACTTTAGCCCGCAGGACTATATCAGCGTCTCCTTCCCGGTGGATTACACCCAGAAGTTTGATAACTGGAATATGTCTGTTGGCGCATCGCTGGGTTATCAGTCTTACAGCCAGGACGAAAGCCCGTATTTCCCGACTGATGCAGCCATGCAATCACAACTGGAAGATTACGTCTCCAGAGGTTTTGCCAAAGAGGCGTGGTACAGCGGTAGTAGCGAAAGCGGTATGGGATATAACTTGCGTGCCGCAGCCGACTACAAAGTTAATAAAGATATGACGATTGGTGGTCAGGTTGGCTATGACACCTTTGGTGATTACAACGAAAGTACCGCGCAACTCTACTTCCGTTACCTGCTGGGGAATAATTAATCATGAATGACGCGCAGCTTTTGCAGTATTTTCAAAATCAGCAGACGCAACCGGGATGGTTTTCTCTGCTCCATATCATGATAGACAGCATGGTGGCTAATGCTGGCGAAGCAGAAAGCCGCCCGTTTCTGATACAAATGGGTGATACATTGGCTGGGCGTCACCCGTTAGCATTAGCGCGAACTGTGGGTGAGCTCGAAACGCAGATAAATGTTCAGCTCGCTCGTTTCAACTGGGGCTATATTGATATCGAAGCCAGCGAAACGGTGATGTTGATTCGCCACATGGCTTTACCTGTTCCTGCGGATGAAGCGCAACAGGCTTCCTGGAATAGCGCGTTTAGCGCGGTTCTGGAAGGAGTATACGCCCGCTGGTTACGTGATCAGGGCGGCAAACCGCATGTGTCGCTGTGGCGCGAGTCTTCACCGTCGGCAACAGTGGTACACTTTCGATATCAAAATAGTCGATGAGGTGCTTCAATGTTGCAGCGATGCAAAACGCTGATAGTGGCAGTCTTTGCCTTGATCTTCTGCCAGCAAGCGCTGGCAGATAATGCATGGGATAGCTATAAATCACGGTTTTTAATGCCTGATGGTCGCATCGTCGATACCGGAAATAAAAACGTCAGCCACACTGAAGGCCAGGGTTTTGCCATGATGATGGCGGTGGTCAACGATGATCAAACCAGTTTTGATAAAATGTGGAGCTGGACGCGAAAAACCCTGAAAAATCCCGAAAATGGTCTCTTCTACTGGAGATATAACCCGGTCGAGGCGCAGCCGATCACCGATAAAAATAACGCCACCGATGGCGATACTTTTATCGCATGGGCGTTGCTTAAGGCGGGAGCAAAGTGGAAAAACCAGGATTATCTCAACGAATCAGATGCGATTACCAAGGCTCTGGTTGCACATAACGTGGTCCGTTTTGCTGGTTACCAGGTGATGCTGCCCGGAGCCAAAGGTTTTAATCTTAATACCTACGTGAATCTTAACCCTTCCTATTTTATTCTTCCGGCCTGGCAGGATTTTGCTAACCGCAGCCATTTAATGGTGTGGAAGGATTTGATTAGCGACGGGCAGAAGTTGTTGGGGAAAATGCACTTTGGTGATCCACAACTCCCTTCTGACTGGGTTTCACTCTATTCTGATGGTCACACCGTTCCAGCCAAACAGTGGCCTGCTCGTTTTAGTTATGATGCGATTCGCGTTCCACTTTATGTATCATGGTTTAACCATAGCAGCCCGGAGCTTCAGGTTTACAAAAACTGGTGGGGACGTTTTGCACGCGACAAAACTCCTGCCTGGGTGAATGTGACAACCGGCGATCCAGCTCCATATATGATGAACGGTGGATTGTTGGCGGTGCGCGATTTAGTGCTACAGTCGGCAAGCGTGGAGCAGCCGCAAATTATGGCTCAGGATGATTATTATTCTGCGAGTTTAAAGATGCTGGTGGCGCTGTCGGTGAGGTGATGTTTGTTCGTGCACAACCCCCTCACCCGAACCCTCTCCATCAGGAGAGGGAACATCCTGAAGATTTCCCTGATAAGCCAGCCTCAACACCTAAACATCACTACAATGCAGTATACTCAGCCTGCTTAAGAATATGCCCTATACGGCACGGTAATTGCGGAGAGTAAGTTTGCGAGTCAGTCGTTCATTAACGATTAAACAAATGGCAATGGTGTCAGCCGTTTCCATATTGTTTATTTTCATTTTTATCGTGGTACAGCTTTTCCACTTTGTGCAGCAAAGCCGCTACGACACTGCAAGCCAGATGGAGAAAATCGCCCATTCGGTGCGTATTCCGCTGTCTGCAGCAATCCTTAAAGCAGATATTCCCCAAGCTGAATTCATTCTTAATCAAATACAACCCTCCGGGATTATCAGCCGGGCAGATGTTGTTTTACCAAACCAGTTCCAGGCGTTACGCCAGAGCTTTGCACCGGAACGCCCGATTCCGATGTGGATTGCTCGCCTGTTTGAGCTCCCGGTGCAAATTTCGTTACCGCTGTATTCACTTGAGCGCCCGGCAAACCCGCAGCCGTTGGCTTATCTTGTGTTGCAGGCGGATTCCTGGCGGATGTACAAATTCATCATTAGTACGATTTCCACGTTGTTGACCACATATTTGCTATTGGCGCTAATTCTCTCGGTTGCCATCAGCTGGTCGATTAACCGTTTAATTGTGCACCCGATCCGCAAAATCGCTCGTGAGCTCGACAGCTTGAGTCCGCAAGATGCGGCGAGTCATCAGCTCAAACTGCCGCATCTTCATCATGATGATGAGATTGGTATGCTGGTGCGTAGCTATAACCGCAATCAACAAATGTCGCTGCGCTTGCATGAAGAAATGAGCGCTGTGAGCACCAGAAACATGCTCACAGAACTGCCAAATAAAGCCCTGTTCCTGGCGTTGCTTGAGCAACTCACGGCGAGTGGGAAGAACAGCACACTGATCGTGATTGCCAGCGAAACCTTGCAGGATGCAGCCGGTGTATTAAATGAAGAGCAGCGCGAAATGCTGTTGCTGACGCTGGTCGAAAAAATTAAAAGTGTTCTCTCGCCGAATATGGTTCTGGCACAGCTTAGTGGCAATGACTTCGGCATTATTGCGCATGGTGTTCAGGACGCCTGGCAGGCCATGGCACTGGCAAAGCAAATCCTCACTGTGCTCAACGAAAAATTACCGATTCAATCGATCTCCCTTAAGCCTACGGCCAGCATCGGTATTGCGATGTATCACGGCGGTTTGGCAGCAGAACAATTGTATCGTCGCGCGGTATCGGCGGCATTTTCCGCCCGTCGCCATGGCAAAAATCAGATTCAATTCTTTGACCCTGAGCAGATGGAATTAGCTCAACGCCATCTGACTCAGGAACAGGATTTATTGAACGCTTTAGAGAACCAGCAGTTCGCTATTTGGCTGCAACCGCAAGTCAACATGCTTACCCGTGAAGTTGTCAGTGCTGAGGTTTTGCTGCGTATGCGACAGCCTGATGGCAGTTGGGCGTTACCTGACGATTTGATTGCGCGTATTGAAGACTGTGGCCTGATGTTCACCATCGGCAACTGGGTACTTGAAGAAGCTTGCCGCGTCCTGGCGGGTTGGCAGAGCCAGGGCATCACGATGTCGTTGTGTGTGAATGTCTCTGCACATCAGTTGCTGCACGAAGAAATGGGCTCGTCGTTGTTAGAGTTGTTGACACGTTATCGCATTCAGCCGGGCATGTTGATTTTGGAAGTGACGGAAAGTCATCATATCGACGATCCGAAAAGGGCGATCGGTATTTTGCGCCCGTTGCGTAAAGCCGGAGTGCGCATCGCATTGGATGACTTTGGGATGGGCTATGCCAGCCTGCGCCATTTGCACCATTTGAAAGCGCTGCCGGTAGATATCCTGAAACTCGACAAGAGCTTTATCGATGGCCTGCCGGAAGACAGTGCGATGGCTGGCGTGATTATCGGTATGGCGAAAACTCTTGGGCTGAAACTTGTAGCCGAAGGGATTGAGAACCAGGCTCAATGTGACTGGCTATTAAACGAAGGTGTGACTCTTGCTCAGGGTTATCTATTCTCCAGGGCCATGACTCTTAAAGAGTTTGATGCGCAGTATCTATCTACCCCTCAACAGTAAATGATTTGTTGTAATTGTTACTTGGCTGGCGCGAGTCAGCTCAATTATTTAACAATTATGTTTACAAATTAGCGCCATATCACTTTTGAGTGTTTTTGTGGGTGTTATTTTTGATGCCGCAAGCCGAAAGGTTTGCGGAATCTTCACCTCTCAAGGACACCCTATGAAACTCTCTCTTTTCAAAAGCCTCTACTTCCAGGTTCTGACGGCGATAGCTGTCGGCATCTTGCTGGGACATTTCTACCCAGAGTTAGGCGCGCAGATGAAACCGCTCGGCGATGCGTTCGTTAAACTGATTAAAATGATTATCGCGCCGGTTATCTTCTGCACAGTTGTGACGGGCATTGCTGGCATGGAAAGCATGAAAGCTGTCGGCCGTACCGGTGCCGTGGCGCTGCTTTACTTCGAAGTGGTCAGTACCATCGCCCTGATTATCGGCCTGATCGTAGTAAACGTGATGCAGCCAGGTGCTGGCATGAACGTTGACCCGGCAACTCTTGATGCTAAAGCGGTAGCAATCTATGCCGAACAGGCGCAACAACAGGGTATCGTGGCGTTCTTGCTGGATGTTATTCCAGGTAGCGTTATCGGTGCTTTTGCCAGTGGCAATATCTTGCAAGTGCTGCTGTTTGCAGTGTTGTTTGGTTTTGCACTGCATCGTCTGGGCCACAAAGGCCAACTGATTTTCAACGTCATTGAAAGTTTCTCGCAGGTCATCTTCGGCATCATCAATATGATCATGCGTCTTGCGCCAATCGGTGCTTTCGGGGCCATGGCGTTTACTATCGGTAAATATGGCGTGGGCTCGTTGGTACAGCTCGGCCAGCTGATTATCTGCTTCTACATCACCTGTATTCTGTTTGTTGTGCTGGTCCTGGGGTCTATTGCCCGCGTGACAGGCTTCAGCATCTTCAAATTTATCCGTTACATCAAAGAAGAACTGCTGATTGTGCTGGGCACATCTTCATCTGAATCTGCGCTGCCAAGAATGCTCGATAAAATGGAAAAACTCGGCTGCCGCAAATCGGTTGTGGGGCTGGTGATTCCAACCGGTTACTCGTTTAACCTTGATGGTACCTCCATTTATCTGACGATGGCGGCGGTGTTTATCGCGCAGGCAACCAACAGTCATATGGATATTTTCCATCAAATCACGCTGCTGGTGGTGTTGCTGCTCTCCTCCAAAGGAGCGGCGGGTGTGACCGGAAGCGGCTTCATTGTGTTGGCTGCGACCATCTCCGCTGTCGGGCATTTGCCGGTAGCCGGACTTGCGCTGATTTTGGGTATTGACCGCTTTATGTCGGAAGCCCGTGCGCTGACAAACCTGGTCGGTAACGGTGTTGCGACGGTCGTAGTGGCGAAGTGGGTGAAGCAACTGGATGAGAAACAGTTGAAAGAAACTCTTGATAATCCACATTCCGCAAAAAAAGTGAGCGAAGTCTCGTCTTAACCCTCTCAATTGCCCACAGTGACTTGCCCTCGCTGTGGGCTGCTGCGCATAATTGACCCCTGAGCCATTTTCTTTGGCGTTTTTTTCAATTTTAAAGTGACGTTTCCGCGAAGATGCGGTCAAACGGAGTGGTGAAATGCCACTTGTGGTGGCTTTATTGCGTAATGCTATGTCGCTATTACACTTTTTAATCAGGATTGTTTTCCAGGGGTTCACATGCAGGGCACCAAAATTCGACTCTTAGCTGGCGGATTGCTGTTGGTCGCCGCCGCCAGTAATGTGCAGGCAGAAGCACTTCAGCCCGACCCAGCCTGGCAACAAGGGACGCTGGCCAACGGTTTTCAATGGCAAGTCCTGGCCACACCTCAACGTCCTAGCGATCGTATTGAAATTCGTCTGTTGGTTAATACTGGTTCATTGACTGAAACCACCCAACAGAGCGGCTATAGCCACTTCTTACCACGACTGGCGCTGACACAAAGCGGCAGCTTGCAGCCGTTACAGGCTCGTTCTCTATGGCAGCAAAGTGTGGACCCAACGCGTCCGCTGCCCCCGGTTATCGTCTCTTATGACTTCACGCTGTTTAATCTCAGCCTGCCAAATAACCGCAATGATTTACTCAAAGAAGCCTTAACCTATCTTTCAGACAGTAGCGGCAAAATGGCCATTACCCCAGAAACGGTGAATGTCGCGCTGCAAGCTCAGGATATGGTCGCCACCTGGCCGATGAACACCAAAGACAACTGGTGGCGCTATCGCCTGCAAGGTTCCTCGCTGTTGGGCCATGACCCGGCAGAAGATCTCAAGCAGCCGGTTGATAACGAACAACTGAAGGCGTTTTACCAGAAATGGTATACCCCGGATGCAATGACGCTGATTGTGGTGGGTAATGTCGATAGCCGCAGCGTAGCCGATCAAATCAACAAAACCTTTGGCACCCTGACCGGCAAGCGCGAATCACCAGCACCGGTTGCAACCCTTTCTTCGCTTAAACGCACTCCGGTAAGTTTGATGACCGATAGTGTGCGTCAGGACAGGCTCTCACTGATGTGGGATAACGCCTGGCAGCCTATTCGTGAGTCTTCTGCGCTATTGCATTACTGGCGTGCAGATCTCGCCCGTGAGGCGCTGTTCTGGCATGTGCAGCAGAATCTGAGCAAGCAGAACCAGACAGACCTCAACCTGAGCTTCGATTGCCGTGTGCTATACCAGCGTGCGCAATGTGGCATTAACCTTGATTCACCTAACGATAAACTGAATGCTAATTTGGCGACCGTGGGCAAAGAGTTGCTTAAGGTGCGTGATAAAGGGCTTTCGCAGGAAGAATTTGATGTGTTAATTGCACAGAAAAAAGCTGAGCTTGCCAAGTTGTTTGCCACTTATGCGCGTACTGACACCGACGTGTTGATAAGCCAGCGCATGCGTTCACTGCAAAACCAGGTGGTTGATATCGCACCGGAACAGTATCAGAAGCTGCGTCAGAATTTCCTGAACAGTTTGACGCTGAACATGCTGAACCAGGATTTGCGCCAGCAGTTGTCTCAGGACATGGCTCTGGTGTTGTTGCAACCGCAGGGTGAACCTGAGTTCAATATGAAGGATTTGCAAGCCACGTGGGATAAAGTGATGGTTCCTTCGAAGGCACTTCCGATAACGGATGAACCTAAGCAGGATACGACTTCAGATATTCCTCCGGCTCAGTGACCGTAAAATAAAAAGGCGCCTTTCGGCGCCTTTTTGACACCCTTATTACTTTGGCATCGCTTCTTTCGGAATGATCGCGCCGCGATACTGAATCACGGTGCTCGCGGTCAAATGCCCGCGTTTTGCTGCTTCTTCTGCATTGCCACCGGTCAAACGCACCGCCAGATAGCCCGCGCTGAAAGAGTCACCAGCAGCCGTAGTATCGATAACTTTTTCTTTCGGTAATTTCACCGCTGGCACTTCTAATGTTGACTCACCCTGAATCGCTACCAGGCAAGAATCAGCGCCACGCTTGATAACCACTTCACGCACACCAGCTGCCTGAGTACGGTGAATCACTTCTTCAACAGGCTTCTCGCCCCACAGCAAATCTTCGTCATCCAGCGTCAGGAACGCGATGTCGGTGCAGGTCAGCATTTGCTGATAGACCTGTTGCGTCTCTTCACGGCTTGCCCACAGGCGCGGACGGTAGTTGTTATCGAAGATAACCTTGCAACCGTTCGCACGGCACTGAGTCAGCAGAGCCATCAGCTTTTCACGGCTAGCCGCGTTGAGGATAGCCAGACTGATACCGCTCAGATACAGGTAGTCGAACTGTGCCAGTTCTGCGCAAATAGCCTGAGCTTGATCGCTCTCCAGCCAGAAACGGGCTGCGGCTTCGTTGCGCCAGTAATAGAACGTGCGCTCACCGGTAGAGTCAGTCTCGATGTAGTACAGGCCCGGCAAACGGTGCTCCAGGCGCTGTGTCAGTTCGGTGTGAACGTTTTCTTGCTGCCATGCGTCGAGCATTTGCTGGCTGAAGTTATCTTCACCCAGTGCTGTAACGTAATGGACTTCAAGATCGGCTGCGTCAACCTGACGTGCGATATAAACGGAAGTGTTTAGGGTATCGCCACCAAAGCCGCGGCTAACTTCCGCACCTTTTTGCGACAGTTCAATCATACATTCACCGATAACGGCGATTTTGCGCGTTGGCATAGCAGTAAACCTGAATTAATGAAATTGGCACTAGTTTGCTGGTCGGCTAAAAACGAGTCAAACAATTTAAAACGATGTTTCGGAAAACTTTGAGCTAAGGCAGTTTATTGCCGATGTTAGATAACTCGCATTGATTGAGGTTGTACTGAAAGCGAACATAAAGTTCTCATGCGCCACGCCGATAACTTCTCGATGAGCCATCTGAGTTATCAAGGTAAACAGGACGTACATGATGAAGTTTAAGCAGATCACTCACCGGCTGAATACGCTTGAGGCGAGTGTCGAAAGTTTGCAGGAGCGGCGGTTCTGGCTGCAATGCCAGCGGCAGTACACCTTCCAGCCGATTTATAAAATCGACGGCCATTTAATGGCGATAGAGCTGCTGACGGTGGTGACTCACCCGGATGAGCCAGAAATTCGTATTCCACCCGATCGTTACTTCACATCTGTCTCTTACCGTACGCGACTGATGGTTATCGAAGAGCAACTTAGCCTGCTGGCTGAGTGGGAATCCATCTTCCTTGGCTATAAAATTTTAGCCTCGGTAAATGTTGATGGCCCGACATTGATGGCGATGAAACAGCACCAGCCGATTCTTACGCTTATCAATAAAATGCCGTGGGTGCGTTTTGAGCTGGTTGAGCACATCACCCAACCACAGGCTGTGACGCTTGCTGGGATGCAGGAATTTGGCCCGTTGTGGCTTGATGATTTCGGTACAGGTGTTGCGAATTTCTCCGCATTAAGTGAGATGCACTATGACTACATCAAAGTCGCGCGTGAGTTGTTTATCATGCTGCGCACCACCGATGAAGGTCGCAATTTATTCACCATGCTGCTGCAATTGATGAACCGCTACTGCAAGGGTGTCATCGTTGAAGGTATTGAAACTGAAGATGAATGGCGTGATGTCCAACGCTCGCCCGCCTATGCCGCGCAAGGTTATTTTCTCTCACGGCCCATTCCATTTGAACAGTTGGAGAATGTGCTGATTCGCCTCTCCTGATGCCGTTTTGGCCCCGCTCAACTATCTTTAGTTAAAGCGAGCCACATCAGGAAAGGGGGCAAGGCATGACTAAAACTGGAAAAATTGTAAGCGGTGTCGTCGGGGTTTTATTGTTGTTGGTTGTGGTGGCAATCATTGTGATTGCGACGTTTGACTGGAATCGGCTCAAACCGACCATCAACCAAAAAGTCTCGACAGAACTGAACCGGCCCTTCGCCATTCGTGGCGATTTAGGTGTGGTTTGGGAACGTAACAAAGAAGAGACGGGCTGGCGCAGTTGGGTGCCCTGGCCGCATGTTCATGCCGAAGATATTATTCTTGGTAACCCGCCTGATATTCCTGAAATAACGATGGTGCATCTACCGCGTGTTGACGCCACCCTGGCACCGCTCGCGCTGCTGACCAAAACCGTCTATATCCCATGGATTAAGCTGGTGCAACCTGATGCGCGGATTATTCGACTGTCAGAAAAAAACAACAACTGGACGTTTAAACTTGCCAGCGATGGGACAAAAGATCCCAACCAGTCGCCGTCTGCCTGGTCATTCAGAATGGACAATATTCTGTTTGATAAAGGCCGCATCGCCGTTAACGACAAGGTCACCAAAGCGGATATTGAAATCCTCGTCGACCCGCTCGGCAAGCCGCTGCCGTTTAGCGAAGTCGAAGGGAAAAAGCCCAAAGGAAAAGACGCTGCAAAAGCCGGGGATTATGTCTTTGGCCTGAAAATGAAAGGCCGCTATAACGGTGCGCCGTTGGAAGGCAGCGGCAAAATTGGCGGCATGCTGGCGTTACGTAGTGAAGGCGACACCGCCTTCCCGGTGCAGGCTGATGTGCATTCCGGTAATTCCCGCGTGGCGTTTATCGGCACCATTAACGACCCGATGAAAATGGGCGGCGTCGATCTGCAGCTTAAATTCTCCGGCGATTCGCTGGGTAATCTCTACGATTTAACCGGCGTGTTGCTACCAGATACGCCACCGTTTGAAACGGATGGGCACCTGCTGGCAAAAATCGACACTGAAAAAGGCTCGGTATTCCGCTACCAAAACTTTAACGGACGCATTGGCGACAGCGACATTCACGGCTCGCTGACCTACTCGCAAGGCAAACCGCGCCCGAAACTGGAAGGCGATCTCGAATCTAAACAGCTCCGTCTTGCGGATCTCGGCCCGTTAATTGGCGTGGATTCGGGCAAAGGTGCGCAGCAAAGCAAAAAGTCAGAGCAGGCGAAAGGCGAGAAAACGAATCAGCCCGCCGACAAAGTGCTGCCGTATGACCGCTTCGAAACCGACAAATGGGATGTGATGGACGCCGATGTGCGCTTTAAAGGCGGCCGTATCGAACACAGTGGCACGCTGCCACTGAGTAACTTATCCACGCACGTGATTTTGAAGAACGCTGACCTGCGGCTCCAGCCGCTGAAATTTGGCATGGCGAACGGCACCATCAGCGCCAATATCCACCTGGAAGGCGACAAAAAGCCGATGCAGGGGAGAGCGGATATTCAGGCGCGGCGTTTGCAGCTCAAACAGTTGATGCCAAAAGTGGAGTCGATGCAGAAAACGCTCGGTGAGTTAAACGGCGATGCGGAATTACGGGGCCGTGGCAACTCTATTGCTGAGTTGCTGGGCAGCAGCGACGGCAACCTGAAACTGCTGATGAACGACGGGTTAATCAGCCGCAACCTGATGGAAATCGTCGGCTTAAACGTCGGGAACTATATTGTTGGGCAAATCTTTGGTGATGACGAGGTGCGGATTAACTGTGCGGCGGCAAACCTTGATTTACGTGGTGGAGTCGCGACGCCGAGAATATTCGCCTTTGATACTGAAAACGCGTTGATTAACGTTACAGGGACTACCAACTTTGCCAGCGAACGGCTCGATTTAACCATCGATCCTGAAAGCAAAGGGATTCGTATTATCACGCTGCGTTCGCCGCTCTATGTGCGCGGCACCTTTAAGAATCCGGATGCAGGCGTGAAAGCCGGGCCGCTAATTGCGCGTGGCGCGGTAGCGGCAGCTCTGGCGACGTTGGTGACACCAGCCGCGGCTCTGTTGGCGCTGATCTCGCCGTCCGAGGGCGGTGACAATCAGTGCAGCCGTATTTTGGGGCAGATGAAGAAGTGAGGCCCTCCTCCGGTTGTCACCGCCAAGGCTGGCTCTTAAACATATCTATGTGAGTCAGGCGAAGGTTCCGTTCACTTACTGTTCTGTGATTTATAAAGCCACCGAACCGGTGAACGAGCCAAGGGTGCTACCGCAGCACCCTTGGCAATCCCGGCTCCCGGCGTTTAAATCGCCGCTTTGCGGTAAACCTCCGTTTTTCCTTTCAGTCCCAGGGTCGGTTGTGACTCGCTCCCGGCGATCACAACCTCTCGCCGTTCCCGACGGCTCGACCCGGCCTTACAGTCAAAACGGAGGCGATTTATGCCGGACTCAAAGGTCAAAATCAAAAGCGAAGGTCAAAATCAAAAGCGAAGGTCAAAGTCTAAAGCCGAGCCGGTTTTGACCTTGTTCCCGGTATAAATTGCCCCAGCGTTACCCATAAGTCAGGGTTGAGCTGCCGGGAGCAGCGAAAGAGAGCGATCGCCGGGAGCGAGTCGCGAACGACCCTGAACGTTGGGGATAAGCTGGGGTTTACCGCGCAGCGGCAATTTAATGACCGGGCGCCAGGATTATCAAGGAGAGGGCGTTCTCTCCTTGATACGTTCACCGTTAACAATGGTTGCAGAAGTCGCCAGACGTTCGGGTGAACGGAAAAACCTCTCATCTTACAGATCTCGCCCCGATAGATTGCCAGAGCGAGATGGTTATAAGAGAAAGCCTTTAGTGGGGAGGGTGAAAAACCTAAAGCGACAAATGACGCGTCTCTTTCGACACCAACAGCGCAATCAGCGTAATCGCTGACATCGCTGCCAGATACAAGCCGACATAGAACAGACCGTAATTTGCCTGCAACCAGGTCGCGATATACGGTGCCACAGACGCACCCAGAATCGACGCCACATTATACGAGAACGATGCCCCGGTATAACGCACTTCGGTTGGGAACAGCTCTGGCAGCAGTGCACCCATCGGTCCGAAAGTTAATCCCATCAGGCTCAGACCAATCAGCAGGAACACCATCACCAGCGTCGGGTTTCCGGAACCCAACAGCGGCTGGAACACCGCTAATGCGAACACAATCATCAGGCTGGTGATCACAATCATGCACTTACGGCGGCCAAATTTATCCGCCAGATAGCCCGCGATCGGCACCATCACGCCAAAACCAATTACCGCCATCATCAGCATCCACAACACATCGTTGCGCGAGAAACCGAGGCCTTTTGGCACCGCCGCGGTGCTGAACGTCATTGAATAGACCGTCATGATGTAAAACAGTGTGTAAGTTGCCAGCATAATAAAGGTGCCGATAATGGTCGCTTTTAAATGCTTGGTCAGAAGTGTGCCGAGCGGTATTTTCACCTGCTTGCCCGCTTTGGCAATTTTGGCGAACACTGGCGTTTCATGCAGTGAAACACGCACATACAGGCCGATTATCACCAGCACCGCAGAAAGAATAAACGGCACGCGCCAGCCCCATGACATGAACTGCTCATCGGTTAAGAGCCATGAGAGCAGCAGGAAGGTGCCGTTGGCAAAGAAGAAGCCAATTGGTGCGCCCAACTGTGGGAAAGAGCCGTACAGTGCACGTTTACGTGGTGGTGCGTTCTCGGTTGCGAGCAATGCCGCTCCGCCCCATTCGCCACCCAGCCCCAGGCCCTGCCCAAAACGCGCCAGTGCTAACAACATTGGTGCCAGCACACCGATAGTTTCGTAGCTCGGCAGCAGGCCGATAACGACAGTTGAAACACCCATTGTCAGAAGTGATGCCACAAGTGTCACTTTGCGGCCTACACGGTCGCCAAAGTGGCCAAATAGCGCGGAACCAATTGGGCGTGCAACAAAGGCAATAGCGAACGTTGCCAGCGACTGTAGCGTGGCAGCGGTTGGGTCACCTTGCGGGAAGAAGATATGCGGGAAAACAATGACCGCAGCAGTAGCGTAAATATAGAAATCAAAGAATTCGATGGCGGTGCCGACAAGCGAGGCAACGACAACTTTTCCGCGTGAGTTGACGGGTGTGGCGTCAGTTTCGGTATTGATTGAATCAGCGATGGTGGCTTGCATAGATTTTTCTTATTTATAGCGAACGAAAGCCATATTACGCATAGCAAAAGGCGCATTTCAACGCGCGGTTGCCTCCTTCGCTGTGCGATTAACGCGCAATAAGAGGATAATTTTTAGTCCAGAAAATAAATATCCACGTCGTGCTTCTCATATTTAAAAAATCAGCGAATAAAACTGCTTTTAGGTTAAATAAAAGTTACAGGCTGGATTTATGTGCTGAAACAATATCTCGTACCAGCCTGTTATCAATCAACTATGGGTTTTACCCGGCATTCTCGGGTCATCTTTGTATTGTGCGGTGGCAATCCA
This sequence comes from Buttiauxella cochleicola, assembly GCF_021282435.1. Classification (NCBI taxonomy): domain Bacteria; kingdom Pseudomonadati; phylum Pseudomonadota; class Gammaproteobacteria; order Enterobacterales; family Enterobacteriaceae; genus Buttiauxella; species Buttiauxella cochleicola. Next base: position 299,758 of record NZ_JAJSOT010000006.1, on the reverse strand, counting down.
CGCGGCACAAAACAGCGTCAGGCGGGCGAAGAAATAGAAGAAGGCCATCAGACCTAAAACAGAGCCAAATGCTGCGCCGGAGGGGGATTTTATCAGCGCTGGCAAGCTATAGGTCATGATGATTTTGATAACCTCAAAACCAATTGCCGCAATCAATGTGCCACGAATCAGTGCTTTCTTGCGTGGGCGATGGCGTGGAAGACGCCAGAAAATCCAGAAGAACAGCAGGTAGTTAGCAAAAATAGAGATCGCTAACCCGACTAAATGCCAAACCGGTTTTAACCATTCGATACCGTCGAGATGCAAAAGAGTTATCAGGAATGCCTGGGCTGAACCGGCAACCGACGTGATTGAAAGCGTCACAATCAGTGCCACCAATAAACCAATTAGCGACACCAAATCACGCAGATACTTTACCCAGAACTTCTCCTGATCTTGTGGATTCCTTTCCCACTTATCGCGCGACTGAGCACGCACCGCTTCACGCAAATTCCCCATCCAGTTGATACCGGAATAGAGTGCAATCAGCAGCCCGACCAGGCCAACGGTTGTACGCTGTTGCACCGCAGTATTGATGGTGCTTTTCAGCGTGGCAGCAAGCGTTGGCTCACTAACGTTGATGAGGATTTTATCGAAAATCTCTTCCAGCAGTGTGGGATGCGAGGCGAGGATATAACCGGCGGCGGCAAACGCCACCATCAAAATCGGGATCAGTGACAGGAACGAAAAATAGGTGATAGCTGCGCCAAACTGATTGCCCATGCGGTCATTAAACCGTTCGGTGGCACGTAACAGGTGCGCGACCATCGGGCGTTTCGCGGCTTTATTGACACTGGCAATCGTATGATTAACCGTCTCATTTTTTGTCTTGATATTGACCAACGGCTCCGATTCATCGGGTTTCTCAGGCGCAACTGGTTCGGATTTGGGTTGGGTCTGAAATTTGGCGACAGGCTCATAATCGAGCGATTCAGTTGGGCGTTTCTCGCTGTTATCCGATGTAGTCATCAGGTTATTTTTTCCTTTAGATAAAACAAGCTCTTCACGAAATTATAGCCTGGAGCTAGTCGACGTAACCTTTAACCAGCCCAGTCAGCCACTCCATAAACAAATGAACCCGGCGTGAAAGATTGCGACGATGTGGATACAGCAGGGAAACCGGCATCGGTTCGGCGCGATATTGCGGCAGGATCTCCACCAGTTTTTTACTCTTGAGTAACTCTTTTACGCCGATACGAGGTACCTGGATGATACCAAGCCCGGCAAGGCATGCCGCCTGATACGTTTCGGTGCTATTCACCGTTATCACACCACCCGTTTTTACCCAGCGCGTGTTTTTATCTTCCAGGAATTCAAACCCTTGCGGTCGGTTGCCGAGATTGAGTGCGTAATGCACCACGGCGTGAGAGGCGAGATCGTCAAGGTTCTCCGGATAACCGAAGCGCGCCAGATAATCGGGGCTGGCACAGTTAATTAAAGTCAGTTTCCCTAGCGGTCTCGCCACCAGTCCCGAATCTTTAAGGTGCCCAACACGAATAACGCAATCGAACCCTTCGCGCACTACATCGACCATGCGATCGCTGCTACTTAATTCCAGCTCGATACCTGGATATTGCTGCAAGAATGCGGGCAGTTTGGGAATAACTAAATTTCTAGCCACGCCGACCGGCATATCCACGCGCAAACGCCCGCTGACACTTTTGGGGTCGTGTAAAAAAAGCCCATCTAATTCGTCCAGGTTAGCGAGTAAATCGCGGCAGCGTTCGTAATAGACCATTCCATCCTGGGTGAGTTGTACCCGACGCGTGGTGCGATGCAATAGCCTTGTTCCTAGCACCCCTTCTAGCGCCTGAATCTGACGCGATACGCTACCTTTAGGTAGGCCCAGAGAATCGGCTGCGCGAGTAAAACTCTCCAGTTCAGCCACTCTAATGAATAGCTGCATTGCTTGTATTTTATCCACTATCTTTCCTTATTGTTGTTGTGGTTGAAACAGTGATGCTCAATTGACAGTCTTTATTGATTTTGTAGCATCTAATAAGCTCTATCTCAATCACCTGACAGTTATCAACGAGGCAAATCATGAGTCAAACAATCGCATTAGTGACCGGCGGCAGCCGTGGATTAGGTAAAAACGCAGCATTGAAGCTGGCAGCGCGCGGCGTGAATATTATTCTGACCTACAACAGTAAGCAGCAAGAGGCGCTAAATGTGGTGCGCGAAATTGAGCTAATTGGCGTAAAAGCTGTGGCAATTCAATTGAATGTCGCCGAAAGCGCCTCATTTAGCGCATTTGCTAAAGAAGTGAAGCAGCAGTTGCATGACGTGTGGCAGCGCGATTCGTTTGATTATTTATTAAACAATGCCGGAACCGGGCTGGATGCGCTGTTCGAAAAAACAACAGAAGAACAATTTGATGATTTAATGAATATCCATTTGAAGGGGCCATTCTTCCTGACGCAGCAACTGTTGCCGCTGATTAAAAACGGCGGTCGTATCCTGAATGTTTCGACTGGCCTGACGCGTTTTGCGCTGCCAGGGAAAGCTGCTTATGCCGCAATGAAAGGTGCGATGGAAGTGTTGACGAAGTACCAGGCCAAAGAGTTGGGTGCGCGTGGGATCTCGGTGAACATTATCGCACCGGGTGCAATTGCGACTGATTTCGGTGGTGGTGCAGTGCGTGACAACGAACAGGTAGCGAATGCCATTGCTGCGCAAACGGCATTAGGGCGTGTCGGGCAGCCGGATGATATTGGTGATGCAATTGCTGTGCTGCTCAGTGATGAAAGCCGCTGGATGAATGCGCAGCGCATTGAAGTTTCTGGTGGAATGTTCTTATAAGAAGGGGCATTTGCGGGGGTGATATTCATCTCACTCTCGCCTGTTAAATATTGGTCAAAAATACTGAATGATATGAGCGAATCATTCCACTATCACCATTTGTGATACGGCATTATTCTTATCACATCGAAAGCGAACAAGCTTTCTCACTTAAAAAAGCTCAAGGATATACATTATGAAAAGCATCAAATATTTTGCCGTAGTTATGACTCTGGCTGCTTCATTCTCAAGTTTTGCTGCAACCACTCAATCTGTTGAAAGCCAGAAAATCGGTACAGTTTCGGTGAGCGGTGCTGCGAATATCGATAGCCTACAGGCACAACTGCAAGCAAAAGCTGAGCAGGCTGGTGCGAAATCAATCCGCATCATTTCTGCTGGTGGCGATAACAAAGTGTTTGGTGTTGCCGAGATGTATAACTAAGAATTCACGCTGTATGGGCCGCCGTTGTGCGGCCCGTGTTTTATCTGAACTCGCTGCGTAACAAACCAAATATCCAGTCATCCTGCCAGGTTCCAGCAAGAAAATAGTTTTCTCGCAGTATCCCTTCCGGCTGAAAACCGGCTTTTTCTAGCGTTTTTTTCGAACCGATATTCCCTACCGTGACTGTTGCTGTCAGTTTGCGGATCGCGCATTTCTCAAAGGCAAATTTGCACACGGCATGAAGCGATTCATAACCGTAGCCTTGCACATGAAACTCCGGATCGAGAATAAACCCCACTTCTGCCATTTCATCATCGCCACGCACAAACCCAGTAAAGCCAATAGGCGTGCCGTTATGTCTGTCGCGCATGACCAGGCAAAGCCAGTGTCGACTATGCGTTTCCCAGCGTACAAGGCGTGAATTAAAAATCTGGCGAACCTCAGCTTCTCGACGTTCATCGGAAACATAACGCATCACGTCTGGATCTTGCTGTAAGCGTAAAAAGAACGGCCATTCTTGCTCGGTAATTTGGGTTAAATTCAGTCTGGAGGTCACAAGTGGGAACATGGTTTTTAATCCACGATAAAGAGAGTTGCGCCAATAGCGGTGGAGGAGCGATGCGGTTCAGCATTATCGGCGACCTGATAGCTCATTCCCGGCTTTAAAGTAAATACGCGCCCGTCTTCCAGCTCAGTTTGTAATTCTCCCGCCAGGCAAAACAGAATGTGCCCTTTCTGGCACCAGTGATCAGCGAGATATCCAGGGCTGTATTCCACCATCCGAACACGTATTTCCCCGAATTGCTGAGTGCGCCATAGAGCGTTACCCGTGATGCCTGGATGTTCTGTAGCGCTCAGTGTCGCCCAGTCGGTGGTGTTAAACGGCAGGTCGTTAATACGCATTGCTGATCCTTATTATTTTTTTAGGTGGTATTTGCTCCTTTAGTGATATCAGCAAAAAATTAACGGCGCCATATTTATGCGCCGTTATTAAGGGTTACTTCCAGTGGGATAAATCATCACATGTCAGCCCAATATCTCGTAATTGTTCCTTGCTCAATCCTTGCAGTGTGCGTGCTGTCTGGCGGTTTAACCATCTCTGGCGCAAATAACGGTAAATCATCACAAAGCCATAAAACGGTTTATGCGGACGGTTCTCTTCAAAGCCCATGATCTTGCTCCTCATCGTGTTGATGGGAACAATCATGCGCCGCCATACAGTTTGCAGGCAGACTCAAAAATAACTTTTATTTAACATACAGACGCGCTAAAACAAGATCTGAATGGTGGTTTTGCCATCACTCTGTACTGCTTTTTCTGTCTGTATGGTGAATTAAGAGGATACAGCATGACGCGTTACCAACACCTTGCCACTTTGCTGGCAGAACGCATTGAACAAGGCTTATATCGCAGTGGCGAACGCTTGCCTTCGGTGCGCAACCTGAGTAGCGAACACGGCGTTAGTATCAGCACCGTACAGCAGGCCTATCATATTCTTGAAGACCGTCAGCTCATCTCCCCGCAGCCGCGCTCTGGCTACTTTGTGGCGCCGAAAAAATCTCAGCCACCCGTTCCGCCTCTCACTCGCCCAGCACAGCGCCCGGTAGAGATTACCCAATGGGATGCGGTGCTGGAACAATTAACCGGAAGAGAAGATGCCGGAAGTATAGCTTTTGGCAGCGGTTTTCCCGATGTCACCCAGGCAACGATTAAACCGCTATGGCGTGAAATGAGCCGCATTGTGCAGCATCAGGAACCCGAAATTTTGGGTTATGACTGCATTAACGGTAAGCAGGTGCTGCGCGAACAAATCGCACGTTTGATGCTCGACAGCGGCTGTGTCGTCACACCAGACGATATTGTGGTGACCACCGGTTGCCATGAAGCATTGTCGATTGCGATTCGTGCCGTGTGCGAAGCAGGAGACATTGTGGCGGTTGAATCGCCATGCTTCCACGGCACCATGCAAATGCTGCGCGCATTCGGCATTAAAGTGGTTGAAATACCAACGGATTCCGAAACGGGCATCAGTGTGGAAGCGCTGGAACTGGCGCTCGAACAGTGGCCGATTAAAGCGGTCATTCTGGTTCCAACCTGCAATAACCCACTCGGTTTTATCATGCCAGATGTGCGTAAAAAAGCGGTGCTGAACCTCGCGCAACGCTTTGATATCGCCATTATTGAAGACGATGTTTACGGCGAACTGGCGTATGAATACCCGCGCCCGATGACGATTAAATCGCTGGATGTGGATGGACGGGTGCTGTTGTGCAGCTCATTTTCAAAAACGCTGGCACCGGGGCTGCGTGTGGGCTGGATTGTGCCGGGGCGCTATTTCGACCGCGCCATGCATATGAAATATATCGTGACCGGCAGCACTACCACTTTTACCCAAATGGCGGTCGCGGAGTTTGTGCGTAACGGTCATTACCATCGCCACCTACGGCGCATGCGCCAGCACTATCAGCGCAACCTGGATGTATTCACCTGCTGGGTGCGCCACTATTTCCCATGTGGCATCTGTGTTTCTCGGCCACAGGGCGGTTTTCTGATGTGGATTGAGCTGCCGGAACACATTGATATCGTACCGATCAGCGAAACGCTGCGTCAGCACAATATCCGCATTGCGGTGGGGTCGTTGCTGTCGGCTTCCGGGAAATATCGCAACTGTATGCGCCTGAATTATGCATTGCCGTTCAATGCCGAGACTGAAACCGCGCTGCGTAATATGGGCGAGATCATCGGCCATGTTTTTGAAAATGGTTAATTTTCCTACTCTTTTAAAGCCATAGACGGTTACCCATCTGAGATAAAATTGCGCCTCATGGCGTTGTATACCCATGCCGGGCGTATATGCGTTTTTAATTGAAAGGAAAATCATGACCAGCGCTGCACAGTTGCTGATGCGGGAAAAGTTCGAGACTTGCCTGAGTGTGATTCGCCAGGCGTCATTGCAAATCCTGCCACTTCTCACCATCAAAGCCAGTGAAGGCAAAGATCCGCAATGGTTTTTTCAACAGCTTGAGCAAGCTCGCCTGGCGCTGGGAAGTTGGATGGCGGTGGCAAAACGATTAAATCTTAATGATGCTGAGATTTCACATTTCACTTTGTTGCTACGTCATCTACAGCAACTGGTGCCGCAGTATGAAAGCGGCCAGGAAGTCAGCCATAACCAGCTAATTGCAGCATTACGCTTTGTGAGTTATCTCGAGCTGGTGCGTGCAAAACAGCCTTTGCTTGGCTACTCCACAGAAATAGAAAATAATGATAATAGTCAGCAACATAAAGCGATACGCCAGATGCGTGCGCTGGAGCTGATGCTTAAAGGTCTGGTAGATAAAAGCTATGCCAGCCAATCACAGTTGGTGCATAAGCTGAAAACGCAGTTTGGTGCTGATTGCGTCCGTCGTTGGTTGAAAAATGGCGAACGTGGCGATGTGCTAAGTGGGATGCGCTTTAGCGAGTTGGCCTTGATGGTGGTCGATAAAAAAGAGTACGCGAACCATTACGCCGGGCTATTCCAGCACTCTTCGAAACTAAGCTTACTGATAGATCAGCGCAAAACACTGCAAACTTTTCTCAACGATGTGCGTGAAATTCGCAATGATCTGGTTCAACAGCAGCCCCTCACTTCCGTACAACTCACCTTGCTCGATAGTTACTATCAGGAAAGTAGCGACGCCATTCAGCGCGCATTCGATGAAGGGCGAACGAAGGTGAATCCGGCGATGCTTCTGGCTGCCGATGATTCGCAATTACAGACCTGGCTCATGCAGGCACAGAAAAAATACCAGGCAACCGGACGCGATACCGAAGAGGTGCGCGATGCTATCGAACGGCCTGAGTTGCGTAATACCAAAAGAAAGCAGGACTCCGGCGAAACGTTGTTGATGCTGATGTGGTGCATGGCGGGAGTGGCTGTGATTAGCGCCGGCATTTTTGGTATGTACTTGCTGAGTGATGTCACCAATAAACCTGCCGTTGCGAAAAATACGCCAGTCAAAATCACTATGATCGATTCTCTCCCGGAAACCGAAAGCGCGCGCGAAAAGCTGGCCGATATCGGAATCACTTGGGATGAAGGCAACTTACGCTCGGCAATCGAACGCGGCGATACCACTGTCGTGCGGCTGTTTATGCAAGGGGGGATGAACTGGAAAGTCTATTTCACCGAATCGGCATTGGCGGGAGATTACCGCGACGCGCTCAATACTTTGCTGCAGTATCGTTCGCAGATGGATGAAGACCGGCCATGCCGGCGCATGATCAGAACCATGAGTCAGGCGATGCACGACGGGCAAAGTCTGACTTCACTGCGAAAACAGTTTTTGAAAACCTTTTGTAGCTCGCCGGATGCTATCAAGCGGCAAAAAGAGGAGTTGGAAAGAGCGCTGCTTCGCAAGGCTGCCTGGGAGACGCGTCAGGATGGAGCCAAAGCTCAGGGCACACAGGTTGAAGTAGTGAACTCGGATGAGGCACGAATTCAACAGGCAATATACAGCGCGATGCGCAGCTAAATTTTTCTGAGAAAGGGGGCTTTGGCTGTGTTTACTTACTCTCTGGCCTCGCCCCTTGAGGTCAGCGTATGGGCTGTTCAAAATGCCAAAGCCTTTATCTTGTAACTCGAATTATTTTTGGTATGTATAAGTGAATAAATGTACGGGAAAACATATTCGGTATTAGGAATAAGATTTTCATACTAAAAAGAGTAAGTATCTCAAATACAGTAGATATGCTTTTGTTATAGGCTATGAGCCTGAAAATATTATAATTACACACATTTTCTATTAGCGGTTTCATTAATTATCTCTGCCGGTATTGTCTATGTATAAATATATGATATTCCTTCTGGCCAGCATTGTCTTCGCAGCGCAAGCCCACGCCGCTGCGATTACTTGTTCGCGAGGAAAAGCCCCAACCGCTATTACACTGCCATACCATGATCATGGAGACAGGACGATTGTCGGTGGGAAAATATATAGTAAGATTTTTACCTATTATTCGATAAACGCCGGGAGCGTTACGCTGGCATGTAATAAAGGGCCATGGAGTGTTGTTTATTATGCGATACCTGTTAATGGCCAGGAGCCGATTAGACATTCAGATGGTGGTATTGATTATTTGATTTTTCCCACATCATTGAGTGGGATTGGTATGTCATTTAATGACACATTATCGGGCCGAGACCCAAACCCAACGCCTTCGCTCAATGCCATTTCACCTGATATTCGCCGTACTTATCCGGGGGCGACAAGTACACCGGAATGGTCAACACCGATGGTTACATTATGGCGAATTCCTGGGTCGTTAGGTGAAGTTAACAGCAATGGGGTTCTGGCATTTACGGGGCCAAGTTACGTGCAGGCTATTATGGTTTATCCGCCTGATACCATAAGCCCGGACTCCCGGGCAGGTACTGGCCCGGCCCCACTACCTAACAGTTGGACGGCAAACTATATTTCATTCACGGGAGGGTTAAATCTTTATCCAGCTACCTGCACTTTCACCAATGTAAGTGTGTACTTGGGTCACTATAATCACGGAGCAATCCCTGATCCGGCTTCTTCGTGGGTAGATGCAAGTTTCACATTGAGATGCCCGCTAGCATGGGGAAGCGGGGTCATAGCCAAAGTGGGCGATAATGGGATTGGTACAAGGTCGATCCCGATAAAAAACAGTGGGTTAAATATTAAGGTTGTTCCCAGAACTGAGATTAAAGACAGTAGCAAAGGGATTATTGCATTAGATGGAACAGGGGCAAAAGGTTATGGCGTACAACTGGCTTGGGGAGATGTGTCAAATCAGCCGCGAGGTGCGGGAGTACCTGCTAAGCCGGTAGTATTTAATACCACTCTGGCTGCTGAAACCATTTCAAGCTATGAATCCAGAAGTTATGATTTGGGCGAGAATGTGACTCAACACATTAAAATGGCTGCGCGTTTTTTTCGCCTTAATAATGAGGAGGTTGAGCTTGGACCTGCACGTGCAGTTGTAGAGATAATTGCCAACTATGATTAATAAGCCTGATACATCACAGAAGTCAGGCTTTTTTATATCTGAATAAAAACCATCTGCAATGCAGATGGTTTTTTACTTCGATCAGATATGGTGCAGGTCAGATTACCACCAGGCTTCCCACATCGCGCCCACATTGAACGAATCCAACTGGGTGTTTGGCTCACCCGTAACACGCGTGGTGTGGTTGTTTTCCACCTGGCCGCCAGTCATGTAGAAGCGCAGCATTGGGCGGAACTCAGGTCCCATCGCAATTGAAATATTCTGCGACAGCGTCAGTTTCCAGCCTTTGTTATCCCCGTCGTTTTCGTAATCTACGCGCTGATAACCCGCTTCAAGCCACGTCGAATGGATGTCGTTCCAGAAATACATCGGGCGAACAATCGCGCCATAGTTACGGCGGTTATCCTGCGTTTGTTCGTCATTATCGTAATCATGGAAGGCCAACAGATATTCCACCTGTGCTTGTTGAGTAAACTTGTAGTTCCCCTCGAAGCTGGCGTACACAGTGTGTAACCCATTGGTTTTGTTATATACGCTGTTATCTGAGTGGTCAGAATAACGGGTGATAATTTTGTTCACGCCATTGTCGCCAGTATGGCTTAACACCACGGCGGCCTGCCAGGCTTTGGAGCGTTCGTCGCTGTCGATGGCTTTGGAATCAAAACCGTAGTTGGCGTACAGCTCGAAATCAATCGGGCCAAACTTGATGCCGTGCAGTTTTGACGTTGCCGCGTAATTGCCTTTATCGCCGGTACCGGAGCCGCCGGTACATGAGATGCGCGACGGGTTATCGCCGTCATCAATCATTTCAGGGTTACACTGATCGACGGCGGCAACCGCTGCGATATCCAGTTGTGCAAAGCCCAGATCCAGGCTTTTCACCCCCGCACCTTGCCCGTCGTGGTTCATCCAGAAGTAGTCGTTGATGCCTTGTTGTGGACGCTGGTGGAAGTCACGACCCGCCCAGAAATAGGCATTTGGCTGTGCTTCAAAAAGATTGGTGACGCCCGCGTAGGCCTTTTTCAGGTTAACTTCGTCGCCCCAGTGGTCGATCATCACGCCAATATCCCAGATGGCCCCGTTATCGGCTTTTATGATTTTGGTGAGCTGGAATTCGCCGCCGTTGCCTTCGTTACCTAAACGACCAATTGCGGAGGAACCGTTATAAGAACCGTCAACGCCAATGTATTTTTGATCGCCTGCCTGGAAATGCGCACCGTAACGAGCATAACCGGTGAATTTAAGCCCCAACGGAACAGCCTTATCTGGCGTAGTGGGAACTTGCGGCGTAACCAGGGTATCGGTTCTATTGAGTCGTGCCGCTTCTATTTTCGCATCGCGGTCAGCCAGCGCTTTATCCACCGCTTTCGCCACTATTTGATCGATCTGTTCTTGAGTCATTGGTTCTTGTGCGAGTACAGAAATCGGGCAAAGCGCGGCGATTACCGCCATTGTTAATGGAAGTTGTTTAATTAATTTCATTATAATCTCAATTTAGTAATTTATTTTTCAGACAATAAATATCCTGCTCTGGATTAATAGAGGCGACTCTATGGCCAAAGCATATTTATATTTTTATACTTTCATCGGATTGGACTTAATTAAAATTATTTACGTAATTACTTCTCCGTGCCAGAGGTTAAATAGTTTTTGTTTTTACATAATGCTTAGCGTTGATAAAGATGGATAATTTCGTTCGACAACTCACGTGCTAACATTGAAGTCATTAAATGGTCCTGAGCGTGTACCATAATTAACGTCATTGGCTGTTTGGCTTCACCAGCATCTTGCTCAATCAGTTTGGTCTGCATTTTGTGAGCTTCACGCGCGTAACCATCCGCTTCGTGTAATAAAAGCTTGGCCTCTTCAATATTTCCCTGACGTGCAGAATGCAGTGCTTCAAAACAAAGGCTACGTGATTGCCCTGCATTCATAATAATTTCCATTACTGCTTCTTCTAATTCGATCATCATTTTTCCCAGATTTATTAGACGGCGATTATTAATTGCTAATAGCCGTTTCTGTCAGAGGAGAGCGTGTTTCATTTTCCACGGCTGTTTTCTGTAATGAACGCTCATAAGCACGCAGGAATGGCAGATAAATTAAGGTGGAAACGACCATACAAATCAAACACATCACCACTGGGCTAAAGGCCCAGTTTGTTGCCCATGAAGCGCCAATTGGTGCGGGGGTCGTCCATGGCGTCAGGGAAACGACTTGCGCCAGCCAACCCAGTTTTGTGGCGGTATAAGCCAGAACGGCGTTGACCATCGGTACGCAAACGAATGGAATGAACAACAACGGGTTCATGATAATTGGTGCACCGAACAGAATCGGTTCGTTGATATTAAAGAAGCTTGGCACAATGCCCATTTTACCTATGGTGCGTAAGTGGGTGGCTTTGCTGCGCAGTAATAAGAACGCTAACGGCAGAGTGGAGCCGACGCCGCCAATCAATAAATAGTGGTCCCAGAAACCTTGCAGGTAAATGTGTGGTAATGCAGCGCCAGCGGCAAGCGCAGTCTGGTTTGCAGCAAGATTTGTCATCCAGAACGGGCTCATGATGCCGGTAACAATCAGCGAACCATGAATACCAGAGAACCAGAAAATCTGGCACAGCAAAACAGACAATAAAATAGCGGGCAGGGAATCAGATGCGGAAACAAGCGGTTCCAGCAGGTGCATAATTGCTTGCGGCATAATCATGCCGGTTTGCGCTTCGATGAATAAATTCAGCGGGTGCAGCGTGCCGATAATGACAACGACAGGGATCAGAATTTCAAATGAACGCGCCACGCCTGTCGGCACTTCTTTTGGCAGACGAATCGTGACTTTGTGCTCTTTAAGCCAGGCGTAAATACGTGTGGAGTAAATCGAGGTAATCAGCGCGGTGAAAATGCCCTGGCCTGAAAGGTACTGAGTCGAGATTTTGCCATCAGCATACGGTGCTGCAACCAGTAAAAATGCCATAAAGGCCAGCAAACCTGACATCACTGGGTCGAGATTAAATTGACGCCCCAGACTTGCGCCAATCCCGACTGATATGAAGAACGTCATCACGCCCATACTCAAGTTAAATGGCAACATCAGTTGTTCACGGTAAGTCTGTGAAAAATCCAGCCACGCGCGGGCAAAACCAAGGGTGGTATCGGCCGAGAACGGTGGAAAAATAAATACCAGCATAAAGGAGCCGATAATCATAAACGGCAGGGCTGCGGTGAACCCATCACGAATGGCGATAACGTACTTTTGTTGCCCCAGACGACCTGCCAGCGGAGTGATGGATTGCTCAATCACCGTCACCATTGATTGATATAGCGAACTCATATGAACCACCTTTTAGTGAGCCGCTTCGATAAGCGACAAAGCATAATCCAACACCTTATCGCCACGTTGCATGCCGTAATCCATCATGTCGATGGCTTGAACGGGAATGCCGTGAGGGGCGGTTTTTTCTGAGAGCGTACTTAACATATATTTCACTTGCGGCCCGAGCAGCACCACCTGGTAGCGCGGAAACTGCACATCGAATTCAGCGACACCGTAAGCCTCTATTTCAACAGGCATTCCTCGTTCTTCTGCCACGCTCAGCATCTTTCTGACCAGCAGGCTGGTGGACATTCCGGCAGAACAACACAACATGATCTTGACCATTAACACTCATCCTCAAAATGTAAATAAAGTATTGCGGAAATGATTTGATACTTTATGGAAACCGTTTTCCATCCGCAGCCAACAGATCTGTGATACTCATCAATATCCAGCGTTTATAGGCTTTGCTTATTGGATCGTCATCACAAAATTATCTGGTTGAGGTGCGGTTTGGACATCATGCGGAAAATCGGTTTCCATAGAAAAGCGAAACGACTATACTTAAAACTGGTTAGAATGTGAGCCAGGGCTGTATTTAGGATGACAGGCATAAGCCAGAGCCTGATAAAGGAAAATGATGTCTACAATCAATGATGTATCGCGTTTGGCTGGGGTGTCTAAAGCCACAGTATCTCGGGTATTGAGTGGATCTCGTGGGGTGAAAGAAGCAAGCCGTCTGGCTGTGCTTAAAGCGGTGGAAGAGCTGCATTACCGGCCGAATGTTATCGCGCAATCTTTACTGAGCCAGTCAACGGGCTGTATTGGCGTGATTTGTGCGCAGGATAATATTAATCAAACCACGGGTTACCTGTATGCACTGGAGAAACACCTAAGCCAGCATCAAAAGCACCTGTTGCTGCGTTTTGCCAACAGCAAAACAGAAGTTATGCACGCGCTTGAGGAACTAACCTGCGGCCTGTGTGACGACGTGCTGGTTATCGGTGCGCGTTTCCCACTCAATATCAGCCATGAGAATGTCATTCTGGTGGATTGTGTGGATGTCGACTCCAGCAACAGCATTCAGTTTGATCACGCATTCGCCGCGGAAACGGCCTGTAATTACCTGATTAAACAGGGGAGAAGGCAGATTGCCGTGATTAACCCTGACTCATGCGGTTCTGTTGACCAAATCCTTCTGGGTTACAAACGTGCACTGGAAAACAATTTCCTGCCGTTTAACCGCAACCTGATTTTCATGGACTCAACCTCTTCATCGGTTGCGCTGCAAGTGCTGCTCAATAACAGCACCACCCTGAATTTCAACGCGTTGCTTGTGGCCGATGAGCAAGAAGCGCAGCGCATTATTCCGCAATTGCAGGCGTTTAATAAATCAGTCCCGAAAGACATTATGGTGTTTAGCCTCGCCGGGTCGCTGCATTTGCCTGGCATTCCGACTATTCCAGCCATTGAGTATTCCATGGATGCGATGGCGGCAAGAATTGTTGCGTGGCTAACCGAGAAAACCAAAAGTGCGCTGGGTTCTAACGTGCTGCGTGGGGATCTGATTATTCCTGATATGGCGGGTCGAAAGTAACTTTCTGGAAAGACCAGAAACTAAAAAGCCCGGCATCTAACAATGCCGGGCTTTTTGAATATTCACTTAGATAAACAGAGAGTTAATGTGTCGCTTCGCCGATCAGAGCGCCACCGCCAGCACCAACTGCTGCACCTTTCAGCACGCTGTTGCCGGTTGCCGCTGCAGCAACACCACCCACTGCGGCACCAATAGCACCTCCAGTGCGAGCGGCCTTACCTGTTTTCCCGTGTTTAAACATGGCTCCGGTACCGCCACCGATAACTGCACCACCTACCGTACTTTTCACATCTTTGCCTGTTGCCGCACCAATTGCAGCACCGGCTAATGCACCGCCAGATGTTTTATCAATAGCAAGTACATTGCCTGAAAATGCGAAGGTTAAAAGTAACAAGCCTGGGATATATTTTTTCAAAAGCGAGTCCTCCTGGACATAAAAATACGCAATGTTTTGCGCCTGGTAATTATTCTATTCTGAATGGTTAATGGTCTGCTTAATATTTAATATCGCGAGCTTCTTCACGACCATCCTGTTTATTCTGACGTTTGTCCTGGCGGCAATCGTGATTGCTTTTATCATTACTGGTAACGCATTCACGCTTCTCGTGGCGAGAGCCCTCACGAGTATCCTGGCGAGTGTCGCGCGCTTCGCGGCGTTGCTGGCCTTGTTGAGTGGCATTGGCATTGCTGATAGAAAAAGTCGACAGCAGAATTACACCTGCCAGAACACCTGATAGCGTCGATGATTTATTATTCATGAGATAAATCCTAGAAATAAACAATGTGCGAGATGAATATCTCAATTCAAACGGTCATAAGATTTATAGTATAGATGTGCCAGTTACGTCTAAATGTAAGCAAATAAATTAAATTATATTTTTCTTTGCACTTCCTTTAATTTCAACTCACATATATATGAAAATTAATGAGTTAGTATTTTTGATTATTAGAGCTTTATTCCTTTTCTTTGCTGCAAATTCTTTTCATCTTTCATTGTTTTTAGAATGTTCACGCAAAGAAAAAGCCCCCGCATGGCGGAGGCTTCAACTGAAATACTGGCGGATTATCTACCCGTTTTTATGCTTCTGGCATCGCAGAAGAGTGGTGGGTAGAGATTTTCCACTCTTTACCATCCCACGCGTAAGTGAAGGTATAACGCGCTGAGACTTTGGATTTATCAGCGAAGGTGAAGGTGTAAGTCCCGGCATCTACCGCTTTATTACAGCCCAGTCGCACGGTGCGGCTGTCAATTTTGCCAAACGGCTTCTTCTCTAAGAAGTGTTCGAAATAATCAACTCGCTCGGCGTCAGTCAGGCGGACTTTATTGGAAACAGTCGGCAGCAATACTGCATCGCTCAGATAATTATTTGCTACTTTTTTAGCATCGCCGGTCTGCAGTGAATCGTTCCATTTATCAAACAACCCTTCGATCTGCGCTTTGTCCACTTTGACGCAGTCAGGCGCTGTGGTAGCCATAGCAGAGCCTGACACAAGAAGCAGTGAACCGACGATACCGAGTACCTTTTTCATTATTATCCCTTTGTTTCTGTTGTGTTTTTCCTGTCAATCAAACTACCAATAATAATGTGGGCATACAATATGATTTATATATAGTTACATTTCATTACTATAACCTACGTAAATCATTCAGGCGGTGGCAAAGACAAGCTTTCCGATGGCTTGAAACCGCAATGAATCAACTTTTCGCTGAATAGTGTTCCTGGAAAAAGCACATAAAAAAACTGACCTGTGACAGTCAGTTTTTTAAGATTCGATGACTTCGAGATTAGCTATCTCATGGTAACGAATTCTTCAGATCCGGTTGGGTGAATCGCCACGGTGTTATCAAAGTCTTTCTTGGTTGCGCCCATCTTCAGTGCCACCGCAAAGCCTTGCAGCATTTCGTCCATGCCGTAACCGATGCCGTGAATACCGACAATCTTCTCATCCGGGCCTGCGCACACCAGTTTCATGCGGCATGGCTGGCGGTGCGAAGTCACTGCGGTGTACATCGCAGTGAAGGAAGATTTATACACTTTCACGTTATCGTCGCCGTACTGCTCACGCGCTTGTGGCTCGGTTAAGCCGACCGTGCCGATTGGCGGGTGGCTGAACACTACGGTTGGCACGTTGCTGTAATCCAGATGCTCGTCCGGCTTGTTGTTAAACAGGCGCTCTGACAGGCGACGACCCGCTGCAACCGCGACAGGTGTCAGTTCTACAGCACCGGTGTTATCGCCCACGGCATAAATGCCTGGCACACTGGTGTTCTGGAATTTATCGACTTCAATGTAGCCTTTGGCGTTGGTTTTCACACCGGTTGCCGCCAGGTTGAAGTTGTCGGTTTCTGGCTGGCGACCAATCGCCCAAATCAGGCAATCTACGGTTTCAGAACGACCATCTTCCAGTTGCAGAGTCAGGCTGCCATCGGCGTTTTTCACCACGGCTTTTGGCACTGCCTGGGTGTGCAGAGTTGGGCCTTCGGTGTTAATCACTTCCAGCAGCGTTTCCACAATCAGTGGGTCGAAAGTACGCAGCGGCGCGTGCTGGCGCACGAACAGATGCGTTTCAGAACCCAGTGCGTTAACTACGCCTGCGATTTCGACCGCGATATAACCTGCGCCCACAACTGCAATGCGTTTTGGCAAAGCAGGCAGTGCGAAGAAGCCATCTGAATCAATACCGTACTCAGCGCCTGGAATTGACGGGCGGCTTGGGCGGCCACCAGTGGCAATCAGGATGTGGTCTGCGGTGATGGTTTCGCCATTCACTTCAACCGTGTGCGCGTCGACAAACTTGGCAAAGCCACGAATAACGTCAACGTTGTTTTTACCTAGCACATTGTCATAAGAGGTGTGGATACGGTCGATATACGCGGTACGGCTGGCAATCAGTTTGTCCCAGTCGAATTTATTCAGCGTGGTGTCAAAACCGTAATCCGGGCCGTAGTTGTGGATAGCTTCTGCGATTTGTGCCGCATGCCACATTACTTTTTTCGGTACGCAACCCACGTTAACGCAGGTGCCGCCTAACTCTTTCGCTTCAATCAGCGCGCACTTCTTCCCATACATCGCCGCACGGTTAATGGAGGCGATACCGCCGCTGCCGCCGCCAATGGCGAGGTAGTCATAATGTTTGGTCATATACAGGATTCCATGAGTGAGTAAATGATTTGCAGGATTGTAACCCTTTGCTTATCAAACCCGCAAAGGCTGCTTCTATGATTGCGATAGGGCAGGACTATACCGCGAACCAGGAAGAATCAGAATATTGCTGCTTCCCGTTGGATGCATAAATATGTATAAAACTTGCTCAGAATAGTTGCTGGTACGTCAAGGATGACGATGTTTTATTTCTGCTCTTCACTAATTCCCCCCTTCGATCATGACATCTGATCGAACCAAACAAAATACGCCTCTCTGGTTTGTCTGGCTTGCCTGGATAAGCGGTCTGGCCTGCTATGCCTTTGGCTGGAAACATGAGTTTCCTTTTATTGCATCTGGGCTTCTTTTGGCTTTTGTCATCTATTTGGTAATCAATAAAAAAGGATTTGTTATGTTCAGGAAAAAAACGCAAAAAATGGCTGATGAGATTGAAGTTTCCGCACTAAATCCAGCGGTAGATTCTCCAGTTGATGAAAATGAGAGCTCTGTAGGGAGACAAACTTCACGTCGCTGCACTGTTATTGCACAGAACACTTTGTTTACCGGAAATATTGATATCGAAGGTGATATTCATGTTTACGGCAAAGTGCAGGGAAATATTACTCTTAAAGACGGCGTCCTCTACGTGATGCGTGAGGGGTTTATTGAGGGAGAATTTACGTCACCGGCCATTGTTATTAACGGTCATGTATCAGGAACCTGTGTCGGCGAGTCTATAGAAATTCATGAACACGGTGAAATGGAAGGGATAGTTCGCGGCGTGGCGTTTTCGATTCGTCCGGGCGGGTGTTTTGTTGGGAAGTCTGAACGCCTGGCGGCGAAGAAAGAGCCTGAGTCGGAACGTGTGGTTGAGATTAAAAAGATCCAATCAGAAAAAACAGAAGAGAAAACCACAGAAGAAGCTGCAGTTCTCTCTATCGTTTAATCAGCAATTTACTCAGGCACAACCCAGCTCAGCGTGGTCGAACCGTTGCCCGATGGAACCAGCGTTTTATGCAGCCACGGCAGTACATTAGCCATTTGCTGTTCCAGCTTCCACGGTGGGTTGATTACAATCATGCCAGAAGCAGTCATACCACGGCGGTCACTGTCCGGAAGTACCGCCAGCTCAATTTGCAAAATACGGCGAATGCCGGTTTCTTCTAGCTCGCGCAGCATACGTTTGATTTGCTGACGCATGACGACTGGATACCACAGTGCATAAGTGCCTGTTGCAAAACGTTTGTAGCCATCGTTAATACCAGTAACAACAGCCTGGTAGTCGGTTTTAATTTCATACGGCGGGTCGATAAGAATCAAACCACGGCGTGAAACCGGTGGCAGTTTTGATTTCAACTGGGTGTAACCGTCAGCACGTTCAACGCGCGCGCGGTTGTCTTTCTGGAATTCAGAGCGCAGAAGCGGGAAATCAGACGGATGCAGTTCGGTCAGTTGTAGGCTGTCTTGCTCGCGCAGAAGGTGGCGTGCAATCAGCGGAGAACCTGGGTAGTAACGCAGTTGGCCGCTATGGTTATAAGCTTTCACCGCGTTGATATACGGCTCAAGTTCCGCTGGCAAATCATCGTGTTGCCAGATCCGAGCGATCCCTTCGAGATATTCACCCGTGCGTTCAGCATGTTCGCTGCTCAGTTTATATCGGCCAGCGCCTGCATGAGTATCCAGATACAGAAAAGGTTTCTCCTTCTCTTTTAAGGATTCAATAATCAGACTTTGAACGGTGTGTTTCAGTACGTCGGCGTGGTTGCCGGCGTGAAAGCTGTGGCGATAACTGAGCATGGCTTGAGGGGTTTCCAAAGACAAAAGAAGAACAACTATTCTGCACAGTATACAGCCTTATGCTCACCGCCTGGCATTGAAATTAGCTAAACTAAGCCTCATGTTAAGAAGATTGCTTTATACCCGTCATACTTCAGGCTGTGGGGGTGTTGGCTGCGCAAGCTCACCCCAGTCACTTACTCAAGTAAGCTTCTGGGGATTCTCTTCCTTGCCGCCTACCCACAGCTTGAATTATTTAGGGTATAAAAATTTCCTATGGTGCGCGAGCCGCGCTCCACTTCTCAGATATCAGGAACCGCGCTTATGACCAATCCATTGTTGACGCCTTTCGACCTGCCGCCGTTTTCCTCTCTCAAACCTGAACATATCGTCCCTGCCGTGCAGCAAGCGCTGGATGATTGCCGTGCGAAAGTCGAAAACGTGGTGGCACAGGGCGGGCCTTATAACTGGGATAATCTTTGCCAGCCGCTGGCTGAAGTGGACGACCGTCTGGGCCGCATTTTCTCACCTGTCAGCCATCTGAATTCGGTACAAAACAGCCCGGAGCTGCGTGAAGCCTATGAGCAGACGCTGCCGCTGCTGTCTGAATACAGCACTTGGGTTGGGCAGAACGAAGGGCTGTATCAGGCGTATCGCGATCTGCGCGATGGCGCGTTTTATGCCGATCTCAGCGTTGCTGAGAAAAAGGCCGTGGATAACGCGCTGCGTGATTTCGAGCTCTCTGGCATCGGCTTGCCGGAAGACAAACAGAAGCGTTATGGCGAAATCGCTGCACGCTTGTCTGAACTGGGTTCGACCTACAGCAACAACGTGCTGGATGCGACTCA
This sequence comes from Buttiauxella cochleicola, assembly GCF_021282435.1. Lineage (NCBI taxonomy): Bacteria > Pseudomonadati > Pseudomonadota > Gammaproteobacteria > Enterobacterales > Enterobacteriaceae > Buttiauxella > Buttiauxella cochleicola. The sequence continues at coordinate 279,805 of NZ_JAJSOT010000006.1, read as the reverse complement.
GGGTTGGACAAAACTGATTACAGACGAATCACAGCTTTCTGGTATGCCGGAAAGCGCATTGGCAGCAGCACGTGCTCAGGCTGAAGCTAAAGAGCAAGATGGCTGGCTGCTGACGCTGGATATTCCAAGCTATTTGCCAGTACTCACTTACTGTGACAACCGCGAACTGCGTGAAGAGATGTATCGCGCTTATGCTACTCGCGCGTCTGACCAAGGCCCGAACGCAGGCAAGTGGGATAACACCCCGGTGATGGAAGAGATTCTGGCACTGCGCCACGAACTGGCGGAACTTCTGGGTTTTGGCAACTATGCGGAAAAATCGCTGGCTACCAAAATGGCTGAAAACCCGCAGCAGGTTCTGGAGTTCTTAACCGATCTGGCTAAACGTGCGCGCCCACAGGGCGAAGCGGAACTGGCGCAACTGCGTGCATTCACCCAAAAAGAATTTAATGTCACCGAGCTGGAACCGTGGGACATCACCTATTACAGCGAAAAACAGAAACAGCATCTGTACAGCATCAGCGATGAGCAACTGCGCCCGTACTTCCCGGAAGACCGCGCGGTAAATGGCCTGTTTGAAGTGGTGAAACGCATTTACGGTATTACCGCGAAAGAGCGCAAAGATATCGACGTCTGGCATTCGGATGTGCGTTTCTTCGAGCTGTATGACGAGAAAGGCGAGTTGCGCGGCAGCTTCTATCTCGACCTCTATGCCCGTGAAAACAAGCGTGGTGGGGCATGGATGGACGACTGCGTAGGCCAGATGCGTAAAGCCGACGGTTCGCTGCAAAAACCAGTCGCCTACCTGACATGTAACTTTAACCGCCCGGTAAATGGCAAACCTGCACTGTTTACTCATGACGAAGTGATCACCCTGTTCCATGAGTTCGGCCACGGTTTGCACCACATGCTGACTAAAGTCGAAACCGCGGGCGTTTCTGGCATCAACGGCGTGCCGTGGGATGCGGTCGAACTGCCAAGCCAGTTTATGGAAAACTGGTGCTGGGAGCCGGACGCGCTGGCGTTTATCTCCGGCCATTTCGAAACGGGCGAACCGCTGCCAAAAGAGCTGCTGGATAAAATGCTGGCGGCGAAAAACTACCAGGCAGCGCTGTTTATTCTGCGTCAACTGGAGTTCGGCCTGTTCGACTTCCGTTTACATGCTGAATTCAACCCAGAGCAAGGCGCGAAAGTGCTGGAAACTCTGTATGAAATCAAGAAGCTGGTCGCGGTTGTGCCGTCGCCGAAATGGGGCCGTTTCCCACACGCCTTCAGCCATATCTTTGCAGGTGGTTATGCGGCGGGTTACTACAGCTATTTGTGGGCCGATGTGCTCGCAGCTGATGCGTTCTCGCGCTTTGAAGAAGAAGGTATTTTCAACCGCGAAACTGGCCAGTCGTTCCTCGATAACATCCTGACCCGTGGCGGTTCTGAAGAGCCAATGGAGCTGTTCAAACGCTTCCGTGGCCGTGAGCCTCAGCTCGATGCGATGCTGGCTCATTACGGTATCAAGGGCTAAGTCATTCTGTGAAAATCTGTTTATTAACTGAATCAGGCGCCGACTCCGGCGCCTTATCACTTTTGAGCGAACGCTGGGGTCTGACACACGACGAAGACTCCCTGATGGCGCTGGTATTAACGCCAGAACATCTGGAATTGCGTAAGCGTGATGAGCCAAAACTCGGCGGCATTTTTGTTGATTTTGTCTCGGGCGCGATGGCGCATCGCCGTAAGTTTGGCGGCGGGCGTGGCGAAGCGGTGGCAAAAGCGGTTGGCATCAAAAGTGGCTATCTGCCGGATGTGGTTGACGCGACGGCAGGGCTTGGGCGTGATGCGTTCGTGCTGGCCTCTGTAGGCTGCCGAGTGCGAATGTTAGAGCGTAACCCGGTGGTTGCGGCTTTGCTCGATGACGGCTTGCGCCGTGGTTACCAGGATGCGGAAATTGGCGGCTGGTTGCAGGAACGTTTGCAGTTGATTCACGCGTCCAGCCTGACGGCGTTAAGCGATATCACACCGCGCCCTGAAGTGGTCTATCTCGACCCGATGTTTCCGCACAAGCAGAAAAGTGCGCTGGTGAAGAAGGAAATGCGTGTGTTTCAGTCGCTGGTGGGGCCGGACGAAGATGCAGATGGTTTGCTGTTGCCTGCGCAAAAACTGGCAACTAAACGTGTTGTGGTGAAACGCCCGGACTACGCGCCACCGCTCGGCGGCGTGGAAACGCATAACGCCGTGGTCACCAAAGGCCACCGTTTTGATATTTATTCGGGTACGGCAATCGTGGTGTAAAACGTAGGGCGGATAAGCTTACGCTATCCGCCGCTATGCCAGAACTGGCGGATGACGCTTTCGCTTATCCGCCCTACGGTTTAGTAACCGCTAGCTTCTAGTCTTCGTCTTCGTCACGTAGTGGAACAATCAACATATCAACGTGAACGGTGTTGATAAGCTGACGTGCGGAAGACATCAGTTTGCTCCAGAAATCCTGGTGATGACCGCAAACAACCAAATCCATGTCGTATTTCTTAATGGCATCTACCAGAACCTGGCCCAGGTCGCCGCTGCCACTCAGGGTTTCCGTAATCGGATAACCTGCGCCAGTAGACAGTTCGCTTAACGCGTGGTGCGTCTCTTCTGAAATGCGTTTCTGCATATCACCCAGATTTACATCAATCAGTCCGGTGTAGAGATCGGAGTAATTTACATCAACATGAATCAGGGAAACCTTCGCGTTGTATGGGCGAGCCATAGAAACTGCTTTTTCCACCAATACTTTGCTCTCCGGGGAGAGGTCTACCGCGATCAGAATGTGTTTGTAAGCCATAATTTTACTCCTTCCATAAGTTGTCGATGACCAGCCTGGCCGGATAGCACAATGTGCTGCTGTGGTGCTACCCGCGTGTAAAGACCTAAATTGTAGATGATATTTCTACCCTATAGCGAATGATAGAAATCGTCAATGTGCCACCGTTGCATACATTGAAGCCCCAAATAGCCGTTATCGTTTTGATAAAGATTAATGATGTGGCAAAAAAATTAGCGGATCTCCTACACTATTAAATAAGCCGTTCCGGAATATACCTGTCGTCTTTCAAGTTGCATGTGCGTTGGCTGCGTTCAATTGCCCGAGTCACTTACAAGTGTAAGCTCATCGGGGCTCATTCTCTTGCCGCCTGCCTGCAAATCGAAATCCATTGGGTATAGTAATGTGAGCCGGATCGGCTTTTTGGGCTCGCTAAACGGTCTTTCTGGTTTTCGGGGTGAGCGGTTGCCCTGGAGTGATGTTCTGGGGCTTCACCGGGAGGGGAATTATGATGATCAGCACCGTTGCGCTTTTTTGGGCGCTTTGTGTAGTTTGTGTTGTGAATATGGCGCGCTATTACTCATCTTTGCGTGCGCTGCTGGTGGTATTACGCGGGTGCGATCCGTTGTTGTACCAATACGTCGATGGAGGCGGTTTTTTTACCTCTCACGGCCAGCCCAGCAAACAGATTCGCTTAGTGGGCTATATCTATGCTCAACGCTATCTTGACCATCACGACGATGAGTTTATCCGCCGCTGTGAACGTCTGCGCCGCCAGTTTATTTTGACCAGTGCGTTATGTGGGCTTGTGGTGATTAGTCTTATCGGGTTGATGATTTGGCATTGAAAGTTTGAGCACATAAAAAAAGCGGGCCAGTAAACTGACCCGCTTTTTGCTTTTTGGTGACTACACAGCTCTTAAATAAAGTGCAGTGAAATCCAGTAAAGAGAACCAGAAAGCAGAATTGACACCGGCAAAGTAAACACCCAGGCCATCAGGATGTTGGTTACCGTTTTACGCTGCAAACCGCCACCATCAACAACCATCGTCCCCGCTACGGAAGAAGAAAGCACGTGAGTGGTAGAAACCGGCATACCGGTGTAGCTCGCAATACCGATGGAGACGGCGGCTGTCATCTGCGCGGACATACCCTGCGCATACGTCATGCCTTTCTTGCCAATCTTCTCACCGATAGTTGTCGCCACACGACGCCAGCCAATCATAGTACCGAGGCCGAGTGCCAGAGCAACCGCCATGATAATCCAGATTGGTGCGTACTCGATGGTATGCAGCAAGTCAGTTTTCAGCTCTTTCAGGAAGCGCTTATCGTCCGGTTTGGTTTCCGGCAGAGCAGCTACTTTCTCTGAAGTATCTGAAATGCAAAGCAGCAGACGGCGCATATGGCTACGCTGCTCAATGCTCAGCTTGTCGTAGCTATCGATGTTACCCAGTAGTGCTTTTGCACCCTGAACCGCAAGAATGGCGCGGCTGGCATCGCAATGGAACTCAGCAGGTTTATCCTGACCCTTCACTTCTTCAGGGGTTGGGATAGCTGGATTGAGATCAACAACATGCTTAATTACATCGCCGTGCTGCGCGTAGTACTGCTCCAGGTGAGTGATGGCATCACGGGTACGAGCAATGTCGTATCCAGAAGCATTCATGTTCACCACAAAGCCTGCAGGCGCTACACCAATCAGCACCAGCATGATCAGGCCGATACCTTTCTGACCATCATTCGCACCATGAGAGAAGCTCACGCCAATAGCTGAGATAATCAGAGCGATACGAGTCCAGAATGGAGGCTTTTTCTTGCCGTCTTGTTTTTCACGTTCGGCAGGTGTCAGGTGGATACGACGGCGCTTTTTGGTGCCGCTCCAGTAGCGACGTAGCAAAAAGATTAACCCGCCCGCAATCACCAGACCCACGATTGGGGAAAGGATTAACGACATGAAGATCCCAATGACTTTCGGGATATTCAGCGCATCGACTACCGAGGTTCCGGTCATCAGTGCGTTCGTCAAACCAATACCAATGATGGCACCGATAAGCGTATGGGAGCTGGATGCCGGCAGACCAAAATACCAGGTGCCGAGGTTCCAGATGATAGCGGCCAGTAACATAGAGAACACCATGGCAAGACCATGAGCGGACCCTACGTTCAACAGCAGATCGGTTGGCAACATATGCACAATCGCATACGCAACACTCAATCCACCGAGCAGAACGCCGAGGAAGTTAAATAACGCCGCCATTGCCACCGCGAGTTGCGATCGCATTGCACGTGTATAGATAACAGTTGCCACTGCGTTAGCAGTGTCATGAAAGCCATTGATCGCTTCGTAGAAGAGAACAAACGCCAGAGCAAGTAATAGCAAAAGCCCGGTATGAAGATCCAGGCCGTTAAACAGAAATTCCATAGACGTTACGCCATTTTGAGGACATGAACGCGGCGCATTATGTAAGACAACTCCGTAATGCGCCAACAGAAATATGGACTTTTCTTGATGTTTGTCCTTCTTCGGTCAAACAGTGAAAAGATTTACATATTTATTTTCAATCACCTGCAATTGTTAAGAAGCATTTAGCTGGTGCGACCAGGCCGCTATCTTTACAATTCCTTGCATTAAGCATAGTCGGGAGTAGGTCGTGGAAAAGTTTGATGCCGTAATTATTGGTGCGGGGGCCGCAGGAATGTTCTGTGCAGCGATGGCTGGGCAGGCGGGAAGCAAAGTGCTACTCATCGATAACGGTAAAAAACCGGGCCGTAAAATCCTGATGTCAGGTGGCGGGCGTTGCAACTTTACTAATCTTTATATCGAACCTGCAGCGTATCTCAGCCAAAACCCTCATTTTTGCAAATCTGCTCTGGCGCGTTATACCCAATGGGATTTTATCGATATGGTCGGTAAACATGGTATCGCGTGGCATGAGAAAACCCTTGGCCAACTTTTCTGCGATGATTCAGCACAGCAAATCGTCGACATGCTGGTTGCGGAATGTGAAAAAGGGCAAGTCACCACACGCCTGCGCAGCGAAGTGTTATCTATAGAACATGATGAAAACGGCTATACCATTCAATTAAACGGTGACAGCGTACAAGCGGCAAAACTTGTTATCGCCACGGGCGGTCTTTCCATGCCGGGCCTCGGGGCTACACCGTTTGGCTACAAAATTGCAGAGCAGTTTGGGCTGAAAGTTCTCCCGACTCGCGCAGGCCTGGTGCCGTTTACTTTACATAAACCTCTACTCGAACAGCTCCAGGTGCTTTCTGGCGTATCCGTTCCGTCAGTGATTACTGCGGAAAATGGTGTCAGCTTCCGTGAAAGTTTGCTGTTTACCCATCGCGGTTTGTCCGGGCCTGCGGTATTGCAGCTTTCTAGTTATTGGCAGTCTGGTGAGTTTGTGAGCGTTAACTTACTTCCTGATACCGATCTGGATGAGCTTCTTAACGAGCAGCGTAATGCTCACCCAAATCAAAGCCTGAAAAACACTCTGGCGATGGTGTTACCAAAACGCCTGGTGGAATGCTTGCAACAGCTTGGGCAAATTCCAGACGTGACGCTTAAACAGCTTAACGTACGCCAACAAAGCGAACTGATTGAAACTCTGCAAGCCTGGCAAGTGCAACCTAACGGTACAGAAGGTTACCGCACTGCAGAAGTCACGCTGGGTGGCGTGGACACCAACGAACTTAGCTCACGCACTATGGAAGCACGCAACGTGCCGGGTCTTTATTTTATCGGCGAAGTGATGGACGTAAGCGGCTGGTTAGGTGGATATAACTTCCAGTGGGCATGGAGTTCAGCCTGGGCGTGCGCGCAGGATTTAGTGAGTGTGAGTTGATAAAAAAGTTGGGTCACTGCTTCTGGTAATTATTTTGCATTCAAAGAATAGATAACCAGTTGTTGTAAGTGCGCAAAATTATAATTTTGCGCACTTACAATGTACTAATTATAGGTTGCTAGTACTTCAACGCTTGCATTGGCAACGCCAGGTTTCACATCTTGTGAGTTACGAATATAACGTGCAGACATCTTAATCTTTCCGTCGGCCCCGGTGGGGACAGCACTCGCACCAATTGCATAGGCGGTATTACTGTAATTACTGTTAGCGGTATTGGCATTCACCCATGAGCCAAGTTGCACTGGTTTTGCAGGTATATTTCCCTGACTCGCGGGATCCCCCCAGGCAAGCTGCAAGTCAAAACCCTCAGCACCCCCGCTATTGAGTTGGAAGATACCTTCCATAGGGTTAACACTAGGGTTTATAGGCGTGACTTTAATTTTAATAGGTTGGTTTCCACTATTATTAACTTTAGATCCATTATTTGCGTCATAGAAATTTGTTGGGTTATTTGTCGTCCCGCCGTAACCCCAGGCTTGCGGACACTTAAGTTGAAAACCTGCATCAACCCAAGGGGGGGCTGCATTTATTTTTGAATCATAATTATATGCTCCCATCTCTACCGTTTGGTTTGGATTTAGAAGTTCGCATGTACCTAATTGGAATGATGCTGAAAAAGTGATTCTGCGAGTAATGACTCCACAAAAATCATTATTGTTTGGCAACCTAATGCTCCCTGGTGCACAAACTGCAATGGTATTCGCCGTATTAGTAGGCCTTATAAGCGCAATAACTGTCATAGAGTTAATTTGTGTAGTGCCAATAGGAGGGATAAATCCAGGAGTTCGCCATAGTTTTAGATTAATATATATATTAGTCGGTAGATTGTTATATTTTACTACCGTATCTACATAACCAGGCCAAACAGGAACTGTCTGGTTTGTTCCAGTGGCACTTTCATTAATTGAAACTCCAAGTCCCTTGATATTGGTTGGGTATACTGTATATCCATCAATTGTGTATATCTCTCCTGGGGGGACATCCATCAGCGTATGCGAGGTATTTACCCAGTTTATTGCCCCCACTCGGCAATCCGTATAAGCAGATTGAACAACTGCTTTATTTACCGAGTATAACAACTTACTCGTTTCGCCATCATTTGGTGCAGTAATATTTACAGGTGGGACAATGTAGTCTCCACCTATGCTTGTGTATCCATTTCCGCAATTTAGCGTATCTGCAAATGAATAATTCATAAAGAACACTGGTAGGGTTGCTATTATGATAACAGTAATATATCGAGTGAACTTGTTTATATTCCTGATTATGTTATATAAGTACATGCAAAACACTTTCATAAATACCTCTTACCCAATAAATCGAGAAAGCATTTAGTCTTTAATGCGTTCAGCGAAAAATGGAAAAATAATTACTATTAGTACGAAAGTGGTAAGTCACTGTACTAATGGGTTTTAAATAGTTGATCAATATTACATCAATACTAAAGTTTGCAATCACAGGCTCAACCGTTTCTGCACTTCAGACTTTGAGTGATATTCCGGCTGATGTAATAGTAATATTGTTGTGGATAAATTATAGTCACCAGTTTTTTACATATGGATTGTTTTCCATGCTAGTAACTATAATATTCATCCAGATACAAAATTATTAATCAGAAAACTATTTTCTTAATATTTTTTGGCCCGTATCTTGCGGTTGACTTAACTTCTGTAAAAATTATGTCTTACCCAATGGCAGATAAATTTGCTGATCAATTAAAAATGTATTCATAAGCAAGGCGTGTTAAACCGCTGTGGCACTTTTTTCTGTGCTTTATCTGCTGATAACGGTGCCAAAATATAATTCACTTTACAGCTCGATTCTGCACCATTACCCCACGTGACCCTCAGCGAACCTTTCATATCGGCAACTTTGGCATAAATCACACCACCCTGCGTAACTGCTCCTACGTAGTTGTTCAGCGCATCAAAGACTTCTGCGCCAAATGGCAATGGGTTACCGTTAAATAAAGAGGTTATAAGTACTGGAATACCTGTACGCGTATTAAATTTAACCTTAACCACCGCACCGGAACGTGGCACCGCTTTCTGGGAGGTGTTTTCAAATTCCACATCCTGTGAGGAACCTTCCGGGTCTATCGATACATCGTTCAACTGATAAGGCCGCATTGAAGGGAACACCGCATAGCCGAACGAATCGACTTTTGTCCCCGCATAGGTACCAATTTTGGCACCTTCTGCTCCTTTAGCTTCTACCAGTGCAAAGGTATCGCCGGTATAAGGAGAAAGCGTCACGCCCCCCGAGTGAGCAATCATTGAACCCGACATACCAACGGTGCTGGTTTGGTAGTCAGGTCCTTTGCTGTAGGTACCGCTCATTTGGGCCACGCTGCCAAACCAGGTGCCGCCTACGCTGCCAGAAGTACCTGAGCGGCTATCGTGCGATCCGCTCAAGTTATAGGTGTATTTATTGTCTTCACCCAATGCGCCGCCAATTGATGCCTGTTCATTTTGCCCGCCATTATTATCATGGTTGTAGCGCAGGCTTACAGTTGGAGCACGCACATCACGGTCTTCCCACAGTGGGAATGAGAAGTTCAGGTTAAAACTCGTTTGGTCCGCCCCATAGGCGTTTTGGCTACGGCTTACGTTAACGCTGTAGTTCACCCGTTTAAAATTATTCGAATAACCGAACTGGTACTGTTTGTTGTATTTGTCGTTATTCCAGTAGTTCTCTACTGATGCACTAGCGTAAAAGCTTCCCCAACCTTCAGCTAATCCCTGGCTTGCGGAGAGCGCAAAACGGTTTTTGGAACGCATAATATTCGTTCCTGACTGGCCACTTTTGACGTTATCTCGGGCCAACATCGTGGTCATGTAGTCCATGTATCCGCTACTGGAGAAGCGGTACGCGGCCAGGGTAATGTTACTGTCTGTCTCGGTAATGAGCTTACTGTAACTGGCTCGATAACTTTGCCCCGAGAGAGAGGAAGGCTGGTCTTGATATTCACCAATTTTGCTAAAAGATTGCGTAACGTCGACACCAAATGCGCCCAGCAGCGTACTTAATGCTGTACCAATCTGTGCGGCTTGGTAGTTTTCACTTGCCTGTACGCCCGCGTAACCTGTAACTGAGTTAGTTAACCCACGCTGATAAGTTGCCTCATACAACATTGGTTTATCAGAAATGTTGGAATCGCGTAGCTTGCCTACTGTTAAGCTAAAATGGTGTGAACCAGGGCGTAACAGCTGTGCAACTGAAGCATAAGGCATCGAATAGTTTTGTACCGTGCCATCAGCTTCCTGAATAGTGATATCCAGATCGCCACCGTAACCAGTTGGGTAGAGATCGTTAATCAGGAAGGCGCCAGGTGTAACAGTGGTTTCATAAATGATTTGACCCATCTGCTTCACAATGACTTTGGCGTTGGTTTTCGCAATACCGCGAATTTCAGGCGCATAGCCACGTTGTGAATCCGGCAGCATGCTGTCGTCACTTTCAATCCGCGCACCGGTAAATGGTAAAGAGTCGAAAAGCTGGCCGCTGGTGTTGGATTGACCAATAACGACACGACCCCGCAAAGCTTCAACATCGCGCTGCAAGTAGGTATTTATGGTGCTGTATTGACTGCCCTGATCTTGCTGCCAGTTATAAGAGCCATTATGACGTAAATACCAAGCACCAATATTCAGACCACCGTTGAGACCCGCATAAAAAGTACGGCTGCTGTTAGTACCAAATTTAGAATCATAGCCGTTAAGGTAATAGCTTAATAGGCCGGCAGGGATCCCGCTATCCCATAGCGCAGGGTCAACCGTGCCGCTAGATATGCGGTTGACATAAATTTGTGGGATAGAGATATTGAGCTGTTGCTCATTGCTATCAAACTGGACTTTAGCATCTGGAATTACGCTCTGCAGGTTCGCGCAAGCGACTTTTCCAGAAACCATTTCTACCGCTTCTGGCGAAAGCTGAGATTGGTTGAAATTGATCAACTGCAGAATTTTAGCCGTCAAGCATGGATAGACGGATTTATCTGCCCCTTCTTTTAGCTCAACGTTATCGACACCGACTTCGGTATTATTAACGATAATGCTTACACGGTAGATACCCGGCGTGCCGCTAGAGCCTTTTGAAAAACGCGTAAGATCGACCTTAGTATTACTATCCATACGCATTACGTCAGATTCAAATTCAACGCTGTCAGTAATAGGTTGGGTATCTTCCGTGACTGGTTCATTAGCGCAAACAGGAAATGTTGCCAAACAGAGAATAATAATTGGGGTTAAGCTATTATGGCGCGTTAACTCTTTATTTTTTATTTTTATTATTTTCATGTCAGCAACCTCCTCTCTCACTCGTAAATCAAGCTTTAATCCATTAAAGCTAATAAAAAAAATTAACGGTCATTCGCATTGTATTTAACAAAAGCGCCATAATCATTAATAGCGGTATAACTCAACTGAGAGAGATTGCTCACTCCAGGAATGTCTTTAAACTTGTATGTCTTTGTGCCGCCGGGGATGATCATATCCCCTTCCATTTCATGATTCTTACCACTGTTTTTGTAATAAATCATCCCAAGGGTAACGTTATATGGCGTTGGGTTAATCACCAGCAAACCACCATCACGAATTTTCCAGACGAGATCTTTTGGCGCACTGTTTGCATTACCCGCTAATCCATCCGGACGATAGAAAATTTTTATTCGTGTACGGAATGCGATATTAAGCCGGCTTATTTCCTGAACGCTTTTTTGTTTGGCTGGAACCTCAAGCACATTTAACCAATATACAGATTCTTTATCTGTTGGCAGTGCAGGTGTACCAATATAAGTAATACGTAAGGTTTGTCCTTTCCCTGGGTCCATCCTATTAATAGGAGGTGTCAAAACAAACGGCACGGAAAGTTTTTCGGGAGAAATATGTTCGTCACCTTTATCAATCCAGCTCTGCACTAATACAGGTGACGGATTATTATTAGTCAGTTTAACCGTAACTTCATCTTTACTTTCACGGTAAATAACTCGGGTTGAGCCAATAACAACACCCGCAGCCGCATAATTGACCCACCCTAAAGTAGCCCCTATAAAACACATTACGGCGGCTTTTCTTGCGTAACGACGCATAAGCATATTGATTCCAAATAAGTGAAGCAGGGGCAATGGCTTACCCCTATGGATAACGATTTATTTATACATCAGGTCGTAAACTACTTTGCCTTCCACGGTACCAGCCGCAATGACTGCATCCGCTTTGACGTATTCCACGAAATAGTTCAGACGAGCAGTACCGTTCGGTGAACCCGAAACAGTCTGGAAGCCTGTACCACCAGTATCACTCTGAGAAGCGTAACCAACTTTAATCGGCTGCAGAGAAGTACCGTCCACCAACTGCAGCATTACACCTTCTGCACCGCCAGCCGTACCTTGGGAAAGGTTAGTCAGGTAGCCGGTCATGCTGTCTACGTTGGCTGTGCCATTGGAGCTGGCATTGAAGTAGGCAGCTACTTTGGTTTTGCCGGTTGACAACGTACACTCAGTAACATCAATTACGAACTGTGTACGACCTGCCGTTGCACCTACTGCACCTGGTAGAGAGGTAGTAGAAACCGTTGGCAGTGTCACGTCATTCCCGCCAGCCACTGAGGAATTACAGGTACTTTCTGTGATTTCACCGTGGAACAGGATTTCATTGCCAGCTTGTGCAACATTGATTAAAGACAGAGCAGAGATAATACTTGTAACGATAGCGAGCTTTTTCATGTTAATTCCCCGTTCTTGGGTTTGAATAAATACAAATTTCCGTTTGTTTAACGATTATTAATTTCAGATAACTCTGACATTAATTACAGCATTGATGCATAACATTTTGTAGCGCCACACAAGCAAACCGAGATATAAATAGTTCGCGCGTGACTTTGGGTAAGGTATTGATTAATTAATTTATTGTCTTTGAAGATGCCTCCTCCATTATGACACAACCAATATAAACATTTTTATAAGCAAAAATAATACTCTATAGATACATGCGTGTATTTAAGAATTTAATTCTTTTAGTGGGGCAAAGTCTTAAGATATTACTGCTTTGTTTTGATAAGCTATATTCGCATTTAGGATTACTACTAACAATAACAATGAATAAAAAAGTCAGTTCGATAAAATAGAAAATGGACTATAATTTGTAATAATAAACCAACAAAAAGTTAACATGATGAATAGAAAATTAGATTTAAATTTATTAAGAGTGCTATGCGCCCTGGTTGAAAACAAAAATGTCACGGAGACAGGTGTCCGTCTGGGGATGGGGGTGTCATCAGTCAGCTATGCATTAAATAAACTTCGTGACCATTATTCAGATCCTATCATGATCCGCACTAAAAATGGGATGCAACCCACAAGTTTGGCATTAGAACTTTATAAGCACTTTTCGCCAGCACTAAATTTGATAGAGCCCGCTTCAACTGATAGAAAATTACCTTCTCCCGAAAAAAGTTTTTTCCGTATCAGAACGAATTCGATTATTGAGAATTGGTTGGCATGGAAATTTATGAACGATGAAGGGGCTGAAATTCAAAATGCTGTTTTTGAATTTAATAATTTCAGTAATGACAGTGAGGTACGGATCGAGGCGTTACGCAGAAAACAAATTGATATTGATATTGGGACTCCATTAGCCGTTGATAGTTCTATTATTGAATACCAAATAATTCTAAAAAATGTACATGCAGTGTGCCAGGTCAATCATCCTCGTTTGCAAGGCAAGGTCACACTGGAAATGCTTAAGAAGGAAAAACTGGTTACGTATGTCCTTCCCAAGGATTCGTCTGAGATCGATTTAGAAAAATATATCTTTTATTTTGATGGGATTAGTAGCCTAACCAGGAGGATTCGTGTCTCGTCTTACGATACGTTGCTTATGTTAGTATCACACTCGGATGCAGTATGTTTTATGCCTACACCGCTGATTGATTACTATTCAAAAATGTATGATATAAAAGCGTTAGAGACAGATGTTGTAAATGGACATGCCATTACTATTTATGCAAATATACTGAAGTCAGCAAAAGATAACCCCATACTAAAAAGCATCATCAGTCATCTTATGACATTAGCTGATTGATCCGCCTGGTAGTGCAATAATGTTATTGCTTTAACTTTAAAGTAATAACATCTTTCTGTCTAAAATCTGAAATGGCTTTTTTGATCACAAAAATAACAAATATCAAAAGGGCTAAAGAGGTAATCAAAAAAATGGCAAGGTTAATGTTCATCACCACCTCATTAAATATGATGTTTGATTCAGGGAAATATACTTTCCAGTTTACTATTAGAACCAATAAATCAATGCATCTCTGATTTTTAAACAAGCCTGGATAGTGACTTTTTGTGAAACATTGACAAAAGTCTCTTCCGCTTGCAAATCTCTTTGCGCATAGGGAGTTAAGAACTGAATTTCATATTGCTCAGTAGTAAAGGGAATCGCAATGACCGCCTTAACACTTTTTTTAGCGCTCCGTTTTTGTGCATAGTGCAATGCTTCATTTTTTGGCGTTAGTTTACGATACTGGATATCAGGCAGTGAATTAAATTTTCTACTGCCAGCAGGTTTAACTGTTTCACAATTTACAGGTTCAACGACATCTGCAAGTTTTGGATAAGCAGTCTCAGTATAATTGTCGGAATAAAATAATTTGTTCTTTTCAATCTCACTAATTTTGTCGGATTTTGTCAGTAACCAGTCTGTTGCACCTCTTGATGCAATGCCTTGCGTGCTGACAAGCAAAGAAATAAAAAAAATTAAAAAGAACTTTATGACTTTCCCATTTTTACTCTCCAATAATAATGCTACAAGTTTTTGATATGTGTACTGTTTCTGATGAAAAAGTACAGTTCACTTAAAGAGTGCACGCTAAATTTTGAATAGATTCTTGATCTATGTGCAAGTACGGTTTTCTCACTAATATACAAGTTATTAGCTATTTCCCTGGTGTTCTTTCCCTTAAAGATATTTTTCAACACGTTAGCTTCACGAGTTGTTAATCTTAAAAAAGGCGTACAAATTTCAGGCAAGACATCTTGTCGGAGTTCAAAATCCCTGGTGCCAACCATCTTAATAATCACGCCCTCAATATCCATTTTTGTATGCTGCAATGGAATGGATTTATTTAACACAGTTTTGAAAAGTAAATTATAAAAATGGCTCATTTTATTATATTCAGCGCCATCACAAAGAAATACGGATTCAAACTGCAAGTTTGTGTCATTGATTTTGTTAACCATTTCCAAACGGTCATGGAAAAAGAAACCGTCTGAATCAAAGAACACGATGGATTTCCCACCTGCCCGCAACATCTTTATCGTGAGATCATTAAGATTACTGATTTCATATACATTATATGAAACGTTACCTTTATCACATTTTGAAAAGGCATCTTCAATGACTGACTCTAATCCAAGTTTTAGGAATTTATTTTGAGTGAGTATAAAAATACTCACGACTCCATTGCTATTTTTTAACATTTTGCATCCTGCATAGTTAAAGAGTAAGGAATTCACCCGACCACGTTGTAAGTTATCTCATTGGCTAAGAATCCGTCTTTAGGATTTCAACTCTTTTATAGGATATTTATTAGGAGATTTCCTAGGTGCCTATAGTCCTATTGGAGAGGGATAGGTGCAAACATAAAGAAAGAGAAACCATTTTCTAAAAATCAGAATTTTATCTCGATCTCTTTGGGAATCGATAAATATTAGCTTCTGATAATAATGGACTTTAATTTCCGCGCAGGCCTGGTATATACTCGCCAAAATTACAGACCTAAAAAAAATGTAGCTTATCTCTCAGCGGCGTTTTGCTTGTGTTGATTTCCGGGTAAAAACTCCTACGCTTAGAGCTAGCTGTAATGAAAAAGTTGATGTTAGTGGATGATGTAAAGCACGTTTCTATGCTTTTCAAATCTTAACTCCAACTGGATTACCCTCCACCTTTTTGGTTTCGGTAATAAAGTTCATATGCTTTTTCATTGACATGGAAACGAAGCATTTTCTATGCCGAGTGAGCCCTTACTTTTTTGGTGTTAGTCGTTGCTGTAATAAAAATGGCAAACCAGCATTTTTTAGAAAATACAGGTCACCAGGTGACGTTATTCGTGGTTAAACGTGAGTTAGGCTAAGAAAATGAATCTAAAAAAAACCAGTGTACTACCCGTTTTTCTTCTTATGGCTTCCTTTTCGGTTTTTGCGAAAGAAGTGAAATTGGGCAATGACCTTGCCACTTACACTTTGACCTGCGGGAAATCCATTACGGTCAACTTCACCGATCTGACAGATTCCAATTCTGGGCATACGCTAATCGGTCTGAAAAACAAGCAAACTGGTGCAGTGGATCTCTTTTTGTCACGCACCCCCACCTCAGATCGCCGACAGTACGAACAATACAACAGAGTAATCTACGATAACCTGTCGAAAACCTACATAGGCATGGCTGATAGCCCAAGTATTGTATGGGGTGCGGCACGCGACAACGGCCAGACAGAGGAGACTTATCGTCTGGCTCTTGGTTCACACGTCTATATTTGCGGAAAATTAGAAAAACTGCCGGATGAAACCGCGAACACTCTTTATGGGGAAACGGACGACGAAAACCCGAGTGATGGGACCAATGCCACATACGGCCAATAGCATTTTGCCGTAGTATTTTTTTCTTCAGATACCGTCCTTATGTTTCATTGTTAACTGCTGGCTTGACGATGTCATGCCAGCAGTTACATATCTTCGTCATTCCCAACAGCTTAGTACCAGGCACTGATTTTACTTATTTCAGCCTTCCTGGTGAGATCTGTATTTCATTGATATCACGTAGCTCTTAAGAACCTCTTTATGTTTGGGGTTGAGCTGGAATTAATGATATTTAACCCTACTGGCAATGGCTTCAATTATGACTTGTTGGTACATAACAACGAACTTGCAGGCGATGTTAGCAAGAGGAAACTTAAGCATTACATAGATTCTATTACCAAAAATAGGATGTTAAATACATAAAATATATAGAATTAAATAATTAGTGGTATAACTAATAGTCCATTTTTGATAAGCGGCGTAACTCACACTACAGCGAAGCATTAAGCCGCAAAACAGTTTCGAGGAATATTAGTGAGCACAGATACGGCAGCAATATCTTCTAAGCGGGCATTTTACTACGCGCCGTTCCGCAATTTGTTCTTTGCTCGTCTGCTGACGGTACTGGGTAATGGAATCGCACCGATTGCTCTGGCTTTTGCCGTGCTCGACATGGGGGGATCGGCCGCTGACTTGGGCATTGTTATTGCTGCTCGCTCGATTTTTAACGTGGCTTTCTTGTTGATTGGCGGGGTACTTGCCGATCGCTATTCACGAAGTCGTGTTCTGCTTTACTCATCGGTTATCGCTGCAATCTCACAGGGGGTTGTTGCTGGCTTAGTTCTGGATGGCTCGGCAACCATTATGCTGTTGGTGATACTTGGCGCTATAAACGGTGCAGCAGCGGGGGCTTCGTTGCCTGCTTCGCAAGCCATGGTCCCACAAACTGTTCCGGTGCATTCCTTACGGGAAGCAAATGCCTTTATCCAGTTAGGTATTTATGGCGGGACTGTTATTGGTGCATCACTGGGCGGTGTTCTCATAAGCGTGATGGGGCCAGGCTGGGGATTGGCCATTGATGCTTTAGGGTTTGCGGCATCAGCACCACTGTATTTAATGATTCGAACTAATTCGGCACAACTTCAGAGCGCTCAATCCAATATCTTGCAGGATTTAAAGGACGGTTGGGTGGAGTTTATTTCACGCTCATGGGTCTGGGCAATTGTGGTGCAATTTACCATCGTCAATGCGGCCTTTAGCGGCGTGATGATGGTGCTGGGTCCCGTAGTCGCAGATGCAACATTTGGCCGAACAGGTTGGGGCATGGCGATTGCCGCCCAAAGTATGGGCTTGATAGTCGGCTCTGTTATTGCACTTCGTTGGCGGCCACGTCGGGATTTGTTAATTGGCACAATTTTAACGGCATTTTGCGCAGGCCCAATTGTCATCCTGGCTCTGATTCCTTCGACCTCAGTTTTGATGGCGGCATTTTTTATAGCTGGAGTTGGTTTTGGGTTGTTCGGTGTGGCCTGGGCGCAATCGCTACAAACTCATATCCCGCCTGAAAAGCTTGCACGTGTTTATGCTTATGATGCATTGGGTTCATTTGTGGCGATTCCGATTGGCGAAATTGCAGCAGGCCCTCTTGCGATGCACTACGGCACCACAAATGTTTTATTGTGTTGCGCAGCTGCAGTTCTGATTGCAACCTTCGCAGCCAGTTTCACGCCAGCGATCAGAAGACTCGATAATACTGCGCAAGTCAGACAACAGAGCTAGTTGTTATTCAGCTACTGTTTCTACAGGGATGTAGTATTCACAATCCAGAGCATTTTCAGGCCTGGCGTAGCCGTTATAAGTGAAAACCTCAATGTCAGGGGCTGGTCTGCGTTTTAACCTGTGTTTAGGAAAAATGTTGAGATAAATATGTTTTGAATACTTAGAGTATTCTTCTTTATTGCACCTGAATGAAAATCGGGCATATATCCCCGAAGGGTAGGTGTGATCACCCGGTTTTTTGTTTACCTCTTTATTATGTACGCCAATAATCGAACTTAGCTTTATGCGCATTGAATGTTTCTTATGCGCTTTATATTCAGATATCGACCAAATATTTTGTTTCTGGTTATTCAAATGGTTGATGATGGTATTCCAGCGGACCTCTAAAATATTCTCATTGGCTGGGATGGCGATTTCTTGGTGAGACATTTGACCTGAAACATATCCTTCGGGCAAGGTGCATATCTGAAAACTGCCTACGTCGATGCGGTTAAAGTTGAATTCTGCCTGTAATGGCGAGAAGTCCCAACAGCTACTTCTGCGGTACTGAAGTGGGGTTAAGCCTGCTGCTTTTTTAAATTCCCGGCAAAAGGACTGTTGCGAGTCGTAGCCAAATTTCGCAGATATATCAATCACATTCATATTAGTTAGACGCAGGAAGATAGATGCACGAGTTACCCTACGTTTACGAATGTAGAGACCGAGAGGTATTCTTACATGTTGTTTAAAAATAGTCTGGATGTGCCGGCGGCTGTAACCCGTAAATCTGGATATATCATCAATGTTAATATTCACATCGATATTATTTTCGATGTAATTTAATACTTCCTGTACGATATTCTTTTTAAGCATGTGGCAATACATCCTTGAGCGCGAAAGTCCCTTATTAGATATACACATTGGATTTATTTAGTCAATCAACCCCGTTATTATTGCACTGTTGGTCAATTGATGTAATTAATTAATAAGTTGATGGTTAACCCAATTTACAGCCTGTATTCGATTATTTACCGATATTTTCTTAAAAATATTATAAATATGAGTTCGTACTGTGTTTTCACTGATAAAGAAGGATTGAGCGATGCGAGCATTAGACTCACCTTTACATAACTCGTGCAGAATTTCGTATTCCCGTATGGTCAAATTGCCTGAGTTTTTATCACCATAGGTTTGTTCCGGTGCGGTTTGAAGGCAAGTGTTTGCATTATCTTCATATCTGTTTTGCATCATAATTTTTATGGCGTTAACCAGACTGCCTGGTGTGGTGTCATCGGGTAATACGGTATCGAAACGATGCCAAATTGATTTCTCATAAACAGACAATGCCCTCGAGCAGTTAAGCAGGCATATCCGCATGCTGGATTGGCTTTCCGCAAGCAACTTTGGCCAGACTTTGTTGGATTTACTGCTGGCTGCGTCTGTATCGTAAATAAAGATAGATTTCTCAGAAGCATAAAACATCATTGGTTTCTTTACATTCAGGACCACAACTGGGATCTTAATTTCCTGATTCAAGCGCTCCAGAAGAAGATGATTTTGCACTGAGGGTCGGGTAACTAAGAACAATTTTTGCTCTGCTGCGTAGTTAAGCATGGGTCTTCCCTCTATAGAGTTATTTTCTCCAGGACAGTGAATTTACTGTCATCCATTAATTGGGCTAACGATAAGATGTTAGACCTAATGAGATTTAGCTTATTGTGCATAATAATAAATCGGTTTTACCGAATTATTAAGCAGAAGTTATTTGTCTCTAATGTAAGTTCGTTGATATTTAATGGTTTAATTTATTTAATGATCTTTCATAAATTAAAATACATTCTATTAAATAATGTATTTTAATATTAATGTATTAGTGGCAAGTACTAAGCATTATGCAAATACGTTAATCTCCGTAGTTACTTATATATTTACTTATTTATAATAAGGCTGAGGTAAATACCTCTTGGTAGATACAGATTTACTGTACTCCTAACAAAAGGAAAATTTTATGAATAAAGTATCAATTATTGCTTTATTAACGTGTATTAGTTTTTCTCCTGTTGCAATGGCTGCGGGTGATAATGGTTCAGGAATAAAAGAATGGTCAAATGTTGTTCATTTCAATGGCCTTGTATTTGAGAGTTCATGCAAGATATCTACCTCTGATAGAGGAAAACTAGTATCTTTACCACCAATAAGACTTTCAGAAATACCAACGACAGAAACAAGAACTAACGCTGTACCATTTAAGTTGACACTTGAAGATTGTGGATTGGTTGCTAATAAACCTCCGAAGATTGCCATTCAGTTTAATGATGATAATGTCACAAAACAGGGATATTTGAAAAATTCAAATGGAGCATTGAATAATGTAGGGCTGTTGCTTATGACCAAAGATGGCGCAAAAATTGATGCTAGCAAAAGAACCTCTTATCATGCGGATGATGAAGGTGGTCATTCGTATAGTAATAAACGCAACTACTCATTCAGTGTTGGTTATATAAAAGTGAATGACTCAGGTGTTAAATCTGGTACATCAGGCCCAGTTACTGCTCAAGTTAATTATCACATAACATATTGGTAAGGTAAAAATACCATAGCCATAAATGGCTATGGTATTACTCACATGGAGGTCACTATGAGATTTTTAATTCTGCTATATTCCATACTATTAACGCCATTGTCCTATGCCGACAATATCATTGTTAATGGAACGCGTTTTATCTACCCGGCTAATGCTCCAGAAATCACTATCCAAATGACCAACACAGGCAGTGCGCCATCTCTGGCTCAAATCTGGTTAGATGAAGGCGATCCTGATGTACCGCCAGAAAAAATCTCTACGCCCTTTATAATATCTCCACCTATTGCTCGTGTAGATGCGAAAAATGGTCAATCGATAAGAATTAAAAAACAGGAATTGCAAACAATCTCCATAAATGACAGAGAGTCACTGTGGTGGCTAAATATTCTGGATGTCCCTGCTATCGATAAAAATGAGTATAAAAAAGATGCTGGCATGCTAAATATGGCGATCCGTTCCCGCTTTAAATTTATATGGCGACCTGAAGGGCTTGGTAATAGAGCAGATGCTGAAAATAAATTAGAGTTACGCTCTGCAAGAAATAAAATTACGGTTATTAACTCTTCGCCATTCTTTATTACGATTGTCGATATTAAAACTGCTTTAGGTTCCGGTCTTTTAGAGGAAAGTGAGATGGTGGCACCCAAGAGTCAAATGGAATTCAAAGTAAAAGAGAACATTTCTCACGGGCAAAATTTAATTGTTCAAAGTATTAACGACTACGGTGGAGTGGTTGAAACAAAAATCATTACTCATGGATAGTAAGGATATAACAAGATGGATCTCTATAAGAAAACAGTCATCACTCCATTTTTAGTATTGGCAAATATTTCATTTCTGCCAATGAGTGCTAATGCAGAGGATGATATTCGTTATACGTTTAATAATGCTATTTTGATGGGAAATGCTAAGAGCAACGATCTTAGTGCTTTCGATATA
Organism: Buttiauxella cochleicola; assembly: GCF_021282435.1. NCBI lineage: Bacteria > Pseudomonadati > Pseudomonadota > Gammaproteobacteria > Enterobacterales > Enterobacteriaceae > Buttiauxella > Buttiauxella cochleicola. The sequence continues at coordinate 258,237 of NZ_JAJSOT010000006.1, read as the reverse complement.
AAATCATTGCCACCAGGGCGTTATAGCGTTGATGTTTATGTCAATGAACATTGGCGTGGTCGCCACGATGTTATTTTTAATAAAACCAAAGATGGTGACTTAGCAACCTGTCATTCCGCTTACTTTCTCGAGTCTGTTGGAGTTAACACTCTACGGATGAATAAATCTCTGGCGGAGGAAAAAAATTACTGTGGCACGATTAATAAATGGGATGTTTACGGTAATGCGGTAGAAACCTTTAATGCCGGATTGTTGGAATTACGGATGAGTGTTCCACAAGCATATCTGGATAATACCGATAGCAACTATGTGCAGCCTGAGCAGTGGCAGAAGGGTATTCCGGCAATTAATCTCGGTTATATGGCTGATTACTACTCGATGCAGCAACGTGGCGATAGTCGCTCCAGTTCGGATAGTGCCTGGCTCGGGCTTGATGTAAGAGCTTCTGCATCGGGTTGGCTGCTTGAACATTTTGGTAGCCTCGACTGGAACAACGACAGTGGAAAGCATTATTCCAGCAACCGGACTACCTTAAAAAAGCCATTGATTGGCTGGAAGTCCATGTTCAGTGCCGGGCAATTTTATACTGATAGCCAGCTGTTTGATGGTTTAAGCATTTTGGGCGCATCGCTTGAATCACAGGATCAAATGCACCCGGATAACACATTGAGCTGGGCACCAAATATCAGAGGGATGGCGGAAACGAATGCACGTGTCACCGTGACACAGGATGGAAGAGTTATTCATCAAACATCCGTACCGGCAGGACCTTTCTCAATCGAGTCTATTTTACCGGCAAATACGGGCGGAGATTTGCTGGTCACTATTCAGGAATCTGACGGGCGTATTCGGCGTTTCTCTGTTCCTTATTCATCAGTGCCACAATTATTAAAACCGGGCGTGAGTCGCTATAACGTTTCGCTTGGGAAAGTTGATGAGCAAGATAGCAATGAATCTCCCTTTGCTGCACAGGTTACGTGGCAGTACGGCCTAAACAATTATGTGTCGCTCTATTCTGGTGCTACCGGATTTGATCATTACCAGTCGGCGTTAGTGGGCGCTGGGTTGAATACCTTTTTTGGCGCTTTCGCTCTCGACATTACACAGTCACGCTTTAATTTCGATAATCAGGAAAACCACGGGCAAGGATACCGCCTGACCTACAACCGAACCCTACCATTGTCGCAAACCTCATTCTGGCTGGAGGGAAAATTCAATGCGAAAAACTTCTATGGGCAGCGTGATGCTTTTGAACAGCAAGATAGTGGTTCGGAATACGCAGTATTACGCGAAAAACAGTCCTGGTCATTAAGCCTGAGTCAGCCTTTTCAGGATGGATGGGGATCATTAAATATCTCTGGGTCGATTAATAAATACTGGGAACAGCAGGATAGTTATCGACAATATTCTGTGGGCTATAGCAATAACTGGGGAAATTTAAACTGGACGATTTCAGTGCAGCGTTTATGGAATGAAGATGAATATGGTGGCGTAACGAAAGATGATCAGATTGCGCTGAACTTTAGTTATTCACTCCCGCGTTCAGACTCTGGATACACACAAATATATTCAGACAGCTATAGCAGTAATGGTAAAGCCAGCAATACGCGTATGGGCTTCTCAACCTCAGTTGATGAAGAAAATAATATGATGCTAGGCCTTAATGCAGCCTATGGCCGTGGCGGAGATATGGACTGGGGAATGAATGGAACTTACCGTTCACCTTACAGCACTCTGAGCACGACATTAAGCCAGGGTAATGACTGGCATCAGGCTAGTGCGGGGATGAGTGGTTCAATGATTGCTCACCATAAAGGGGTGACCTTCTCCCCAGAACGAAGCGATACGGTAGCACTGGTTTACGCCGCAGATGCAAAAGGTGCGCGTTTAGATGGAGCGCCAGGAACCCGTTTTGACTCAAATGGTTATGCAGTTATGCCGTGGTTGCGCGCCTGGCGTGTTAACGATGTGGTGATTAACCCAAAAGGCGCGGATGACTCCGTCACTTTCCAGCAAACACAAAGAAAAGTTGTGCCCTTTGAGGGCAGTGTTGTTCACGTTGCTTTTGACACAAAGATAAATAAACAGACCATTATTCATCCCAAACTGCGCAACCAACAGACTTTACCTTTTGGCGCGGTTATCAAAGACCAGGAAAATAACCATATTGGTTATGTCGGTCAGGGTGGGCTTCTCTATATTGACCAAACCCAATCAGCTACGGTGAGTGTTTCGTCAGAAAATGGAGTCTGCACAATTGTTATTAAAAGCCAGGAGGCAATATGTCGTTAGTTCGTGCAGGGTTACCACTGCTGATACTCCTGGCGGTAAGTTTTAATTCCCAGGCTACTTGTATTGTTAAATCACAAAAAATTACTTTATCGCCAGAAACGGTAACCAACAAAAATAATCATGCTTTAGGCTCAGTGCTAAAAAAGAGTTCATTTGCTGTGCAGCTTCCACCGTCTCCTGAGTGTGATGAGCTTATTAAATTTAGCGCGGATGTACCTGGTGGAGCGTCGAAGATGAAAACTCCCGGAGTTTTTCAAACCAATGCAAAAGGTGTTGGTATGAAAATGACTTTGGTCACTTCAAGTGGGCGCGAAATAGCCTGGCCTTCTAAATTTTCTGCAAGCATGTCTGAATTGTCTGGGGCCAGGATCAATATGGAGTTGATTAAGGCTGATGATGGAATATCGGCCAGAGGGGGCTCAGAAGGTATGAGTTTTGAAATAAATAACCTACTGCAGAGTTCACCGCTGATAGATATTTATATCCCGGCCAGTTTTGTCACTATTCTGAATAGCTCATGCAAAATTTATGGTGAGAAAACACGCAATATTACGCTGCCAGGCGTTGTTCTGGACCAGTTCAAATCCCCTGGTTCGGTGGCAGGTAAAACCCCTTTTGATATTCATTTATCTTGTGCAACCGATGATAAAACACCCTCTGCTGTTTTCTTGAAATGGAATGGGCAATTCGGCAAAAACTCGGGTTCTGACGGAGTGTTGAGCAATTCAGTGGCAGGACGTTCTTCTGCTAAGGGGATAGGAGTGCAAGTGCTCGGTGACGATCATCAGCCGCTGAATTTTCATGAAATGAAAAAGGTGGAATTGAGAAGCTCCAAATCCGACAAATATTCCGTTCGATTTTATTCACAGTATTACCAGATAGATGAACAGGTACAACCGGGGAAAATCCACGCCAGCCTGTATTTCAATATTGATTACCAATAAATAAGTGAGACGAAATATGCATGCAACTCTTGTTAAGACCAGAGATCAGATATGGGTATCACACAATAATCAATTTGGTCATCAATATCTCACGGCATATGCTGTGTTCGAGCGAGATATTGCCGGGCAAATGACCATAGAACTGGTCATTAATACACAGCGAGGTTCTCAGCGCACCCGGCAGAAAATGTTTGTTTCCTATCAGGCTGGCTGCCCATACCCCCTGACGCAACTTTTCTTTACCCTGCAATCAGGTGAATTTGCCCAATTACATATTGCTGTCAGAAGCCCGGAAGGGCATGTCGTTGAGTATCACTGGACACCTGAACTTGTTCACCAGGTTCAATGCCCGAGTAAACAAGACTAGATAACTCCTGCGCGCGGAAGATATCCGGCGCAGGAAGATAAATATTATTGGCAAATTAGCGCCAAATCTTTATTCAGCAAATAGGGCCGCAAATATCCCACGGTGTTAGAGAGCGGCAGCACATCTTCATGTAAGTGAATATTCAGTACGTCGCGGATGTAATTTCTGCGTGCGCTGATGCGCTGCCATAATTCCGGGTAAAGCGTGGCGAGTTTCTGGCGTAAAGGTTCATCGGCCAGCGCCACGGTGTCTTCAATACTCGCTCCCGCGTAACCTTTACGTGATGGAATGATGTCGATTTGTAGCAGCATCCCACTGGATAAAGGGATATCTGACGCAGGGTAAATCGGCGAGCAAAGCCACTCTTCGTCAGCAACTAAGTGGCCGGGGTTGAGGTGCCAGTGGTATTCGGTTTTAGGCAACACTCGCTCAATCAAGTCGTAGACTTCATGGCCCTTCACACCGACGCGCATATTCTCAAGCCAGGCGACGACCGCGCGATAATACGGGATGGCGACCACATCGAGATAATCACTGACCTCTTCATGAAGTTCATCGGCCTGGCTAACGACGTATGCCGCACGGCTGGTTAAACCGCCCTTATAACTGACTGTTAATGAAAACTTGTCGCCTTTTTGGATCTGTTTATCCGATGGGTACAGGTTGGCATTTTCAAAACGATCGCCCGTAGCAGCAATGGTTACGACGTTATTGGCTTGCCCATCGGCGGCAAGCAGGGCTGCAATCGACTTTTCCGTTTTACCTAATTCAATTGCATTCAGTGCGCTAAGCGCCGCGCTTGAAGCCAGGTTTGCACCGTATTCATAGTGCGCAATTTCATTGGCGTTATTGGTTGTCCTTGCTCCCTGGCGCGGCGAAATAAACAGATCTGTGGCATTAAGTAATTCACACGCTGGAGTCAACGCGCTTTGAAGCGCCAGGAAAATAAAGGTCGGTATATCAAACAGAGACTTATTGTTGTCGTTGATGCCAGTGAAAAGCTTCCAGCCCGCAATACCAACACGCTTTTGCCCACGAAGCCCGGCTTGTTGCAACACTTCGCTTAGCGAGAGTGTGGTGTCCATCGGTTGGTTTGGCAGCGAAAACCACGGCGCATGTACCACATTTGCAGGAATTCTGGAGTGCTGTGCGAGTTTGAGGTTTTCATTACCAAGAACCAGCACTACCTCGCCGCTTTTATGCAGCACCAGCAAGCCTTCTTCAAAGCGCGGGATAAAACCGGTGAGATACTCAAAATTCCCGCCGTGTTCTTTGTCGGCGTAAATCACTAACGAATCAAGATTCTGCCGCGCCATTCCCTGCAAAACTTTGTGCAAGCGCTCCTGAATCGTCTGGTCATTTAACACCACACTCGGGACGTTAAGATAGATTTCAGGCTGCTTGATGGTGGCAAGTGTAATTGTTGGTTGCGGCATGGGTGAGTCACTCCTTTTTCTTTTCCCGGGTGAGCATTAACTTATCACCCGGGAAATTAAGAACCTATCCCGGCAACCGACTTTTTGGCCGTCCTTGCCCAAGCAACACTGCAAGTTTGGCGCCGCCCTGAGTGGTTTCCATCAGAATTTTACATACACTGGTAAGCGGCACTGACAGGAGCATACCCACTGGGCCGAGCAGCCAGCCCCAGAACAACAATGACAGGAACACCACGAAGGTCGACATTCCAAGGCCGCGTCCCATCATGCGTGGTTCAAGGATATTCCCAAGCAGCATATGCACTGCAAGGAACAGCACGCCAACCAAAATCATTTCGTAAGTGCCGTTAAATAAGAACGCCTGAATCATTGGCGGAATAGCGGAAATGACCGAACCGATATTGGGGATGTAATTCAGCAAGAACCCCAGCACGCCCCACATCAGCGCAAATTGCACGCCCAGCAGTTCGAGGCCAAGCCAGATAATCAACCCGGTCCACAGGCTGATAAGCGTTTTAAGTGCCAGATAATGCGTCACGCCTTTGAGTGCGCGGTGCAGGCTGGCGATATGAATTTTCGGGTTGGAAAGGGCGAAGCGCAGTTTGTACGGAACGTGGCGTACCTCGAAGAGCATAAATACCACGGTCATCACCAGCAGCAGAATGCTGGCCATTGCGCCGGAAAGTCCGGTCATTAGGGTGGTGGCGTAAGACATCACTTTTTCAGAGTCCATACGCTGCAACATACGCTCCGGCGATAATCGCAGGTGCATAAACGGCAGCATTTTTTCGAGCTCAAACACTTTTTGCGTCAGCATCTTGTTGTATTTGGGCAGCATATCGACGAATTCAGACATGGATGCCGCCAGCACACCCACCAGTATCGTCAGCACAACCAACATCGCAAATACGACTATCGAGATAGCCAGCGGACGGTTCACTCCCCGGCGGATAAACCACGTCACTAACGGGTTAAGCACAATGGCAAAAAAGAGTGCCAATAATAGCTGGACGATAATGTCTGCCGCAGCATGAATCCCGGCAAGAATAATCACCAGCGCTGAAAGCTTTATTAGAATATGTAGCCCGGTTTTATCGGGTTCTGGAGAGAGCATGAAAAAATCCTGAAAAGGAGGGATCTTCTAAGTGTAGCGCTTCGTTTATTTCGCACCCGCAGGGCGAGTCTGAAAGTCTGTTGCTGAAATGTGAATCTCGACGTGTATATACTGGGGAACGCTGTTTTAAAAGTGAATGCCCATGCCTGACCTCACTCCCGCCCCCGCATTAAGCAGTTTCCGACTCAATCTACAGATTGTCTCTGTAGTGATGTTCAACTTTGCCAGCTACATGACCATCGGCCTGCCACTGGCTGTTTTGCCGGGGTACGTTCATGACGTGATGGGCTACAGCGCGTTTTGGGCCGGGCTTGTGATAAGCCTGCAATATTTCGCCACGTTACTCAGCCGCCCACATGCCGGGCGTTACGCAGATATTCTTGGCCCTAAAAAAATTGTCATCTTTGGTTTATGCGGCTGCTTCCTGAGCGGAGCGAGCTATATGCTGGCGGCGTTTGGTAGCGCCTGGCCGTTGGTGAGTCTGGTGTTGCTCTGTATGGGGCGCGTCATTTTAGGGGTTGGGCAAAGTTTTGCCGGAACCGGTTCAACGCTTTGGGGCGTGGGTGTCGTGGGGTCGCTGCATATTGGGCGGGTGATCTCCTGGAATGGCATTGTGACCTATGGCGCGATGGCGATGGGCGCACCGTTGGGCGTGCTGTTTTATCATCTCGGCGGGCTAAAACTGTTAGCCGGAATTATTATGGCAGTGGCACTGGTGGCAGTGTTGTTGGCACTTCCACGCCCGGCGGTGAAAGCCAGTAAAGGCAAGCCGCTGCCGTTTCGCGCGGTGCTGGGGCGCGTCTGGCCGTATGGTATGGCGCTCGCACTCGCGTCTGCCGGTTTTGGCGTGATCGCAACGTTCATCACACTGTTTTACGACGCTAAAGGCTGGGATGGTGCTGCATTCGCATTAACACTCTTTAGCTGTGCGTTTGTTGGCACTCGCTTACTTTTCCCGAATGGTATTAACCGGCTTGGCGGCCTGAATGTGGCGATGATTTGCTTCTCAGTCGAGATTATCGGTTTGCTGCTGGTGGGCTTTGCGGGCGAACCCTGGATGGCAAAAGTGGGGACTTTCCTGACGGGCGCGGGCTTCTCTTTGGTGTTCCCGGCGCTGGGCGTGGTGGCGGTGAAAATGGTGCCGCAACAAAACCAGGGAAGTGCGCTTGCGACCTACACCGTGTTTATGGATTTATCGCTGGGGATTACCGGGCCATTAGCTGGGTTTGTGATGGCTTATGCGGGGGTTTCGGTGATTTATCTGGCGGCGGCGGTGCTGGTTTGCATTGCGCTGCTGATGGCCTGGCAGTTAAAAAAACGGCCCCCGACTGATCAACCGGAGGCCGTGTCATCATCACAGCAACAATAGTTATTTGATGGTGATGGTATTAATAATGTTCTCAGCGGCAGTTTGCGCCAGTTGCTGGTTATCCGCAGGCAGCGTTATCTGCATAGTTAACAGTTGGTTATCTACTTTACCCAGGATGACAGATGAGTAAGCTGTCTGGCCTTTTGCAGAGATAATACTGTCAAGCTGTTGCAGCGTGTGGCCTTTAATCTCAATGGATTTATTGGTCACGACTTGCAGCTGTGGGTCACGAGCACGTTGTTGTTCTTCAAGGCGTTTTGTTAAAGCTGCCAAATCGTCAGGCGTATTGTCACCGACAATCACAATGACCGCTTTCTGTCCTGTAGCATCAGAATATACGTGCATGTTGTTTGCCTGAGTGCCCAACTTACCGCTCTGGTCGGTCATATCGGCGGGGAGTGCAAAGCTAATTTTCCCGTCCAGCAGGCTAACCGGCTGGCCAGCAGCGCTGCTTTCCGCCGCTGCATCCGTTTTGGCCGTTTTGCTATCACTGTTATCGCAAGCGGCCAGGCCTAATACCAGCAGGCCAATACCGACATATTTTACCAGGTTACCCATGACTTCTTCCTTTACGTTAGCAAGCCTTTGCGGCCGATCTCATCATCTTATCACAAGATAATTCAACCACCGTCAACCCGGCTGTAACGCCGAACTTTCAGACTTATCTGCCAGACGTTTCAACAACATATTCAGCAAAACGCCGTACATCGGCAGGAAGAATACAATGCTGATTAACACTTTAAAGCAGTAATCTACGATGGCGATTTCGACCCAATGCTGCGCCATAAAGGCATCCGGGCTGCGCCAGAAAGCAATAAAGAAGAAGGAAAGCGTGTCGCTGATATTACCGAAAAGCGTGGATGCCGTTGGCGCAAGCCACCAGTACTGGCTTTGGCGCAGGCGGTTAAACACATGCACATCCAGAATTTGCCCCAACGCGTACGCCATAAAGCTTGCGACAGCGATACGTGCGACGAACAGGTTGAAGTGCAGCAATGCTTCGAACCCTTGCCAGGTGCCCATGTAAAACAGTGCAGAAATGGCGTACGAAATAATCAGTGCGGGCAGCATCACGGCAAAAATAATGCGGCGTGCCAGAGGTGCACCAAAAATGCGTACCGTCAGGTCGGTTGCGAGGAAGATAAACGGAAAGCTAAACGCACCCCAGGTGGTATGGAAACCAAAAACCGAGACCGGTAATTGCACCAGATAGTTACTGGAAGTGATCACCAGCAAATGGAATAGCGATAGCCAAAACAGCGCCTTAGTGCGCTGAGTAGAATTGAACTGCGTCATTTTGTAGCCTTTTTAGTGGTGGGGTGAGGGAACCCAGTACGCTTTTTAAAGCGGGGGGCGATGATACTGCTTTAGCCCCGCTTTGCAATGGTTAATTTTAACGCAATCGTTCACGTGACTTGCACGAGAATCTTCCCGGCGTAAACTATCGCGGTTTGTTAATTGCGAGCTTTCTCATGACCGATCTTTTTTCTAATCCTGACCACACTCTTGATGCCCTGGGCCTGCGCTGCCCGGAACCCGTCATGATGGTACGCAAAACAGTGCGCAATATGCAGGCTGGCGAAACCCTGCTGGTGATTGCTGATGACCCGGCAACCACGCGTGATATTCCAGGATTTTGCATTTTCATGGAACACGAACTGCTTGCCAAACAAGTGGAATCATTGCCTTACCAATACCTGTTGCGTAAAGGCCAGTAACGCCGCGCAAGCCCTTTGCTCTCCGCTTTGGGCTTCTGAACCCTCTTTGCATCTACTCTGAACCCCAATTTCATTTTTTGTCGCTTTTTGTGAAGTGCTTCACCCATGCTTTTCTCCACGTAGTCTAATTTTTAAACGACAAATTAAAACATTGTTTTACTTCCTACCTCATATTTCTACCTCTGCTGGAGCGACACAATGAAGAAGACCTTTCTGCCTGCTTTTGCTGGTTTATGTCTGTCTACCGCGTCAGTTCTGTTTGCTCAAACTGCACTCGCACAAGTGATTAAAGCCGCTGACGTTCACCCGGAAGGCTATCCGAACGTAGTCGCGGTCCAGCACATGGGCGAAAAACTGAAGCAAGAAACCAACGGTGATTTAGAGATTAAAGTGTTCCCAAGTGGCGTTCTTGGGGATGAAAAACAGATGATCGAACAGGCGCAAATGGGTGCGATCGATATGATCCGTGTTTCGATGGCGCCGGTTGCTGCGATCCTGCCAGATGTTGAAGTCTTTACCCTGCCGTACGTATTCCGCGATGAAGATCATATGCACAAAGTGATCGACGGCGATTTAGGTAAAGAGATTGGCGACAAGCTGACGAATAACCCGAAATCTCGTCTGGTATTCCTCGGCTGGATGGACTCCGGCACACGTAACCTGATTACCAAAAACCCGGTTGTGAAACCTGAAGATCTTAAGGGGATGAAAATCCGCGTTCAGGGTAGCCCGGTCGCACTGGCAACGCTTAAAGACATGGGCGCAAACTCGGTCGCGATGGGGGTGAGCGAAGTGTATAGCGGCATGCAAACCGGCGTTATCGACGGCGCGGAAAACAACCCGCCAACCTTTATTGCCCACAACTACATGCCGGTCGCTAAAAACTACACGCTGAGCGGCCACTTTATCACGCCAGAAATGCTGCTTTATTCCAAAGTGAAGTGGGACAAACTAACGCCTGACCAGCAGCAAAAAGTCCTGAAACTGGCACGTGATGCGCAAATGGAACAGCGCGAACTGTGGAATGCCTACAACAAACAAGCGCTGGAAAAAATGAAAGCCGGTGGTGTTCAGTTCCACGAAATCGACAAAGCCTGGTTTGTGAAAGCGACTGAGCCGGTGCGTAAAGAGTACGGCGATAAACATCAGGATCTGATGAAAGCTATCGCAGACGTTCAGTAACTATTGTCGCTAACGCATTCGTGGAGGGCATCTTATGTCCCAACGCTACTCAGACTTGATGGATAAAGTTTATTTGCTGGCGATGGTTATTGCCGGGCTGTCTCTTTTGGTGATGACCATCATTATTCCGATTGGGATTTTCTCACGTTATGTCCTCAATCGTGGGGAATCCTGGCCGGAACCCGTGGCGATAATCTGCATGGTGACCTTCACGTTTATCGGCGCGGCGGTGAGTTACCGCGCTGGTTCGCACATTGCGGTGAATATGCTGACAGATCGCCTGCCGTCTGCATTGCAGACGTTCTGTACCCGTGTCGTCGACTTGTTGATGCTGGTCATCTCACTGGTGATTTTCTATTACAGCTTCTACCTGTGCGCCGATTTATGGGAACAACCTGTTGCCGAATTCCCGCTACTCACTTCCGGTCAAACCTATCTTCCGCTGCCCGTAGGCGCGATTTTAATGATTCTGTTTGTTGTCGAGCGACTGCTGTACGGCTCTCAAGAGAACCGCCCAATAGTGCTGCTGGGTAATCACGGTTAAGACCAGGGGATAACATGGACGCATTTATTTTATTAGCAACACTCGCGGTGCTGCTTGCAGTGGGAATGCCTGTGGCCTTTGCCGTTGGGCTAAGCGCCATTGTGGGAGCGTTATGGATAGATTTGCCGCTGGAAGCGATCATGATTCAAATCACCAGCGGGGTGAATAAATTTACCCTGCTGGCAATCCCGTTCTTCATTCTGGCCGGGGCGATTATGGCGGAAGGGGGAATCGCTCGTCGTCTGGTCAATTTTGCCTATATTTTCGTTGGGTTTATTCGCGGCGGCTTGTCGCTGGTGAATATCGTGGCGTCCACTTTCTTTGGGGCGATTTCCGGATCGTCCGTGGCGGATACGGCATCCATCGGCAGCGTGATGATCCCGGAAATGGAGAAAAAGGGTTATCCACGGGAATATGCAGCGGCGGTAACGGCGAGTGGATCGGTGCAGGCGATTTTGATCCCGCCAAGCCATAACTCGGTGATTTACTCCCTGGCGGCGGGCGGTACGGTTTCCATTGCCACGTTGTTTATCGCCGGGATTTTGCCAGGTTTATTGCTGGGTTTCTGCCTGATGGTGATGTGTCTCGGGTTTGCTCATAAGCGCGGTTACCCGAAAGGTGAACGCATTCCCTTCAAGCAGGCGTTGAAAATTTTCTTCGATGCGCTGTGGGGTTTGATGACGGTGGTCATTATTCTCGGCGGGATTTTGACCGGGGTCTTTACCGCAACTGAATCGGCGGCAGTGGCCTGTGTGTGGGCGTTCTTCGTGACTATGTTTATCTACCGTGACTACAAGTGGAACGAGCTGCCAAAGCTGATGTTCCGTACTGTAAAAACAGTCTCTATCGTCATGATTTTGATTGGTTTTGCGTCAGCGTTCGGCGCAGTCATGACTTACATGCAACTGCCATCACGCATCACTGAGTTCTTCACTTCGCTGTCTGACAATAAGTACGTCATTCTGATGTACCTCAACGTCATGCTGCTGTTGATTGGCACGCTGATGGACATGGCGCCGATTATCCTGATCCTCACGCCGGTACTGTTGCCAGTGACAAATTCGCTGGGTATCGACCCGGTGCATTTCGGGATGATTATGATGGTTAACCTCGGGATTGGCTTAATTACACCGCCGGTCGGTTCGGTGCTGTTTGTCGCCAGTGCGGTGAGCAAACAGAAAATCGAAGTGGTGGTTCGTGCCATGCTGCCGTTCTACGGCGTATTGCTGGTGGTGCTGGCGATGGTGACCTACATTCCGGCAGTTTCATTGTGGCTGCCGCATGTACTGGGCATGACGAGTTGAGAGGACTATCTAACCCTCATTTCTGATGGGGTGAGGGTTAGATAAACAGTGCCGGAGAAATACCAAAGCGCAGGGACAGCTTTCTGATGTGCTCAATTGTAAGCTGGCGCTCGCCACTCAGTACGCGTGACACCATTGATTTGCTGCCAATTTCTTGTTGGAAATCGCTTTGATTCAACTCATATTGATCCATCAACGTTCTCAGTACCGCAACGCCGGGCGGCAGCGCATTCATCTGTTCACGAAAGGCGATAGTTTCCGGAAGGGTATTTTCATACTCAGAAATCTTCAGGCTCACTAAATCCAGCAGCGGGTTGGTCGGCTCATTGACCAACAAGTATTCCACCAATTCCAGTGCTTCCAGATACTCTTTCTCACCCGTGTTACCCGCAAGAAACGGCACGGCAGTTTTCAGCGCTTCGGCGGCTTTCAGTGCATCTGCAATCATCTCTTCTTTCCCCGATGGGTTTCGGTAAATCTCATGTAATCCGCATGCGTCATGATGTCGCGAACATAGAATTTCTGGCTTTCAAAAAATATCAGCGCGAGTAGCCGCAACTCGTTGCGAGCAATATTGATGACATAGTGCTTATCGAGATACTTAAAATTATCAAGTGTTGGATAGACTTTCCTGAGTGATTCGGGTGTTGGGAAATGTCCTTTTTCGATAACCCGGGCCAGAATGAGAAGTTCTTGAGCGTGTTGGGGATATTTTTCGCTGGCTTCACTCAATGCTCTTAGAGAGATTAAATGCATACTTCGTCCTGAAGTTGACTATCTGGCAACCAATATAACCAGGGAGTTGCCAATACGTCAACTCCCTGGAGCCGAATACCAGTGTTTCAGATTTCTCAGTTTTCTACAGCTGCAAAGCCAATACCGTCGAGGATGCTCGCAATTTATTTTTTCCGCAGCAGTCGCAGAGCATTCGCGGTAACCAATGCAGTGGCACCCGAATCAGCCAACACCGCAAGCCACAGGCCGGTGATACCCAACAGCGTTGTCACCAGGAAAATCCCCTTCAACCCCAACGCGATAGTAATGTTCTGGCGAATATTATTATGTGTTGCTCGCGCCAGTCCTATCATGTTGGCAAGCTCCGTCAGGCGGTTGTGCGTCAGTGCAGCATCGGCGGTTTCGAGTGCTACATCGGTGCCGCTGCCCATGGCGATGCCGATAGTTGCAGCCTTCATTGCCGGAGCGTCGTTGATGCCGTCGCCGACCATCGCCAGCGGCGCACGGGCGTTGAGTTCATTCACCGCACTGACTTTGTCGGCAGGCAGCAGGCTTGCGCGATAATCCATCCCTAATTCCTGCGCGATGGCGGCGGCTGCACGTGGGTTATCACCCGTTAGCATCACGCTTTGAACACCAAGCTTGTGCAGTGCAGCTACTGCCATTTTTGCATCGCTGCGTAAGGTATCGCGTAATGCCAGAACGCCAAGTAACTGGCCTTGTTGTAACAGGGCAACCACCGTCTGGCCTTCGGCTTCAAGCTGAGTGATTCGCAGCTGCCAGGCCGCATCCAGCACGGTATTCGCGAGCTTACCCGGCGCGCTTAATAACAACGTTTCGCCATTAATTGTGGCTTCCACACCAATACCTGCCAGCGCCCGGTGTGCACTGGTGTCGGGCAATTCCAGATTGCGGTTTTGCGCTTCACGCACAATCGCCTGGGCAAGCGGGTGCGACGAGCCAAACTCCACGGCAGCAGCCAGTGCCAGCAGGTCGTTTTCGCTAAGTTCACCATTGACTTCAATGGTGGTGACTTGCGGTTTACCTGCGGTCAACGTGCCGGTCTTATCAAACGCGATATGTTGGATTTTTCCGAGGCGTTCGAGAGCTGCACCGCCTTTAATTAACGCGCCACGGCGAGCTGCCGCTGCAAGTCCGGAGGTAATTGCTGCAGGGGTAGAAATCACCAGCGCGCACGGGCAACCAATGAGTAACAGTGCCAGCCCTTTGTAGATCCACTCGCCCCAGCTTTGCCCAAACAGCAGCGGAGGAATAACCGCAGCGAGCAGGGCAATCGCCATAATAATCGGCGTGTAAATTCGGCTGAAACGGTCAATAAAGCGCTCAATCGGCGCGCGGCGTTCATCGGCTTCTTCAATTAAACGCAGAATGCGGTCAATTGCGCTGTCGCCCGGTTCGGAAATGACTTCGAGCTGCACCAGTCTGTCGACGCTGGTGCTTCCTGCCGGGACTTTCTCATCTTGCTGGCGTTCAACCGGAATGGACTCGCCGGTTAATGCGCTTTCATCGAAACTGGCAAAAGGTGTTAGCAAGCGGCCATCAGCAGGCAAACGCCCGCCCGCCGCTACTTCTATGACATCGCCCGGACGTAAATCAGAGAGCGCGATGCTTTCGCGTTCACCGTTACGAATACGAGTCGCGACTTCTGGTTTCAGCGCCATCAGTGCGCTCACACCACGGCGCGCGCGGCTGGCGGCGTAGGACTCCAGGCGTTCACCAATTAAGAACAGCAGTAATACCATCGCGGCTTCTGCGGTCGCGCCGATAAACAGTGCGCCAATGGCGGCCACGCTCATCAACGTTTCGATGGCAAACCAGTTACCGGTGCGCATCAGGCGCACGGCCTGGCGTGCGATCGGCCACAGGCCAACCAACGTGGTGGCGATGAATGCTATGTTGCCGAACGGATGGTTAAACTGCTCAAGCCCCCAGCTCAGCGCCATCATGGCTATCAGTAAGATGAGCGGTAAATTTTCATGCCAGGCGGATGTTTTCGGTGCGGGGGCGGCACTGTTTCTTAGGTTGTAACCTGCGGCTTTCACGGCTTTTTCAACGTCGTCGCGAACATCGCGCTGCGCGGTGACCAGCAGTTTTTCTGTGCTGAACAGCACCTGAACGCGCTGCACATCGGCAATCTGTTTGACAGCGTTTTCAACTTTGCGGGCGCAGGCGGCGCAGTCCATGCCATCGACGAGCCAGCTATAACGTTCGCCGGTATCAGGCAGCATTTGCGTTTCAGGCGCGACATTGGCGTCACTACAGCAATCATTACCATGGCATGCGTCTGTTTTTATCGGCAACGGACTGAGCTTTGCCTTCGCAAATTGTGGTGTTTTTGGGGAGTTGAGCATGCGCCCTCCTGGGTAATGATAATGTTCTCATTACGCATGTTACTCTCTGGAGTTGACTCCAGAGTCAAGAGGGAAATTTGAGGGGCGGTAAATACCGCCCGCAAGGTCAAATATACAGAGCGCGGACAATCATAAAGTGCCCGGCAAAATAGCAGGCTGCGGCGATGGCGCTATCGCCTGTGAAGCGGCGGCGGTAATGGCTACCCAGCCAGACTATATTGCCCAACAGCAGCAGCGTTGCGCCAATAAAGCCTGAGAAACTCGGGCGTGTTGGCAGGAAGAAATAGAGCTCACCGGCCAGCCACACCATCACCAGTGTCATGCCGATAAACGTCAGAATCGGCCAACGGAATGTTTCGAGGCGCGTCCAGATGACGGCGGTCAGTAGCGCGCCAATAACTAGCAGTACCAGCGGCAAAGGCCAGAAGAAACTGAACGTCATTTGGCTGGCGAAATAGAGGGTATACAACAGGTGCGACAGGAAAAACGCCCCGATGGCATACAACATGCGCTGGGTTGGAAGCAGGGTGAGGGCGTCACCGAGCAGCGTTGCCGCAAGCCCCGCGAGGATCAAATAGCCTGTTGCGTTGAACATCGGCGCTTGCCAGGCCAGCAGTAATAACAGCAGAAGGGTGACGGGTTTGAATACCCAGCGTTGCCAGGTTGGCCCACGATAGGAGGCATCAACGTACAGCCAACCGGAGAAGAATACGGCGATGAATGACCAAAGCATGGCATGTCCTTAGGGCATTAAATTAAAATTGAAAGCACGACGTTACTTATCTCAGTCTAGTGGTCAATGTCGGTGGGTGACAATGCCACGACGTGCAGGGTATTCTTAAAAGTGCCTGACAAATCGAGATAAATCCATGAGTAAAATGCCCCTTTTCTTCATTGCTGTTGTTGCGATTATCGTCGTGGCAGCGTCGTTCCGCTTTGTGCAACAGCGCCGTCAGAATGCGGAAAATGATGCCGCGCCCATGATGGAAAGAAGTGTGCTGGTGGCGACGAAACGTGAAATGCCCACCACCGATCGTCGATCACGACAACGCCAGGTTACATCTGTCGAAGATACAATGCGTTATGAGGTTTGGTTTCGCCCACAAAGTGGCGGACTGGAGCTAAAAATGCGCGTGACGGCAGAGCAGTATCACTCGATGAGCGTTGGTGATGCAGGAACTTTGCAGTACAAGGGGACGCGCTTTGTGGGCTTCCTCCCCGACTAATAACAGGCTATTTTATTTGCCATTTTTGACCAGGGCAGTGCTCGCAATCCTCACGTACTGCGTGTACGCTCCGGTTCCTCCGCGCTGTCCGTGTCCAAACTGGCTGCAACAATTACGCCTGGTGGCACCGCATTATGATTATTTACCCTGGCGGAGCTTTTTCTGCCAGACCAGCAGTTCAAATACCCCAAAGATAAAAATCTTAATCTGCTGAGCGCGACTGAGCGGTGGGCTGCCTTTTGGCTGAGTCGATTTCAGCAACGCTAACTGCATACCGTGCATCAGCACGGTGAAGATCAGCGCGACGTTAATGAAAATATTCAGCGGGCGTGGGAACGGATGGACAATATTTAGTAACAAAAATGCCCAGACGCCGAGCATCAGCAATCGGCCTATGTTAATCAGCATGACTCTGCTCCTTGAATTTCACGGCTATACAAACGATACGCGACCTGTCCCGCGACTTTTTCACGATGCAAAGACCAGCTTACGGGCACCGTTGGCGTTCCGTTTTCCACTTCGCTTTCAACGTAAATCAGCGCTTCGTTAGCCAGCCAGCCATTGCTTTCCAGTAAGGCTAATGTCTCTTCCAGCAAGCCTTTACGGAATGGCGGGTCAACAAATACGATGCTGTGCGGTTCACCGGACTGCGACAGGAAATTAAGCGTGTTGGTGTTCACGACTTTTCCGTTGGTCGCTTTCAGCGTGGCGAGATTTTTTTGCAACTGCTGTGAAACATTGCGATCCATCTCCAGCAATGTGGCACGGCTCGCGTATCGTGACAAGGCTTCAAGCCCCAATGCACCGCTTCCTGCAAAGCAATCCAGCACGGTGGCATCGACCATGGTGGGTGCCAGCCAGTTAAACAGGGTTTCACGAACCCGATCTGTGGTAGGACGCAGGCCAGGGCTGTCTGGTACGGGTAGTTTGCGGCCGCGCCATTGGCCTCCAATAATACGGATCTGGCCGGTGCCAGTAGATTGCGGTTTTTTCATGAGACTCACTGCGATGCAATTTCTTGCCGTCTAGTGTAACGGTGTGTGTAAGGCGGGGAAAGTGATAGACTAAGGCATTCCTTAGATAATTATTTTCAGTGCCCGTGGCATGCTCAATCGGGCCTGTGCCATGAATTAACAGCGAGGAGTGTGTTCGCAAATGGCGAAAGAGAAAAAACGTGGCTTTTTTTCATGGCTAGGCTTTGGCCAGAAAGAGCAGGCTTCTGAACAAGAACCAGAACAAAAAGTAGCAGAAGAACAACCGGTTGCCGAAGAGGTTGTTGAGCAGATTGTTGAATCTGAACAACCGCAAGCCGCTGACGAAACTGCCCAGCCAGAAGAGACTAAGCCGGAAGCACAAACTGAGATTCAGCCAGAAGTTTTGCCTGAAGCTGAACCTGTTGTGCTTGAAAAGCATGAAGAACCTGAAGCCTTCGCTGAAGAGATCGTAGAAGTCACTGAAAAACTCGTCGAAAGCGAAGTGGCTGCGGTTGAACCGGAAATCATTCCGGAACCAGAGCCAGAACCAGAAGTTACCGCGCAAGCTGTGGTCGAACACGAAGAGCTACCGGTTCCTGAAGAGATAGTCGCGCCAGAAGCGGTACAGGTTGAATCATTAGAAGAGTGGCAGCCTGAGCAAGAACCTGTCGTTGCGGAAACTGCTGTTGAAACGGTTGTTGAGCCTGAAGAAATTGCAGTCGCTCCGGTTGAAGCTATCGTAGTTGAAGACGTAATTGTTGAAGAAGTTGTTGCTGAAGAAGCTCCGGTAGAAGAAGTCGTTGAAGACATTCCTGTTGCGGCCGTTATCGTCGAAGAAGCTGCGGCGGAACTGGAGCCTGAAGAGTCTCAAGCCGAAGAAGTTCAGCACGAACAAGAGCGACCAACCAAAGAAGGTTTCTTTGCTCGCCTTAAACGCAGCCTGATTAAAACCAAACAGAACCTCGGTTCCGGATTTATCAGTCTGTTCCGCGGCAAGAAAATCGACGATGATCTGTTTGAAGAGCTCGAAGAGCAATTGCTTATCGCCGATGTGGGCGTTGAAACAACGCGCAAAATCATCACCAATCTGACAGAAGGCGCGAGCCGTAAAGACCTGCGTGACGCCGAAGCGTTGTACGGTCTGCTGAAAGAAGAGATGGGTGAAATTCTGGCGAAAGTCGATGAGCCGCTCAAAGTTGAAGGCAAAACGCCGTTCGTTATCCTGATGGTTGGCGTCAATGGTGTGGGTAAAACCACCACCATCGGCAAACTGGCTCGTCAGTTCCAGCAGGAAGGCAAATCTGTGATGCTGGCGGCGGGTGATACCTTCCGAGCCGCTGCGGTAGAGCAACTGCAGGTGTGGGGCGATCGTAACAATATTCCTGTTATTGCTCAGCACACAGGTGCTGATTCCGCCTCAGTGATTTTCGATGCCATTCAGGCCGCGAAAGCACGAAATGTCGACGTACTTCTGGCGGACACCGCCGGGCGTTTGCAGAACAAAGCGCACCTGATGGAAGAGCTGAAGAAAATCGTCCGCGTAATGAAAAAACTGGACGAAGACGCACCGCATGAGGTTATGCTCACCCTCGATGCCAGCACCGGGCAGAATGCGATTAGCCAGGCTAAATTGTTCCATGAAGCCGTTGGATTGACAGGCATTACGCTAACCAAACTCGATGGTACAGCCAAAGGCGGCGTGATTTTCTCCGTTGCCGATCAGTTTGGTATTCCGATTCGCTATATTGGCGTCGGCGAGCGTATTGAGGACTTGCGTCCGTTTAATGCGGGCGATTTTATTGAGGCACTTTTTGCCCGAGAGGATTAACCATGATTCGCTTTGAACACGTTAGTAAGGCCTATCTCGGTGGGAGACAAGCGTTGCAGGGAGTGACCTTCCATATGCAACCTGGCGAGATGGCTTTCCTGACCGGCCACTCAGGCGCGGGGAAAAGTACCCTGCTCAAGCTTATCTGCGGTATCGAGCGGCCAAGTGCCGGGAAGATTGCTTTTGGCGGCCATGATATTAGCCGCCTCAAGAGCCGCGAAGTGCCGTTCCTGCGTCGCCAGATTGGAATGATCTTCCAGGATCACCATCTGTTGATGGACAGAACCGTGTACGACAACGTGGCAATCCCGCTGATCATCGCGGGTGCCAGTGGCGAAGATATTCGCCGTCGCGTTAGTGCGGCACTGGATAAAGTCGGCCTGCTCGATAAAGCGAAAAACCTTCCGATCCAACTCTCTGGCGGTGAACAACAGCGCGTGGGTATTGCCCGCGCGGTAGTGAATAAGCCAGCCGTTTTGTTGGCGGATGAACCAACCGGTAACCTTGATGATGCACTCTCGGAAGGGATTTTGCGTCTGTTCGAAGAGTTTAACCGTGTGGGCGTAACGGTTCTGATGGCAACGCACGACATGAGCCTGATATCCCGTCGTAATTATCGCATGTTGACGTTAAGTGACGGCCATTTGCATGGAGGCCTGGCAGGTGAATAAACGCAGCGCGCTCAATCACATAAAGCGTTTCAGCAACAAGCTGGATAAAATCAACTCGCTGAATAAGTTAGGAGATTTAGGCCGCTCGGTGAAAAAACGCGGTAAAGGGCCTCAATCGAAAAGCAAATCCCTCAAAGGTGGTGTGAACGAACAGTTCCGCTACGCCTGGCAGGGGGCGCTACAAGACTTACGCAGCAAGCCTATAGCCACGTTTTTGACGGTGATGGTTATCGCCATCTCACTGACGCTGCCTAGCGTGTGCTACATGGTTTACAAGAACGTGAACCAGGCCGCTACGCAGTATTATCCTTCGCCGCAAATCACCGTTTACCTCGATAAAGCGCTGGACGACAACGCCGCGCAGCAAGTGGTTGGCGCGATTCAGGCGGAAGAGGGCGTCGATAAAGTTAACTATCTTTCGCGTGACGAAGCGCTGGGTGAGTTCCGTAACTGGTCGGGCTTTGGTGGCGCGCTGGATATGCTGGAAGAAAACCCGCTGCCTGCCGTTGCCGTGGTGAACCCGAAACTCGATTTCCAGACCACCGACCACCTGAATACTTTGCGTGACCGCGTAGCGCGCATTAACGGTGTCGATGAAGTGCGCATGGATGATAGCTGGTTTGCACGCCTGGCTTCGCTGACTGGCCTTGTAGGCCGGGTCGCTGCGATGATTGGTGTGCTAATGGTAGCGGCGGTGTTCCTGGTGATTGGTAACAGCGTGCGCCTGAGCATTTTTGCCCGTCGCGACACCATCAACGTGCAAAAACTGATTGGTGCAACGGATGGATTTATTCTGCGCCCATTCTTGTATGGCGGCGCGTTGTTAGGCTTTAGCGGTGCGTTTTTGTCACTGATTTTGACCGAAATTCTGGTGTGGCGTTTGTCGTCGGCGGTCACTCAAGTGGCGCAAGTCTTCGGCACAAAGTTCGATTTGACGGGCTTAGGTTTCGATGAATGTCTGCTGTTGCTGCTGGTTGCTTCCATGAGTGGATGGTTGGCGGCATGGATCGCAACGGTACAACATTTACGTCGTTTTACCCCAGAGTAAAAATTTTTTGATATACTTGTTCCCTGCTACGAAGTACCCGTCAGCAGGGGACACGCTCCCACCTCGGTATGTGTTTCTCCTGCCCAGTTTCATAGCTCTGTCACATTTTGTGTGTAATATATGCACAGCTTTACAGTGAACTTGTGGATAACGTCACTGTCTGAGTTTACTGTGGATGGTACGGTTTGGCGCTTGACGTGTGGTCAGGTGCAGCATGGTGTAGCAACCTGTACGTTAGTCTTAAGAGAGGGTTTGAATGACCAAAGAAATGCAAAATTTAGCTTTAGCCCCTGTTGGTAACCTGGAATCTTATATCCGGGCCGCTAATTCCTGGCCGATGTTAACGGCTGAGGAAGAGAAGGAGCTGGCTGAAAAGCTGCATTACCAGGGCGATCTGGAAGCAGCGAAAAGGCTGATCCTGTCTCACCTGCGCTTTGTTGTTCATATCGCTCGTAATTACTCGGGCTATGGTTTGCCGCAGGCTGACTTGATCCAGGAAGGCAACATCGGCCTGATGAAGGCTGTGCGCCGTTTTAACCCTGAAGTGGGTGTCCGTCTGGTGTCGTTCGCCGTGCACTGGATCAAAGCTGAAATTCACGAATACGTTCTGCGTAACTGGCGTATTGTGAAAGTGGCAACCACTAAAGCACAACGTAAGTTGTTCTTTAACCTGCGTAAAACTAAACAACGTCTGGGTTGGTTCAACCAGGACGAAGTGGAAATGGTTGCCAACGAGCTGGGTGTTTCCAGCAAAGATGTCCGTGAAATGGAATCTCGTATGGCGGCGCAGGACATGACGTTCGACATGGGCAACGACGACGATTCAGACAGCGCGCCAATGGCTCCTGTGCTGTTCTTGCAGGATAAGTCTTCTAACTTTGCCGATGGCATTGAAGACGACAACTGGGAATCGCACGCGGCTGATAAACTCAGCGACGCCATGTTAGGCCTGGACGAACGTAGTCAGGATATTATCCGTGCCCGTTGGCTCGACGAAGAAAACAAGAGCACATTGCAAGAACTGGCCGATCGCTACGGCGTTTCCGCTGAGCGTGTGCGCCAGCTTGAAAAGAACGCAATGAAAAAACTGCGCATGGCCATCGAAGCGTAAGTTCTTCCGTCAGATAAAAAACCGCCTTCCGGGGCGGTTTTTTTATGCCTGTCACTTTCCTTCCCTATTGTGAAAAAATTGTTATTCCAAAAACCGCAAATTCGGGTATGTTTTTAACTCTGAATGCGGTGAAGGCACGCGCGGTATTCGTAAATCAAAAATAAAATCGTGCCAAAACAACACAACAATTACCCATTAGCATTCGAGTTGCAGGTAGGCGGCCAGGGAGCTTATCCCGATGAGCTTACTAAGGTAAGTGATTCGGGTAAGTGAGTGCAGCCAACACCCCTGCAGCTTGAAGGATGATGGGTAAATACCAATCACAACAAAAATGGGGATCTCAGGATGAAAATGAAGGGCAAAGCGTTATTGGCTGGTTGTATTGCACTTGCGATGAGCAATGCAGCATTTGCTAAGGACATCAAAGTTGCGGTCGTAGGGGCGATGTCTGGCCCGGTTGCTCAATATGGCGACCAGGAGTTTACCGGCGCAGAACAAGCGGTTGCTGACATTAATGCCAAAGGCGGCATCAAAGGCGACAAGCTGGTTATCACCAAATATGACGATGCTTGTGACCCGAAACAAGCCGTGGCTGTCGCCAACAAAGTGGTTAACGATGGCATCAAATATGTAATCGGCCACTTGTGTTCTTCTTCCACTCAGCCAGCGTCTGATATCTACGAAGACGAAGGTGTTCTAATGATCACCCCTGCGGCAACGGCTCCTGAGCTGACTTCCCGTGGGTACAAATTAACTATGCGTACCACAGGCCTGGACTCCGATCAGGGCCCAACGGCTGCGAAATACATCCTTGATCATGTGAAACCGAAAAACATCGCGGTCATTCATGACAAACAACAGTATGGCGAAGGCCTGGCGCGATCCGTTCAGGACAACCTGAAAAAAGGCGGCGCTAACGTGGTGTTCTTTGACGGTATCACCGCAGGCGAGAAAGACTTCTCCACGCTGGTGGCACGCCTGAAGAAAGAGAACATCGACTTCGTTTACTACGGTGGCTACCACCCGGAAATGGGACAGATCCTGCGTCAGTCTCGTGCAGCAGGCCTGAAAACTCAGTTCATGGGCCCGGAAGGTGTAGCGAACGTTTCTTTGTCTAACATTGCTGGTGAGTCTGCTGAAGGCCTGTTAGTGACTAAGCCGAAGAACTACGACCAGGTTCCTGCGAACAAACCGGTTGTGGATGCCATCAAAGCGAAGAAACAAGATCCAAGTGGCGCATTCGTATGGACCACATACGCAGCACTGCAATCGCTGGCGGCTGGCCTGAACAAGTCAGAAGATCCAGCTGAAATCGCTACCTATCTGAAAGGTGCCACTGTGGAAACCGTAATGGGGCCATTGAGCTGGGATCAGAAAGGCGACCTGAAAGGCTTTGAGTTCGGCGTGTTTACGTGGCATGCGAACGGTACTGCTACCGACGCCAAATAATTTATCGGGCACCTTTCGCGCCGCAGATGCGTTGGCTACGTTGTTACTCGGCCCATCCTTGGGCCTCGCCCTTGTAGGGCCGCTGCAAGCAGCGTTCAAATCTGTTCCTGACAGATTTGTTAACCCCGGTCACTTACTGATGTAAGCTCCCGGGGATTTCACAACTTGCCGCCTTTCTGCAGCACGAAATACTTCGATAAATGATGGAAGAAGTGATAACCAAACAGTTATCACTTCTTCCAGCCACCACTTTGCTCCGCAAAACCTACCGCCTGCATAAACGCCGTCATCACATCACGGTCTTCTACGCCTGCATCGTTCATCCACCAGGCGATGATGTCAGGATTATCACGAATCACTTCTTCGACCAGATACTGCCCAACGCCACGGCGACGGGTGATTTCGCGTACTCGTAGCGAATCCAGCGCGGCTTCATTGCCCGCGAGCGTAACGCGAACCGCACCGAGCAGCCGATCATTAAATTTTGCAGCATAAATTCTGTGAGTATCCGTCAAAGCAAGCGAAGCGCTGGAGTATTCCGGCCAGATCTTAGCAAGATCGATCTCATCCTGAGCACTACACTCAAACAGACGAATGATGGTGAGTTTCATAAGCGAGCTAACCAAAAAGCGGGAAAACCCCGAGTGTAACCAATTTATTTGCGCCAGACGCTTTATCTTTTATCTGTCATATACCAGACGATTAATTTTTGCGGCAAACGTATGCCAGTTCGATAAGCGGTAGATTGAAATATGGTCAGTATAAAACCCTAAAACCTAGTGTTTTATTCCGCTCTTTGTATCGCTATTTTATGCTGAAAAAGCTGCTTTTTTTTGTTTAACTATGAGCAAATACAGAATAATATCTTTGCTTAATAGCCTGAAAAATAGAGAGTTTAGCTTTAAAAATTGTAAATTTTAGCGCTAAGCCCTTAAAGGCACTCATAAAAATGGTTAAAGCCTAAAAAACGCACAGTGCGTTTTTTGGTCACTATAAAACCACATAATCACGAACAGGAATTGGATCTATGAAAATGAACGCGAAGACATTACTCGCTGGGGTTATTGCGCTGGCGGTGTCTCACGCGGCAACCGCAGCAGACATCAAAGTTGCGGTTGTTGGTGCAATGTCTGGCCCGGTTGCGCAGTGGGGCGACATGGAATTTAACGGCGCGCGCCAGGCAATTAAAGACATCAACGCTAAAGGCGGCATCAAAGGCGACAAACTTGTTGCGGTTGAATACGACGATGCTTGTGACCCGAAACAAGCAGTAGCGGTTGCCAACAAAATCGTTAACGACGGTGTGCGTTATGTTATTGGCCACCTTTGCTCCTCTTCCACTCAGCCTGCGTCTGATATCTACGAAGACGAAGGCATCCTGATGATAACCCCTGGTGCAACTAACCCAGAACTGACTGCTCGTGGTTACAAAATGATTATGCGTACCGCGGGCCTGGATTCTTCCCAGGGCCCAACGGCGTCTAAATACATTCTCGACACTGTAAAACCGAAGCGCATCGCGGTCATTCATGACAAACAGCAATATGGCGAAGGCCTGGCGCGTTCTGTACAGGATGGCTTGAAGAAAGGCGGCGCGAACATCGTCTTCTTCGACGGTATCACCGCGGGCGATAAAGACTTCTCCACGCTGGTTGCGCGTCTGCAAAAAGAGAACATCGACTTCGTATACTACGGTGGTTACTACCCGGAAATGGGTCAGATTCTGCGTCAGGCACGTGCTGTTGGCCTGAAAACTCAGTTTATGGGTCCAGAGGGTGTGGGTAACGCATCACTGTCTAACATCGCAGGTGCGGCGGGCGAAGGCATGTTAGTGACTATGCCAAAACGCTATGACCAGGACCCAGCGAACAAAGCTATCGTTGATGAGCTGAAAGCTGAGAAGAAAGATCCAAGTGGTCCGTATGTATGGATTACTTACGCAGCAGTGCAATCTCTGGCTACAGCACTTGAGCGTACCGGCAGTGAAGAACCTGCTGATTTAATCAAAGATTTGAAAGCAAACGGTGCGAAAACCGTGATTGGGCCGCTGAACTGGGATGAGAAAGGCGATCTGAAGGGATTTGATTTTGGTGTCTTCCAGTGGCATGCCGACGGTTCGTCTTCCGTAGCTAAATAGATCGGCAAATCTGGGTCATCCCACCTCCCCGGCGGCTATGCGTTGGGGAGGAATAAATAAGGTTATTGTATGTCCGAGCAGTTCCTCTACTTCCTGCAACAGATGTTTAACGGCGTCACGCTGGGCAGTACTTACGCGTTGATAGCCATCGGTTACACCATGGTTTACGGCATTATCGGCATGATCAACTTCGCCCATGGCGAGGTATATATGATCGGCAGCTACGTCTCGTTTATGATCATCGCAGCGCTGATGATGATGGGCATTGACGTGGGCTGGATGCTGGTTGGTGCAGGTTTTATTGGTGCCATTGTCATCGCCAGTGCCTACGGTTGGAGCATCGAGCGCGTTGCCTACAAACCAGTGCGTAACTCTAAGCGTCTGATTGCACTGATCTCTGCTATCGGGATGTCTATCTTCCTGCAAAACTACGTCAGCCTGACCGAAGGTTCACGTGATATTGCGCTGCCAAGCCTGTTTAACGGCCAGTGGGTCGTCGGTGCCAGCGACAACTTCACCGCAACCATTACCACCATGCAGTTGGTGATTTGGGTGGTGACGTTCCTTGCGATGCTCGCGCTGACGCTGTTTATTCGCTACTCCCGCATGGGCCGTGCGTGCCGCGCGTGTGCAGAAGATTTGAAAATGGCGAGCCTGCTCGGAATTAACACCGACCGCGTTATCTCCCTGACCTTCGTGATTGGTGCAGCCATGGCTGCGGTTGCAGGTGTACTGCTCGGCCAGTTCTACGGCGTTATCAACCCCTACATCGGCTTTATGGCCGGGATGAAAGCCTTCACCGCAGCGGTACTTGGCGGTATCGGCAGTATCCCTGGTGCGATGATTGGTGGCCTGATTTTAGGTGTTGCAGAAGCGCTGACCTCCGCGTATCTGAGCACTGAATATAAAGATGTTGTCTCCTTTGCGCTGCTCATCGTGGTACTGCTGGTTATGCCTACCGGTATCCTGGGTCGCCCGGAGGTAGAAAAAGTATGAAGCCGATGCATGTTGTTTTGGCGCTGCTTTCGGCAGCCATATTTTTCGTGCTGGCGGGCGTCTTTATGGGCGTTCAGCTGAGTCTCGATGGTACTAAGCTTGTAGTCCACAGCGCGGAAACAGTGCGCTGGGAATGGGTGTTGATTGGTACGGCGATTGTCTTCGTCTTCCAGTTGCTGCGCCCTGCATTCCAGAAAGGCATGAAAAAAGTCTCCGGGCCGAAGTTTGTGCTGCCTGCGTTAGATGGTTCTACACCGAAACAGAAACTGTTCCTGGCGGCACTGTTGGTGCTTGCGGTTGCGTGGCCGTTTGTGGTGTCACGCGGTACGGTGGATATCGCCACGCTCACCATGATTTATATCATTCTCGGCCTTGGCCTGAACGTGGTTGTCGGTTTGTCTGGCTTGCTGGTGCTGGGCTACGGCGGTTTTTATGCCATCGGCGCTTATACCTTTGCGCTGCTCAACCACTACTACGGTTTAGGCTTCTGGACATGCTTGCCAATTGCGGGCCTGGTGTCTGCGGCGGCAGGTTTCCTGCTTGGCTTCCCGGTGTTGCGTTTACGCGGCGACTACCTCGCGATTGTGACGCTCGGCTTTGGTGAAATTGTCCGTATTTTGCTGCTCAACAACACCGAAATTACCGGTGGTCCGAACGGCATCAGCCAGATCCCAAAACCAACGCTGTTCGGTCTGGAGTTCAGCCGTAGCACGCGTGAAGGCGGGTGGGACACTTTCAGCAACTTCTTTAACGTTGCATACAACCCCGGTGACAGGATTATCTTCCTGTATCTGGTTGCGCTGTTGCTGGTTGTATTGTCGCTGTTTGTGATTAACCGACTGCTGCGGATGCCGCTGGGCCGTGCGTGGGAAGCGTTGCGTGAAGATGAAATCGCATGCCGCTCACTGGGTCTGAACCCAACTCGTATCAAGCTGACCGCATTCACTATTAGCGCCGCGTTTGCAGGCTTTGCCGGTACGCTGTTCGCTGCACGCCAGGGCTTTGTTAGCCCGGAGTCCTTCACTTTTGCCGAATCGGCATTCGTACTGGCGATTGTCGTGCTGGGCGGTATGGGCTCGCAATTTGCCGTTATCCTCGCCGCCGTGCTGCTGGTGGTATCGCGTGAATTGATGCGTGATCTGAACGAATACAGCATGTTGGTGCTTGGTGGCTTGATGGTGCTGATGATGATCTGGCGTCCACAAGGCTTGCTGCCGATGTCACGTCCGCAATTGAAGCTTAAAAAAGAGCAAGTGGAACAAGTGAAAGGAGAGCAGGCATGAGTCAGCCATTGTTATCCGTAAACGGCTTGATGATGCGTTTTGGCGGCCTGCTCGCCGTAAACAATGTTTCTCTGGAACTGCATCCACAAGAAATTGTTTCGTTAATCGGCCCTAACGGTGCCGGTAAAACCACGGTGTTTAACTGCCTGACCGGCTTCTACAAGCCATCAGGCGGTACGATTCTGTTGCGTGATCAGCATCTTGAAGGGCTGCCGGGTCAGCAAATTGCACGTATGGGCGTGGTGCGTACTTTCCAGCACGTGCGTCTGTTCCGCGAAATGACCGTGATTGAAAACTTGCTGGTTGCTCAGCATATGCAGCTGAAAACCGGTGTGTTCTCAGGTCTGCTGAAAACGCCAGCTTTTCGCCGTTCACAAAGCGAAGCGCTGGACCGCGCTGCAACCTGGCTTGATCGTATTGGTCTGCTTGAGCAGGCTAACCGCCAGGCGAGCAACCTGGCGTATGGCGATCAGCGCCGTCTTGAGATTGCACGCTGCATGGTGACTCAGCCAGAAATTCTGATGCTTGATGAACCCGCAGCTGGCCTTAACCCGAAAGAAACGCATGAGCTCGATGAGTTAATCATGGAGTTACGTAACCATCACAACACCACCGTGCTGTTAATCGAGCATGATATGAAACTGGTGATGGGCATTTCTGACAGGATTTACGTGGTAAACCAGGGGACGCCGCTTGCGAACGGCACGCCGGAGCAAATCCGTAACAACCCTGACGTAATCCGAGCATATTTGGGTGAGGCTTAATATGGAAAATATCATGTTGTCATTTGACCATGTGAGCGCCCACTACGGAAAAATCCAGGCGCTTCATGAGGTCAGTCTGCACATCAAGCAGGGCGAAATCGTCACTCTGATTGGCGCTAACGGTGCCGGTAAAACGACGCTATTGGGAACACTTTGTGGTGACCCGCGCGCTTCAAGCGGCAAGATTACCTTTGATGGTAAAGACATCACCGACTGGCATACCGCACGCATCATGCGTGAAGCAGTGGCGATTGTGCCGGAAGGTCGCCGCGTGTTTTCCCGTATGACGGTAGAAGAAAACCTGGCTATGGGTGGCTTCTTTGCGGAACGCGACCAGTATCATGAACGTATCCAACGCGTTTACGAACTGTTCCCGCGCTTGCTGGAGCGCCGTATTCAGCGTGCGGGTACGATGTCCGGTGGTGAGCAACAAATGCTGGCAATTGGCCGTGCATTAATGAGCCAACCGCGCCTATTGCTGTTAGATGAACCGTCGCTCGGTCTTGCGCCAATCATCATCCAGCAGATTTTCGACACCATCGAAAAATTGCGCAGCGAAGGCATGACCATCTTCCTGGTCGAGCAGAACGCCAACCAG
Source organism: Buttiauxella cochleicola (assembly GCF_021282435.1). Taxonomy (NCBI): domain Bacteria; kingdom Pseudomonadati; phylum Pseudomonadota; class Gammaproteobacteria; order Enterobacterales; family Enterobacteriaceae; genus Buttiauxella; species Buttiauxella cochleicola. Next base: position 228,775 of record NZ_JAJSOT010000006.1, on the reverse strand, counting down.
GCGTTGAAGCTTGCTGACCGTGGCTACGTGCTGGAAAACGGCCACGTGGTACTTGAAGATACAGGTGACGCATTACTGGCTAACGAAGCAGTGCGTAGCGCCTACCTCGGCGGCTAAAAAATGCTTATACGACGCTGAGCTGGTCACATTTCATACATATTAAAAACCGCTGTGGTATTTTACTTCAGCGGTTTTTTTATAGCCGTTTGCGCAAAATGGATAATGATAAGGAGATCATAATGAAATACCTGATGCTTATAGCACTGCTCTTTATAGGGCATGCCCAGTCAGCAGAAAAGGACCATACGTTTAATCCTGCTGACCCCACTATCTGGCAAGAAAAATCCCCTTCCGCCGCAGTACAAGCGCAAGAGCAGCACAAAGCGCTGTGTGCGACATTCCCTTCGGCTGAGTGCCCAAATGCCGCTGGCAACCAATCTGATATCGAGCGTGAGAAACAGCGCCGTGAAGATAAACGCCGCTTAAACGATCGGGAAAATCACTTTAAGCATTAACCACCTGGCGGTGCGATTGTGCCGCCTTGTCTTTATTTCGTCATCCCATCGTCACGATCCTGTCACCTCCCGGTTATTTTTCTGTCATTCGCGCATGTCATGTTTTGATGCGAACAAAAACGCGTATTTTCGCGCTGTTAGCCACATAACAAGAGAGATAAGACATGACTGCATCGTTACGACACACAGCAATTTGCCTGGCGCTAGGATGCGTATTTAGCAGCAGCGCTATCGCCGCCACCTCCATTCCATTCTGGCATTCAATGGAAGGCGAGTTGGGCAAAGAGGTTGACTCACTGGCTCAACGCTTTAACCAGACGCATCCTGACTACAAAATTGTTCCGGTTTATAAAGGTAACTACGAACAAAACCTGGCGGCAGGGATTGCGGCTTTCCGTTCGGGCAATGCGCCAGCCATTTTGCAGGTTTACGAAGTCGGCACCGCGACCATGATGGCTTCGAAAGCTATCAAGCCGGTGTATGAAGTGTTTAACGATGCGGGCATTAAGTTCGACGAATCCCAATTTGTGCCGACGGTTTCTGGTTACTACACCGATGCGAAAACCGGGCATCTGCTTTCCCAGCCTTTCAACAGCTCAACGCCAGTGCTGTATTACAACAAAGACGCCTTTAAAAAAGCTGGCCTGAATCCGGACCAGCCGCCAAAAACCTGGCAGGACCTGGCTGAATACACCGCGAAGCTGAAAGCGGCGGGTATGAAGTGTGGTTACGCCAGCGGCTGGCAGGGCTGGATTCAAATTGAAAACTTCAGCGCGTGGAACGGCTTGCCGGTTGCTACCAAAAACAACGGTTTTGACGGTACTGACGCAGTTCTGGAATTCAATAAACCAGAGCAAGTGAAACACATCGCTCTGCTGGAAGAGCTGAATAAGAAAGGTGATTTCAGCTACTTTGGCCGCAAAGACGAATCCACCGAAAAGTTCTACAACGGTGATTGCGCCATCACAACCGCCTCTTCCGGTTCGCTTGCTGATATCCGCCATTACGCCAAATTCAACTACGGCGTGGGCATGATGCCTTACGATTCAACCATTCCGAACGCACCGCAAAACGCCATTATCGGTGGGGCAAGTCTGTGGGTTATGCAGGGTAAAGACGCTGCGACTTACAAAGGCGTTGCCGAGTTTATGCAGTTCCTTGCTCAGCCAGAAATCGCCGCTGAGTGGCACCAGAAAACAGGTTATCTGCCAATTACCAAAGCGGCTTATGACCTGACGCGCGAACAAGGCTTCTACGAGAAAAATCCAGGCGCTGATATTGCTACGCGCCAGATGATGAACAAGCCACCATTGCCATTCACCAAAGGTCTGCGTCTGGGCAACATGCCACAGATTCGTACCATCGTGGATGAAGAACTGGAATCGGTGTGGACCGGCAAGAAAACCCCTCAACAAGCGTTAGATAGCGCGGTTGAGCGTGGAAATCAGCTGCTGCGCCGTTTCGAGCAGTCGACGAAGTCTTAAGTTTTGTTGATGTCGGATGGCGCTTCGCTTATCCGACCTACGAAAGCCGTTGTAGGGTGGATTAGCGCATGCGACATCCACCATTAATCTCTATAAGAGCAACACTATGTCATCTTCTCGTCCGGTGTTCCGTTCAGGCTGGCTGCCGTATGCCCTTGTCCTGCCGCAACTGGTTATCACCATTATCTTTTTCATTTGGCCTGCGGGCGAAGCGTTGTGGTACTCCCTCCAGAATGTCGATCCGTTTGGGCTTTCGAGCACGTTTGTCGGGCTGGATAATTTTAAACAGCTTTTCCACGACAGTTACTATCTCGACTCTTTCTACACCACATTGATTTTCAGTGGCTTAGTTGCTGGCAGTGGCCTGCTGGTGTCGCTCTTTTTCGCGGCACTCACGGATTATGTCATTCGCGGCAGCCGAATCTACCAAACGCTAATGCTGCTACCGTATGCGGTAGCGCCAGCGATTGCTGCCGTACTGTGGATCTTCCTGTTTAACCCAGGGCGCGGCCTGTTAACGCATGTGCTGGAAGGGTTTGGCTACCACTGGAACCACGCGCAAAATAGCGGCCAGGCGATGTTCCTCGTGGTGTTTGCCTCGGTGTGGAAGCAAATCAGCTACAACTTCCTGTTCTTCTTTGCGGCATTGCAATCTATCCCTCGCTCGCTAGTAGAGGCTGCATCGATTGATGGCGCAGGGCCGGTACGACGTTTCTTTAAACTGTCGCTGCCGCTGATTGCCCCGGTCAGTTTCTTCCTGCTGGTCGTGAACCTGGTATATGCCTTTTTCGATACCTTCCCGGTTATCGACGCTGCAACAGGCGGTGGCCCAGTGCAGGCAACCACCACGCTAATCTACAAAATTTACCGTGAAGGTTTTGCCGGACTCGATCTTTCCGCTTCGGCGGCACAATCGGTCGTGCTGATGTTCCTGGTGATCATACTGACCGTCATTCAGTTCCGCTTCGTGGAACGTAAGGTGCGTTACCAATGATTGAGAATCGTCGTGGGCTGACTATTTTCAGCCATACCATGCTGATACTTGGCATCATCGTCATTCTGTTCCCGATGTATGTGGCGTTTGTCGCGGCTACACTGGATAACCAGGCCGTATTTCAGACGCCGATGACGCTGATTCCGGGCACGCATCTGCTGGAAAATATGTCCTATATCTGGACGCATGGTGTTGGTGCTAACAGTGCGCCGTTCGGTCTGATGCTGCTAAACAGCTTTGTGATGGCGATGGTGATTACCATCGGCAAAATCACGGTGTCGATGCTCTCCGCTTTTGCCATTGTCTGGTTCCGCTTTCCGCTGCGTAACCTGTTCTTCTGGATGATCTTTATCACCCTGATGCTGCCAGTTGAAGTGCGTATTTTTCCAACCGTTGAAGTCATCGCAAATCTTAAAATGCTCGATAGCTACACCGGCCTGACGCTGCCACTAATGGCTTCAGCGACCGCCACGTTTCTGTTCCGCCAGTTCTTTATGACGCTGCCCGACGAGTTAATGGAAGCGGCACGCATCGATGGTGCAACGCCGATGCGTTTCTTCCGCGACATCGTCTTGCCGCTCTCAAAAACCAATCTGGCGGCGCTGTTCGTCATCACCTTTATCTACGGCTGGAATCAGTATCTGTGGCCGTTGCTGATTATCAGCGACGTTAACCTCGGTACGGCTGTCGCGGGTATCAAAGGGATGATGTCGTCTGGCGAAGGCTCTACGCAGTGGAACCAGGTAATGGCGGCCATGCTGCTGACCCTTATTCCCCCGGTCATCATCGTTTTAGTAATGCAACGCGCGTTTGTGCGTGGCTTAGTGGATAGTGAGAAATAACCCATGGCAGGACTGAAATTACAGGCAGTATCCAAAAGTTGGGACAATAAAACCCAGGTGATTCAGCCACTGACGCTGGATGTCGCAGACGGTGAATTTATCGTGATGGTGGGGCCGTCGGGCTGCGGAAAATCGACGTTGTTACGTATGGTTGCCGGGCTTGAACGCGTCACCAGTGGTGATATCTGGATTGATCGCCAGCGCGTCACCGAAATGGAGCCGAAAGAACGCGGCATCGCGATGGTGTTCCAGAACTACGCGCTTTATCCACATATGAGTGTGGAAGAAAACATGGCCTGGGGCCTGAAAATTCGCGGTATGGGTAAAGCGCATATTCAGCAGAAAGTGGTGGAAGCGGCGCGTATTCTCGAACTCGATGGTTTGCTCAAACGCCGCCCTCGTGAGCTTTCTGGCGGGCAGCGCCAGCGCGTGGCGATGGGCCGTGCCATTGTGCGTGACCCGGCGGTTTTTCTTTTTGATGAACCGCTTTCAAATCTTGATGCCAAGCTGCGTGTGCAGATGCGCCTGGAACTACAACAGTTACACCGCCGCCTGCAGACCACCAGTTTGTACGTCACGCACGACCAGGTTGAAGCGATGACCCTTGCGCAGCGCGTGATGGTGATGAACAAAGGTGTTGCAGAGCAAATCGGCACGCCAGTCGAAGTCTACGAGCGCCCGGCAAGCCGTTTTGTGGCGAGCTTTATTGGTTCGCCTGCTATGAACCTGCTGGAAGGAAATATCAGCGCCGACGGCACGCGTTTTGAACTGGCAGGCGGCATGGCGTTGCCACTGGGAAACGCGGCAAATCTGCAACGAGGCCGCGCTGTTACCCTGGGTATCCGCCCGGAACATATTGCGCTAAGCTCACAAACCGCAGGCGGCGTGCCATTTGTGGTGGACACGCTGGAGATGCTGGGGGCAGATAATTTAGTGCACGGGCGTTGGGGCGAGCAAAAAATGGTGGTGCGCCTGTCGCATCAGGAACGCCCGCAACCCGGCAGTACTCTATGGCTGTATCTGCCTGAAAATAATCTACATTTCTTTGATAAAGAAAATGGACAACGTTTATGAGTAACTGGCCATACCCAAAAGTCGCGGCCCATCGTGGTGGCGGAAAATTGGCACCGGAAAATACGCTGGCGGCTATTGATATCGGTGCGCGCTACGGCCACACCATGATTGAGTTTGACGCCAAACTATCAAAAGACGGGCAAATCTTCTTGCTGCATGACGACACGCTTGAGCGCACCAGCAATGGTTGGGGAGTCGCGGGCGATTTGCCGTGGGATAAGTTGCTGAGTGTTGATGTGGGAAGTTGGTTTAGCGGCGAATTCAAAGGCGAGCCATTACCTCTTCTTTCGCAGGTTGCTGCGCGTTGTAAACAACACGGCATGATGGCAAATATCGAAATTAAACCGACCACGGGCACCGATAGAGAAACCGGGAAAGTCATCGCACTGGCGGCACGGGAGTTATGGTTTGGGCAAACCGATCCATTGCTCTCTTCGTTTTCTATCGAAGCGCTGGAGGCGGCACAAAATGCCGTGCCTGAGCTTCCACGTGGGTTGTTACTTGATGAGTGGCGTGATGACTGGCGGGAGCTGACCACCCGACTTGACTGCGTTTCCATTCACCTGAACCATAAACTGCTTGATAAATCTCGCGTACAGCAACTGAAAGCGGCTGGATTACATATTCTGGTTTATACCGTGAATGTTCCCGAGCGCGCAGCAACGCTGCTGCGCTGGGGAGTCGATACCATTTGTACTGACCGTATCGACCAGATTGGTGCGGACTTTACGGACTAAATGGCTGCCCAATGTCGGATGACGCAAGCTTATCCGACCAGTAGTTTCGGCATTGTAAGGTGGGTAGCGCGAGCGTCACCCACCATCTCCTTTACGGCCCAATTGTTTTCAGCGGGATATTCGGCTGTAGTGAAGTCGAGTTGCTGTTTTGATTGAGCATGCTGCCATTGGTTTTTGGTTGCAGCATATGATCCTGGCTGCTACTTCCGCTGCCACTTAGCATCCCGCCATTGGTATTTGGCAGTACCTGCTGCGTTCCTACTTCCATTTCATTGGGCAGCGTTTTTTTCACCTTAAAGACGTCCTGCTGCGAATTATTGTTTATCTGCCCTTCCAGATGCTGTTGCTGGATGCGTGTCTGCGTTTGTAACTGCTGATTCAACATCCCTTTTTGCTGTATCTGCTGCGTTTGCATCTGTTGCTGCATCCGTTGCTGACTTGGGATCTGGTAATCCGGTTGGTTTGGATTATTCAGGGTATTAATTGGCTGTGCCAAACAGGTCAATGGCAGCAAAGCCGCCAGTATGAGTATTTTTTTCATCGTCACTTCCTCCATTTGGGGGATCTACTAAGTTTAATCGTTTTCCACCAACCCGATGGTTATTTAGGATTTTTAGACCAGGCTTAACGGGGGATTGCCCCTGATAAGCATGGAGAAAATAACGATGAAGCAGTGGAAAACTTTTCGTTCTGAAATGCTGCGCTGGGTAAGCATTCCCGCGCTAATGATTGGACTCTGCCTGACTGCCAGCGCCGCGCCGCCTCCGGTTTCCTATGGGGTTGAAGCCGATGTGCATCATGCTGTGCGTGCTGAAAATGGCATGGTTGCCTCGCAAGATTCCCTCGCCACCCAAGTGGGCGTCGATATTCTTAAACAAGGTGGGAACGCGGTTGATGCCGCCGTTGCCGTGGGCTTTGCGCTGGCGGTAACACACCCGCAAGCGGGTAATATCGGTGGCGGTGGCTTTATGATGCTGCGCACCAAAGACGGTAAAACCACCGCCATTGATTTCCGTGAAATGGCTCCGGAAAAAGCCACGCGCGATATGTTCCTCGATGCGCAGGGCAATGCTGACAGCAAAAAATCCCTTACTTCTCATCTGGCTTCAGGTACGCCAGGCACTGTGGCAGGCTTCTCCATGGCACTGGAAAAGTACGGTACTTTGCCGCTAAACAAAGTTATCCAGCCCGCTATCAAACTGGCGCAAGACGGTTTCACAGTGAATGATGCGCTGGCGGAAGACCTGAAAGTCTATGGCGCGGAAGTGCTCCCGAATCACCCAAACAGCAAGGCTATTTTCTGGAAAGCTGATGGCGAACCGCTGCAAAAGGGCGACAAACTGGTACAGACCAAACTCGCTAAAAGCCTTGAGATGATTGCTGAGAATGGGCCGGACGCATTCTATAAAGGCGTTATCGCCGACCAGATTGCTGACGAAATGGCAAAAAATGGTGGGTTAATTAGCAAGGCTGATCTTGCGAATTACAAAGCTGTCGAACGTGCGCCGATAAGCGGTACCTATCGCGGCTACGAGATTTTCTCTATGCCTCCACCGTCGTCTGGTGGCATTCACATCGTTGAAATCCTCAATATTCTGGAAAACTTCGACCTCTCTAAATACGGTTTTGGTAGCGCCGATGCGATGCAACTTACCGCAGAAGCTGAAAAATATGCTTATGCGGATCGCTCGGAATACCTCGGTGATCCGGATTTTGTGAAAGTGCCGTGGCAAGCGCTGACTAACAAAGCCTATGCCAAATCACTGGCGGAGCAGATAGACATCAACAAAGCGCGCCCGTCGAGCGAAATCAAACCCGGCAAACTCGCACCGTATGAAAGTAACCAGACCACCCATTTCTCCGTGGTGGATAAAGATGGCAACGCCGTGGCAGTGACCTATACGCTCAATACTGTATTTGGTACCGGCATTGTGGCGGGTAATACCGGTATCCTGATGAATAACCAAATGGATGATTTCTCAGCTAAACCAGGCGTGCCAAACGTTTATGGGCTGGTCGGTGGTGATGCCAACGCCGTTGGCCCGCATAAACGCCCTTTGTCTTCGATGTCGCCAACTATTGTGGTGAAAGACGGTAAAACCTGGCTGGTAACCGGTAGCCCTGGCGGTAGCCGAATCATCACCACTGTGCTGCAGATGGTGATGAATACCATCGATTATGGGATGAACGTCGCCGAAGCGACCAACGCGCCGCGGTTCCATCATCAGTGGCTGCCAGATGAGTTACGCGTCGAAAAAGGCTTTAGCCCGGACACCATCAAACTGCTGAAAGAGAAAGGGCAGAATGTTCAGGTGAAAGAGGCGATGGGAAGCACGCAAAGTATTATGGTTGGGCCAGATGGCTCGCTATATGGCGCTTCTGACCCGCGTTCGGTTGATGATTTGACTGCGGGTTATTAATCCGTTCTCGCCCTTTCCAGAAACGGAAAGGGCGAGGGCGTTTCAATTTGGCTTACATCGCGCCATAAAATACGCATCCACATACTGCCCGTCACGCAGTGCGTAGTTCTTGCCTGTGCCTTCTGTCTCAAAGCCGAACTTACGATAGACTGCCAGAGCAGGTGCGTTATCAACAAACACCGTCAATTCGATACGCTCGACGCGCAACCAGTTATCACACAGGTCGGTCATCGCTGACATAAGTGCGCTGGCGACACCTCTGCCTTGATAGTTGCTATCTACGCCCATACCAAATGTCGCGACGTGGCTGCGTCGCGCAGACTGCTCTACCATCAACATAAGCTGGCCAACAACTTTGCCATCAATACATGCGACCAGGTTACGGCTGCCTGGCTTCAGGTCGGCCATCCGATCGATGAACAGTTTTAGCGGAGGATGAGGGATATGTAGCGTGTCACGGTATAGCGCAGGCTGGGCATAAATTTGCTGCAGGGATTCTAAATCTCCGATTTCCGCGTGACGAACTACGATTTCACTCATTCCTTTTATCCTCAATTGGTTAGGTAACCCCTTCAACATTATTGATTTTTTAATTTTCGTCAACTGCCAATTATTTCTAAAAAAAAGTAGACAAGTGCGAATGATAATGATTATTATTGCCATGCGTTCAGGGGAGACCCCTACGGAGACATCCTGAAAGCACGACATTGCTCACATTGCTTCCAGTATTACTTTAGCCAGCTCTGCTGGCTTTTTTTTGCCCTGCTTATTTGAAGCTGTAGCTGTGTTGGCTGCACTCACTCACCCGAATCACTTACATAAGTAAGCTCATCGGGATTCGTTCCCTTGCCGCCTTGCTACAACTCCAACTAATTTGGGCAAACAACTATCGATCCGTGGACGGCTTAGCGCCGCGACATCCGCCTTCGTCTCAAGTATGGTAATTGCAATTCAAAGTCAAAAAGGACGAAGCAATGACCCTACACTGCGCTTTTATAGGTTTTGGCAAAAGCACCACGCGTTACCACCTCCCTTACGTACTGGTTCGCAAGGATAAATTCCACGTTGCGCATATCTTCCGCCGCAATGAAAAGCCGGATATCGAGCAGCAACCGGAATATAGTCACATCCATTTCACCAGCCAACTCGACGACATTCTTAACGACCCGCAGGTCAAACTGGTGGTGGTTTGCACCCACGCTGACAGCCACTTTGATTACGCGAAACGCGCACTTGAAGCAGGCAAAAATGTGCTGGTGGAAAAGCCGTTCACCCCAACGCTTGCCGAAGCCAAAGAGTTATTTGAACTGGCGAAAGCCAAAGGGCTGACTGTCACGCCTTACCAGAACCGCCGTTTTGACTCCTGCTTCCTGACGATGAAAAAAGCCATCGAAAGCGGAAAACTGGGCGAAATTGTCGAGATTGAAAGCCACTTTGATATGTATCGCCCGGTTGCGGAAACTAAACCTGGGCTGCCGGCAGATGGCGCGTTTTATGGCCTCGGCGTGCATACCATGGACCAAATCATCTCGCTGTTTGGCCGCCCGGACCACGTCGCCTACGATATTCGTAGCGTGCGTAATAAAGCCAACCCGGACGATACCTTTGAAGCGCAGCTGTTCTATGGCGATATGAAAGCCATCGTCAAAACCAGCCATCTGGTGAAAATCGATTACCCGAAATTCCTGGTTCACGGCACCAAAGGCTCATTCATTAAGTACGGCATCGACCAGCAAGAAACCAGCCTTAAAGCGTACATTATGCCGGGCGAGCAGGGTTTTGCGGCAGACAGCAGCGTCGGTGTGCTTGAGTACGTAAACGACGCGGGTGAAACCGTGCGCGAAGAGCTGAAGCCGGAAGCGGGTGACTATGGGCGCGTATACGACGCGCTGTACGAAACCATTCTTAACGGCAAGCCAAATTACGTCAGAGAAATTGAAGCACTGACCAACCTTGAGATCCTCGAACGCGGTTTCGAACAGGCTTCCCCCTCTACTGTGACCCTCGCTTAACCTGAAATCTGACGCCTCTGACTCGTTCACATTTTTTGAACAGAGGCGTCAATTTTCACCCTCTATGATCATTTCCGATTCGAGTCCACACTTAGTCCATCAAACGAATTGCGGAGAAATGAAGATGATCTTTTTAAGAAAAGCTGAAGAACGTGGTCATGCGAATCATGGTTGGTTGGATAGCTGGCACACCTTCTCATTCGCTAACTATTACGATGCCAATTTCATGGGTTTCTCGGCATTACGTGTGATTAACGAAGACGTAGTGGAAGCGGGCGAAGGGTTCGGTACCCATCCGCACAAAGACATGGAAATCCTGACTTACGTGCTTGAAGGGGCCGTAGCGCACCGCGACAGCATGGGTAACGAAGAAAAGGTTCCAGCGGGTGAATTCCAGATTATGAGCGCCGGTACCGGTATTACTCACTCCGAGTACAACCCAAGCAAAACCGAGCGCCTGCGTCTGTATCAAATCTGGATCATTCCAGAAAAAACAGGCATCACGCCGCGTTACGATCAGCGCCGTTTTGATGCACCGCAGGGCCGCCAACTGGTACTGTCGCCGGATGCGCGTGACGGTTCTCTGAAAGTGAACCAGGATATGGAACTCTCGCGTTGGGCTTTGGCGAAAGACGAACAATCTGTCTACCAGATCCCGGCAGATCGCCGCATTTGGGTGCAGGTAGTGAAAGGTGATGTCTCTATTAACGGCACTCAGGCAAAAACCAGCGATGCGGTTGCTGTGTGGGATGAACAAGCGATTTCGATTCATGCCAACGAAGCGAGTGAGATCCTGCTGTTCGATCTTCCACCAGTATAATACCCGTCATCCTTCAGGTTGCAGCGGTGTTGGCTACGTAAATTCGCCCCGGTCACTTACTTTAGTAAGCTCCCGGGGACTTATTTCCTTGCCGCCTTGCTGCACCCCGAATGATTTTGGGTATTTAAATGCATAGTTACCGGTCACAACCTTCCTCGGAAACTGGGAAGGTTGTGCTTTGTCCGTGCTAAACTTCGCTGTCGATTGATAACCCGCACAGCAAGATAATGAAAAAGAAAAGACCGGTATTACAGGACGTTGCAGATCGCGTTGGCATAACCAAAATGACGGTCAGTCGCTTTTTGCGTAATCCAGACCAGGTTTCCGCTGCGTTACAGGTAAAAATTGCCGCAGCCCTTGATGAACTTGGCTATATTCCGAACCGCGCACCAGACATCCTCTCCAATTCTACCAGCCGCGCAATCGGTGTGTTGCTACCTTCACTGACCAACCAGGTTTTTGCAGAAGTGCTGCGTGGGATTGAAAGTGTCGTGGATGCTTACGGCTATCAGACCATGCTCGCCCACTACGGCTACAAGCCGGAACTGGAAGAAGAGCGCCTGGAATCAATGCTTTCCTGGAATATCGACGGTCTCATCCTCACCGAACGTAGTCATACCCCACGCACGTTAAAGATGATTGAAGTGGCGGGCATTCCGGTTGTGGAACTGATGGACAGCATTTCACCATGCCTGGATATTGCGGTAGGGTTTGATAACTTCGAAGCAGCACGCCAGATGACTGCCGCCATTATTGCGCGTGGCCACCGCCATGTAGCGTATCTCGGCGCCCGTCTTGATGAACGTACTGTGATTAAGAAAAAAGGCTATGAGCAGGCGATGAACGATGCCGGGCTTGTGCCATATAGTGTAATGGTCGAAAATTCCTCCTCATATTCCACCGGTATTGAATTGTTCCGTCAGGCCAGGCGTGAATATCCACAGCTCGACAGCATCTTCTGTACTAACGATGACTTAGCCATCGGTGCGGCATTTGAATGCCAGCGTCAGGGCTTGAGTATTCCAAAAGATATGGCGATTGCCGGTTTCCACGGCCACGATATTGGGCAGGTGATGGAACCGCGTCTTGCCAGCGTACTAACGCCGCGTGAACGTATGGGGCGTATTGGTGCGGAGCGTTTGCTGGCGCGGATACGTGGCGAAACGGTGACGCCGCAAATGCTGGACTTAGGATTTACGCTGTCGCCGGGCGGTTCCATATAACAGAATGATTTCAGGTTGCAGCTCCATGGCTGCAACTCGGAATACTTACGCACTGTTTTTTTGATTTAGTTCACACTTATACACTTTGCAAGCTAATGGTTATTGCTTATTGCTGAAGCTCTCTGGACAATGTTACCGATAACAGTTACCCGTAACAGCACCTCGTCCGTCGGAGCTACGCTATGAGCACTACCAACCACGAAAACCACATCTACGTCCTGATGGGCGTCTCTGGCAGCGGTAAATCTGCTGTCGCGAGTGAAGTTGCTCATCAACTCAAAGCCGCGTTCCTCGACGGCGACTTCCTTCATCCGCGCTGCAATATCATGAAGATGGCTTCCGGTGAGCCGTTAAATGACGAAGATCGCAAACCATGGCTGCAAGCGTTAAATGACGCGGCATTCGCCATGCAACGCACCAACAAAGTTTCTTTGATCGTGTGTTCCGCGCTGAAAAAGGTTTATCGCGACCAATTGCGCGACGGTAACCCAAATCTCTCTTTCATCTACATGAAAGGGGATTTCGAAGTCATTGAAAACCGTCTGAAAGCACGTAAAGGTCACTTCTTCAAAACTCAAATGTTGGTCACTCAGTTTGAAACGCTGGAAGAACCAAAGTCTGACGAACCTGATGTTCTGGTGGTGGATATTGACCAAACGCTGGAGGGCGTGGTGGCCAGCACGATTGATGTGATTAATAAAGGCAGTGCGCAGTGAGTACATTAACCCTTGTTTTAACAGCAGTAGGTTCGGTTTTACTGCTGTTGTTTTTAGTGATGAAGGCGCGTATGCATGCTTTCGTTGCTTTGATGGTGGTTTCAATTGGTGCAGGGATATTTTCCGGGATGCCGCTCGATAAAATCGCGGCAACCATGGAAAAAGGCATGGGCGGTACACTTGGATTTCTTGCCATCGTCGTCGCCCTTGGGGCGATGTTTGGCAAGATTCTTCATGAAACAGGTGCCGTAGACCAGATAGCCGTCAAAATGCTCAAGGCTTTCGGCAAGAGTCGCGCACATTACGCGATTGGCCTGGCAGGCTTGATTTGCGCACTACCGTTGTTCTTCGAAGTTGCCATTGTTCTGCTGATTAGCGTGGCGTTTTCTATGGCCCGCCACACCGGAACAAACCTGGTTAAATTGGTTATTCCCTTATTCGCAGGTGTCGCCGCTGCTGCAGCGTTTCTGCTGCCAGGGCCTGCACCCATGCTACTGGCTTCCCAAATGCACGCCGACTTTGGCTGGATGATTCTGCTGGGCCTGTGCGCCGCCATACCAAGCATGATTATCGCCGGGCCGTTGTTTGGTAACTTCATCAGTAAATACGTCGAGCTGCATATTCCTGACGACATCACCGAACCGCATCTGGGCGAAGGCAAACTGCCATCGTTCGGTTTCAGCTTGTCGCTTATTCTGCTGCCGCTGGTGTTGGTCGGGATGAAAACCATCGCTGCACGTTTCGTCGAACAGGGTTCCACGCTGTACGAATGGCTTGAGTTTATTGGCCATCCGTTCACCGCGATTCTGGTGGCGTGTCTGGTTGCTATTTATGGCCTGGCATATCGCCAGGGAATGGCGAAAGAAAAGGTCATGGAAATCTGCGGCCACGCGCTGCAACCGGCTGGCATTATCTTGCTGGTTATCGGTGCGGGCGGGGTATTTAAACAAGTACTTGTGGACTCAGGCGTAGGCCCTGCACTGGGCGAAGCACTGACGGGTTTAGGTTTGCCCATTGCTTTAACCTGCTTTGTGCTGGCTGCTGCGGTTCGCATTATTCAGGGCTCCGCAACCGTTGCTTGCCTGACCGCCGTTGGTCTTGTGATGCCGGTTATTGAACAACTGAACTATAACGGCGCGCAAATGGCTGCTTTGTCGATTTGTATCGCGGGTGGATCTATTGTTGTGAGCCACGTTAACGACGCTGGTTTCTGGTTGTTTGGTAAGTTCACTGGTGCAACCGAAGGGCAAACCCTGAAGACCTGGACCATGATGGAAACCATCCTCGGCACCACGGGTGCGGTTGTTGGGATGATTGCTTTTACGCTGCTCTCGTAGGTCGGAAAAGCGTAGCGTCACCCGACATAAATTTGACGCTCTGGCAAACCCAGAGCGTCATGCTTTTCAAAACACCTTCACGACATCAACGGCAATAACTGCTGATAAATCTGGTTAAAGACTTTACGCCGCGCTTTGTAATGCTCATGGCGAGCCATATCCGGCTTGTGCTGTTGCTCAAGCGCTAACTGCGGAAGCAGTGACTGCAAAGGTTTCTCCGGTGATACCGCGATTTGTGCCAGACGCGCCGCACCCAGCGCTGGCCCAACATCACCCCCCGTACGGTAATCCAGCGTTTGCCCGCTGATATCCGCCAGTATTTGCCGCCAGTAAGGGCTACGCGCACCGCCTCCGATTAGCGTCACGCTTTGTGGTGTCACTCCACAGGAATGAACGACGTCCATACCATCTGCCAGCGCATAACCCACGCCTTCAAGCACGGCGCGGGCAAGTTCTGCCGGGCCATGCTGATGTGTCAGGCCAAAGAAAACACCTTTTGCCTGCGGATTGTTGTGTGGTGTGCGCTCACCTGAAAGATATGGCAGGAACCAAATATCTCCCGCTTCTTCATCGGCTTTTTCAGCGGCGGCCAGTAATGCCGGAACGGTGCCAAGGCCAGTCAGTTTTGCAGCCCAATCCAAACAAGATGCGGCGCTTAACATCACAGACATTAAATGCCAGCGATTGGGTAATGCATGGCAGAAGCTGTGAACGGCACTTTCAGGCTTACTGCGGAAACCATCGCTAACGGCGAAGTAAACGCCTGATGTGCCTAGCGACAACATTGCCTGGCCGACATCCATCATGCCCACGCCAACGGCTCCTGCTGCGTTATCTCCACCGCCTGCAACAACTGGCACAGCGGACATATTCCAAGCCTTAGCCACGTCTTCTTTCAACGTACCGGTTATTTCACTGCCTTCATATAGGCCAGGCATTTGCTGGCGATTGAGTTGGCAGGCGTCGAGCATTTTGTCGCTCCAGTCTCTCTTTGCGACATCCAGCCACATGGTGCCTGCGGCATCTGACATGTCACTGGCAAATACGCCGGTCATACGCAAACGCAGATAATCTTTCGGTAACAGGACCTTATCGATTTGCGCGAAAATCTCAGGCTCATGGCGCTGAACCCACAACAGCTTTGGTGCAGTAAAACCCGGCATCATCAGGTTGCCAGTAATCTCACGTGATTCAGGTACGGCAGCTTCCAGCAGCGTACATTCTTCACTACAGCGGCCGTCATTCCATAAAATTGCGGGGCGCAGCACCTTCTGCTGCTTATCAAGCAGGGTTGCGCCATGCATTTGCCCGGCAATCCCCAGTGCTTTCACGCCAGCAAGAGAATGCTGTTTGCCGAGCGCTTTCATCGCGCGGTCTGTGGCTTGCCACCAGTGTTCAGGGTCTTGCTCCGACCATAACGGATGCGGGCGCGATACCGTCAGCGGTTCAGTCTTTGAGGCCAGCACTTCGCCTTGCTCACTGAGCAAAATCGCTTTAACGCCCGAAGTGCCGAGATCGATTCCGATATACATAGTGGCAGTTCCTTGAAAGTATTTCGTAGGGTGGATAAGCGAAGCGTCATCCACCACATGGGTTATGAATTAAACTTATCTATCAAACAGATAATGATTCACCAGGTTTTCCAGCAGTTCCTGATGACCACTCTGGTGCTGCGGCGCCAGGTTATGCTGCTCAGCGTACTGTGCAATCTGCGCAAGAGACATTTGTCCTTTCAGAATTTGCTGGCCCAGTTCACCATTCCAACCGGCATAACGCTTCGCAACACGCTTATCCAGTTCACCATCTTCAATCATGCGCGCAGCAATTTTCAGCGACAGCGCCATCACGTCCATCGCACCAATATGACCATAGAACAGGTCGTACTTATCGGTGCTTTGACGACGCACTTTGGCATCAAAGTTCAGACCGCCCGTGGTGAAACCACCTGCTTTAAGGATTTCGTACATCACTAATGAATTTTCTTCCACGCTATTTGGGAACTGGTCGGTATCCCAGCCCAGTTGTGGGTCGCCACGGTTGGCATCAACCGAACCAAAGATGCCCAGGGCAATAGCACTGGCGATTTCGTGATGGAATGAGTGACCAGCAAGTGTTGCGTGGTTTGCTTCAATATTTACTTTGATCTCTTTTTCCAGACCAAATTGTTTCAGGAAACCATAAACCGTGGCGACATCGTAATCGTACTGATGCTTCGTTGGTTCTTGCGGTTTTGGTTCGATAAGCAACGTGCCACGGAAACCAATTTTGTGTTTGTGCTCAACAACCATTTGCAAGAAGCGGCCAATTTGCTCGCGCTCTTGACGCAAATCGGTATTGAGCAGGGATTCGTAACCTTCACGGCCACCCCAAAGTACATAGTTTTCACCGCCCAGTTTGTGAGTGGCATTCATTGCCGTTACTACTTGTGTGGCAGCCCAGGAAAACACTTCTGGATCCGGGTTGGTTGCCGCACCGGCACCAAAACGTGGGTTGGTAAAGCAGTTGGCAGTACCCCACAGCAATTTCACACCACTTTCTTGCTGCTTTTGCGCCAGCACTTCGGTCATTTGCGTGAAGTTGTTCAGATACTCTTTCAGAGACGCACCTTCTGGTGAAACGTCTACATCGTGGAAGCAGTAATACGGCACATTCAACTTGTGGAAGAATTCAAACGCCACGTCAGCTTTCTGTTTTGCCAGACCTAACGCATCGCCTGCTTGCAGCCAGGGACGCTCAAAGGAACCGGAACCAAACATATCCGTGCCATTCCAGCAGAAGTTATGCCAGTAACAGGCAGCAAAGCGCAGGTGTTCTTCCATGCGTTTACCCAGAACGATTTCGTCCGGATTGTAGTGGCGGAATGCCAGAGGATTAGTGGATTTGGTACCTTCAAAACGTACGCGTTCAAGTTGGTCGAAATAGGCTTGCATAAGTGACTCCGTAATCAAGGGGGGCGGCAAGTAAGCGATTCTGTCACCATCCTGTATTTTCCTCGGGCGTTGCTCAATTACGTTATTTCACACTGCGTTTAAGAGAATGCTCAAATGTGCGCTGCTTCGCAAAAATACTGAAAATAATGAATGAAATATCTCGATAGTTATTCCAGTAAATAAAGCAACGAATGAATTTTTTAAATTAAAAGAAGATCGCCGTCATAAATTAGAAATTAAACCAAAAAACGTAATGGGAAGATAAAAATCTGTAATTGCTGGATTTGCATTCACAGACAACAATCCTCTCCGGTCGACAGATAATAATTTTAATCCGAGTTATTCATCCCTACAAAGGTATAACAATATGAAGATTAAGAACCTCTTACTAACGCTGTGTGCCTCACTCGTTCTGACCAGTATCAGTGGTATTGCTAAAGAAGTGAAAATTGGCATGGCAATAGACGATTTACGTCTTGAGCGCTGGCAGAAAGACCGCGATATTTTTGTTAAAAAAGCCGAATCGTTGGGCGCGAAAGTCTTTGTACAATCCGCGAATGGCAACGAAGAAACGCAAATGTCGCAAATAGAAAACATGATTAACCGTGGCGTTGATGTACTGGTCATTATTCCTTACAACGGCCAGGTGTTAAGCAATGTGATTGCTGAAGCAAAAAGAGAAGGAATAAAAGTATTAGCTTATGATCGCATGATTAATAATGCCGACATTGATTATTACATCTCATTTGATAATGAAAAGGTAGGTGAGTTACAGGCGCAAAGTCTTGTTAATAAAGTGCCTTCTGGCAATTATTTCTTAATGGGTGGCTCACCTGTTGATAATAATGCCAAAATGTTCCGTGCCGGGCAGATGAAAGTATTAAATCCTTATATTGATAGTGGGAAAATAAAAGTTGTCGGCGATCAATGGGCTGATGGTTGGCTGCCTGAAAACGCATTGAAAATTATGGAGAATGCTCTGACGGCTAATAACAATAAAATCGATGCGGTGGTGGCGTCAAACGATGCGACTGCAGGCGGCGCAATTCAGGCATTAAGTGCGCAAGGGTTAGCTGGGAAAGTCGCCATTTCCGGGCAGGATGCGGATTTGGCTGGGGTGAAACGCATTATTGCCGGTACACAAACCATGACGGTTTATAAGCCAATCACCAAGCTTGCGAATACGGCAGCTGAAATTGCTGTGGAATTAGGTGAAGGCAAGCAACCCGCTTCTGACGCTGTATTGAACAATGGCATTAAAGATGTTCCCTCGCGTCTACTGACACCTGTCGAAGTCGATAAAACCAATATCGACAGCACCGTTGTGGCAGACGGTTTCCACAAGAAGAACGAGCTATAACCCACTTCGCCCGTGCTGTGCCACGGGCGACATCCTGAAAACAGGTAAAGGAGGGGCTATGCCTTGTTTACTGGAAATGAAAAATATCACCAAAGCTTTTGGTGTTGTGAAGGCCGTGGATAACGTCAGTCTGTCAGTTGATGCTGGTGAAGTGATGTCCCTTTGTGGCGAAAACGGCTCTGGTAAATCCACGCTGATGAAAGTGCTGTGCGGTATCTACCCCTACGGCAGTTACGAAGGCGACATATGGTTCGCCGGTGAAAAACTTCAGGCGAGCCATATCCGCGATACCGAACGCAAAGGTATTGCGATTATTCACCAGGAACTGGCGCTGGTTAAACATCTGACAGTGCTTGAGAATATTTTCCTCGGTGCTGAGTTGTCGCAGTATGGTGTACTGGATTACGACGGCATGACGCTCCGATGCCAAAAACTGCTCTCACAGGTGAGCCTAAATATTTCCCCCGATACGCGCGTCGGTTCGCTGGGGCTTGGGCAGCAACAGTTGGTCGAAATTGCCAAAGCGCTTAATAAACAAGTGCGCTTACTCATTCTGGATGAGCCCACGGCCTCACTCACTGAGCAAGAAACTGCAGTGCTGCTAGCAATTATTCGTGATCTACAAGCTCATGGTATTGCCTGTATTTATATCTCCCACAAACTCAATGAAGTGAAAGCCATTTCCGACACCATTTGCGTTATCCGCGATGGGCAACCTATTGGTACACGGGATGCGGCATTGATGCGTGAAGAAGACATCATCACCATGATGGTGGGGCGTGAGCTTACGGCGCTTTATCCTAATGAACCGCATCAGATTGGTGAAGAAGTGCTGCGCGTTGAGCATCTCACTGCCTGGCACCCGGTCAATCGGCATATCAAACGAGTCAATGACATTTCGTTTTCACTGCATAAAGGTGAAATTCTTGGGATAGCAGGATTGGTCGGCGCGGGGCGTACCGAAGCTGTGCAGTGTTTGTTTGGCGTCTGGCCGGGCAAGTCTGAAGGCCGTATTTTCATTGATAATCAACCAGTCACTATCGGCAATTGCCAGCAGGCGATAGCCCACGGCATTGCGATGGTGCCAGAAGATCGCAAAAAAGATGGCATCGTACCGGTCATGGCTGTTGGGCAAAACATCACACTTGCCGCATTAAGCCAGTTTTCTGGCGCGTTAACTCACCTGGATGACGCTGCCGAACAAAACTGCATTCTGCAATCGATTGGGCGACTGAAAGTTAAAACTTCATCACCAGAGTTGGCAATCGGTCGCTTGAGCGGCGGCAACCAGCAAAAAGCCATTCTGGCGCGTTGCCTGCTTCTCAATCCACGCATTTTGATTCTCGATGAACCCACACGTGGCATTGATATCGGCGCGAAATACGAAATCTACAAACTTATTAATCAGCTGGTTCAGCAAGGTATTGCGGTCATTGTTATCTCATCGGAATTGCCGGAAGTGCTCGGTCTGAGTGACAGAGTGCTGGTGATGCATGAGGGGCGAATCAAAGCCAATCTGATTAATAATAACCTGACCCAGGAGCAGGTTATGGAAGCTGCACTGAGGAGCGAAAAGCATGTCGAAAAGTAATCCGTCTGAAATGAAACTCACGGCACCCGCGGCATCACCTTTTGCCGGGCTACGGGCACTTAATCTCCAGGTTTTTGTCATGATCGCAGCGATTGTGGTGATTATGCTGTTCTTTACCTGGACCACCGAAGGCGCTTATCTGAGTGCCAGAAATATCTCCAATTTGTTACGCCAAACCGCGATCACCGGGATTCTTGCGGTAGGCATGGTGTTCGTCATCATTTCGGCAGAAATCGATCTTTCTGTCGGCTCGATGATGGGTTTACTCGGTGGTGTGGCGGCAATTTTTGATGTTTGGCTTGGGTGGCCACTGCCACTCACGATTGCCGTAACTCTGATACTTGGCCTCGTTTTGGGGGCGTGGAACGGGTGGTGGGTGGCGTATCGTAAAGTGCCGTCATTTATCGTCACGCTTGCTGGAATGCTGGCGTTTCGCGGCGTGCTGATTGGAATTACTAATGGTACAACCGTATCGCCAACCAGTGCCTCAATGTCGCAAATCGGGCAAAGCTACCTGCCAGATGGTATTGGCTTTGGTATTGGCACTTTAGGGCTGGTGGTTTTTGTTGCCTGGCAATGGCAGATGCGTACTCGACGCCAGGCTCTGGGGTTGGAAACACCTGCCTCCACAGGTGTCGTAGGGCGACAAGCCATCACAGCCGTTATCGTGTTGGGGGCTATCTGGTTACTCAATGATTACCGTGGTGTACCTACACCGGTGCTTATCCTCACGTTATTACTGCTAGCGGGAATGTTTATGGCGACTCGCACAGCGTTTGGCAGACGTATTTACGCGATTGGCGGCAATATCGAGGCGGCGCGGCTATCGGGTATTAATGTGGAGCGCACCAAGCTTGCGGTATTTGCCATAAACGGCTTGATGGTGGCGATTGCCGGGTTAATTCTCAGCTCGCGGCTGGGGGCTGGCTCTCCGTCTGCCGGGAACATTGCTGAGCTGGATGCCATTGCAGCATGTGTCATTGGCGGTACGAGTCTTGCTGGCGGTGTGGGGAGCGTTGCCGGAGCGGTAATGGGGGCATTTATCATGGCCTCACTGGACAACGGCATGAGCATGATGGATGTGCCTACGTTCTGGCAGTACATCGTAAAAGGCGCCATTTTATTGCTGGCTGTGTGGATGGATTCGGCGACCAAACGTAAAGCGTAAGTGTGCAAAATGCCCATCGCCCTTCAAACTGCAGGGTTGTTGGCTGCTCTCGTTCACCCGAGTCACTTACTTGAGTAAGATCCTCGGGGTTGTCTCGATTGCCGCCTACCTGCATCTTGAAGTAGCTTGGGCATTGTTATTTTCACATACAGTTTTTTATCAGGGAAAAGGCATGTTTGAGAAACGTCATCGCATTACGTTGTTATTCAATGCCAACAAAGCCTACGACCGCCAGGTAGTGGAGGGAGTTGGTGAATACTTGCAGGCGTCTCAATCTGAGTGGGACATCTTTATTGAAGAAGATTTCCGTGCCCGCATCGACAATATCAAAGAGTGGCTAGGCGACGGTGTGATTGCCGATTTTGATGATACTGAAATCCAGCGTTTATTAGATGGGGCGGATGTTCCGATTGTTGGTGTAGGAGGCTCCTACCATTTGCCAGAACACTATCCACCAGTGCATTACATTGCTACCGACAACCATGCGCTAGTGGAAAGTGCATTTTTGCATCTAAAAGAGAAGGGCGTTCAACGTTTCGCCTTCTATGGTTTGCCGAACTCCAGCGGCAAGCGTTGGGCGATGGAGCGTGAATACGCTTTTAACCAACTTGTGGCAAAAGAAAAATACCGGGGTGTGGTTTATCAGGGTATAGAAACGGCCCCTGAGAATTGGCAGCACGCGCAAAACCGCCTGGCAGACTGGGTGCAAACACTTCCTCCGCAAACCGGGATTATTGCCGTGACGGATGCACGTGCACGCCACCTGCTGCAAGTTTGCGAACATCTGCATATTCCTGTGCCGGAGAAGCTCTGTGTCATTGGGATAGATAACGAAGAACTAACGCGTTATCTATCGCGAGTGGCGCTCTCATCGGTGGCACAGGGGACAAGGCAGATGGGCTATCAGGCCGCAAAGTTGTTGCATCGTTTGATGGACAATGAACCGCTTGCTTTACAACGCATTCTGGTGCCGCCGGTCCGTGTGGTTGAACGTCGTTCAACGGATTACCGTTCATTGCATGATCCCGCAGTGATTCAGGCAATGCATTACATCCGAAACCATGCCTGTAAAGGTATCAAAGTTGAGCAGGTTTTGGACGCGGTAGGGATCTCGCGTTCGAATCTCGAGAAGCGGTTTAAAGAAGAGGTCGGTGAGACGATTCATACAATAATTCACACCGAAAAGTTAGAAAAAGCGCGCAGTTTGCTGGTGTCTACGTCTTTGTCTATCAATGAAATATCGCAAATGTGCGGTTACCCATCACTACAATATTTCTATTCGGTATTTAAAAAAGAGTATGACTCAACGCCGAAAGATCATCGTGAAAGGCATAGTGAAATATTGGTTTAGTGAATGAATTAACCAAAAAAAACGCCTTCGAATTGAAGGCGTGAATTATTACTTATTTTTAACATTCTATTTTTTTAATTAGTTCGGTGCCATAAAGCGCTGATTGGTTTGATACATCGCAAATAGGTAATTGTTATAGCTACTACCTTTTGTAGAATATCCTTTCAGCTTATGAATCATATTGCTGGCAGTCACTTCCTGATCCGCTTTACGCAATTGCGCACGTGATTTACGGAAGGAATTATAGGCCGGATGCGTATTCAGATTTGTTACGTAAGCGTTAACGCCTTCTTTAACTGAATCGTAATGCAAATAGCCTTTAACTTTACCTGGTTCGCTGTTGCAATGGCGCTTGCTGCACTTCATACCAAACAAGTTGTTATTGCTGCGGGCAAGTTTAGATGTACCCCAGCCGCTTTCAGCTGCAGCCATCGTTGCCACCATGTTGGTAGGAATGATGTCGACTTTTTCCATCAGCGTATTCCACGGCACACGCTTAGTATTACCATTCCACGCAATTTTGTAGCGCTGGGTAATGCCTTTCAGGCGTGTACGCTCTGATGGTGACCAGCGTTTTTCATACTGCTTAGAAACCAACCAGTTACGGTCCGCAGTAATCGCTGCATTTTGACTAGTAATATATGGCATGACCGTCCGGAGAAACGCTTTTTTTCTAGGTGTTCCGGAAGGGTATTTTCGCAAGTCAGGGAGCGATGCAATTTCACTATTGCGAGAATACTCTTTTTTACTACTTACCAATTTCTTACTGTGTGTCGTCGTGCTTTTGGTCTTAACTATGTGGGCTTTATGCGATTTTGGCTCATGTTTACTTGCTAATACCCCAGTTGAAAAACTGAAGGTGAGTAACATAAGTATCGCAGCCCCAAATCGTCGGAAATGGGTTGATATCATTAGATCTCCTGGTCGGATCGTTACGTTTCCAGTGCCTTATTTATTAAAGGTTTCGAATAAAGTAAACGCGGATACTAACAAAATTAGACCTTCTGAGCACCAAAATAAATAATCCGATTCCGAATTGTTGTCACGTACGATCTTCTTATGACGGTAAAAAGTATCGTAATATGCGATGGTTATCCCATATTTGAGCAAACTGATAACCCCGTCACTCACCCTATTATCTCATCCCCAACTATCCATTTTGAGGATGAATTCAGTTAATTAAAACAGTGCCAAACTGAATAAAAGATAAACACGGGCTTAACCCTATGAAAAAATTACCTCTGCTATTTCTCCTGTTCCCTGGACTGGTACAAGCCGCCTGGACAGCTCCCGGTTTACCTGCGTTTAAAGAGCAAAATCCAGGGCTATTTGTGAGCGAAGGTAAGCTTGCGAAAGGCATATTACCGCTCAGTCTTAAATCAGATCAGTCATGCTGGCAACCCGCGGAATCAATCAAACTTAACCAGGCGCTGTCGCTTAAACCTTGTGAAGGGGAAGCTCCCGTCTGGCGTTTATTTCGCGAAGGAGAGTATCGGGTTCAAATTGATACGCGCAGCGGCACTCCTACGCTCATCCTGAGCGTCAATAGCGAGGCACAAGCCGCTCCTGTTGATGTCACCCGTCAGTGCCCGAAATGGGATGGTAAACCGCTCACAGTGGATGTCAGCAAAACCTTTGCTGAAGGAAGCGAGGTCCGCGATTTCTACAGCGGTGCCACAACAACGGTCACACAAGGCAAGATTACCCTAATGCCTGCGGCGAATAGCAACGGCTTGCTGCTTCTGGAATCAGCCGCCACCAAACAGACCGCTCCGTTTAGCTGGCACAACGCCACGGTCTATTTTGTGCTGACTGACCGTTTTGAAAACGGTAATCCGAAAAACGATAACAGCTATGGCCGTCATAAAGATGGAATGCAAGAGATCGGCACGTTCCACGGTGGTGACCTGGCTGGACTAACCAAAAAACTCGATTATCTACAGCAACTGGGTGTGAACGCGTTGTGGATAAGCTCTCCTCTCGAGCAAATTCACGGTTGGGTTGGTGGTGGCACAAAAGGGGATTTCCCACACTATGCCTACCACGGTTACTACACCATGGACTGGACCAAACTCGATGCCAATATGGGGACTGAGGACGAACTACGCACACTGGTGGACGAAGCCCATAAACGCGGCATTCGAATTTTGTTCGACATCGTGATGAACCATACAGGCTATGCAACGCTTGCCGATATGCAGGAGTACGATTTTGGCGCGCTGTATCTTAAAGGTGACGAGCTGACTAAAACCCTCGGCCAGCACTGGACAGACTGGAAACCAGGCCCTGGCCAGAGCTGGCACTCCTTTAATGATTACATCAACTTTGGTGATAAAACGGCCTGGCAAAACTGGTGGGGGAAAAACTGGATTCGCACCGATATTGGCAATTACGACTCCCCTGGATTTGACGACCTCACAATGTCGTTGGCCTTCCTGCCAGATTTAAAAACGGAATCCACACAACCAGCGGGCTTGCCGATCTTTTATCGCAACAAACCCGACACCCACGCGAAAGAAATTGCCGATTACACCGTGCGAGATTACCTGACCCATTGGTTAAGCCAATGGGTGCGCGATTACGGTATTGACGGTTTCCGGGTTGATACAGCAAAGCATGTCGAAAAAGCGGGCTGGCAGCAGCTTAAAGAGCAATCTGTTGCTGCACTGGTCGAATGGAAAAAAGCTAATCCAGATAAAAAGCTGGATGATGCGCCGTTCTGGATGACCGGAGAATCCTGGGGCCACGGCGTGATGAAGAGCGATTACTACAACAGCGGCTTTGACGCGATGATCAATTTTGATTATCAGGAACAAGCCGCAAAAGCGGTGGATTGCCTGGCAAACATCGATCTCACCTGGCAGCAGATGGCGACTAAGTTGCAGGATTTCAATGTGCTTAGTTACCTTTCCTCTCATGATACCCGCCTGTTCCGCGAAGGTGGCCAGCGTGCGGCCGAATTGCTGTTGCTGGCACCTGGTGCGGTGCAGATTTTCTATGGTGATGAGACTGAGCGGCCATTTGGCCCGACAGGTTCTGACCCGCTTCAGGGAACTCGTTCTGATATGAACTGGGGGCAAAATGTTGCCACGCTTTCGCACTGGCAGAAAATCAGCCAGTTCCGAGCTCGTCACCCGGCAATTGGAGCAGGCAAGCAGAACACACTGAGCATGAAGCAAGGGTATGGCTTTAGCCGTGAATCCGCAGATGACAAAGTGATGGTGGTCTGGGCGGGGAATCAATAACGAATGGCGCTTCGCTTACCCGGTCTACAAACACACTTTTAGGCCGCAAAGCGAAGCGCAGTACTTAATGCTTTTTATCTTAGCTAAAGCAGCATATTCCATGACTGCGACTATCCTTAATGGGTTTGCACCATGTCTTCTCCGGCGCTATGGTTAGCCTCTTTTTGATAGTCAAAGACAGATCTACGCTATGACGTTTTCACTTTTCGGCGACAAATTTACCCGCCATGCAGGCATTACGCGCCTGATGGAGGATCTCAACGATGGTCTACGCACACCAGGAGCGATCATGCTCGGTGGCGGTAATCCTGCGCAAATTCCTGCTATGAATGACTACTTCCAGGATCTGTTGGCAGACATGCTGGCAAACGGGAAAATGGCTGATGCGCTATGCAATTACGACGGTCCGCAGGGGAAAAGTGAGTTACTGGACGCACTTGCAGATATGCTGCGTACAGAATTAGGTTGGGATATTAATCCTCAGAACATTGCACTGACTAATGGCAGTCAGAGCGCATTTTTCTACTTGTTTAATCTGTTCGCGGGTCGTTACGCGGATGGCAGCACTAAAAAAGTGTTGTTCCCGCTGGCACCTGAATATATCGGTTATGCGGATTCGGGGCTTGAAGAAGACCTGTTTGTCTCGACGCGCCCGAATATCGAACTGCTACCGGAAGGCCAGTTTAAATATCACGTCGATTTTGAACACCTGCAAATCGGTCCGGATACCGGGATGATTTGTGTGTCGCGCCCGACCAACCCGACGGGCAACGTCATTACCGATGAAGAGCTGATTAAACTCGACGCGTTGGCGCACCAGCATGGCATTCCGTTGGTGATTGATAACGCGTATGGCGTACCGTTCCCGGGCATTATTTTCACCGAAGCACGCCCGCTGTGGAATCCGAACATTATCCTTTGTATGAGCCTCTCGAAGCTCGGCTTGCCGGGAAGTCGTTGTGGCATCATCATCGCCAATGAAAAAATCATCTCCGCTATCACCAACATGAACGGCATTATCAGCCTGGCTCCTGGCGGGGTTGGCCCGGCAATGGCCACTGAAATGATTAAGCGTAACGATTTGCTGCGCTTGTCTGAAACGGTGATTAAGCCGTTCTACTACCAGCGTGTTCAGGACACAATCGCGACGATTCGCCGCTATTTGTCGCCAGATCGCTGCCTGATCCACAAACCGGAAGGGGCTATTTTCCTTTGGTTGTGGTTTAAAGATTTGCCGATTTCCACCGAGTTACTCTATCAGCGCCTGAAAAAACGCGGCGTATTGATGGTTCCAGGGGATTACTTCTTCCCGGGCCTTGATAAACCGTGGCCGCACACACATCAGTGCATGCGCATGAACTACGTGCCGGAGCCTGAGAAAATCGAAGCGGGTGTGAAGATTCTTGCCGAAGAGATCGAGCGGGCGTGGGCTGAAGCGAAGTAAATTTTAAAAACCTTCTCCCTGGAAAGGGAGAAGGTTTGTCTGATTAGCGAACTACCAACGAATCGTATCCCTTCCAACGGTAGTTCAGCATCGACACAATCCAGCAAGCAATAAACAGCCCAACCACAATAAAGCCCGCATTACCGAGATTTTCATTCAGCGCATCAACCCATTTCCACAGGCCTGTATGCAGGTTGAATTTATCCGCCAGCAAGCCTAATGCTTCCATGCCGCCAATAAACAGCGCTACGACAACGGATGTGCCGGTGATGGTCATGTTGTAATAGAGCTTGCGCTGCGGTTTGTTAAACGCCCAGCCATAAGCACCAACCATAATCATATTGTCGAGCGTATCAATCAGTGCCATACCGCTAGCAAACAGCGCCGGGAACACCAGAATCGACCACATCGACATACCGCTTGAAGCGCTGGCAGCAGAAATGCCTAATACGCCAATCTCTGTTGCAGTATCAAAACCTAAACCGAACAAAAAGCCGACCAGATACATATGCCAGCTCTTGTTGATAAGCTTGAAAGTGGAGCGGAACAGCCAGCTCATCATGCCGCCGCCGTTAAAATCGGTCGCCTCTGCAGACAATGATTCACCGCGTTTAAGCTGGCGGAAATTACGCCATACGCCACGTAAAATCACCAGGTTCACCAGCGCCATTGCCAGCAAGAAACACGCCGATACGGCAGTGCCAATCACACCGCCAACATCATGAAACCAATCCATATCGCTCTGAAATGCCGCCGCGGTTGCGGCAATCGCAACAGATGCCAGCACGACAATGCTCGAGTGCCCCAGTGAGAACCATGCACCGATACCAAACGGGCGTTTCCCCTGCTGCATCATTTTGCGCGTCACGTTATCAATCGCTGCAATGTGGTCGGCATCAACCGCATGGCGCAAACCGTAGCACCAGGCAAGCAGGCTTGCGGCCATCAGCGCGGTGCTGTGATGGAATGAAACCAAAGCCCAGGCCCAGGCGGCTAGATTGGCTGCAACTAAAGCCACGAGCAATACAGCAGCGCGTGGGTTGTCACGAAGAATACGCAATAACATCATTTTATCCTTGCGAGGGAATGGTGATACGGGCGGCAGCAACAAGGGCCTGGCCCAATGAAAGGGCACCGTCACCGGCAGGCAACTGTGTCGGGAAGAGCAGGTTGAAATCTGTGAGGTGATACGAAAATCTTTCGCGCATCAGCTGGTTATGCAGCACGCCACCGCTGAATACGACGGTGTTAATCGCCAACTTGTGCGCATGGCTACGGGCTAAATCAGCAAAACCTTTTGCCAGCGCATCATGAAATGCCCAGGCGCGTGCGGGTGCACCGTCGTGCCAGCTGAGCCACTGTTGCCAGAAGGTCGTTAAATCCATTTTTCCATTGGTGACCGGCAGTGTGATGGGGTGGTGGCACTCGCCACTTTGCGTTGCCAGTGCTTCAAAGCAACAGGCGGCTTCACCCTCATAGCTTTGCTGTAGCGGTGCGCAATTTAGTGCCGCCGCGGCGGCATCAAATAAACGCCCTGCGGAGGAGGCGAATGGCGCGTTAATACCACGTTCTATGGCTGTGGCCAGCAATGGCCAGTTTTGCGTACGCACTACTGCCGTTTCAGGATGGTGTTGCCAGTCAGGAACAAATGTCTGGCAATGAGCAAACAGGTTGCGCCACGGCTGGCGCGCCGCAAGGTCACCACCCGGCAGCGCCACCGCAGGCAAGCCACCAAGATGTTCGCATCCGCGATAGTTAACCCGCAGGCACTCGCCGCCCCACAGTTGGTCATTCTCGCCATAACCGATGCCATCAAGGGTTATGGCAATCACATCACCCCCATCCAGCGGCCAGCTGTGTTCAGCCATACACGCCACCGCGTGGGCGTGATGATGTAAAACGGTGCTCACTGGCAGCCCCATCTCTTTCCCGAGACGGGAACTGTGGTAGCCAGGGTGTGCGTCTATCGCGACATGTTGCGCTTTAAAATCATAAGCCTCACACATGAGTGCACGAGCTTTTTGCCACTGCTGTTCAACGCCATCTTCAGCCAGATCGCCCAGATGCTGGCTGAGCACCGCATGGTTGCCGCGCAGCAGGCAGAAGGTGTTTTTCAAGTCAGAACCTAACGCCAGAATCGGCGGTAGCGCCTCAAAACCCGGGGGCAATGGGAGAGCATCTGGCACAAACCCTCTGGCACGGCGCAGCATCTCACCGCTTGCGCGCACCACGGAATCATCCATGCGCTGGACGATATCGCGGTTATGCAACAACCAGCCGTCTGCGATATCGGCTAATTCTTCAAGCGCTTGCTGATTGGTGATGGCGGGTGGTTTGCCGTTTAAATTGCCGGAGGTCATCACCAGTGGGCCGCCAAAATCCTGCATCAAAAGGTGTTGTAGCGGGTTGGCGGGTAGCATCACGCCGACTTCGCTCAAATGCGGGGCGATAAATTCGCTTAGCCAGCTTAATGCGGACTTCGCCATTAACACAATGGGTGATGCTGGCGTGTTGAGCTGCGCGACTACTTCGGCGGGTAAACCTTGCGAGTCAGAAAGCATCACCGCCAGCGGTTTGGACGGACGATGTTTGCGTTCACGTAAGCGAGCAACGGCTTCATCATTGCGGGCATCAACGGCCAGATGGAAACCGCCCAGCCCTTTTATTGCCACGACTCTTCCGTCTTTTAACGCTGCGACGGCTGCTTGTAATGCGTCTTCACGCTCAAGGTTTTGCTCACCACATTGCCAGCTAATCTGCGGTCCACACTCCGGACAGGCGACAGGTTGGGCATGGAAGCGGCGATCCATTGGATCGCGGTACTCTTTTTCACACGCCGGGCATAACGGGAACGCAGCCATCACCGTTTTGGGCCGGTCATACGGCATAGCATTAATGATGGTGAAGCGCGGGCCACAGTGGGTGCAGTTGATAAACGGATAACGATAACGACGATCGTTCGGGTCATTTAGCTCACGCAGGCAGTCCGGGCAGGTTGCGGCATCCGGGACGATTTGCGTGTCCATCGAGCTGCTGGCACTGTGGCGAATGGTAAAATCCTGGGGGATTGTTTCCCACTGCATTGTCGATTGTTCAACACTATCGATACGAGCAAGTGGTGGGCATTTGGCGTGAAGCTCGGTGATAAACGCATCGGCATTGGAGGACAGGCGCACCAACACACCGGCACCGTCATTGCAGACATCGCCCGTGAGTTTGAGAAGTTGTGCAAGTTGCCAGACGAATGGCCTGAAACCTACGCCCTGTACTTTGCCGCGAATGCGTAGCATCACGCCGTTAAAATTCACTATTGGTACCAATATTTGGGTATTTTGTCGGATGACGCTGCGCAAGCGTCATCCACCGTTTTTAAGCTTCTACTGCCTGGCGCAAACGCGCTTTCATATCGCTATATGTCGTCTGAGCGTAGTTTTCTGCCCATTGCTGGTCAGCAATCTGGCTGACGTTGACCGCGCAATACTTGGTTTCCGGTGTTTTGGAAATCGGGTCAAGGTTGTCCTGAGTCAGCTCATTACATGCCCCAATCCACCACTGATAAGTCATGTACACCGAGCCCACGTTAATGCGCTCATTAACCTCAGCACGGCTGATAACTTTGCCGCGACGTGAACTGACCCACACCAGCTGTTTGTCTTTAATGCCGAGCAGGTTGGCATCTGTCGGGTTCATCTGCACAAAACCAGGTTCGTCGGCGAGTGTTTGCAATGCAGCACAGTTCCCGGTCATTGAACGGCAGGAGTAGTGGCCGACTTCGCGCACGGTACACAGCACCAATGGATATTCGGCATCCGGCACTTCGGCTGGCGCACGCCACTGCGCCGCAAACAGCTGGCCTTTGCCGGTTGGGGTGTCGAACTTGCTGTCTTTATAGAGATACGGCGTACCCGGGTGATCCAGTGTCGGACACGGCCACTGCACATGGCCCATATCGCCCATTTTTTCCCAGGTTACGCCGTAGAACAGCGGGCAGAGTTCACGCAGTTCGTCCCAGATTTGCTGGTTGTTGTCGTAATGCATTGGGTAGCCCATCTCGGTTGCGAGCAGGCTGATAATTTCCCAGTCACGTTTGACGTTGTACTTCGCATCAATGGCTTTTTCAAAACGCTGGAAGCCACGGTCAGCGCAGGTAAACACGCCGCCGTGCTCGCCCCATGACGTGGCTGGCAAAATTACATCCGCCACTTCGGCGGTTTTGGTCATAAAGATGTCCTGCACCACCACAAAATCGAGCGCTTCAAAACCTTTGCGTACCAGGCCAAGGTCGGCTTCGGTCTGCAACGGGTCTTCACCCATGATGTAGTAGGCTTTCATCTCGCCATGGATAGCCATATGCGGTACTTCTGTGATACGTACGCCAACCTGGTCGTCCATATCTTCTACGTTGATGCCCCAGGCTTTGGCGAATTTGGCACGCACTTTTGGATCAACTACATCCTGGTAACCCGGGAACTGGTTTGGCAGCACGCCCATGTCACACGCGCCCTGCACGTTGTTTTGACCACGAACCGGGCCAACGCCGACGTTTTCACGACCCAGGTTGCCGGTCAGTAGCGCAAGGCTTGAAAGCCCTTTAACGACGTCGACCGCCTGGCCAAACTGCGTCACGCCCATGCCCCACATAATGGTGGCTGAAGGTGCGGCGGCAAAAGTCCGCATTGCCTGGCGGACCTGATGTGCCGGAACACCGGTCAGGTGCTCAACATCTTCTGGCGCGTAGCCTTTAACCACTTCGCGGTACGCATCCAGACCCTCGGTAAATTTCGCAACGTACTCGGTATCGTAGAGATGCTCTTCAAGCAGCACGTAACCAAAAGCATTCACCAGCGCCATATTGCAGCCGTTTTTCAACTGCAAATGTTGGTCTGCAATACGCGCGGTTTCGATACGACGTGGATCGCATACAATGATTTTCGCACCATTTTCTTTCGCTTTAATCACACGACGCGCCACGATCGGGTGTGAATCGGCGCAGTTATACCCAAACACCAACAGGCATTTTGAGTTTTCGATATCGCCGATGGAGTTACTCATCGCACCATTTCCCAGCGTCACTTGCAAACCTGCAACAGACGGCCCGTGGCAAACACGCGCACAGCAGTCGACGTTGTTGGTATGCAAGACACCGCGTGCAAACTTCTGCATCACATAGTTGGTTTCGTTACCTGTCCCACGTGACGAACCGGTTGTCATAATCGAACGCGGACCATACTGCTCTTTGATGGTTTTCAGTCGCTTAGCGGTGTAGCTAATCGCTTCTTCCCAGCTCACCGGCTGAAGCTTGCCGCCTTTTTCGTAGCGGATCATCGGCTGCGTCAGACGCGGTGTGAGCAGCTTGGTATCGTTGAGAAAATCCCAGCCGTAATAGCCTTTCAGGCAGAGTTCATTTTGGTTAGTCACGCCATCAGCCGCTTCGGCACGGATAATTTTGTTCTTCTCAACAACCAGTTTGAGTTTGCAGCCTGCGCCACAATAAGGGCAGACGCTGGTAATTTTTTTCATCAGTAACAGACCTGTTAACGTAGAAGTAAATGGATTTAGAAAATCAGGGATGAAGTCGCATCGAACGCAGCACGACGGCGTTTTTCGGCACTCATTTGTTCAAGTTTATTGCGATCAACACAGATAATTGCGTTGGTTGGGCAGGCTTCCATACAGGCCGGGCCTTCTGAACGGGTGTGGCAAAGGTCGCATTTATTCGCTTCGGCTTTTTCTGCCATCACGTTAAGACCTGCACCGCTGTTACGTACAACAGGGCGAACAACCACTTCCATCGCGCCATACGGGCAGGCAACCACACAGGTTTTGCAGCCGATGCAACGTTCTTGCATCACATTCACAAAACCATGCTCACGGCTGATTGCGCCATTAGGGCAGACGTTGGCACACGGTGCGTCTTCGCACTGGCGGCACATTGTCGCGGTGGAAACATTCACGCCTTTAATCACATGAATACGTGGAAGGAAGGTTTGCGGTGTTAATACTGCGCAATCTTGTGCTTCCTGATGTGCTACGACACAGGCCACTTCGCAAGTGCGACAGCCAATACATTTGCTTGAATCAGCAATGATGAAACGGTTCATCATAGACTCCTGGATAGAGTGTTTTTTTATAAGACTGCTCTAGGCATACATAAAGTGTGCCAACTTTGAAACTACCGTGATTCAAGGGATTGCGCATTGATCGGGGAAGGGATGACAGTGACATCGACACATATGACGATGTCATTTGGGCAAATGACAGAGAGTTCTGGAAAGTCGCTCGCAGTTCGTGCCAGTGAGTAAAGAAATTGATTAGGGAAAGCTTCCCCTCTTGATATGTTTCAGGGAACGGAGGGGTTAGAATGTATACAATATTGACGCATGGAGCTGCGGCTGAAGAACTGGTTGCCTTGCCTGCACAACTGCGAGGCCGAATGTTTCGCTTAATTGAACGCCTGGCATCTGAAGGTAATCAGCTAAAAATGCCTCATAGCCGAGTCCTGGGAAATGGCCTTTTCGAACTACGAGTCGGTGACAAAGATATTGCTCGAGCGGTCTATGCTTTTAGTTATGGGCAAACCATTTATATTTTGCATGCCTTTACGAAAAAGACAGCTAAAACGCCGGCTAACGCAATCGACATTGCCCGGTTAAGGCTGAAGGAGTTTATGAAGTGAAACCACTCTCTCTTGATGAATTGAAAACAAAAATGCTTTCTGATGCTGAGTCCGTTCAGGCATATAACGAAGCCGATCAGGAGCTGATGCTGATTCAGGCACTTTATGAAATGCGTGAAAGAGCAGGGCTTTCGAAAATAGAGTTGGCTAACAAGCTCGGGACAAATTCATCAGGTATTAGCCGTCTTGAGAAGAACCCACTTAGCGCCAGTATGAAGATGCTTGAGCGTTATGCCACAGCCTGTGGTGCAAGGATCTCACTCAATATCCGATACGTGTGATATCGAATGGTCGGATGCCACAGCGCGAATCCGACCTACAAGACCCGTAGGGGATTTAGCGCCGCGACATCCTCCAGAATTTACTCGAACTCAGGTGCTTCCAAATCCGCGAAACCGCCTTTTCCTTCCCAACCCGCCAGGCTTTGATACACCGTCTCAACCGCTGCTTTTATCGCGTCAGTCATCGGGTAGTAAAAGCCGACAATATCAGGCTGAATGCCAAGGAAAATCACCTCGCCAACATCTTCTTTAATCTGATCGATTAAATAGTTAAGTGGCATGTTGTGGGTGGTCATCATAAACATTTCAGCGATGTCGTCCGGGTCGATGATACGGATTTCGCCTGGGTTCAGGCCCATATCCGTCGCATCTACCAGCAGCAATCTGTCCGGGCGTAATTCGCGAATCGCCACCACATCATTTTCAGGAGCGGTGCCGCCGTCGATAACAATCCAGTCGCCTTGTGGGGCGGCCTGGCATTTCTCGGCAAGTAATGGGCCTGCGCCATCGTCACCCATCATGCTGTTGCCGACACAAAGTAAAACGTTAGTCATAGCGTCTCCGTACCATCAAATAGATGGCGGGTTCTTGTTGAATAGCTTGCAGCATATCGAGCAATTCCTGGCTCCACTCTTGCTGCTGTTCAGTTTGAGTTGGTTTTGCGGCATCGAACGCTTTCGCCAGTAAAACGACATGGCTTTGGTCGATAACGATTTCGCCGTAACGCGGCACACCTTCCATTTTACGCCGCGCCTCACTGCCCTCTTCAAGCGTGGCAATCCACGCTTTGTAAGGCTCAAACGAACACACTAAATTTTCTTTCAGGCAGTCGATAACGCCGAGATGGTGGCCAATTGCCAGGCTGTAATAAACCACCTGTTGCGCATCACTCGGTGTGTTGTCGTTTTCATCGACAAACTTACGGCTAAGCTGGCAAAACACCACCGACTCGCTCATTACACGCGCTCCTGCTTCACCAGTGCTTCGAGATTACCGACGATTTCCGTCAGGCGTGGATCGTTCTCGTGCGCCAGCCATTGCTCAACACTGCCGTTTCCGGCGGTGAGGTTTTCCATGTAGCTGTCAGCAATCTGGCGGCCATAGCGATAACCCGCCAGGCGGCGTGCTTCACGGTCGATACGCACACGCAATGGCTGAACCATATCCGGGTGCAGAATCTGCGCCGGTTGCGCATCCATTTCGCTGGCTTCGCGGGCGTGGATTTTTTGCTCCAGCAGACCCAGCGCCATGGCAAAACCATACAGCGTTGCCGCAGGCGTTGGAGGGCAACCCGGAATATAGACATCCACCGGCACGATTTTGTCGGTACCGCCCCAGACGCAATACAGGTCGTGGAAGATACCGCCGCTGTTACCGCATGCACCGTAAGAGATGCAAATTTTTGGGTCCGGTGCTGATTCCCAGGCACGTAGCGCGGGGGAACGCATGGCGCGAGTCACAGCACCGGTAAACAGTAAAATATCTGCATGGCGCGGAGATGGAACAACTTTAATCCCGAAGCGTTCTGCATCGAACAGTGGCGAAAGGGTCGCGAAAATTTCGATTTCGCAGCCGTTACAGCCACCGCAGTCAACGCGGTAAACATACGCGGAACGTTTGATTTTTTTCAGCAGCGACGCTTTCATGCTGGCGATGGACTCATCCACCGTCATTGGCACTGGCATGCCTTTATCGTCACGTGGACCGAGTAACATACTCATGAGCGCACCTCTCTAATCTGGCGGCTAAGATCGATTTGGTCGGAAGATACCAGGCTTTGCTGGCGTTTACATTCCGGGCAAGTTTCAAACGCAGTGCGGTGCGCTTCGGCAAATTTGTCACCGTTGTGCTCAAGCAGCGCAATCGCGTAATCAATCTCTTTTTGCACCGCAAATGGCTTGCTGCACTGGCGGCAATTGCACAGATCAAAACGTGCCTGTTGCAGGAAATCGGCTTTGTTCCAGACAGCTAACTCGTACTCCTGAGAAAGCTTGATAGCAGCCGTTGGGCAGACTTCTTCACAGCGAGCACAGAAAATGCAGCGCCCCAGATTGAAGGTCCATGCCAGTTGCCCGGCTACCAGATCGGTTTCCACTGTTAATGCGTTGGATGGGCATGCGTTAACGCAGGCCGCACAACCAATGCATTGCTGCGGATTGTGTTCCGGTTTGCCACGGAAGTTTGGGTCCACGGCTATGGGTTGTAGCGG
Source organism: Buttiauxella cochleicola (assembly GCF_021282435.1). Taxonomy (NCBI): domain Bacteria; kingdom Pseudomonadati; phylum Pseudomonadota; class Gammaproteobacteria; order Enterobacterales; family Enterobacteriaceae; genus Buttiauxella; species Buttiauxella cochleicola. The sequence continues at coordinate 192,346 of NZ_JAJSOT010000006.1, read as the reverse complement.
GTAAGACTCAGTGGCCACGCCGCCTTTAATGGCTTTTTTGATGAAGTTAAACATTGTGACTCCGTTTATTTCAGCGGCGAATTAGTGCGCTCAATGCTGTAGCGCTCAAGCTCTTTGTACGGCACCACTTTGGTCTTGCGCTTACGCACATCGACGATGGTCATGCGGTCAGTACATGAGTAGCAAGGATCCAGGCTACCGATGATCAGTGGCGCATCAGAAACGGTGTTGCCACGCAGCATGTAACGCAGAGTCGGCCAGTTGGCATACGTTGCCGCACGGCAGCGCCAGCGGTACAGCTTCTGGTTGTCGCCGGTCATCGACCAGTGAATGTCATCGCCGCGTGGTGCTTCAGAGAAGCCAAGTGCGAAACGGTTTGGAATGTAGGTGAAACCGTCCACAGCCAGCGGGCCGCCAGGCAGGTTATCGAGGCCAAAATCAATCATGTTCAGCGCGGTATAAACTTCATTGATACGCACTTTCAAACGGGACAGCACATCGCAGCCTGTTTCGCTGTGAACTTCCATTGGCAGCAAACCGTAACCAACGAACGGGTGATCGGCACGGGTGTCACGGGCGTGACCGCTGGCGCGGACCATTGGACCGACGTTACTGAAATCGCGGGCGATTTGTGGGTCCAGGCGGCCAATGCCGACGGTACGCTGTTCAATGTTTGGCGTGCTCATCAGAATATCGACCAGGTCTTTCACTTCGCGGCGCATCTGCTGTGCGAGCTGGCGAGTCTGGATCATGTCGTCTTTGAGCAGATCGCGACGAATCCCGCCGATCAGGTTCAGGCCGTAAGTCTTACGTGCGCCAGTGAGGATTTCTGCCATTTTCATGGACATCTCACGTACGCGGAAGAACTGCATAAAGCCTGAGTCGAAGCCAACAAAGTGGCAGGCGAGGCCGAGGTTCAGCAGGTGGCTGTGCAGGCGTTCAACTTCCAGCAAAATCGCACGGATCATCTGGGCGCGCTCTGGCACCACGATGCCCATCGCATTCTCAACTGACGTGGTGTACGCGGTGCTGTGGGCGAAACCACAGATGCCACATACGCGGTCAGACAAGAAGGTGACTTCGTTGTAACCCATGCGGGTTTCAGCCAATTTTTCCATACCACGGTGGACGTAGAACAGGCGGTAATCGGCGTCAATGATGTTTTCGCCATCAACGAACAGGCGGAAGTGGCCTGGCTCATCGCTGGTTACGTGCAGTGGGCCAATCGGCACCACGTTGTTTTTCTTGCTGCCCAGCTCATTGATGAACTGGTAAGTTTCCTGATCGCTGGTTGGGGCAGGGCGCTGGCGATAATCCATGCTGTCTTTACGCAACGGATACAGGTCATCTGGCCAGTCATCTGGCAGCACTAAGCGACGTTCATCCGGCAGGCCAACAGGTTGCAGGCCATACATATCACGCACTTCACGCTCACCCCATACAGCAGCAGGCACACGCGGTGTAACGGATGGGAATTCTGGTTTGTCGGCGTCGACTTCTACGCGCACGGTAATCCAGCATTTCACGCCGCTTTCCATGGAAAGCACGTAATAAACTGCATAGTTGCCGCACAGTTGACGCTCATCGTTACCGAACAATACGGATAACCAGCCACCTTGTTGGTAGTAAAGCCACTCCACCACTTCTGGCAGCATGTTGAGCTTCACGGTGACAGTGATTTGGTCTTTGGTTTGCCACGCTTCGTCGATCACCGCATGAGGAAATTGCTTATGCAAAGCGGCGAGATAATGTTGGCCAATCTTTTCTTCAGACATTGATAAATTCTCTTAAATCACGCCGCCAGCAAGGAGACGAAGGCTAAAAAGGCAAAGCCAAAACCGGCCCAGGTAACTGTTGAAGCTTCCAGCATCCGCAAACGCGCCATACTGTTTTCAAACAGCGCGATAATCAGCACGCCAAGTACCAGTTTTACTGCCGCCAGAACCAGCGCAATGACGAGGCCGCCCCAGCTAAATTCGCTCATCTGGCCCCATGGCAGGAACACGCCAACGAACATTTGCAGTACGACCAATTGCTTGAGGGAAATCCCCCATTTCAGCACGGCAAAACCAGCGCCGCTGTACTCGGTCAGCGGGCCTTCCTGCAACTCTTGCTCGGCTTCTGCGAGGTCGAATGGCAGTTTGCCCATTTCGATAAAGGTGGCGAAGGCACAGGCGGCGAGCGCCAAAATTAGCGTTAAGCTTTGTGCGGCTGGCCAGTGATAGATAGTGGAAGCGATATTGCTGATGTGCGTGCTACCAGCCACTTGTGCGGCAACCCACAGTCCCAGAATCAGGATCGGTTCAACCAGCACGCCAAGCATCGCTTCACGGCTGGCACCGATGCCGGTAAACGGACTACCGGTATCCAGGCCTGCAATGGCAAAGAAGAAACGCGCGATGGCGAACAGGTAGATAAGGGTTATCAAATCACCCAGTGAAGGCAGTGGTGACCAGAGAGTGACGACTGGCAGCGCAGTAGCAATGGTCAGCATCACACCAACCATCACAAACGGCATCAGACGGAACACCCAGCCGGAGGCGGCTGGTGCCACGCTCTGGCGGCTGAACAATTTGAACAGGTCACGATATTCCTGCATCACGCCAGGCCCACGGCGGTTGTGCATACGGGCGCGAGTGACACGGGTAATACCGGACAACAGTGGCGCGACGGCAAATAACACCAGCGCCTGAATCAACGAAAAGAAAATGGTATTCATATCAGGCTCCTTAAGCGCAAACCGCAACCAGCAACACGGCCAGTTCGATCATTGCCAGGCGACGGAACGTACCGGCAAGGCAATCACACTGCCAGCCAGGCACCCATTTCACTGGGTTCAGGGTTTTGCGTAGTTTCAGCAGTGGCGCGAACGCCGCTTTTACTGGCTGAGCAAAACCACCCGCAGTAATGACCATTGCTTGTTCATGGTCGTAACCGCAGACCCAGGCCGTGCCGCGTGTGCGGTTTGGCAGACGGTCGCCACGGAAAATCACCATCAAAATGAATGGCAGTAGTGGGCTGGCAATCAGCAGCAGGGTGATCATCGGTTGTGAAACGGTGGTGTTAGCCGTTTGCAGCGGCAATGGAATCGCGTTCTGCAACAGAGGAATCAGCCAAGGAGCAGCAACACCGGCAATCACACAACATGCGGCAAGGGCCGCCACACTCAGGTTCATCAGGAACGGCGCAGAGGTAGCATTTTCAGCTTCTGGTGTGCGCGGTGCACCCAGGAAGGTGACGCCATAAACCTTCGCCATACACATCACAGCCAGTGCGCCAGTAATCGCCAGACCTACAGCCAACAATGGGCCTAAGAAGCGAGCGATAAACAGCGGCAAAGTGCCAAGGTGGAAGAAGGACTGGTAAATGACCCATTCGCCAGCAAAACCGTTGAGCGGAGGCAGTGCTGCCATTGCCATTAAACCCACCAGCATAGCAATGGAAATCAGCGGCATACGCTTGCCAATACCACCGAGTTTTTCGATGTCGCGATGACCAGTACGGAACCAAACCGCGCCTGCGCCAAGGAACAACGTGGTTTTGAATACGCTATGGTTGAACAGGTGATACAGGCCACCAATCATGCCGAGTGCAACCAGCGTGGATTCATTCAGCGCAAGGCCCATCATGCCGCAGCCCAGACCGAGCAGAATAATGCCGATATTCTCAAGAGAGTGGTAAGCCAGCAGGCGGTTGATATTGTGTTCCATCAGCGCATACAGACCGCCAATAAACGCAGTAATCATCCCCAGAATGACCACCAGAATGCCCCACCACAGCGGCATAACATTGCTGATCAGTGAGAAGCTCATGATGCCGTACAGGCCAATTTTCAGCACGACAGCTGAGAACAGCGCCGCTGCCGGAGCAGAAGCGTTGGCATGTGCCTGAGGTACCCAACCGTGCAGCGGAATAATCCCCGCCATCAAACCAAAACCAATCAGACCCAGCAGCCAGACAACAGAGCTAATCGGCGCGCCGTTGGTCATCAGGTGCAATTCGGCATAACTCAGCGTGCCGTACTGTTTCCACAGTAACCAGCACGCAACCGCCAGCAGCACGGTGCCAAGACGGCCCAGCGCAAACCACAACTGCCCGGATTTCTGGCAGCCAGTCAGGAAGTAACCGCTCAGTGCGACGATTTCTGCCAGCACAACTAACATGCCGATATTATCGGCCACCAGTGCTGCTACGGCTGCGGCCATCACCAGGTTCACCAGCAAGCCATTGGCTTTTACGGCGTGATGACGATGCCAGTCGATATTGAACAGTGAGATAAACAGACCGGGCAGACCCAGCGTTACCAGCCAGATGCCGTTAAAGGCGTTGAGCTGTAGATGCAACTGCCAAACTTGCGCCATACCGGTAAACCCGGTTAACGCATCGAAACCGGCAATCAGTACCAATACGGAACTAATTGCACCACCCAGGCCAGCAATAACGCCGCTCAGCGGTTTATTAAATGCCGTGATACCGGCCAGAATCGCACTTAGCAGAAAGCCCATCAGCGCCCAATGAATCAGGACAAAAGCACTCATTTTTTCACCTCAGGCTGGGTAAACAGGGTGAGATCGCCAAGGGTCGCACCCAAAGTCAGTTCACGTTTGAGCTTGCTGGATTTGGCAATGTCATTGTTATCCACCACGCGCAGCGCTTTTGTTGGGCAGGTGCGTACGCACGCTGGACCATCTTCATCGAAACTGCACATATCGCATTTCACAGCGATGGCACGAACACCTGGCACCCAGTCGATAAGCGAACTGACGCGAGCAGGTGCCGGAGGCGCAGGTGGCGCTTTCGGGCTGTTAGCGTTTGCCGGGATATGGATTGGACGGCTGCCCGAGAATTCAATAGAGCCGAATGGGCAGGCGATAGCGCATAGTTTGCAGCTTACGCACAGGCTTTCATTGAGCTGTACCGCACCATCGACGCGGGTGATGGCATTAGCTGGGCAGACGCCAGCACAAGGCGCGTCTTCGCAGTGATGGCACATTTGCGGCGCGGAATCATTCGCGTCACGCATCACTTTCAGGCGAGGCATGGATTGCAGGCCATGCAGACGGTGCGTTTCAGAGCAAGCCGCCTCACAGGTGTGGCAACCCATGCAAAGTTTGGAGTCGGCGATAATAAAGCGATTCACCTAAGTATCCTTAGAGCACATCATCATTTTTGACGAAACTGTGCCGACGGCTGTCGTTTCGACAGTTTTCGACACCCAACATGGCTATCAGGCCTGAGCGCTTTGTTGCAGCTGCCCCATCGATACCGGAGTATCGGTGTGAACGGCGCTGTACAAGCTTTCGTATACCGGATGAATTTTTTCGAGGTAATGCTCGAGAACACTTTCACGGTTACGGTTACTGATGCTGTTGTCTACGCGGCCTTCGTCATCAAGGATTGCTTTAGCAATCAACACTCTATCTTCACCGTTACGCTTCTCAACGTAGTACTCGATGGTGTGACTGTTGAAGCCTTCTGCGAGGCGCACGTGAATGACGAAATGGTCAAATAAGAAGAAGCGCAGGGAATCATCAGGATTGCACCCTACGGCGTGATGTAGTTTCGCTTTAGAAAGGGTGATGCCCTGAATCAAGCTATTGCAGTAATGTTGCCATTGCGTGAGCAAGCGCTGGTGCTTGTCGGCAATGTATTCGGCTTTTTCGCTCAGTTCCCAAATGTTCATTATTAAATCACTCTGTTTTTGCTGTTGCGTCTACAGAGCACGTTTCGTGCCAATGTTGTATTTTGCTGAAATTATTGGGTTTTGTATTAATAGGATACAAATAGGCACAGGGATGACATGTCATTTCGTCATGTTTGACGGGGGAATGTCAGCATTGTTTATGCTTATGCTTATGCTTATGCTTATGCTTATGCCTGGAATGGTGATTTTCCGTTCACCCGACAGTTCTCCGATCCTACATATATCTGCGAACGGTGAACGTGCCAGGTGGCTCACGCCAGCCCCCTGGCAACCCCGGCGCCCGGTGATTAAATTGCCGCTGCGCGGTAAACCCCAGCTTATCCCCAACGTTCAGGGTCGTTCGCGACTCGCTCCCGGCGATCGCTCTCTTTCACGGCGGACGGCAGCTCAACCCTGACTTATGGGTAACGCTGGGGCAATTTATACCGGGAACAAGGTCAAAACCGGCTCCGTGCTATCTTTAGCTTTTGACGTTGACCTTTGAGTCCGGCTTAAATCGCCTTCGTATTGACTAAAAGGAGCGGGTCTCGCCGTCGGGAACGGCGAGAGGTTGTGATCGCCGGGAGCGCATCACAACCGACCCAGAGACTGAAAGGAAAAACGAAGGTTTACCGCGAAGCGGCGATTTAGATGCCGGGAGCCGGGATTATCAAGGGTGCTGCGGTAGCACCCTTGATTCGTTCACCGTTTCGGTAAGTTCAGGGATCGGTAAACTTTCAGTGAACGGAATAAATTCGGTCTGTCAGAGAAATGGATATAAACCCTGGCATCATCCTTGCATTACCTCCAGCAGACATCCCCGGAGGCAATATGCACGAAATCACCCTCTGCCAACGCGCACTGGAACTCATCGAAGCTCAAGCCCGCCAACACGGTGCCACCCGCGTCACTGGTGTTTGGCTTGAAGTAGGCGCTTTCTCATGCGTTGAGCAAAGCGCGCTGGAGTTCTGTTTCGAATTAGTGTGCCGCGACACATTAGCCGAAGGCTGCCAGCTTCATATTCATCAACAAGAAGCGGAATGCTGGTGCTACGACTGCCAGCAACACATCACCTTGTTAACCCAGCTGGTACGGCGCTGCCCGTTGTGCGAAGGCAGCAATTTACGCGTAGTGGCAGACGATGGCGTGCAGATTAAGCGTCTGGAAGTGGAGGAGACGAATCATGTGTAGTACTTGTGGTTGCGCTGAAGGCAACTTGTATATAGAAGGCGACGAGCGCAATCCGCACTCTGGTTTCCGTAGTGCACCTTTCGCGCCAGCATCACGCGCTTTAACGCCAATCACCGGCGTTAAATTTGCACCAACGACAGATGAGCAGGGCGATCTGCATTATGGCCACGGTGCCGCAGGCACCCATGCGCCGGGCATGACCCAGCGCCGTATGCTGGAAATCGAACTCAACGTGCTGGATAAAAACAACCAGCTCGCTGTTTATAACCGTGAGCAGTTTGCGAAACAGCAACAGCTGGTGCTTAACCTGGTTTCAAGCCCGGGTTCCGGTAAAACCACCTTGCTTACTGAAAGCTTAAAACGCCTGCACGGTAATGTGCCTTGTGCCGTTATTGAAGGCGATCAGCAAACCGTGAACGATGCCGAACGCATTCGTGCTACTGGTACGCCAGCCATTCAGGTGAATACCGGTAAAGGCTGCCATCTCGATGCGCAGATGATTCGTGATGCCATGCAGCGTTTGCCGCTTGAGCGTAACGGGATTCTGTTTATCGAAAACGTTGGCAACCTGGTGTGCCCGGCGAGTTTTGATCTTGGCGAACGCCACAAAGTAGCGGTGCTTTCGGTGACCGAAGGCGAAGACAAACCGCTTAAGTATCCGCATATGTTTGCCGCTTCTTCCTTAATGCTGCTCAACAAAATCGACCTGCTGCCGTATTTGCAGTTCGATGTTGATAAGTGTCTCGACTACGCCCGCCAGGTGAATCCGAATATTGAAATCTTGTTGGTTTCTGCGACCAGTGGCGAAGGTATGGATGAGTGGCTCAACTGGCTGGAGACGCAACGATGTGCATAGGCATTCCAGGCCAGATTGTTGAAAAACTGCCAGACGGCAGCGCTAAAGTAGATGTGTGTGGTATCAAACGCGATGTAAACCTGATGCTGGTGGGCGATGCGCAAATTGGCCAGTGGGTGCTGGTTCATGTTGGTTTTGCAATGGCGATTATTGATGAAGCCGAAGCTCGCGACACCTTAGATGCCCTGCAAAACATGTTTGAAGTGGAACCCGATGTTGGTGGTCTGCTGTTTGGGGAAGAACGCGGATGATGCACTTCGTTGACGAATACCGTGCGCCGGAAAAAGTCATGCAGCTTATTGATGTACTCCGTGAACGCGCCCCAAAACTGACTTACACGGCAGAACGTCCTCTGCGCATTATGGAAGTCTGTGGCGGGCATACTCACGCTATCTTTAAGTTTGGCCTCGACCAACTGCTGCCAGAAAATATTGAGTTTATCCACGGACCGGGTTGCCCGGTGTGTGTGTTACCGATGGGGCGCATTGATGCGTGTATTGAAATCGCCAGCCATCCGGAAGTGATTTTTTGTACCTTTGGCGACGCCATGCGTGTGCCGGGTAAAAACGGTTCGCTGATGCAGGCGAAAGCACGTGGCGCAGATGTGCGCGTGGTTTACTCGCCAATGGACGCTCTGGCTATTGCGAGCCAGAACCCGGATCGCAAAGTGGTATTTTTCGGCCTCGGTTTTGAAACAACGATGCCGACCACTGCTATTACGCTCAAACAAGCGAAAGCGCAGGGCATCAATAATTTCTACTTTTTCTGCCAGCACATTACGCTTATTCCCACGCTGCGTAGTTTGTTGGAGCAGCCGGATAACGGCATTGATGCTTTCCTGGCGCCCGGCCACGTCAGCATGGTGATTGGCACTGAAGCCTATGACTTTATTGCCACCGAGCATCAGCGCCCGCTAGTGGTTGCTGGATTTGAACCACTGGATTTGCTGCAAGGCGTGGTGATGCTGGTTGAGCAAAAAATCCATCAAAACAGCAAGGTGGAGAACCAATACAAACGTGTGGTGCCGGATGCCGGTAATAGCCTTGCGCAGGAAGCTATCGCAGACGTCTTTACCGTACGTGGTGATGCCGAATGGCGTGGGCTTGGCACTATAAGCGATTCCGGCGTTCAACTGACTGACGAGTATCGTCAGTTTGATGCGGAAGATCATTTCAAACCCGCACCGCAGCAAGTTTACGACGACCCGCTTGCCCGTTGTGGCGATGTGCTCACCGGGCGCTGTAAACCGCATCAATGTCCGATGTTTGGTAAAACCTGTAATCCACAAAATGCCTTTGGCGCACTGATGGTGTCATCTGAAGGGGCATGTGCTGCCTGGTATCAATATCGCAGCCAGGAGAGTGAAGCATGAAAACTATTGAATTGGCCCACGGCAGCGGCGGCCAGGCAATGCAAAAATTGGTAGCTGACTTGTTTATGCAGGCGTTTGATAATCCCTGGCTTGCAGAGCAAGAAGATCAGGCGCGTTTACCGCTGGCTGAACTCACTGCAAGTGGAGATCGCCTGGCATTTTCAACCGACAGCTATGTTATCGACCCGCTGTTTTTCCCCGGTGGTGATATCGGCAAGTTAGCCATTTGCGGGACGGCGAACGATGTTGCTGTCAGCGGTGCAACCCCACGCTGGTTATCCTGCGGGTTTATCCTTGAAGAAGGCTTGCCGCTTGAAACGCTCGAACGTGTGGTCACCAGCATGGCTGCAACCGCAAAAGCGGCCGGTATCGCGGTGGTTACTGGTGATACCAAAGTTGTACAGCGTGGAGCGGCAGATAAGCTGTTTATCAATACGGCTGGGATTGGCGCAATTCCCGTAGGTTTGAACTGGGGCACGCAACAGATCGGCGTGGGTGATGTGCTGATCGTCAGTGGAACTCTGGGTGACCACGGAGCGACTATCCTAAATCTGCGAGAATCGCTGGGTCTGGAAGGTGCGCTGATCAGTGACTGTGCGGTGCTGGCACCTCTAATCGCGCCACTGTTGAATATTCCCGGCGTTAAAGCGTTGCGTGACGCGACGCGCGGTGGCGTGAATGCTGTATTGCATGAGTTTGCAGCGTCGTGTGGTTGTGGAATGGAAGTGGCTGAAAGTCAGCTGCCATTGAACCCGGCGGTGCGTGGTGTTTGTGAGTTGCTTGGCCTCGATGCGCTTAATTTTGCCAACGAAGGTAAACTGGTTATCGCAGTAGAGCGTGAAGCTGCTGACGCGGTACTGACGGCACTGCGTGCTCATCCTTTAGGTCAGGATGCGGCAATTATTGGTGATGTTGTTGAACGTAAAGGTGTACGTGTTGCCGGGCTATATGGTGTAAAACGGACATTAGACTTGCCGCATTCAGAGCCGCTGCCACGCATTTGTTGACCTAAGCCAAGTGCGCTGTGTGCCGCCCTGGCTACACTAAAGCGTCGAGCGCTATTTGTATGATCAATATATTCCCTACCCGGTAACTCACCGGGTCTCTTTTTTGGATAAGCAAAATGCCATACACACCGATGAGCGATCTCGGGCAGCAGGGCCTATTTGATATTACGCGTACCCTGTTGCAGCAACCTGATCTCCCGGCACTTGCCAATTGCCTGACCCAACTGGCAAAGCAAGGTGCGCTGGCGAACAGAGTGAATATTCTGCTTTATCATCCGCTACATCAGCGTGTGGCCTTCTATGGCATGGACAAACACGGCAAAGAACTGCATTACGAAGATGAAATGGTGCTGGCCAATGGGCCGGTGCGGCGTGTGCTTTCGCGCCCGGAGGCGTTGATTTGTACTCAGGAAGAGTTCAATGACACCTGGCCACAGGTGATGAACCTTGAACTGTACGCCCCGTTTGGTCGTTACTGTCTGTTGCCGCTGGCCGCAGAAGGGAAAATCTTTGGCGGCTGCGAATTTATTCGCGACAACGACATTGCCTGGACAGATAAAGAACTCAACCGCATGCATACCCTGGCCCATGTTGTGGCTCTGGCTGCGGAACAAATCCAAAACCGTATCGACTCAAACCTTGGTTACCAACAACTGTGCCGCGAACGTGACGATTTCCGTATCCTGGTGGCAGTGACAAACGCGGTACTTTCTAAGCTCGATCTTGATGAACTGATAAGCGAGATCGCCAACGAGATTCACCACTATTTCTCGATAGACTCGATAAGTATTGTGCTGCGCGGAAACCGCAAAGATCGGCTTACTGTCTATTCCACCCATTTCGTGAAAGAGCAGTCGCCGATCCACGATCAGAGTGATGTCGCTTTAGGGGGGACACTTTCTGAACGGGTATTCAAAAGCGGTGAAATGCTGCTATTGAATCTGCATCACGGTGACCAGCTCGCGCCATATGAGCGCATGTTGTTTGAAATGTGGGGCAATCAAATTCAGACGCTTTGCCTGCTGCCTCTCACCTTTGGCAATAACATTGTGGGTGTGCTGAAGCTGGCGCAATGTGAAGCGGGCATCTTTACTCCGCAAAACCTCAAGCTGATGCGCCAGATTGCCGAACGTATTGCTATTGCAGTAGATAACGCGCTGGCATATCAGGAAATCAATCGCCTGAAAGAAAACCTGGTCGACGAGAACCTCTATCTCACCGAGCAAATCAATAATGTCGCCAGTGATTTTGGTGAGATTATTGGCCGCAGCGACGTGATGTCGAATGTGCTTAAACAAGTCGAGATGGTAGCGAAAAGCGACAGTACCGTGTTGATTCTTGGAGAAACAGGTACGGGTAAAGAGCTGATTGCTCGAGCAATTCACAATCTAAGCGAACGCAACAGCCGTCGTATGGTGAAAATTAACTGTGCGGCGATGCCTGCCGGGTTGTTGGAAAGCGACTTGTTTGGTCATGAGCGCGGCGCATTTACCGGTGCAAACACTCAGCGTATCGGGCGTTTTGAACTGGCAGATAAAAGCTCGCTGTTCCTTGATGAAGTTGGCGATATGCCGCTGGAGTTACAGCCTAAGCTTCTGCGCGTGCTACAGGAGCAGGAATTTGAACGCCTCGGCAGCAACAAAGTTCAGCAGGTCGATGTACGTCTGATTGCCGCCACCAATCGCAATCTGAAAGAGATGGTGAGTGAGCGTGAATTCCGAAGCGATCTCTATTATCGCCTGAATGTGTTCCCGATTATGTTGCCACCACTACGTGAGCGACCGGAAGATATTCCGCTGTTGGTGAAATCTTTCACCTTCAAAATCGCCCATCGCATGAACCGTAATATTGACAGTATTCCGGCCGAAACCTTGCGCGCGCTCAGCCGTATGGACTGGCCGGGGAATGTGCGTGAACTGGAAAATGTGATTGAACGTGCGGTGCTATTAACTCGTGGCAATGTGCTGCATCTTTCTTTGCCTGAGATGGAATATCGTCAACCTGAAGAAAAACCGACGCAGATGGTGGCAAGTGAAGAGTTTCGTGAAGGTGAAGATGAAGCGCAGCGAATTTTGCGTGTGCTGAAAGAAACCAACGGTGTAGTTGCAGGTCCACGTGGTGCGGCACAGCGATTGGGATTAAAACGCACGACGTTGCTTTCACGTATGAAACGTTTGGGGATTGATAAAGAGGGGGTTTAAACTCTGTCTATAGCCCTACACTTTTAAGCAGGTAATTAACGTCCATGGCACTGATCCCAAAAAACTATACGCGGCTGGAAAGCGGCTATCGTGAGAAAGCGTTAAAAATTTATCCGTGGGTATGCGGGCGTTGTTCGCGTGAGTTTGTGTATTCAAACTTGCGCGAGCTGACGGTTCACCATATCGATCATGATCACACCAATAACCCGGAAGATGGCAGTAACTGGGAACTTCTGTGCCTGTATTGCCACGATCATGAGCACTCCAAGTACACCGAAGCTGACCAATACGGCACAACCGTAGTCGCGGGTGAAGATGCACAGAAAGACGTGGGTGAAGCGACCTACAATCCGTTTGCAGATTTAAAGTCGATGCTCAATAAGAAGAAGTAGTTATCAGGTGGGCAAACTTTACTGTGGCCCACCTTTTATATTTTTAACTCTCTGATTCTTCATCATCTACTATTTCTGCCAAAATCGTTGTCAGTCCCTCAGGGAATATCACTTCGCCAGTCTCTAGCAACTCTGATTGCGTCCACCATTTCTGCTGACTTATCACCCGTTTTTCGTTTTCACTCCAACCCGCCTGCGAAAGCTCACTTTCAGAAGCATTGATGACATAAAAGCGCTCGTCAGCCTGTACGGTTTCACCACTCGGTAGTTGCATCATGAATGTGCGTTGTGCGACAGATGGCCCGCACTCAAGCCTTACGAGTCCAGTTTCTTCGTGTAGCTCGCGAATGGCTGCTTGTTCAAATGATTCACCGGGTTCAAGGCCGCCTCCGGGCGTTGCCCAATAAACCTTTCCTTCCAGTGCATCATCACGATGAGAAAAGCGAAATAACAGCACCGCGCCGCTATTGTTGATGATGAGCAAGCGAGAAGAAGGGCGAGTACGAATCTTCATTTTTTTGTCCCGGAACTCCAGATCACGGATAGAGATTTAAAGTTTTCCATTATAATTAAGATATATTGGCGAGCATGAAGAAAAAAATACAAGAAAAAGCTGCGTTAATTATTTGATGGTTTTAAAAAATTAATATATGGGTAGTTTTGGAAAACAATGAGCAATAAAGAGATTGTTGTTAACGTGTTGTTTTATTTGAAAAATATAAAATAACAAGAAAAATAGTAACGTAGCTAAACATATTTCAGGCTAATGCCTTTCAGGAATTATGATTTTGACCTGAAAATTTAGACGTAATATAATGGCGCTACTTTCGTATTTATCCTATGTTAATAAAATGTGTGGCTATCGTACCAGTCCTACACATCTAATGAATTTCTCTAATACTTTGTGGAAATTTCTACATTCTCCATAGGGGCAACTTTGCTAAAAAGAAATAAGGTCTTGCCATGAGTATCGAAGTTATCATTATGTTCTTAACAGCGATGACCGCCCTCCTTATCGCTCGTAAGCTCGCCTTGAAGTGTGGTCTGGTTGACAAGCCCGGTGGGCGTAAGCAACACAAAGGAGAAATTCCATTAGTCGGTGGGATATCTTTCTACTGTGCCATAGTGATTTTTTTCCTCTTTTGGCCTGAAGTTCTACCACACACAGAAACACATTTTATTCCCTACTTAGTGAGCATCTCGCTACTGCTGCTTGTCGGTATTGCCGATGATCGTTTTGACTTGCCGGTGATACCACGCGTGTTTATCCAGGCATTGTCCGCAGTTGTGATTATGGTTGATGGTCTATACCTTCAGACACTTGGCCATGTGTTGGGTGGGTACGAACTCGTACTCGGTCCAGTCGGTTATCTGGTGACGCTTTTTGCAACCTGGGCTGCAATCAATGCTTTTAATATGGTTGATGGCGTAGATGGCCTACTCGGCTCCGTTGCGAGTGCAACCTTTGCAGCTTTGATGGTGGTCTTCCTACTGGCGGGTGCTCATTTGCGCGCCATGTGGTGTTTCTTGATGATTGTTGCCTTAATCCCTTATTTAATGCTCAACATGGGGTTAATCGGGAATAAACGCTTCAAAGTATTTATGGGTGATGCTGGAAGTATGGTGATTGGTTTTACGATGCTCTGGCTGGTGATACTAGGAAGCCAGGGTGGCGAAGCTGTGATGGCTCCTGTTACGGCTCTGTGGGTAATAGCTTTGCCACTGATGGATATGGTGACTATCATGGTACGTCGCATTCGCCGTGGACATAGCCCTTTCCATCCTGACCGCGATCATTTACATCATATTTTAATGCGTAGTGGCTTAACGGCTCGCCAGACTGTGCTAGTCATGACTCTACTCACGGCAATATTTGCTGGTTTCGGGATTGTGCTTTCCAAAATTGGTGTTGCGGAGTGGTTCTCTCTGGTTGTGTTCCTCGGCTTATTTACCGGTTATTTGGTGGTAAATAATAAGCTCCAAAAACGTAATCCAGATTTGAGAGCAAAAATTGGCCGGCAGTATAACGCCGCTGCTAGTGCCGATGTACCAACAGGTAACTGATAATCCATTGAGTCCAGGAACAAAACCCAGTCATTCTGGGTTTTGTACTTTTAGACTGGAGGATGATATCCATCAGCATTGGTGTATTGCCTGGAAAGGTGGATAACACAGCCGAGAGCTATGTCATAAAGTTAGTGATCGATATAGAGATAATGTGTCCAGCTCGTCATGCGCAGCAGGATTTTGCGCAGAATCGACAAGTGCTCAACGTGGTCGGTGTACACCGCCGCCTGGGCGGTTGTGCCTTTCGGTAGCGCTTTAATCTCAGGGTTAGGGTCTAAGGAAATGTCAGCATAAATACCATCCAGCCCCGGATTTTGACTCAATCCCTGCAAGAATCCCTGTGCCTGGAAGCTACTGTTGGCAACCACCGGCAAAATCTGCTTCACCGTGCCTGGAAAAACTTTGCCAGGAATTCCGTTAAACACCACTTCGGCTTTGTCGCCTGCGTGTAAACGCAGTGCTGAATTCTGGCGGAATGCCGCATAAATATCGGTTTTTTGCAGTGGCACAAATACCATTGCCGGGCGCAGCGGCAGCGGGCGCAAGAACATGCCCGGTTTGAGTAAAACCTGCGTGACGTAACCCGCGTCTGGAGCGCGAACGGTGGTTCTGTCGAGGTTATATTGCGCCTCTTTCAGGCTGGATTTGAGCTTATATACCGTAGCGTTTTCGCCCCCGACCAGAGCGGCCAACTGTGCTTTGGTTTGGTCGCGTTTCGATTGTGCTGAACGCCATTGCGCCTGAGTCGCAAGATAGTTTTCTTGCGCCGTCACCACTTCCTGATCGGTAAACGGGCTTTTCATGCGGTCGCGGCTGCCTTCGCGGTAGCGGTTGGCATCTTTTAACGCCAGGTCACGATTAGCTTTGTACTGTTCGATATCGGCGTTTTGCGCGGCAAGTCGGGCCTTGAGCACTTCAACATTTTGCTGTGCGGTTTCAATTTCGCCTTTAATCACATCGACTTTTGACTGGTAAGGCGTGGGGTCGATTCTGAAAAGAAAATCACCTTTTTTCAGCATCTTATTGGTATTAGGGGTGACTGCAATGACCGTACCCTGGACTTCAGGAATAATCGGCACCGTCACGGTTAGCATCTGCGCGCGTTCAGTGTACGGATGGTTGTAATTCATCGTCAGGACTAAACCACTCAGCAGAATAACCCCACCTAATATTGCGGTTGGCACTGACCATTTATTCAGGGGTATTTTGAATAGTTTGAATATACAAATACAAATGGCTGCGTAAATAAGGATCAGTAATAATTCCACGATATTTCCTGGTCATTTAATTAGTCTGAATGGGGCAAGTCTTTCGGGCTATTGGCACTCTGAGCGGCGAGTTTTTTTTCAAGCAAAGCGAGGCGGGTTTGCAGTTGTACCATGGTGTCATTTTCTTTGGCGCGAAAGCCCCAGCCACGGTCTTCACGGTACAACATTGCCCAAATCCAGATAAAAGGCCATAACACATGCAGCGTTAAGAGGCTGACCCATCCGGCAGCGTGAATAGCGTCTTGATGAGGATGGTTGCGCTCAACGGCGATTTCGTAGGGGATATCGTGAATGACAATTATTCCGTAAAATACGACTAGAGCGGCAAAGCATAATAAGCCCAGTGCGAAATAATCTAAGAACATAAGAGTAATTTCCGGTGAGATGGGAACCGGAAAAGGTAGAGGGGAGACGTTAATTTGGCGAGTGGATATTTAATTAAATTTAAATTTAAATGATGTATGTTATTATTTCAACTAAGTATAAATTGTTTCTGGATATTCAATTGTTACATTTGCGATGATGCCCTGGTAAAGCATCTTGCTCAATACAGCTTTTATTTAATTTTAAACTTCTGGCATGATGCCTATAATCATAACGAACTCATTCACCGAGGAAAAATTATGCCGTTATCTGCACCCGTCAGACCGGATGAATCCATTGGGCGTTTGCTTGAAGCATTGAAGCCTTTCAGCACAGAAATGAAAGTCGTGCCTCGTAAAAGATTGCATTGGGAATATAAAGGCGAAGCGCAGCTCTATCTGTTTATCCAGGGTGAGTTGTCGGTGTTGCGCGCCACCGATGGGCTGGTGATTGCCGGTGCATACGATCCGCATTTGTTTGGTCTGGCTGAATCACTGCAAACCCTGCGCTGCCATATTCTGCGCGTCGATACTGATTCAACGATATTGCGCGTCAGTGCTAAAAAAGCTATGGAAATATTCGACCAACAAAATCTGTGGCGTGACGTATCTATTACATTAGCTTACTTTAATAGTTATCTCTTTTATCGAGATGATTTGGTGGTTCAGCAGCGTACCTATTCAGTTATTTGCAACCATCTTCAGGAAATCATCCAGTTGCCATTGGAGACGAGAATGCGTGTTTCAGTTCTTGAATATATACAAGAAAGAACACATTTATCACGCAGCAGTGTTCTTAATGTCCTGTTTGCTTTAAAGGCAACGAATCATCTCGAGCTTAAAAGAGGCGGTTATTTATTACAGATGAATGAATTACCAGATAAAATTTGACGCAAGCAAGAATACTTAAAATGTGATTCTAGCATTTTATGTCAATTACCAGACGCCATTGTGTGATGGTGCCTGGTAATTGATCTTATTGATAAGAAAAAATTTAAAAATAAACTTATTATAATTTCAAATCTGTGAACTCTCCCTCTATTATCCGTGTCGACAAACTTATGGCTTTTTAATTCTGGGTCGTTTGCTCAGAAACGGGATATGTTAGGGAATATATGAAAAAGACTCTTGTAGCTTTAATCGTGCTGAACGCTTGCGCAGTTTCTAACGTATTTGCTGCGGCAGACGCGAATACCTGGTACGGCGGCGCTAAAATGGGCTGGTCGCACTATTTTGATGCCAGCGGCAACAAAGATTTCAACGATAACGTGAGCAACGCAACTGACTTCGATTTCGATAAAGACAACGTCAGCGGCGGCGTATTTGCAGGTTATCAAGTTCTTCCATGGTTAGCGGTTGAAGGTGGATACGACTACCTGGGCAACATGGGTATCAACGGTAATAACGGTGTTGCTGGCGGAAAAATGGAAAGCCAGGGCCTGCAACTTTCTCTGAAAGCGAGCTACGGCTTGACTGATAACTGGGATATTTATGGCCGTGCTGGTGCGATGGGTTACCGCGCAGAAGTTAACAACGCAGGTCATAGCAATTTTGAAACTGGCGTGCGCCCGTTGGCCGCAGTCGGTACCGAATATGCCTTCACCAAAAACTGGGCTGGTCGTCTGGAATACCAATGGGTGAGCAACGTCGGAAACTCCAACCAGATTGGTCTCAGCAGCGATGTAAGCTCTGTATCAGCCGGTGTTGTTTATCGCTTCGGCCAGCATGATGACGCAGTAATTGCACCGGTTGTGGAACCTGCGCCAGCGGCTCCTGAGGTGAAAAAATTCAATCTGAAATCTGACGTGCTGTTCGGCTTTAACTCCGCAGAGCTGACTTCAGAAGGCCATGCGGCAATCCAGCAGCTGTATAACAGCCCGGATATGCAAGCTGCGAAAAACAGCTCAACAACAGTTGTTGGCTACAGCGATCGCCTGGGTTCAGAGCAATACAATCAGCAGCTTTCTGCTCAGCGTGCACAAGCGGTTGTTGATGCATTAATAGCGCAAGGTTTGCCTGCTCAAAATGTGCGTGCCGAAGGCCGTGGTGAAAGTGATTCCGTGACCGGCAACACCTGTGCAGACGGTATGCCTAAGTCACAACTGATTGATTGCCTGGCTCCAGACCGCCGTGTTGTGGTTGAGATTGCAGGTGAACAGTAAGCATTCACCCCTGAGAACGTGAATTCATCCCGAAAGTGCAGAAAGAAGTTACCTTGATTATTCCGTGCCACACCCTGGAAGCATGTAAGCGCATTTTTCCTGTGTGGCACGAAGTATGAGAGGTATATAAGAAATATTTCATTAATCGTCCGTTGCCCGACAAATTCGTCGGGCTTTTTTTATTTCTGTTTTGCCAGCCAAACCGCGCCGAGCATACCCGCCTTATTCCCCAGCTTGCAGGGGCGAATCGGCACTTGTAGCACATCCCAGAACTTAAACCCTTCCAGGTGACGTTCCAGCATCGGGTAGAGCATAGGCTGAGTACTGACGCCGCCGCCCAGCAAAATCGCTTGAGGATCAAATAGTGACACAACGCTATAAATCCCACGCGCCAGGTATTTCACCCAGTTGTCGATAACACCCTGAATATGCAGATCTGTTTCAGCACGGGCAAAAATATCCTGACCGCGAATTTTCTCATCTGCCGGGATATTCATCTCGCGACGGCATGCATCCATCAACCCTTTGGCTGACGCTAACTGATGCATATCCTCACCATATTTTCCTACCGGCAATACGCCAAACTCACCGGCCCTGAAGTGCGAACCGCGCATAAGTTCTCGGTTTACGATAATGCCACCGCCAATGCCGGTACCAATCGTCACGCAGACCAGCGAATCATATTCATTGCCCGCACCCAACCACATCTCACCGAGGGCTGCACAGTTAGCATCATTTTCAACGGTAATGGGCAGGTCTGTCAGTTCGCCAAAAATCTCCAGCAAATTGCAGCCGTCAAGAAACTCAAGCGCCCCCGCTTTGGGGACATTGCCGGTATGAGGGTTGATATAACCGGGAAAACTGATGGCAATCCCGGCAATTTCATTATGCTGCCGATAGCCCGCCACCACACTTTGCCAGGCATCCAGAAACTGCTGGCGGTCATAGTGAGTGTCATACTCTTCAGCGATCAGCACCTCCCCCTCTTCAGTGAATAAACCATGCTTAACGTGGGTGCCGCCCACATCGAAACTAATAAACAGGCGCATGAGCAATCCTTGTAGCGAAACGGGAAAAGGTAAACTTTAAGTATGTATCAAAACCAATAACCTGCAGGCTGATTACTCTTAATCAACGAAAAACCAATCCGTGACCTGTGTCGTAAAGCGCTCAAACATTGGCGAAGAATTCACCGCTGGCGACTACGCTTGAGAGTGCAAACGACAAGGAGATTCACATGACAAATAATCCTCCCGATACCCGAATTATCCCGGGCGAGTATGGTTTCCCGCTCAAGCTTAAACCTCGTTACGACAACTTCATTGGCGGCCAGTGGGTAGCTCCTGTCGAGGGAAAATACTACGAAAACCTTACCCCAGTTACTGGGCAACCACTATGCGAGATAGCCAGCTCCAGCAAAGGCGATATTGATTTAGCGTTAGATGCAGCGCATGAGGCAAAAGCAGGCTGGGGCGGTATGTCAGTTCAGGAACGTGCCAATATTCTGCTAAAAATTGCCGATCGCATGGAGCAGAATATTGAGCTGCTGGCGGCGGCTGAGACCTGGGATAACGGCAAACCAATCCGTGAAACCAGCGGTGCCGACGTGCCTTTGGCTATCGACCATTTCCGCTATTTTGCGTCCTGTATTCGCGCTCAGGAAGGCGGGATCAGTGAAGTGGACGGCGATACGGTGGCGTATCACTTCCATGAACCGCTCGGTGTAGTAGCACAAATTATTCCGTGGAACTTCCCACTGCTGATGGCGAGCTGGAAAATGGCTCCGGCACTGGCTGCGGGCAACTGCATCGTGCTCAAACCTGCACGTTTAACGCCGCTGTCGGTTCTGCTGCTGATGGAGTTGGTGGGCGATTTGCTACCGCCGGGTGTCATCAACGTAGTGAACGGTGCTGGCGGTGAAATCGGTGAATATCTGGCAACGTCCAAACGTATCGCCAAAGTTGCTTTTACCGGCTCCACTGAAGTGGGCCAGCAGATAATGCAGTATGCGACTCAAAACATTATCCCGGTCACGCTGGAGTTGGGCGGTAAATCCCCAAATATCTTCTTTGCTGATGTGATGGACGAAGAGGACGCATTTTTCGACAAGGCACTGGAAGGTTTTGCGCTGTTCGCCTTCAACCAGGGCGAAGTGTGTACCTGCCCGAGCCGCGCGTTGGTGCAGGAATCCATCTATGAACGCTTTATGGAGCGTGCGATTCGCCGTGTGGAATCTATCCGCAGTGGTAACCCTCTGGACTCACGTACCCAAATGGGGGCGCAGGTGTCACAAGGGCAGATGGAAACCATTCTGAACTACATCGATATCGG
This sequence comes from Buttiauxella cochleicola, assembly GCF_021282435.1. NCBI lineage: Bacteria > Pseudomonadati > Pseudomonadota > Gammaproteobacteria > Enterobacterales > Enterobacteriaceae > Buttiauxella > Buttiauxella cochleicola. Next base: position 171,454 of record NZ_JAJSOT010000006.1, on the reverse strand, counting down.
CAAAAAAGAAGGGGCTGATGTCCTGACTGGTGGGCGCCGCAAAGCACTGGAGGGTGACCTGAAAGCGGGTTATTACCTCGAGCCAACCATTCTGTTCGGCAAAAATAATATGCGCGTTTTCCAGGAAGAGATCTTCGGGCCGGTGCTCGCTGTGACGACCTTCAAAACTGTAGAAGAAGCATTGGAGCTGGCGAACGATACCGAATATGGCCTCGGCGCTGGTGTCTGGAGTCGTAACGGTAATCTGGCGTACAAAATGGGCCGTGGCATTCAGGCGGGGCGCGTGTGGACTAACTGTTATCACGCTTATCCAGCGCATGCGGCGTTTGGGGGCTACAAACAATCCGGTATCGGGCGTGAAACCCATAAAATGATGCTGGATCATTATCAGCAGACCAAGTGTCTGCTGGTGAGTTACTCCGATAAGCCGTTAGGGTTGTTCTGATATGAGTTGAAAAAGACACGTCTCACTCTGGCATTGGGCCAGGTGAGATGTGTTTATTACGCTATTTCTCGGCCAGGAATAGCGCCTTATCACGCAGTAAATGGTCATTGCCACGGCGGCGGGTAAAACCAATTCGGTCAAAGTATTCGAGAATTTGCACCGCTAGTTTGCGACCCACGCCGAGGCTGTCTCGGAAATCCGCAGCGCTGGTGGCTCCTTGCGTTTGATCCAGCTCGCGGATCAAATTAGCAAAGGTTTGAATCCGATCGTTACGGTAATAACGATCTTTTAAGATCGCAGTCACTAACCCAAGTTGCGCGGCAAAACGCAGTAGCTGACGTACTACTTGTTCATCTTGTTGTGTTTCCCGAGCCAGATCGCGAACCCACCAAGGGTCATCACCAAATAGTGCGTCAATTTTATCCCATACTGCCAACTGCTCTGCGGAAAAGCCCGGTTTGTGATCGGGCAGATGCAGCCAGCCTTGTCGGCTTGCGAGTAACCCTTCCTGGCGCATTTTTTCAATCAATGCCAAAACCAGTGGCTCATCTTCACTTGGTAAAGCCATGCGACGCAGACGCTCACGGCCAGGACCGGGTTGGTCGTCATGCTGTTGGTGATAGCGCTCCAGGGTATCGAGTAGTTTTTGCTTCCAGCGTGCGGCCATTTCCTCGCTAAGCAGGCTATTGCCCGCGCGCAGAAAATCGGTTCTGTTTAGCAAATCTTGCAAGCCCTGAGAGGTCAGCTGCCGCACCCAGGCGAAATCAGTCAGCGTAACGGCGCTTCGTTGTAGATGGATATCGAGCGCCTGCGGGTCATTTTCTGCCTGTTTAAGCTGTTGTAACCACGCGAGGAATGCAGGCTGGCGTTTACCGCGGCGTGGGGCATGCAGAAGAATGGCGCGCGCTCCTGCAAGTGTGACGCGAGCGGATATATCACGCAGAACCAGGCGGTCATTGTCTGCAAGCCATAACGGCGTATCCAGAACCAGTTCGGCGAGGTCATCTTCTAGCAGAGAAATGCGCCCGGTGACATGACTTGCTGCATGGTGGATATGCAGCGGCTGCCATTGTTGCAGCTGTGCATGGCTTTGCAGTTGTACGATCACGCGCTCAACTGGCTGAAGGGGTTGTTCCGCCAGCAGCCAGTCACCACGTTTGATATCCAGTTTTTCCGCATCGCCGCTAATGTTGACAGCTATGCGTTGCCCGGCAAAAGCGGTGTCGGTTTTACTATTTTGGGCATGCAAACCGCGGACACGCATCGGTTTATCAGCACCGGTTAACCATAGTGTGTCACCAATTTTTACCTCGCCACTTAATGCGGTTCCGGTCACGACCAGACCGGCACCTTTGACGGTAAAAGCACGGTCAATAGCGAGACGGAAACGATGCTGGCGCGGGTGTGCACGTTCCGGCAGAGCGAGTAGATGTGTGCGTAGCTCATCAATTCCTGTGCCGCTGGTGGCTGCTGTGACAAACAAAGCCGCCTCTTGCCAGCCAAATTCACTGAGTGTTTCCAGCACCGCTTCGCGTACTTCATCGATTCGCGCATCACTCACCCGATCGGCTTTGGTCAAGGCCACGGTTAGTGACGGTTTGCCGGTTAATTGCAAGATTGCGAGATGTTCGCGAGTTTGCGCCATCACGCCATCATCACAGGCGACAACTAACAGCGCGTGGTCGATACCTCCCACGCCTGCCAGCATATTGGCGAGGAATTTTTCATGCCCTGGCACATCAATAAAACCAGGGATGCGGCCATCGGGTTGTGGCCAGTATGCATAGCCCAGGTCGATAGTCATGCCGCGCTTTTTCTCTTCGGGCAGACGGTCAGCATTCACGCCAGTTAAGGCTTGCAGCAGGGTGGTTTTGCCGTGGTCAACATGCCCGGCGGTAGCAATAATCATGGGTTCAGGTTCTCCATGAAACCAGCTTCATCTTCAAGGCAGCGTAAATCCAGCCATAAACGCCCATCGCTGATGCGGCCAATAATCGGTTTTGGTCGTTCGCGCAGGGCTTGTGTGAGCGCGGCAAGTGTTGCGCCACGCCCATCTTTTGGTGTGAAAGTCACAGCTGCACTGGGTAGCCTATCCACCGGCAACGAGCCGCTGCCAATTTGCGATAAACATGGTTCTACGCAAACGGTAAATTGCTCGCCATATTTGCTTTCAAGGGCAGGTAACAGGCGTTGTGCAAGCTGTGTGATTTCACTGGCGTTACGGGTTAGCAAACGCAGCGTCGGCAATCGTTCGACCAATGTTTCCGGGTGTTGATAAAGGCGCAACGTCGCTTCGAGTGCAGCCAGCGTCATTTTATCGGCGCGTAATGCGCGTTTAAGCGGGTGGCTTTGAATGCGGGCGATAAGATCTTTTTTGCCGACGATAATGCCCGCTTGCGGGCCGCCGAGCAGTTTATCACCAGAGAAACTCACAAGGCTTACGCCTGCGGCGATCAACTGTTGCGGCATAGGCTCTTCTGGCAATCCCCACTGAGTTAAGTCGACCAGCGAACCGCTGCCTAAATCAGTCACAACAGGAATATTTAACTCATTACCGAGTGCTACCAGTTCTGCTTCATCGACCGCTTTAGTAAAGCCCGCAACCTGGTAATTGCTGGTGTGGACTTTCATCAATAGCGCCGTATTTTCATTCGCCGCCTGGCGGTAATCTTTCAAATGCGTGCGGTTTGTCGTGCCAACTTCCACAAGTTGGCAACCCGCCTGGCGCATCACATCAGGAATACGGAATGCACCACCTATTTCGACCAGCTCGCCACGTGAAACTACAACCTCTTCGCCGCTGGCACATGCCGCCAGCATCAGCAATACGGCTGCCGCATTGTTATTAACGATACAGGCGTCTTCCGCACCGGTCAGTTCGCAAAGCAGGCCCGCCAATGCTCTGTCACGGTGCCCGCGCTCTGCACCATGTAAATCATATTCCAGTGTTACGGGGTAGCGCATTGCCTGAGTCACAGCTTCAATTGCGGCTTCTGCCTGCAATGCGCGACCCAGGTTGGTATGCAGTACCGTGCCGGTCAGGTTAAATACTGGTAATAGGGCGCTGCGCTGGCCTGACTCAAGCTGAAGCTGCGCATGAGCTGCCCAATCGCTGTTCCAGGGCGGCAGGATCTCCTGAGTACGAATGTGTTCCCGTGCCACCTCCAGCATCTCTCGTAAGGTGTTCACCACCTGAGTGTGGCCGAAATGGTGCAGCAAAGTACTGAATGAGGCGTCACGTAACAGTTTATCGATTGCTGGAAGTTGGCTGTACAAGGTGCGATGGGTAGTCATAGCAAGCCGCAGAATGGTGAAATATTGCGATAGTTTACAGGGGGAGTTGCCCCCCTGTCATGGCGGGAGATCATGCTGTTGGCGGTTCAGTACGTGCAAAACTTTCCCGTTCGAAAAGTTTCTCCACCAGTTTGACTAAATGTGGGCGATCGACACACCAGCCTGGCGAAACGCGACGGAAATTGAGGTAGCCCACAGCGCATGCCACCGCAATGGTCGCGACGCTTAGGTTTTCCGCATCCAGTTTTTTATCTGCGACGTACTGTTCGAGCAGTGTCAGGCTACGGCTTATTTTTTCACGTTGGCGTAGCAGTTCCGTTTCAGATTGCTGCTCCGGCGGGCGCTGGCGTTCACGCACCGAAACCAGGGCCGCGTCCATAATGCCATCGGCCAGCGCTTCTATCTGGCGCATCTGTAACGCAGCTAAGGGATCGCGTGGGATTAGTGCTGGGGCAATATCCAACAGCTCAAGATATTCGGCAATTACCGGTGAATCGAACCAGTATTGCCCATCGCCGGTGACCAGCGCCGGGACTTTGCCTAGCGGGTTGTATTGCGGCGTGGTGCTTTCTGAAGTCCAGGGGTTATCGTTTACAAACTCAAACGTGATGCCCTTTTCCAGCAGGATCACTGAGATTTTGCGCACATACGGGCTGGTGTAATTACCGATAAGTTTCATTACATCGTCCATTTTAATCGACAAAGGGTAAGTATGGATCAGGAAGACTTAAGACGCCTGGGATCCCACGATGTTGTTTGCCGCTGCGCTGTAATTTTCTGACAAAATCCATTCTCGCCCTATGCCCGATTTGCCCTGGATCACACTCGCAAAAATCCACGTAAAATATTTTGTGAATCTCATCACATTTAAATAACAAAGTACCTCTCGTGAAATGTGATGCTAATCACACAAAGGCGTCAATGATGAGCAAAATTCAGCCGCTGTGTTTTTTTTACACACCAATTATGTGATCTGGATCGCCTGATCATGCCTCACCACACCCTGCAATGAGTGATCTTAGTCACACAAAATCTAGCCTGCTGGACACCTTAACGATTCAGTGCCAGATTTGCGTCACTTAGAACATCTGGCAGCGTTGCTTGCCACCACATTAACAATAAACCTCGGGCTTCTTTTCAGCGCGTAAACACAATAAGGGGTGTGCGTATGTCATCCGATATCAAGATCAGAGTGCAAAGCTTTGGTCGTTTCCTGAGTAACATGGTAATGCCAAATATCGGTGCGTTTATCGCCTGGGGTATTATCACCGCCTTATTTATCCCGACCGGTTGGTTGCCAAGTGAAACACTGGCGAAACTGGTAGGCCCAATGATTACCTACCTGCTGCCATTGCTCATCGGTTATACCGGTGGTCGTTTGATTGGTGGTGACCGTGGTGGTGTGGTGGGTGCAATCACCACCATGGGTGTTATCGTCGGTGCGGATATGCCGATGTTCCTCGGCGCGATGATTGCAGGCCCTCTGGGTGGCTGGGCGATTAAACATTTCGACGCGTGGGTAGACGGCAAAATCAAATCCGGCTTTGAAATGCTGGTGAACAACTTCTCCGCTGGCATCATCGGTATGATTCTGGCGATTCTGGCGTTCATGGGTATCGGCCCTGCGGTTGAAGTCCTGTCCAAAGTTCTGGCGGCAGGCGTTAACTTCATGGTTGTCCATGACATGTTGCCACTGGCTTCTATCTTCGTAGAACCAGCGAAAATCCTGTTCCTGAACAACGCCATCAACCACGGTATCTTCTCGCCGCTGGGTATTCAGCAGTCCCACGAACTGGGCAAATCAATCTTCTTCCTGATTGAAGCAAACCCAGGTCCAGGTATGGGCGTATTGCTGGCGTACATGTTCTTTGGTCGTGGTAATGCTAAGCAGTCTGCGGGTGGCGCGGCAATCATCCACTTCCTGGGCGGTATCCACGAAATTTACTTCCCATATGTGCTGATGAACCCACGTCTGATTCTGGCCGTTATCCTCGGCGGTATGACTGGCGTGTTCACTCTGACTCTGCTGAACGGCGGCCTGGTTTCTCCGGCATCTCCGGGTTCCATCCTGGCGGTTCTTGCGATGACGCCAAAAGGTGCTTACTTCGCGAACATCGCAGCTATTGTGGCAGCAACAGTGGTGTCCTTCGTGGTATCAGCCATCTTGCTGAAAACCAGCAAAGTGAAAGAAGAAGACGATATCGAAGCAGCAGCTCGCCGTATGGCTGAGATGAAAGCTGAGTCCAAAGGTGCAACTGCGCCACTGGCGGTCGGTGCAGGCTTGTCTAACGACCTGAGCCACGTGCGCAAAATCATCGTAGCGTGTGATGCAGGCATGGGTTCAAGTGCTATGGGTGCCGGCGTGCTGCGTAAGAAAGTCAGCGATGCAGGCCTGAAAAATATCTCCGTCACTAACTGTGCAATCAACAGCCTGCCGGATGATGTTGACCTGGTGATTACCCACCGTGACCTGACCGAGCGTGCGATGCGCCAGGTTCCACAGGCACAGCATATTTCCCTGACTAACTTCCTCGACAGCAGCTTGTACTCCAACCTGACCGAGCGTCTGGTGGCCTCCCATAACCTGAGCGAGAAAGAAGTGAAGGTGATGACCAGCCTGGAAGACAGCTTTGTACCAAGTGAAGAAGGGCTGTTCCGCCTGGGTGCGGGCAACGTGTTCCTCGGCCTGACTGCTACCAACAAAGAAGAAGCCATTCGCTTTGCGGGTGAGCAACTGGTGAATGGTGGTTACGTCCAGCCTGAATATGTTGATGCGATGTTTGAGCGTGAAAAACTGACCCCAACTTATCTGGGTGAAGGTATCGCCGTTCCACACGGTACAGTTGAAGCGAAAGACCGCGTACTGAAAACCGGCGTTGTGTTCTGCCAGTATCCACACGGTGTTCACTTCGGTGAAGAAACTGATGATATTGCCCGCCTGGTTATCGGTATTGCTGCTCGCAATAACGAACACATCCAGGTTATCACCAGCCTGACCAACGCGCTGGATGATGATTCAGTAATTGATCGCCTGGCCAATACCACCAGTGTTCAGGAAGTTCTCGACCTGCTGGCAGGTAAGAAGTAAGTCTCCATTTCCCTCTCCCCAATGGGAGAGGGCTCTGGTGAGGGTGGTCAATACCACAAACCTCCTCACCCGAACCCTCTCGGGTAATTCAAATTTAAGAAGGTGAACGACATGAAAGCATTACATTTTGGTGCAGGTAATATCGGACGTGGCTTTATCGGAAAACTGCTGGCAGACGCTGGTATTCAACTGACCTTTGCCGATGTGAACCAGACTGTGCTGGACGCGCTGAATGCGCGCCATAGCTACCAGGTTCACGTTGTTGGCGAGCAAAAGCAAATCGATACCGTTTCCAATGTTAATGCTGTTAGCAGCATTGGCGATGAAGTTATTACCCTGATTGCCGATGTGGACCTGGTGACCACGGCAGTCGGCCCGGTCGTGCTTGAACGCATTGCACCAGCCGTGGCGAAAGGTCTGGTTCTACGTCGTACCAACGGTAATGAGAAACCGCTGAACATCATCGCTTGCGAGAATATGGTGCGCGGCACCAGCCAGCTTAAAGCTCATGTCATGAAGGCGCTTTCAGAAGATGATCAAGCGTGGGTTGAGCAGCACGTTGGCTTTGTTGATTCCGCCGTTGACCGTATCGTTCCACCGTCAGAATCTGCCACTAATGACCCGCTTGAAGTCACGGTTGAAACATTCAGCGAATGGATTGTTGATAAAACCCAGTTCAAAGGTGATCTCCCGAACATTCCTGGCATGGAACTTACTGATAATCTGATGGCGTTTGTTGAGCGCAAACTCTTCACGCTGAATACCGGGCATGCTATAACCGCATACCTTGGCCAACTGGCCGGTCATCAGACCATTCGCGATGCGATTCTGGATGAAAAAGTCCGTAGCGTCGTGAAAGGTGCAATGGACGAAAGTGGTGCGGTGCTGATCAAGCGCTACGGTTTTGATGCAGACAAGCACGCAGCCTACATCCAGAAAATCCTTGGTCGTTTCGAGAATCCTTATCTGAAAGATGATGTGGAGCGCGTTGGCCGCCAGCCGCTGCGTAAATTGAGTGCGGGTGACCGTCTGATTAAACCGCTGCTGGGCACTATCGAATACGGTTTACCACGCCAATACCTGATCAAAGGTATTGCTGCGGCGATGCATTACCGCAGTGCGGAAGACCCGCAAGCGCAAGAGCTTGAGAAATTGCTGGCAGAAAAAGGCCCGCAGGCGACGCTTGCTGAAATTTCTGGCCTCGATGCCAATAGCGATGTTGTGGCAGAAGCGGTGAGCGCATACAACGGCAAATAGTGATGGAAAGCGGGTGCGGCAAGAAGTGGCTGCACCCAATAATACTTTTAGTGATGTAGGCAAAGATGGAAGAAACCCAGGCCTTTGAAAACCGTGTGCTTGAGCGTCTTAATGCCGGTAAAACCGTACGCAGCCTGCTGATCACCGCGGTTGAGCTTCTTACCGAAGCGGTGAATATCCTGGTGTTGCAGGTCTTCCGTAAAGACGATTATGCGGTGAAATACGCGGTTGAACCGTTATTGGATGGCGATGGCCCGTTAGGGGATCTTTCCGTGCGTCTCAAACTTATCTACGGCCTCGGCGTGCTTAATCGCCCAGAGTACGAAGATTGCGAGCTGCTTATGGCGCTGCGCGAAGAGTTGAATCACGACGGTAGCGAATATAATTTTACCGACGATGAGATGCTCGGCCCGTTCGGTGAACTGCATTGTGTTTCAGCCCTGCCGCCGACGCCAAAGTTTGTTGATGGCAGCGATCCTGAGCTGTTTGCCATGCAAAAACAGCGCTATCAACAAATTGTTCGATCGACGATGGTGCTCTCTTTGACCGAGCTGATCTCCCGGATCAGCTTAAAAAAAGCCTTCCAGAAGTAAGTCCCTCTCACGCCGAATGGTGTATCCTTGCCAGCAATGAACTTTATTCACGGTTAATCAAAAATGAAAGAAATCGAAAAAGCAGAAATCAAACGCCTGAGCGATCGCCTCGATCTTATCCGTCACGAGATGCCAGAACTGCATCTGATCAACGATGCTGAAAAGTACGCTGAGATGGAAAAAGAGAAAGCGAAACTGGAAATTGAGATCGTTCGCCTGCAAGCGGTGCGTAACCAGAAGCTGAGCAAAGAAGCACAAAAACTGATGGCGTTGCCGTACAAGCGTCCCATCACTAAGAAAGAACAAGCCAACATGGGCGCTCTGAAGAAAGCAGTGCGCGGCCTGGTTATCGTGCATCCAATGACGGCGTTAGGCCGTGAGATGGACCTCGAAGAAATGACCGGTTTTTCTAAGACTGATTTCTAATAAAGTCCGAATTTAAAAAGGGATGATCCGTTAAGGTTCATCCCTTTTATTTTTCTTAAAATTCCTGTTTTGCGAAGCTTCTAAGCAAATGCTGTTGCGCGATGCGGAACAGTAATGGTAGTGTTCCCTACAAGGGAACAGAATCCAGGGTATCATCAGATGCCTGGATCTTAAATTACGAGGACTACCATTAATGAAAATGAAAAATCCCCCACATCCAGGAGCGATTATTCAGGAAGCGCTTGATGAACTTAACGTGAGCCTGCGTGAGTTTGCCAAAGCGATGGATATCGCACCTTCAACAGCAAGCCGATTGTTAACTGAAAAAGCAGCGCTTACGCCTGAAATGGCGGTTAAGCTGGCAGTCGTGATCGGAAGTTCTGCTGATGTGTGGTTGAAATTACAAAATGCTCATAGTCTTGCTGCGGCGGAAAGAGCCGTTGATATGTCTAAATTGCAGGCTTTGCGCGATAAACTTATTCGTTCCTCCGTCCAGGCTGAAACAGGTAAGTTATCTGACGGAGATGAGGTTTTTGATAAGTTAATGCAAGATCTTAATTAAACGCCGATAAATCCGTAGGGCGGACAAGCGCAAGCGTCATCCGCCGCAATACATTACTTCAATACCTGCGGGTTCACGCAGTTCTCTTTCACATTGCCACTCAACGCCGCAATTAAATTATCCACCGCGCAAGCCGCCATGTTGTAGCGGGTTTCATGCGTTGCGGAACCGATATGCGGTAGCGCCACAACGTTCGGCAGGCTGAGAAGTGGCGAATCAACCGGCAGCGGTTCTTGCTCGAACACATCCAGACCGGCGGCGTGAATTTTGCCGTCTTTCAGTGCCTGAATTAATGCTTTTTCATCGACCACAGGCCCGCGCCCGGCGTTAATCAAAATCGCTGAAGATTTCATTTTCGCCAGCTGTTCCGCACCAATCAGATGATACGTTTCATCGGTCAGCGGCAGGGAAATACAGACGAAATCGGATTCGGCCAGCAGGGTGTCGAGGTCGCAATAACGGGCGTTAAAGCGCTCTTCCGCTTCCTGATGATGGCGACGTGCGTTATACAAAATCGGCATGTTGAAGCCGAAATGCGCCCGTTGTGCCAGCGCCAGGCCAATGCGGCCCATGCCGAGAATCCCCAGCGTTTTATGGTGCACGTCGATGCCAAACCAGTCCGCGCCAATACCGCCTTTCCACTCACCGGCTTTCACGCGTTCAGCCACTTCCACCGCGCGGCGAGCCGTCGCCAGCACCAGCGTCATCATGGTGTCCGCAACGGTTTCGGTGAGCACCGTTGGCGTGTGCATCAGTACAATTCCACGCGCATTCAGGGCATCGACATCAAAATTGTCATAGCCCACGGACACCGTTGAAGCCGCACGCAGCTTAGGAGTGTGGGACAGAAACTCTTTTCCGACCGTTTCACTGGAACCCAAAATCCCTTCCGCATTAGCGAAAACATCCGCGTTTTTTTGGAGATTTTCAGCACTCAGTGAACTGACTTGAGTGACGGTAAAGTGACTTTCAAGACGGGCAAGCAGGTCGTCAGGTAACTTTTTGTAGAGGATGACGGACGGCTTCATGGCGTTCTCCGTTGAACAGTTTAAAAATCGCCGGGCGGTATAACGACCGCCCGACTTGAAATTAGGCGTGGTGTGCTCTCACCGGAACTTGTTGGTTTATCGCCGGTTTCACTATCAGAGTTAGCCACACCGAGGCAAGCAATGCTACCCCCATAAATACATAGGAGGCGGCCGGGCTGCCGGTTGCGCCATTAAGGTAACCAACAAACCAGGAGCCAACAAACGAACCGAGAGCGCCCATGCTATTAATTAATGCCATCGCGCCACCGGCAACGTTGCGCGGCAGCATTTCCGGAATAATCGCGAAGAATGGGCCATAAGGTGCATACATTGCAGCACCAGCAATCACCAGCAGAGTGTAGGAAACCCAGAAGTGATCGGCACCTACCAACCAGGAGCCGAGGAATGCAAACGCGCCAATAAGCAGTAATGGCCAGACAAAAAGCTTACGGTTTTGCATTTTGTCCGAGGCCCAGGAGACAACAATCATGGCGATGGTCGCCGCCAGATACGGAACCGATGACAACCAACCAACTTCAACCATTCCCATGCCCGCGGCACCTGCGTTACGGATGATTGATGGCAGCCATAGCACGAAGCCATATACGCCAATACTCCAGCAGAAATACTGCATGCAAAGCAGCACAACATTACGCGAGCGGAAGGCTTCGCTGTAATTACGTACCGCTTTAATCCCTTCTTGTTCTTTCTCAAGTTGCGCCTGCAACGCCGCTTTTTCAGCATCAGATAACCAGCCAACCTGGGTCGGTTTGTCTTTTACCAGCACCCACCAGGCGAATGCCCAGATGACCGCCGGAATACCTTCAAAGATAAACATTTCGCGCCAGCCGAATGCCTGAATCAGGTAGCCGGAAACGACAGACATCCACAGCACCGTCACCGGATTACCAAGAATTAAGAAGGTGTTAGCCCGCGAACGTTCAGATTTAGTAAACCAGTTGCTGATGTAAATCAGCATTGCTGGCATCACGGCGGCTTCAACTACGCCGAGGATAAAACGAATCGCCGCCAGCGCTGGAATGTTGCTGACCATGCCGGTTAATGAGGCACAAGCACCCCATAAAATCAGGCAGACAAAGATCAGTTTGCGTACGCTGCGGCGCTCGGCATACATCGCCCCTGGGATCTGGAAGAAGAAATAACCGAGGAAGAATAGTGCTCCCAGCAGCGACGAAATACCTTTAGTGATGCCGAGGTCTTCGTTAATGCCTGCGGCGGAAGCGAAACTAAAGTTGGCACGATCAAGGTACGCCAGGCTGTAGGTGATAAACACGATTGGCATGATGTACCACCAACGTTTTGGCGCAATTGTCTTTGATGAAAGTGACTGGGTTTTCATAGGCTAGCCTCTATGTTGAGGAGAGACGCATCATGCCGAGTGTAGGGCACAGCTGACGCAATCTTAGTTTATTCGCCAAGTGCTGCTCGGGTGGGTAACCCTTCGCTATCGCCGATGACTTGTATCGCCAGTGAGCCGATTTTATTACCGCGGCTAACTGCTTGTGGTAAGGATTTTCCTTCGAGCAGGGCGCTTATCACCCCTACGGCAAAGCCGTCGCCAGCACCAACGGTGTCGACAACATTCTCGACCTTCACCGCATTTACTGCGCCTTTCTCGCCAGTGGCAGTTTTAAACCACGCTCCGTCAGCACCGGTTTTCAGCACCACGGTTTTCACGCCGTGGTCGAGATAGAAATCGGCAATCGCTTCCGGGGTTTTGTGCCCTGTCAAAATTGCTCCTTCGCTCAAACCAGGCAGAACCCAGTCGGCCTGGAAAGCGAGTTTATTCAACTGCTTCACCATTTCCGCTTCGCTTTTCCACAATACCGGACGCAGATTTGGGTCGAACGAAATCGTTTTGCCTTTTTCTTTCATCACTTTCGCTGCGTGATTGAGCAGTTCTAATGAGCTGGCAGAAAGCGCTGCCGCCACGCCGCTCAAATGCAGATGGCGTGCCGAACAAAAGTACTCTTCGTTGAAATCAGCAACAGAAAGATGGCTGGCGGCGGACCCCTTACGGAAGTATTCCACAATGGGATCGGTTCCATTTTCTGCTTTAGATTTAAGCTGAAAGCCTGTTGCGTAGCGCTCATCGGTAGTCACGCCGTGGCTATTGATCTGCTCTTTTGCCAGTTGTTGTAGTACGTAGCGGCCAAAAGAGTCATTGCCCACACGGCTGACCCAGCCCACGTTCAGCCCAAGGCGCGCAAGCCCGGTGGCGACGTTCAGTTCTGCGCCCGCGACCCGTTTAACAAAAGACTCTGCGGCGGCTAAATCGCCGGTTTCCTTTGCGACAAACATCGCCATCGCTTCACCAATGGTAATGACATCAAGTTGTGTCGACATCGCTTACTCCTCGCGTAATAAATTGACGTAATGACGGGTTACAGCCGTCAAATCGCGGCCTTCAAGCGGGAACTCAATCCCACGTGGTGCATCTGCTGGCAGACTATTAAGCAGTTCCAGCCAGCGAGGTTCGGCATCATCGAGCGCAATCGCCCGGTAGTGATAATGGTGCGCTACGGCGGCTTTCACGTGGATATAACTGACCGACGGTGCAAGTACGCGTGCCGCAGCTTCTGGCGATTCATCAACCCATAGCCAATTGGCCATATCAAAAGTGAGCGTCACAGGAAGGTTTAGCACATTGCAGGCGGCCTGGAAGCGTTGCATTGGAGCAAGTTTGCCACTGCTGGTCTGGTCATTTTCCACCACCAAAGCCACGTCGCTTTGTACCAGCCACTGCTGCAAAACAGAAAACTGCTGGCTGCCGCGAAAATGGCCGAGTGAAAGTTTCAGCCAGCTTGCGTTGAGTTGGTGAGCTTCAAGCAGCAAAGAAGGGATCAGCGGATTGAGTTTGCCGTCTTCCACAAACAGCGGTTCCGGCGCGGAATAACAGGCTTCTAGTTGATGTTCGGCAATTTGCTGCGCCAGCTCAGGCAGGACATCCAGTTGCGCGTGATTGAACAATTCGCGACGGATTTCCACGCCGTCAGCTCCGGCATTGGCGATAATTGGCAGCAGGGCGTGTTGCCCGCCTAGTGCTGCGATGCGGTCATGCCCGTAAGCGGCAGTGACGACAATAATTTTTCTCGGCATAAAATTCTCCGGCCTGGCTCATCTAACTAATATAACTATTACGCTAGATGGAACCGGTTCCAAAGAAAAGCCAGCAGTGTCTAATTTATGATCGCTATCACGAACATTGATTAACGGGTGGTGGAGCCGCGAACGATTAATTCGCCAGAAAAGACCTGCTCATAAACGGTGTCACTACCGCCTTCGATACGCTTTACGACTTGCTCGAGAGCAGCGTAACCAATCTGCCAGGTCGGTTGTTTTAGCGTGGTGATGCCAACACCCGCAAGCTCTGCCCATTCGAGTTCATCAAACCCTAGTAGGCCAATATCGGAGCCCCAGTGCAGGCCGATACGCCGCAGGGAGCGGGCCACCTGAAGTGTGAGTGCGCCGTTTGCGGAAATCACCGCTTTACGCATTCCCCGATGGCCGGAATGGAACTGGCGCAGCGTGTTATCCATCAAATCGGCTTCATGCAAAGGCACTTCGGCGTTTTCGGCGACAATAGCAGGATAGCGTTTGAGCGTTGTGTGGAATGCTTGCAGACGTTCGCGGCGAGTGTTCACCGTGCCGAGTGGTTCGCTCAGAAATAGAATGGCTTCAAAACCCTGTTCTACAAGGTGCTCGGTTGCCGTGGTTGCAGCCTGAGTGTTATCCAGCCCGACCACATCGCAGGCAAAATCAGGGATTTTCCGATCGATAAGCACCATCGGTAGGGCGGATTGTTGCAGGCGATTTAACCCTTCTTCGCGCATACCTACGGCGTTCACTACGATGCCTTCCACCTGATAGCTATGCAGCAAATCCAGGTAATGTAGTTCCTGATCGACTTCGTTATTTGTGTTACAAACCAGCGGCGTAAAGCCTTTTTCACGGCAGGCCGCTTCTATGCCGCTTAGAACATCGACAGAGTAGGGGTTGGTGATATCGGCGATGATCAGGCCAATTAAGCGTGTGCGCCCACGTTTCAGGCCGCGAGCCATCTGGCTTGGACGGTAATCGAGTTCAGCAATGGCGGTTTCGATTCGCAAACGTAAGTCGTCAGACAGGACATTTTGCTCGCCGTTAAGATAGCGGGAAATACTGGTTTTACCGGTCTTTGCCGCTCTTGCGACGTCGCTTATCGTTGGGCGCGCTGCCTTGCTGATCATGGTTTTCTCCGAAAGGTTTCAGGCTGGAGAGTAACACATTTTGCAGCTGAATCTGGCGGTGTGCATGGCTAAGCAGAAGATTGTCCTATTTCACCCTCACTCTGTCCGTTTTTGGTATTAGCAACTACGCTAACCCTTGTCACAATGGGTTCATACCCAGTGATTAGGAGTCCGAAAATGTCTCGTTCCGCTCTGATTAATATCGACACGCAGCAATCTTTTTTCCATCGCGAATACTGGCAAGAAGATGACTTTCCGGCATTCCAGCAAGCCATTTCGCAGCTGATTTCCGGCTGCCAGGATTTGAAAATACCGGTGGTGGATATCTTCCATGTTGATGATGAAGGCCCGTTCTCGCTGGCTTCCGGCTACGTTAAAGCGATGCCTTTCTTGCAGCACCACGCTGATGTGGCGTTCCAGAAACACGTACACAACGCGTTTACCGATACCGGCCTCGATCTGTGGCTGCGCCAGCGTGACATTAACCACCTGATTATCTGCGGTATTCGTACCGAACAATGTTGCGAAACCACCACGCGAGTGGCGTCCGATTTGGGTTATCGTGTTTCATTTGTTAGCGAAGCGATGCTCACCTTCCCGATGAGCTGGAAAGGGGTTACGCTGGATACGCAAACTCTGCGCCATCGCACGGAAACCGTGCTGGCAGGGCGTTTTGCCCACATTCAAACCGTTGCCGAGTGCCTGGAGTCTTTATAGTGAGTATTGGGGTCTGGTTCGTTGTGTTGCCTGGTGTTCTGTCTCTTGACCTGAGCGGCCCTGCGGAAACGCTGGTGTTGGCAGGTGATGCATTTCATCTGCATTTCATCGGCCCGGACCCACAAGTCTCCACCTCCATCGGGCTTAACTTTTCGGGCATCGAACCGCTGCCGGAAAGTTTCCCACCAGGCAGTTTGCTGGTGCTGTCGGGCGTGTGCGATTCAAACCGCTACTTTGATACGCCACAGGCCGAGCTGGTGCGCCGCTGGCTGACGCGGCTGCAACCGCAAATTCATAGCCAACAACTCAACTTAATGTGCGTCTGTTCCGGTTCGCTGCTGGCGGCGAAAGCGGGGCTGATGAACGGCGTGCAATGCACCACCCACCACGATGTGCTGGCAAGATTGCGCGCAGCAGCGCCCACCGCGCAGGTGAAAGAAAACCGTATTTTTGTCGAAGACCGAGGCATCTGGACGAGTGCCGGAATTACCTCCGGGATTGATCTCTCGCTGCATCTGATTAACCGCTACTGCGGCCCGAAAGCCGCACTCGACGTGGCGCGTGAAATGGTGGTGTGGTTTCGCCGTTCGGGTGATGACCCGCAATTATCGCCCTGGCTGCGCTATCGCAACCACATCCACCCGGCCGTGCATCGTGCGCAGGATTTGTTGTCAGCCGCACCGGAATCGGCGTGGGATGTGCAGGAAATTGCCGACAAAGTTCACGTTAGCTCACGCCATTTATCACGGCTTTTTCAACAGCATTTGGGGATTTCAGTGCGGGATTATCTCGAGCAGTTGCGCCTGGCAGTCGCCGAACAGCGCTTATTGCAGGGGCAACGCATGGAGCAGGCGGCCATAGCTGCTGGTTTTTCTTCGCCCCGCCAGTTGCACCGTGCCCGCGCCAGGAATGCTTAGCTCACCCATTTTCGCGTATCCAGCCGCTGTAATCCCATGGACAGCAGTAAACTTCCTGTGAGTGTTGCGCCGAAAATCCACAAAATGTCGAGGACCGGCGAGCTGGTTAGCTGATAACCGTGAGTGCGCAAGAAGTGAATAATTAACGCATGGAAGCCGTAAATCCCTAGCGAATGCTGAGAAATTAAAGCCAAACCCGGCAATGGCCTGTTATTAAGGCAGTTTTTTACCACGACCAATAAACTAATCGCCGCGATAAACACCAGCGGCCCGCAATAAACATAGAAAGTATCGGCAAAATTACCGTTCACTTCTAACTGGTGGCGCGTGCCGGTCGAAATTGAAAAGATACACAACGCAAACAAGCCTGCTGCCAGCCCGCTAATCCAGCGCTTATCCGTTTCCAGCATGCCAATTGCTCGGCCCAGTAAGCCATACAGCACGTAATAAAACGTATCGCCGCGAATATATAAATTAATCGGCAGCCATTTCACCCCGCCCAGCGTCTGCGGCACGGTATTCGGGTTGGCGATAACACCGAGTAAAACCATCAGCCCCAGAATCACCATCGCATTAACCTTTTTCACCTGAATCAACGGTGAAAGCAGGTATATCACCATGATCGCAAAGAAGAACCACAGGTGATAGAACATTGGTTTTTGCAGGATATACCGCAGCGAAAGCCCAGCGTTGATAGGGGTGAGCAACTTGATATAGATAAGCGCAACTATGCTGTAAAACAGCAAGCATGTGACGATACGCAAAAAGTGGCGTTGTTGTGCGCTGCGCTCACCAAAAAACAGATAACCTGAAATCATGAAAAACAGGGGAACGCTGACGCGAGAAGCAGAATTGAGTACGTTCGACAAATCCCAACTAAATGGCGTGACAATATTTGCGTTAGTGATGTACCAGGTTGTGGTGTGGATCATGACCACCATAAGGCACGCAATCCCGCGTAAATTATCAATCCAGTTAATTTTCTGCTGCATTCGTTCCTCTGGTGTTTTAAGCGGGTATTAATCTGAGTTTGCGTAAGCACCCTTGTAAGGTGTCATGCGGGTTTGCAGAATGCTCAATACCTGTTAATTATTGAATAACAGAAAAGATTTTAACTTACAGATAACTAATGATGATGCCAAAAATAAAAAATAGCCGCTGGGCTCTCGTTTTTTGCGTTCTGTTATTGAGCGCTTGCAGTACACCAGAGCAACAACCGCAATACGCGCAAGTCGCACAACACCCTATTGTTGAAGGTGATGCGATGATTGAAACCTGTCGGCAGGAAGCTGCATATCGTTATAACACCCGCGAGCAACAGATTAGCGTTGTCGATTTTAAGCAGTATCAGGGTAGTTATGAGATTCAAGGCAGCACTGTTCGCCGGGAAGGGTTTACCTGCTCATTCGACGAAAGTGGTCAATTCTTACACCTTTCGACGACATAAAGCCGCAACACAAGGCAAACAGCCGGATATTACGCGTGTATTCAGGCTGTATATCTTGCACTCAACAGGTATACTGGCCGCTTCCCTTTTTAACCCTCTCGAACGCGTGCGAAATCAACATGCAAAAGTTTGATACCAAGACCTTTCAAGGCCTGATCCTGACTTTACAGGACTACTGGGCGCGCCAGGGCTGCACCATTGTTCAACCTTTGGACATGGAAGTCGGCGCCGGCACCTCTCACCCAATGACCTGCCTACGGGCTTTAGGGCCAGAGCCGATGGCGACTGCATATGTGCAGCCATCTCGCCGTCCTACCGATGGCCGTTACGGTGAAAACCCGAACCGCTTACAGCACTACTATCAGTTCCAGGTGGTGATCAAGCCTTCTCCTGACAACATTCAGGAGCTGTACCTTGGGTCGCTTAAAGAGCTGGGTATGGACCCAACTATTCATGACATTCGCTTCGTAGAAGACAACTGGGAAAACCCAACGCTGGGTGCCTGGGGTCTGGGCTGGGAAGTGTGGCTCAACGGTATGGAAGTGACTCAGTTCACCTACTTCCAGCAAGTTGGCGGCCTGGAATGCAAACCGGTTACCGGTGAAATCACTTACGGTTTAGAGCGTCTGGCGATGTACATCCAGGGCGTAGATAGCGTTTACGATCTGGTCTGGAGCGATGGCCCGCTGGGTAAAACCACTTATGGCGACGTGTTCCACCAGAACGAAGTTGAGCAATCAACTTACAACTTCGAACACGCCGATGTGGATTTCCTGTTCTCCTGCTTTGAGCAGTATGAGAAAGAAGCGCAGCACCTGCTGGCGCTGGAAAACCCACTGCCGCTGCCTGCTTACGAACGCATTCTGAAAGCTGCGCACAGCTTTAACCTGCTTGATGCCCGCAAGGCCATCTCGGTTACCGAGCGCCAGCGCTACATTCTGCGTATTCGTACTCTGACTAAAGCCGTGGCCGAAGCCTATTACGCTTCTCGTGAAGCGCTTGGCTTCCCGATGTGCAATAAGAACAAATAAGAGGCTGCCATGTCTGAAAAAACTTTCCTGGTGGAGATTGGCACTGAAGAGCTGCCACCAAAAGCCCTGCGCAGCCTGGCGGAATCCTTTGCTGCAAACGTTACTGCGGAACTGGATGCGGCTAACCTCGCTCACGGCGAAGTAAAATGGTTTGCAGCCCCACGCCGTCTGGCCCTGAAAATTTCTAATCTGGCGGAGTCTCAGCCTGACCGTGAAGTTGAAAAACGTGGCCCGGCTATCTCTGCGGCATTTGACGCAGAAGGCAAACCAAGCAAAGCCGCTGAAGGCTGGGCTCGTGGTTGTGGCATCACCGTTGATCAGGCTGAACGTCTGGCGACCGACAAAGGCGAATGGCTGCTGTACCGTGCGCACGTTAAAGGTGAAAGCGCGCAAGCCCTTCTGCCTGCGATGATTGCCACCGCGCTGACCAAATTGCCGATTCCAAAACTGATGCGTTGGGGCGATAACAACACCCAATTCGTGCGTCCGGTTCACACTGTGACCCTGCTGTTGGGTGAGGAAGTGATTCCAGCGAACATTCTGGGTATCGCATCTGACCGTGTGATTCGTGGCCACCGCTTTATGGGCGAGCCAGAATTCACCATCGACAATGCCGATCAATACCCTGAAATTCTGTTCACCCGCGGCAAAGTCATTGCCGACTACGAGCAGCGTAAAGCGGTTATCAAAGAAGGCGCTGAAGAAGCGGCTCGCAAGATTGGCGGCAACGCTGACCTGAGCGAAAGCCTGCTTGAAGAAGTGACTTCTCTGGTGGAATGGCCGGTGGTTCTGACCGCGAAATTCGAAGAGAAATTCCTCGCCGTTCCTGCGGAAGCGCTGGTTCACACCATGAAAGGTGACCAGAAGTACTTCCCGGTTTACGCCAACGACGGCAAATTGCTGCCGAACTTTATCTTTGTTGCCAACATCGAGTCGAAAGACCCGATTCAGATTATCTCTGGTAACGAGAAAGTTGTACGTCCGCGCCTGGCAGATGCCGAGTTCTTCTTCAACAGCGACCGTAAAAAGCGTCTCGAAGATAACTTGCCGCGTCTGGAAACCGTTCTGTTCCAGCAACAGCTCGGTACGCTGCGCGACAAAACTAACCGCATCGAAGCCCTTTCAGGCTGGATTGCTGGCCAGATTGGCGCAGACGTAAACCACGCAACGCGCGCCGGTTTACTGTCTAAATGCGACCTGATGACCAACATGGTGTTCGAGTTTACCGACACCCAGGGCGTGATGGGCATGCACTATGCGCTTCACGACGGCGAAGCCGAAGACGTTGCTGTTGCGCTCAACGAGCAGTATCAGCCGCGCTTTGCGGGTGATGCACTGCCGTCTAACCTGGTGGCCTGTGCTGTGGCAATCGCCGATAAAATGGATACCCTCGCGGGCATCTTCGGCATTGGCCAGCATCCGAAAGGCGACAAAGACCCGTTTGCTCTGCGTCGTGCAGCCCTTGGTGTTCTGCGTATCATCGTTGAGAAAAACCTGCCGCTTGATCTGCAAACTCTGACCGAAGAGGCCGTGCGTCTTTACGGTGATAAGCTGACCAACCAGAAGGTTACCGACGAAGTCATCGACTTTATGCTGGGCCGTTTCCGCGCCTGGTATCAGGAAGAAGGCCACAGCGTGGATACCATCCAGGCCGTGCTGGCGCGTCGTCCAACTAAACCTGCTGATTTCGATGCGCGCATGAAAGCGGTTTCGCACTTCCGTACCCTGGAAGCGGCGTCAGCTTTGGCCGCTGCGAACAAGCGTGTTTCCAACATTCTGGCGAAGTCAGACGAAACGCTGCAAGACCACGTGCGTGCTTCGGTCCTGAAAGAAGCGGAAGAAATGGATCTCGCCCGTCAGTTGGTTATCCTGCGCGATAAACTGGAGCCATTCTTCGCTGAAGGCCGCTACCAGGAAGCGTTAGTAGAACTGGCTGCGCTGCGTGAACCGGTCGATAAATTCTTCGACAAAGTGATGGTTAACGCAGAAGACAAAGAGCTGCGTATTAACCGCCTGACGCTGCTTTCCAAACTGCGTGAGCTGTTCTTGCAGGTTGCGGATATTTCTCTGCTGCAATAAGTTCTCTGCTGTTTTAACGAACCCGCTCCGGCGGGTTTTTTTTCGCCAACTATTTACTCTTTCTTATCAATGTACTAGCAGCCGACCCACGTCTGGGTGTCTAAAGTAAAAATTAGCAAAACCGATAATGAATAAAAGAACATTCATTCCTACAGGCGCGCTACACATAATGAAAAATATCAAAGTTATAACGGGGATCATCATCACGCTGAGCATTTTCAGCGTGTTATTGCTGGTCACCGGCTCGCTGTATTACTCCTCTGTTAGTAACGACCGGCAGAACTTCCAGAACACCGGGCTTCTAAACTATCAACAACAGCAATTAGGCGGCAGTTTCCAGACGCTGGTGCAAACACGTGTCACCATCAACCGGGTCGCCATTCGGATGCTGAAAAATCAGCGAGATCCTGCGGCACTGGAAGCCATGAATAAGCTACTGGCGGGTGCGACGCTCTCACTTAGTGACGCAGAGAAATACTTTAGAAATTATAAAGAATCACCGCATGTTGAAGGCCAGGATGAGTCCATCGACAACCAGGCCGAGGTGCGTTACCAGAAAATGTACGAGGTGCTGAAACAATCTATCGAGTTCTTGCGTGCGGATAACTACGAAGCCTACGGAAACCTCGAAGCACAGCAGGCGCAGGACGACATGAAAGCGGTTTATGACCAATGGCTGACACAGAACACTGCGCTGCTACAGGCGGCGAGTGAAGAAAACCAGCGCAGCTTCACCAATATGCAGTGGACGCTTGGGACGATTCTGCTGATTGTGATTGCGGTAATCGTATTGATTTGGTTGGGTTTACAACGTGTACTGCTGCGCCCATTACAAGGCGTGATGGAGCATATTAGCGCCATTTCGGAAGGCGATCTGACTCGTCGCATTGATGCCGAAGGGCGTAGTGAGATGAGCAAACTTGCGGCTGGTCTGAATGCTATGCAGCAATCTCTGGTTCGTACCGTAAGCACAGTGCGTGACAACGCTGATTCTATCTACACTGGGGCGAGTGAAATCTCGGCTGGCAGCAGCGATCTGTCATCCCGAACTGAACAGCAAGCGGCCTCTTTGGAAGAGACTGCCGCCAGTATGGAACAGCTTACCGCTACGGTGAAACAGAACACCGACAACGCACGCCAGGCGACACATCTTGCGAAGAACGCCTCGGATACTGCGTTAAAAGGTGGTCGAGTGGTGGACAGCGTGGTTAACACCATGAACGAAATTGCTGAAAGCTCTGAGAAAATTGTTGATATCACCAGCGTTATCGATGGTATTGCGTTCCAGACCAATATTCTGGCGCTAAATGCGGCAGTAGAAGCGGCTCGTGCGGGTGAGCAGGGACGTGGTTTTGCCGTGGTGGCAGGGGAAGTCCGAACGCTTGCTAGCCGTAGTGCCCAGGCCGCAAAAGAGATTAAGGTGCTGATTGAGAACTCGGTTTCCCGAATTGATACCGGTTCAAATCAGGTTCGTGAGGCTGGCGATACGATGAAGGAAATTGTCTCGGCTGTGACCCGTGTTACTGACATTATGAGCGAGATTTCATCGGCATCTGATGAGCAGAGCAAGGGTATCGAACAGGTGGCGCAGGCGGTTTCAGAAATGGACAGTGTGACTCAGCAAAACGCCTCGCTGGTGGAAGAATCGGCTGCCGCCGCGTCTGCACTGGAAGACCAGGCCCGCCAGTTGCGCCAGGCTGTAGCCGTGTTCCGAATAGAGCAAAATTCCAGGCAAGAAATTATACCTCCAGCCCGAGCACCACGTATAAAACCAACATCGTTGAAGCCGCAACCTGCAAGCTCTGATGCAAATTGGGAAACGTTCTGAGCCGCGCCATAAACGACAAACACCGGGACTTGGTTCCCGAAGGGATGCCAAACCCGGTGGTCGCCCCAAATACCTTGCTCTTAAACTAATGGCGTTAGCCCTATACGGGGTTTTTTAATGATTCAGCGAACCACGAGTACTGAGCATTTTGCATGGCGAACTACGGCGGCGGCGTTTGAGCCAAGAAGATAGGTAGACATGCTTGGGCGGTGGGAGGCCAGAATAATCACATCGGCGTCAATGTCATCGGCCAGTTGGAGAATATGATCTTTCGGCGAACCGCTCAGAACATGCTTTTCAATCCGATCTTCAGGCAGGTTAAATTTAGCCACTATTTCGCTCAGCGATTCCATGGCGGCAGCTTCCCTTTCCCTGGCATCTGGTGCAATCGAGGTATAGCCCAGGCCGTAAGCGGCAAAATAGGTATAGTCAGGGATGACGGCCAGGAAGTGGATCGTGGCATCGTCCTGCTTTGCATACCCTTCTACATGAGGGATAACCTGCTGTGTCAGCTCAGTTTCGGAAATATCGATAGGAACCAGGATTTTCTTAGACATACAACCTCCTTTTGCTTTACGTGTTAATAACCCTCATTAAGTTATGGATTAGATTTGTGATTACGGGAGTGACACAGGTCAGATTTTCGAGCATTGCCGTTTCGTTTCATACTATTTACGTAGCTTTCAAAACGACAAACCCCGCTCAGGCGGGGTTTTGGTTAACAATTTTGGGACAAGGCAATCAGGGTACAAAGTACAAAATCATTCCATCAACTGCTTACTGATCGTTGGATTCGCTTGCATTAAGCGCATCAACTTCAGCTCGGTATTGGAGGGTCTGAGTCGTTTTGATTCCCACTCCTGTACCATTGAAACACTCACACCCATTGCGCGGGCGAAATCATCAATCTTAAGCCCGGTACTTTTTCTAAGTTGTTCAAATTCAGAAAATGCATTGGGCTTATCATTAAGTGCCATCGTTTGATGCTTATCTTTAAAAACAATCTGCTCAAGGTTACTTAGCAGCTCAAACATTGGATCTTTGTATTCCATCGAGAACTCCTCATAAATCACACATCGACCTCGTGAACGGTAAGAAGCCTATTAAGAGTAGTTGGAAAAAAAGCGTGCCGATGGTTTTCAGGCTAACTATTTTCTTGCAGCGTCAGGCTTATGCGTTTCAGCAAAAAAACTAAGCGGTATAACGAATTGAAAAGCCTGTGATGAGCGGGCTTGAGTATAAATTTGTAAATGGTTATGCATTTTACGCAAAACGGCGGGACTGGCCCGCCGTGCTTATAGATTTTTCCATCATGCTTTTTGCGTAACTTTATCCAGCTCGTGGTTATTGGCGCGGTTCTCTGCCAATGTGCGCTGGCCCGCCCAGGATTTCACCATCAACGCGGTGGCGGAAAGTAGTGCCGGAATTGCCAGTAGCATGAAAATAGTTTTGAACGACAGTTCAGCTTGCATCAGGAATGCGCCACTAAACGCCCCAAGAATCCCGCCGAAACGCCCCAGCCCTAACATCCACGCCACACCAGTTGCACGCCCTTGCGTGGGGTAAAAACCTGCCGCCAGCGCAGGCATCGACGATTGTGCGCCGTTCATAATGGTGCCCGCGATAAACACCATCACGCCCATTAATACCAGGCTTGAGGTGGAGAAACCGACCAGGCAGACGAACAGGCCCGTCAGTAAATAACCCACCGCGACGACTTTATTCGGGTTCAGCTTGTCCATCAGAGCACCAATAATCAGCACGCCAATGCCGCCGCCGAGCGGGAACAGCGCAGTGATAATCGACGCCTGACTGAGTGTCGCGCCGGTTTCACGAATCAGCAGCGGCAGCCAGCTGGTCAGGAGATAGAAAATCAGCAGGCCCATAAAATAGGTCAGGCACAGCATTAAGGTTCCCACCAGATATCGTGGCGAGAAAATCACGCCCAGCGCGGTTTTATCTTTGATATGACCGCCGACTTCGTTAAGCACGAAGCGCAGGTTTTCGCCTGATGGCAGCGGGGCAATGCGTTTTAAAATCGTGGCGATATCTTTCTGCGGTTTGTTTTTTACCACCAGATAACGTGCGGATTCCGGCAGCCAAATCATCAGCACCACAGAAAGAATGAGTGGCATCACGCCGCCCAGCACCAGTACGCTCTGCCAGCCGTAATGCGGGATCATCCATGCGGAGACAAAGCCACCCATTGAAGAACCAATCGGGAAGCCGACAAACATCAGGTTCACCAGCAGTGCGCGTTTACGTTCCGGTGCGTATTCTGACATCAGCGTTGCTGCGTTTGGCATTGCCGCACCCAGACCAAGCCCGGTAAGGAAACGCAGGAGAGCGAGTGATGTCAGACTGGTAGCAAATGCTGTCAGCAGGCTAAAACCACCGAATACCAGAATCGACAACACCAACACTTTTTTGCGCCCGATGCGGTCAGCCATTGGCCCGGCGGTTAACGCACCCACCGCCAATCCGACCAATGCCGCACTCATCACCGGGCCAAGGTCAGATTTCTGCACGCCCCATTCCTGCACCAGATCAGAGGCGATAAAACCAATAATCGCGGTATCGAAGCCGTCCAACGCCACCGTAATGAAACAGAGGATAAGGATCATCCACTGATATCTGGAAAACTTATTATTGTTAATAAATGCCTGAATATCTGTCGTTGTTGTCTTTGTCATAAGGCACGTCCTGAAGGATGCTGAGGTGTTCGATTATCGAACAATAATTCGTTAATCGTTCGTTAAATCAAACCACTCAGCAGGCTATTGGGCAATCATCCGGCAGGTGTTTGTGTGCGATTATCGTACTGATTACGTAGGTGTCAGCAGAGCGAGTCAAATTAAGCGTTAAATATTAATAGGTTGAAATGAGATTTCCGGCGACAGGATGTCACCGGATTTGTGAGGGGCTTAACAATCAAGCAACATTTACGTTTATGCTGCGGTTTCAATCACCATCAATAATTGCCCGGCATGAACCTGGTGGCCCTGCTGGCGCTGGAAGGTGCGAATAACGCCATCAACCGGCGAGGTAATAGGGATTTCCATTTTCATCGACTCCAGAATGCCAATGGTTTGCCCTGCTTTCACCTGCTCGCCTGGCTCAACCAGCCATTGCCACACGCTTCCGGCGACCTGGCTTTCCACTCCGCAACAGGAGTCGGGAATGAACTCGTCGTTGGTCGGCGTTTCATCAAGCGCGCTGTCAAATGTGAATTGCCCCTCCGCCCGCCAGCGCGCCAGTTCTTCATCAAACGCGTGTTGGCGTTGCTGCTGGAAGGTGTCGATAGTTTCGGCTTCTTGCTCAAGCATTTGCTGATACGCATCGAGGCTAAATTCCCCGTCCTCAATGCGCAGCGGATAGTCGCCCCACGGGAAACGCTCGCGGATTTCCAGCAGCTCTTCGGCACTGACTTCGTAAAAGCGAATCTGGTCGAAAAAGCGCAGCAGCCACGGTTTGGTGAAAACTTCAGTCTGGCGGTCGCGGTTCCACATTTGCAGGGTTCGCCCGATAAACTGATAGCCGCCAGGACCTTCCATACCGTAAACGCACATATAAGCGCCACCGATTCCCACGGAGTTTTCCGCAGTCCAGGTGCGCGCCGGGTTGTATTTGGTGGTGACCAGGCGGTGACGCGGGTCAAGCGGCGTGGCGACGGGTGCGCCCAGGTAAACATCCCCCAAACCCATCACTAAATAGCTGGCGTCAAAGACGATTTTTTTCACCTCTTCAATGGAGTCCAGCCCATTAATACGGCGAATAAATTCGATATTGCTCGGGCACCACGGCGCTCCGGGGCGAACCGACTGGGTGTAGCGAGTTATCGCTTCGCGGCAGGCGGCATCGTCCCAGCTTAGCGGCAGCCAGACGGTACGCGATGGCACTTTGGCGTTCTGCAAATCGGCCAGCGCGTGATCGGCGGTGATAATCGTTTCCAGTAATTGCTGGCGCGGGCAAAGGTGATTGTCGAAATGAATTTGTAGCGAACGAATGCCTGGCGTCAGTTCCAGACGGCCTTCCTGCGGAAGCGCTTCCAGCCAATGCATCAGTGCGTGAACGCGAAAACGCAGCGCGATATCCAGCACTTGCTCGCCGTATTCCACCAGTAAAAAGCGGTCACCCGCCGCGCGGATGGTGAGGGATGGCATGCCGTTGTTGGCGGGATCGTGGTAGAGGATTGGCGATTGAGCTGGGCGGTCATCCAGACTTACCGCGACAAACTCAATTGTGTCCCCGGCTTTAAGCTGCCCGAGCTTCCACAAATCGTCACTAATCACCGTCGCCGGGCAGACAAATCCGCCGAGCGACGGGCCGTCCGGGCCGAGGATCACCGGCATGTCGCCGGTAAAATCCACGGTGCCGAAAGCGTAGGCGTTGTCGTGAATATTTGACGGGTGCATTCCCGCCTCACCGCCATCGCTGCGCGCCCACGCTGGTTTCGGGCCAATCAGGCGAATACCGGTACGGCTCGAGTTGTAATGCACCTGCCAGCGGGCGGCAAAAAATTCCTCAATATCTTGTTCTGTGAAAAACTCAGGCGCGCCGTGCGGGCCGTAAACCACGCGCAACTGCCAGTTATTGCTGAGCTGCGGATAATCTTCTGCGGCTAACGACGCGGCGGTGCGGTGCTCGGCGGCGGCAAGATGCAGCACATCTCCGGCACGTAAAGCGCGCCCGGCGTGTCCGCCAAATTTACCCAGCGTAAAGGTGCTGCGGCTGCCGAGATATTGCGGGCAATTCAGCCCACCCGCCAGTAGCAAATAGCTGCGGCAACCCGCGCCGATAATATCGCCGAGCGTTAAAACTTGCCCCGCGTTGGCATTGACGACCACACCCGTTGAAACCGTTTTATCATCCAGTTTTGCGGCAATTTCAGCCCCGGTTAGCACGAATGCACACGGTTGATTAAAGCGCAGCGTCGGGCCGCGTAAGGTGATTTCCAGTCCAGCGGCTTGCGCGTTGTTCCCCAACAATTTATTGCCGACGGTAAAGGCGCGGTTGTCGAACGGCCCGGAAGGCGGCACGCCGACATGCCAGTAACCGCTGCGCCCCGGTGCATCCTGAATGGTGGTCATGGTACCGCCGGTCAACACATCCAGCGTCGCAGGTTGCCAGTTCACCTTGCCGAGCGTGGCGGTAATCACTCGCCCTTGCTGCACTTCTGGCAAAGTCAGCAAATATCGCAGCCAGTTTAGGTTGGTTTCGATGCCATACAGCGACGTTTGCTGCAAAGCGTTTGCAAGCGAAGAAAGCGCCTGCTCGCGAGAATCCGCATGAACAATGACTTTTGCCAGCATCGGGTCATAAAATGGTGACACTTCACAGCCCGTCGCCAGCCAGTGATCGACGCGAAGCGTTGCGCCGTCAACCTCTGGCGGGAATATCACCTCGCTTAACAGCCCGGCCACCGGCTGGAAGTTCTTCGCTGGATCTTCGGCATACACGCGCACCTGAATCGCATGGCCCTGCGGCGAAGTGCGCAAAGTTTCGAGTGCGGGCAGCTCATTTGCACCCAACGCCACCATCCAGCTCACAATATCCACGCCATAAACCATCTCGGTCACGCCATGTTCCACCTGCAAACGCGTGTTGACTTCGAGGAACCAGAACTGCTCGCTGATGTCGTCGTAAACGTATTCCACCGTTCCGGCACTGCGATAATTCACCGCGCTGCAAAGCTCGACCGCCGTGCGGTGCAGGGCACTGCGGGTCGCGTCAGACAAGCGTGGTGCGGGAGTTTCTTCAATGACTTTTTGGTTGCGGCGCTGTGCTGAACAATCGCGTTCGCCCAGTGCGATAACGTTGCCCGCTCCGTCACCAAAGACCTGCACTTCGATATGGCGAGCGTGGGCGATAAATTTCTCTAAAAAGACGCCATCGTCGGAGAAGTTGTTGCCTGCGAGGCGTTTTACGCGAGTAAATGCTTCTTTCAATGCGGATGCGTTGTCGCAACACTGCATACCAATTCCGCCGCCGCCCGCCGTGCTTTTCAGCATCACCGGATAGCCGATGCGGTTTGCTTCTTCCAGTGCGACATCCAGCGAAGTCAACAGGCCGCTACCGGAAAGCAGCGGAACATGGTTCAACTCTGCCAGTTCACGGGCGCGATGTTTAAGGCCGAAAGCCGCCATTTGTTCAACGGTGGGGCCAAGGAACACGATATTTTCACTGTCGCAGCGCTCGACAAAACTGGCGTTTTCACTCAAAAAACCGTAACCCGGATGCACTGCTTCTGCGCCACATTCTTTGAGGATCGCAAACAGTTTGTCCTGGTTGAGGTACGTTTCGCGCACGTTGCCGTCGCCTAAAGAGAAGGCGAGATCGGCCTGGCGCACGTGTTGGGAGTGTTTGTCGGCTTCGGCATAAACCGCAATCGCGGTGATGCCCATTTGCTTGAGGGTGCGGATGATACGCACCGCAATCGCGCCACGGTTGGCAATCAAGACTCGTTTAAACATAGCGGTTTCTCAGGCTCGCAGGTCGTCCTGCTGTCAATTCGGGCGCTGGAGTGCGGGCCGTCCCGCAGCGCTAAATGATTACCAGACGGCGACTTCAATCGGCGTTGGGTTGTAACCGTTGCAAGGGTTGTTGAGCTGCGGGCAGTTGGAGATCAGCACCAGAACATTCATTTTCGCCACCAGTTCGACGTATTTCCCCGGTGCTGAAATGCCATCGGCAAACTGCAATCCGCCTTCTTGAGTGACCGGCACGTTCATAAAGAAATTGATGTTGTGGGTGATGTCGCGGCGCGTCAGGCCATATTCCGGGTG
The DNA here is from genome assembly GCF_021282435.1 of Buttiauxella cochleicola. Taxonomy (NCBI): domain Bacteria; kingdom Pseudomonadati; phylum Pseudomonadota; class Gammaproteobacteria; order Enterobacterales; family Enterobacteriaceae; genus Buttiauxella; species Buttiauxella cochleicola. Next base: position 141,707 of record NZ_JAJSOT010000006.1, on the reverse strand, counting down.
CTGCGCCACGGCGAGCAGCCAGCTGTCGCGGCAGGCGTGCATATGGCGTTTTTCTAATGAGTAACGCACGGTGTTGCTTTCGGTGGCGCAGGCACCGCCGAGAGTGTCGTGGCGGCCACAGGTATCGGCCACAATTTCCAGCATCGGGCGGTCTTCGTTCGAGCGCAAAACGCTGCCACTGGTGAGGAAAACGTTGCGCTGGCCGCGCAGTGTATCGGTTACGCTATAGCGTTCGGCGGTGTCGTCGGCGTTATAAAACAGCGTATCCGCCGCCTGGTTGCCTTCCAGATCGGTAATGCGCAGCGTCTGGCCTTCTTGCAGGCGATAAACCCAGTAATCTCCGGCGTTTACCGTGGCTTTGAGCTGGGCGGTTTCTGTATGGCGTGGGCTTTCAGTCAGCATCCGCAGGCTCCTTCAGTCAGGATATAAAGTTCGTTGTTATGCAGGCCACGGCAGTTTTCTTCACGTTGCAGGCAGATTTCTGGCAGTGGCTGGCGGGTGGCGTCCAGTTGAATGCCGAGCGCCTGGCGCGGGTAAGTCATTGCCTCATTCAGCGGATGCGGGCAGGTATGCAGAATCACTAAGGTGTCCATCGCAAAACGCAGCGTGACGGACGCGCCCGCAAGCCCCTGTTGTTCCAGTTTTAAATCGCCTTCATCGCTTGCGGTGACTTTGGCAAAAAAGTTGATATTTGCCGCCATGTCGCGTTTGCCAAGGCCGTATTTCGCCAGTTCAATCAGGAAGCTGTCGTAGCCGTTTTGGTGGCGTTCGTTGCGGGCTTGCTGGTAATCCAGCGCACCAAATTGCTGCGCGATTTGTGCGGCGTTACTGCTGCCGCAGACGGTTTCATGCCAGCCGAAAATGTCTTGTTCGATTCCGCAGAAAATGCGGCCCATATCGGAATACAGGCAATGCCCGGCGGTTAAGCGGAAAGTGTGCTGGCATTTCAGGGTGTCCGGCGCGTTATAGCGCTCCAGCAGGTTTTCCGGGTTGTAAAACAGTGCGGCGGCGTTCACTCCTCCGTCAATGTCGGTAAGCGTCAACGCGGTGCCACGGCGCATGATCAGCGACCAGTGGCTGCCCGCGGGGAGTTCGGTTTGGTAGGTCATGTTTGGCTCCTTAGTTCAGGCGACTTTACGTTCGGGTTCGGCATCCACCGCGCTGGCGGGTTTCTTATCAAGTGGGATATCGTAGGTAATGCTCGCACCCCAGCGGTCCGGTGCTTGCGGGTCGTGACGCACTTTGTCGAACACCCACAGACGTGAACCGAGCGAAAATCCCTCTTTCAGGTCATGCGTAATCATGAAAATGGTCAGGCGGTGGCGCTCCCACAAATCGCTTATCAGCAAGTGCATTTCGTTGCGAATGCCGGGGTCGAGTGCGCCAAAAGGCTCATCAAGCAGCAGAATGCGTGGCTGTTTCATCAATGCCTGAGCCAGCGCCAGGCGCTGCTGCATACCGCCAGAAAGTTGGTGCGGGTATTTGTTTTGTGCGGGTAGTAAGCCGACTTGATCGAGCATGGCGCGGGCGCGTTCACGAATTTCCCGGCGTTTCTTGCCCCATACACGGCCCAACCAGCGAGCGGTGCTGAACTCCTCCGCCAGCATCACATTGCCAATTACGGTGAGGTGCGGAAACACCGAGTAGCGCTGGAAAACCACGCCACGCTGAGCATCCGGTTCTTGTGAGATAGGTTTTCCATCCAGCAAAAATTCGCCTTTGGTGGCTGATTCCGTGCCGAGAAGCATCTTCAGAAAGGTGGTTTTCCCGCAGCCTGAAGCGCCGACAATCGAGACAAACTCGCCTTCTTCCACCCTGACATTCAGCCGTTCCAGCACCACCTGGTCGCCGTAGTGCTTTTCGATATTTTTCAGTTCGAGCAACGCCATAGCGCCTCCTTATTTTGCGTAGTACCACGGGAAGCAGCGGCGGTTAACCACGCGCAGCAGCAGGTCGAGGGTGAAAGCCAGCAGCGTAATCCACGCCACGTACGGCAAAATTACGTCCATCGCCATATAACGGCGCATCAGGAAGATGCGGTAACCCAGCCCTTCGGTGGCGGCAATCGCTTCGGCGGCAATCAGGAACAGCCAGGCGGAACACAGCGACAAACGCACCGCATCAATCAGGCGTGGCAACAGTTGTGGCAGAACGACGCGCCAGAGAATTTGTGCACTGTGGCCGCCCAGCGTCTGGGCTTTTACCATTTGTTCGTGGGGAATCGCCTGCACCTGGAGCTGTAAATCGCGCACGATAAACGGCGTAATGCCGATGACAATCAGCACCACTTTTGACACTTCTCCCAAACCAAAGGTGATGAAAAGAATCGGTAAAATCGCCAGCGGTGGGACCAGCGCTATCAGGGTAATCAGCGGTGAAAGCACCGAACGCACAACTGGCAGCGCCCCGCAAAACAGGCCAAAAATCAGCGCCAGAAATGCGCTTAGCCCCACGCCGACCAGAAGGCGAAGCAGGCTTGCCGCACTGTCCGTCCAGAACAGATATTCCCCGGTACGCGGGCTTGGCGTGAACGCCATGCGGTCGATAGCCGCCCACATTGCATCAAACCCCGGCAGCAGTTTGTCGTAACTGTTGGCGGCGAGGCGGGCATCAGACGACACCAGATAGAAGAAAATCAGCGCGACTAATGGCAAGGCGCCCATCAGCACTCGGGTCATTGGCTGAGGGTGATAGTTAATGATTTTGCGCATCGGGCACCTCCGGTTTACAGCGCGTTGCTCACGACGAGGTGAAGAAACTCATCGGTGAAACGCAGTTTGGTGTTGTTGGTATCGCCCCAGTTTCCGGCCGGTGTCGCCACACCGACGACGTCGGCAGACGGCGCGGCATCGCCCAATAAGCCGTGTTTAAAGGAGAACTCGGCAACCATCTGCATGGTGGTTTTCAGTTGTGGGCTGTCGGTGAAATCGAGCGCCAGTTTCGGGTCGCTGAATAAATGCGTGGCGGCGAGCTGGGCGTCGAACCCGGCTAAATCGGTGCCTGCGGCCTGGCCCATTTGCGTGCGAGCGGTTTTGGCAGTTTCCGATTCTCCCTGCATGACTTTCAGCGTTTCAAACCAGGCTCCGGTCAGCGCTTTGCCGAGTTCCGGGTGGGCTCTCAGGGTTTCGGTGTTCACCACCAACAGGTCGAGAATTTCGCCGGGGATTTGGGCGGAGGAGAACAGGAGTTTGGCGTTGGGCTGTTTTTGCGCTTCGGCTAACAGCGGGTTCCAGGTGACGATAGATTTCACGTCCGGCGTGGTAAATGCCGCGACCAGATCCGCATCGGCGGTGTTCACCACCTTCACATCACGCTCGCTCAGGCCTGATTTTTCCAGCGCGCGAGCCAGTAAATAGTGTGAAACAGAAAGCTCGACCAGGTTAACGGGCTGGCCTTTTAATTCGGCAATAGATTTTGCGGATTTAGAGAGGATGCCGTCATTACCGTTGGAGTAGTCGCCAATAATCAGTGCGGTGCTGTCGACGCCGCCAGCGGCCGGAATGGTCAGCGCGTCCATGTTGGTCATGGTGCAGCCGTCAAACCCTCCGGCGGTGTATTGGTTCACCGATTCGATATAGTCGTTAACCTGCACAAATTTAATATCGATGCCGTATTTGTCGGCCCATTTTTTGACGATGCCGCTTTGTTGGGCGTAATCCCACGGCATCCAGCCTGCGTAGATAGACCAGCAGAGTTTAAACGAGGGTTTTGCGGCAAAGCTGCTGACACTAAACAGCGCGATTGCGGCAAACAAGATTCCACGGTGGCAAGCTTTAAGCATGGTGGTTCCTCTGACGGTTGCGGAAAAAGGTGCAGGAGGGCGGCGCTCAATGGTCGCTTATCCTCCCGGGCTTTTGTCCCGCCGTGTAACCGCCAGAGGGCGGTCGATCACTCTCGGACCAGCATCTTTCGACCGGAACCCTAGTGATCCATTACCAAATTGTATGGCGACATCGGTTGCCCGTATCACCCCTGCATCCAGATATCAGCAAGATGAATGCCAGGTGTGAAAAATAGATAATTTATCTATTTATTACAGAGGATTAACCTACATTTAGGGGTGTGCACAATTGAAGGGAAATGTGCCAATAAGGTGCAGAGTAGCGTATGAAAATGCACCATTTCAGCGCAAATCTGCCTGAAAGAGATTGTTGTGAAAGGGTATCTTGCAAAGTCAGGTTGGACTATCCTTAGCAGCATTATTGGGTGCGCATTTGCGTATTTGCATTGAATGGTGAAGGAGTAGAAAAGATGGCGACAGGTAAGTCCTGGTCACGCTGGTTTGCGCCGCTTGCGGCAATTTTAATGGTGGTGAGTCTGAGTGGCTGTTTTGATAAAGAAGGCGATCAACGTAAAGCGTTTATCGATTTCTTACAAAACACAGCGATGCGCAGCGGTGAACGCCTGCCAACGCTGACAACCGATCAGAAAAAGCAATTTGGTCCACTGGTTTCTGATTACGCGATTTTGTATGGCTTTGCCCAACAGGTAAACCAGGCAATGGATGACGGCATGAAGCCAGTCGCTGACAGCGTAAACAGCATTCGTGTACCACAAGATTATATGACTCAGCGCGAACCTCTGAGCCAGGCTAACGGTTCACTGAACGTGTTAGGCCAACAAGTGCAGAATGCCAAAATGCAGGCAGACAGCGCTCGTTCCACCTTAAAGCAGCCTGACGATTTGAAAGTTGTTTACGACAAGGTTTATCAGAAAGTGGTTACTGCTCCGGCAGACGCTATGGCTCCACTGATCCCTGCGGCACAAACTTTCACAGCACAACTGGTGCAAGTGGGTAACTTCATCCAGCAGCAGGGCACTCAAGTTGGCTTTACTGCAGGTGGCATTCAGTTCCCAACCTCACAGCAGGCAAGCCAGTACAACTCGCTGATTGCTCCGCTGACTTCACAGCATCAGGCGTTTATGCAGGCTTATTCAGCCGCTCAAACTTCAATGCAGTAATTGCAGTTTTCCCCGTCGAAAGACGGGGAATATTCTCCCGCTTTAGCATTCCACATCCGCGCTTAATTCCTACCCAGGGTACAAATTTGTCATAAATTTGACACCACCTGATGCTGTTCATAAACTCGTCATTAACTGTCCGTTATGAGGAGTTCTCATGCCAAATACAATGTCCCAAAAGACTGCCCGAGAAGGGTTAAGCAACCCTGAGCTTTTTGAAGGCGGCGTTTACGTCACGAAAAACGGTGTCGCGGAACTCTTTGTTCAGACAGCGGCAGAGCGCCAGTTGGAAGAGGCTGAACGCCTACGTGAGCGCCAGAGCAACGCGCTATTAAAACTGGTGATGAAGGCTAAGCTCGAGGTGACAGAAGGGAAAACGGTTTTGCCTGAAGCGGCCCTCCAACGACTCCGTTCCGCAAGGAAATAAACAGGGAGTATAAAGTGAAGGAACACAGCATTGTACTTACCGAAACTGCGGTGAAAAGCCTCCAGGATATTGAATTCTTTAAGTCACAATTTATCGGTGTGGAAGCTGCGGGAACGTTCATTGAATCGCTGTTGTTACGTTCGGTTGCGGCTATTTTAGAGGACCCAAGCCGATATCGTATAAACGGTACTCTCGCGGACAAAGGTGTCAGGATTCGTGAGTGGCTGGATGTGGAAAATGAGTATCGTTGTTTTTATGATGACAGCAACCATTCTGAAATCGGCATTTTACTCTATGCAAGCATGAAGGAAGATTTCGAATCGGCGCTCTATCGCCACAATGTTATTTACTGAGTTACCCCTACTCTGAGCGTCCAGACCGCAGATGGCCTGAGCTCCAGCCCTTCGGACGGCTAAAATAAACCTTGTTATTCACTGCTGTTATATGAGTTAATGCATTCATCGGTTTGAAGCACAGACCCTTAAGCAGTTTAGTAGCGCAGTCCTCAAAGAGTTATCATAGATACCCTTCGACGTGATCTACCTTCCTTTATCGCTTTAAAAAATCTGTAAAACATTCCAATTGCGCCGGAAGGCAAATTTAATTTAAAAGGTAATATCTATGTCTAGCAAAATGACTGGTCTCGTAAAATGGTTCAACTCTGACAAAGGCTTCGGCTTCATCACTCCTGACGATGGCTCAAAAGACGTGTTCGTACACTTCTCTGCTATCCAGATTGATGGCTACAAGTCTCTGGACGAAGGCCAGAAAGTGTCTTTCACCATCGAAAGTGGTGCTAAAGGCCCAGCTGCTGGTAACGTAACTAACCTGTAAGGTTAACGTTAGCAAAGCTAAGAATTTAAAAACCCGCCTCGGCGGGTTTTTTCGTATCTGGGGTTTATTTCCCAAAAAGTCTTCGGGAATTATCTTCGATCTTCCCCAGCAGTCGCCGTTTCTGCATGGTCCGTGTCCAGCTCACGGATAGCCCCGCAGCCGAAAGTAACCGGTGATACTGCTCATCATCAAATGGCATATGCCATGCTGTCGCAATCGCTTCTGCGACCGTCACATCACTAACGCGAGAAACCAGCTCAAGCGGTGATTCCGTCGATACATTTCCTGCCATTACGACTCGATAAAGCCAGCCGCAATAACCTGTTTCCTGCATCAAAGAAGACATATCGTTAATGCCAAAATGGTAATTCAGCTTGAAGCAGGGTGAGCGCGGTTGCGTGACCTGAATCAACGCTTCTCCCCAACGGAAAATATCGCCGATATAGACATCTTTTTCTGTCAGGCCTTCGGTCGATAAGTTTTCACCGAAGGCAGGAGCGGTGAAAAGCTCAGCTTGTTCGGGGAATTCACGCGCCCAGTGAAGATAATGTTCACGTGGGTAGTGGCATAACGCGCGATCCGGCCCGCCATGAATAACTTTTTCAGCCTGCTGATCGCCTTCAAGGCCCAGTTCGGTGAGTTTAAGTTCACCATCGACCTGATATTTGGCGATAGCACTCGGCCTACTGCCCTGATATTCACGAATTTTGCCGATATAAACGTTTAGCGAATAGTGCATCTGAACCTCCCTGCAACAGACATAAAAAAAGCGAGCCATCAGGCTCGCCTCTCGTCAGCTGCAATGCAACTTATTTTTTAGCGGCAAAACGTGCTGCTGCTTCGTCCCAGTTCACCACATCCCAGAATGCTTTGATGTAGTCAGGGCGACGGTTTTGGAATTTCAGGTAGTAAGCGTGTTCCCAAACGTCCAGACCCACGATTGGGAAGCCAGAAACGCCAGCGACCGCTTCGCCCATCAGAGGGCTGTCCTGGTTTGCAGTAGAAACAACAGCCAGTTTGTCGCCTTTCAGAACCAGCCACGCCCAGCCGGAGCCGAAACGTGTTGCTGCTGCTTTCTCAAATTCAGCTTTGAAGTTATCAACGCTACCGAAATCACGCTCGATGGCTGCCTTCAGATCACCTTGCAAAGTGGTGCCAGTTTTCAGGCCTTTCCAGAAGAAGCTGTGGTTAGCGTGGCCGCCTGCGTTGTTACGCAGAACGGTTTTTTTGTCTGCCGGCAGTTGATCCAGTTTAGCGATCAGCTCTTCAACAGGCAGGCTTGCGAACTCTGGCAGAGACTCCAGCGCTGCATTCGCGTTGTTTACGTACGCCTGGTGGTGTTTGCTGTGATGGATTTCCATCGTTTGTTTGTCGAAATGTGGTTCCAGGGCGTCGTATGCGTAAGGCAGGGATGGCAGTGTATAACTCATATTCATCATCTCCATTTATACCCGTCCCCCTTCAAGCTGCAGATGCGTTGGCTGCGTTCACTCACCTGAATCACTTAGTTTACTAAGCTCATCAGGACTCATTCACTTGCCGCCTTCCTGTAACTCGAAGGTCTTAGGGATATTATCGAACGGCGAACAAGCTGTTAACGCCGCGTAATCAGTTGGTTCATTATAGTTAATTAAATGATATTGAAAATGATTATCAATGCCGTAGTTTTTATAAGGTTATAACTTTTTGGCATGATGGCGAAAATGTGAGCGTTGTCAGGTGGATAAATCGTTTTTTGCCACGCTGTTCAGAAACTGGCATTGCGGCAAAGGCAGTACGGAAAAATTAGGGTGATAGTCAGCGTTTCTTCATACGCAGGAGCATCCTTATGTCGCTTAATATCGCCCTTTTCGGTATTGGCCTTGATACTTACTGGCCACAGTTTTCGGGCCTCGAACAACGCCTGACGGACTATTTGCAGCACATTGACCAACGCCTCACAACGCTTAACGCCACGGTCATTAACGGTGGGCTGATTGATAGCGTCGCCAATGCAGATACGTTTGCTACGCAACTCCAAAGCCAGCCGGTCGATGCCATTGTGCTTTACATCAGCACTTACGCGCTTAGCTCAACCGTGCTGCCGCTGGTGCAAAAAATAAATAAGCCGGTGATTATCCTGGCGCTGCAACCGGAGCCAGGTTTGCCCTACGCCAAAATCCGTGACATGACCGATCGCGGTCAACGTACCGGTGAGTGGCTTGCTCATTGCCAGGCGTGCAGCGCACCAGAGTTGGCGAACGTATTTAATCGCGCAGGTATTCGTTATCAACTTATCGTTGGTGCATTACAAGGTGATGACTATGTCTGGGAGCAAACCTCGCAATGGCTACAGGCGCTGGAAGTACAAAAAGGGTTGTCTGCTTGCCAGGTGGGCGTTCTGGGTCACTATTACGATGGCATGGTAGATGTTTACAGCAACATGACCAATCTGAGTGCCAGACTCGGCGTGCGTTTCAAACCGCTTGAAATGTGCGAACTGGCGGAATATCGCGAGCAAGTCACGCCTGAGACCTGCGCACAAAAATGGCAGGAAGTTGAATCCTCGCTGCAAATCGATCCGTCTTGTGAAAAGGTCGAACTGGAACGCGCGGTGCAAACCGCCTGTGCAATGGACAAACTCATCGAAAACAACCGCCTCGGCGCGCTGGCCTATTACTACGAAGGACGCAACTGCAACGCTTACGAGAACATAATTACTTCAATTATTCTCGGCAACACGCTGCTGACTCAGCGCGGCGTTCCGGTCGCCGGGGAGTATGAGATCAAAAACGTACTGGCAATGAAAATCCAGCAACTTCTGGGGGCGGGTGGCTCGTTTTCGGAACCTTATGGCATTGAGTTTAAAGATGATGTAGTGCTCTGGGGACATGATGGCCCGGCGCATCCGCTAATGGCCGAAGGAGATGTGTGCCTTGTTCCTCTGCCGGTTTATCACGGCAAACCGGGCAAAGGCGTGTCGATTCAGATGACGGTGAAACCCGGCCCGGTAACTTTCCTTTCTATTGTTGAGGATGCACAAAACGGTGTGCGTTTGCAGTACGCCGAAGGTGAAGCCGTGCCGGGCGAAGTGCTGGATATCGGCAACACCAACAGCCGCTACCGTTTCCCGTTAAATGCTCGTGATTTCACCACCCAATGGTGCCTCGGCGGGCCAGCTCATCATTGTGCAATTGGTCTTGGGCATCAGGGTGAGGTTCTGGAAAAACTCGCCTGGCTGCTTGGCGTACAGAGCGTGAAAATCTGTTAATCCGAGAAATGGTGGATGACGCGTACCGCTTATCCACCCTACAAAAACAGGTTGAAGGGATATAAAGAACTGTGATGCCCATCAATCCTACCCCCTGAATTTTGCCAGTTTTATCCCTGCGACGGCAGCACGTAGAAGGTTCGCCCATTGTTCACTCTTTAGACTCAATGGCATTGGGGTTGCCAGTTGTCACCCCTGCGTTTTTGGCTAAAACAGAGGGATAGAAAATGAGTAACGCAATAACAATGGGGATAATCTGGCATCTGGTGGGTGCTGCAAGCGCCGCCTGCTTTTACGCCCCTTTTAAGAAAGTACAGCATTGGTCATGGGAAACCATGTGGGCCGTTGGCGGTTTCGTCTCGTGGATAATCCTGCCATGGCTGGTCAGCTACATTTTGCTTCCTGATTTTTGGGCTTACTACGGTTCGTTTAACGCTTCAACCCTGCTGCCAGTCTTCCTGTTCGGTGCGATGTGGGGCATTGGTAACATTAACTACGGCCTGACGATGCGCTATCTCGGCATGTCGATGGGCATTGGCATCGCAATTGGTATCACGCTGATTGTCGGTACGTTAATGACGCCAATTATTGCCGGAAAATTTGATGTTTTAATCGGCACACCTGGCGGGCGCATGACACTGCTGGGCGTTTTGGTGGCACTGGTGGGCGTGGCGATTGTCACCCGCGCAGGGCAACTTAAAGAACGCAAAATGGGCATTAAAGCCGAAGAGTTCAACCTGAAAAAAGGGCTGATACTAGCGGTAATGTGCGGCATCTTCTCGGCGGGTATGTCTTTTGCGATGGACGCCGCAAAACCGATGCATGAGGCCGCAGCAGCATTGGGCGTTGACCCACTGTATGTCGCGCTGCCGAGTTACGTCATCATTATGGGTGGCGGCGCGGTAATTAACCTTGGCTACTGCTTCATTCGTCTGGCCAAAATGCAGAGCTTGTCGATAAAAGCCGACTTCTCACTGGCAAAACCGCTGATCATCAGCAACGTGCTTTTCGCAGCCCTTGCCGGTTTGATGTGGTATCTGCAATTCTTCTTCTACGCCTGGGGCCACGCCAAAATTCCTGCGCAATACGACTACATGAGCTGGATGTTGCACATGAGTTTCTACGTGCTGTGCGGCGGTTTGGTTGGCTTGATCATGAAAGAGTGGAAGTCAGCAGGTAGAAAGCCTGTTGGTGTACTGAGCATCGGTTGTGTCGTCATTATCATTGCGGCAAACATCGTCGGCCTTGGTATGGCTGCGTAATACCCGTCATACTTCAAGTCACAGGGTTGTTGGCTGCACTCACTTACCCCAGTCACTTACTTTAGTAAGCTCCTGGGGATAAGTTCCTTTGCCGCCTACCTACAACTTGAATTATTTAGGGTATCCAATTGAAGCGTGTATCGTTGACGCCACATCCGTGGCGTCATCCCCGTCTCCTTAGTAAACACCACTGAAAAGTAGTTACTGTCCTCAAAGCCGCACCGTGTGGCGATATCCCCAATCAACAGCTCGCTATGGCGCAATAAATCCTGCGCCTGGCAAATCTTTAGCTGGCGTAAATACTGACTGATGGACATGCCGGTTTGTTGGCGGAAAAACTGTCGCAAATAGCGCTCTGCCAGCTGATGCTGCTGGCAAAATTGCGATAGTTCAAAAGGCGTGTTGAGGCTTTTCCCAAGCGCAGCCATCAATAAATCGAGGGTTTCGTTGCTGTCTGGCCCGGCGGCATCCTGAGATTTGTAACGGTGGCGACGCAGCAGAATACACAGCTGCAGAAACAGGCTTTCCGTCAAACACAACGACAGCGCATCGGGCTTCACGCTTTCGTGTTCCAGTTGGCCAATTAACTGGCGTGCCTGCGCCATGCCATGGCTGCTCAAACGCCAGCGCGGGTCTTTTCCAGAAGCTGCCGCGTTATCCAGCAGTTCGCTCCAGTCGACGTTGAGCTTCAGCCGTTCCGGGCAATAGATAATGTTATGCAACACCAGGCCGTTAACCGATTCGTAGCTGTGGCGATCTTCGGCGCGAATATAAAACAGGTCGCCGCAGGTGATGCGATAGGGGCGGTCGTTCAGTACGTGCAGGCCGTTGCCGCGCCACACCAGCACCAGCTCGCAGAAATCATGGGTATGTTCGGCAAAGACGTTTTGCGGATAGCGGTCGGCCACCGCTACGGGTTGTACGGTGGAGGCGAAAAAATCTGCTTTTTTGAGAACTAAATGACCCGCCACAGCAATACCTCAAAACCAGAACAATCAGAAAGTATTGGCTTTTTTGGCTAAAAAAACGGTGATTGCCTTCGCGATTACTGAAGTTGTGTGTCGCGCCCCTGGCGAATCTCACGCGGGGACCAGGAAAACTCGCGCTTAAAAAGCGTCGAAAAATGGTTACTGTCGCCAAACCCGCACTGGAAGGCGATATCCGTTACGCTCTCCTCGCCGTGGCGCAGCAGGTGACGGGCTTTCATCAGGCGTAAACGGTTGAGATAACGCTGCGGTGTCATGCCGGTTTGCTGTTTTAACTGGCGATGCAGCGTGCGCAGGGAAAGGGTGAATTGCGAGGCCAGTTGCTCCCAACATATATCTTCGGCGAAATGGTCTTCAAGCCACGCCATTAGTTGGTTTAAGCGGCTTTCCGAGTTGGTAGCACCTTCCATCATGCTGCCTCTGCGTAGCAACACCAGCAGTTGCATAAACAGAATTTCACGGTTAGCGACGGCGTGGGTATCCGCTGCTTCACCAATCTGTTCAAACTTTTCAATCAAACCGCGAACCTGTTGCAACACCGGCTGGTTCACGCGCCAGTGGGATGGATAATTGCCGTCCTGCTCCTGTGGCAGCAGCTTATCGAGCCCGGACAAAAAGCAAAACGCATCGGGTGCACGATACAGAATATTGGTCAGGCAGAGGTTTTCGGTCTGTTCGTACAAATGGCGGTCGTGGTCACGCACAAAACAGACGGAGCCCCCGCTCAACGTATACGGTTGACCATTAAAAACATGCGTTCCAGTACCGTGTTCTACGATAACAATCTCATAAAAATCATGATGGTGTTCCGGGAATGCGGGCTGGGGTAAACGCGGCTCAATCGCCACGGATGAATGTCCAGATGGGAAAAAATCAAAACCATGCAATATCGTCATCATTACCCCCAGGCTCATTTAAAGTAGCTCGATAGTAGATAACGCTTCTCATCAGCACCTTAAAGTTTCGACACAAAACTAGCTAAAAACTGTTCGTTTTTTAAGAAAGGCCGGGAATTATCAGGAAATGCGGAGGGCGTCACAGGGCGGTTTTAGGGGTGATAAACACGAATATGTGACATCACTCACGTTCACCTTTGCCTTTTTGCCAACGGCTGATTGGCGCTGTCAGTGTCGAGAAGGTGCACGACAGCGTAACTTTTTAGAGTGGGGGCAATTCATTTAGCAAGGACCCCCAAAATGACTCTACGCCATAGTGTTGCGGTAGACCTGGGCGCATCAAGCGGCCGTGTCATGCTGGCACGCTTTGAACGTGAAACCCGCAGCATCTGTCTGCGTGAAATTCATCGTTTTACCAACTGCTTAAAACAGATCGATGGTTCAACCGTCTGGGACGTCGATGCGCTTGAAGGTGAAATCCGTACCGGCCTGCAAAAAGCCTGCGACGAAGGCATCGCCATCGACAGCATCGGCATCGACACCTGGGGTGTGGATTACGTGCTGGTTGGTTGCGACGGTAATCGCGTTGGGCAGCCAGTTTCTTACCGCGACAGCCGCACCGATGGGGTGATGGACACCGCGCTAAATCAACTTGGCCGTGACGAGATTTACCGTCGTACGGGCATCCAGTTCATGCCATTCAACACGCTTTATCAATTGCGTGCGCTGGTGGAGCAGCAGCCAGAACTTATCGATAACGTCGAACATGCGCTGCTGATCCCGGACTATTTCTGCTTCCGGCTGACCGGTGCGCTCAACTGGGAATACACCAACGCTACCACCACACAACTGGTGAATATCAACAGCGACAATTGGGATGAAACGCTGCTCAACTGGGCGGGCGTGCCGCATAAATGGTTCGGCAAGCCGACGCATCCTGGCAATGTTATCGGCCAATGGGTTTGCCGCGAAGGCAACAAAATCCCGGTGGTTTCCGTTGCCACGCATGATACCGCCAGCGCGGTCATTGGTGCGCCGCTCAAAGACAAAGACGCGGCATATCTCTCATCCGGCACCTGGTCGTTAATGGGCTTTGAGAGCAAAACCCCCTACGCCAACAGTGCTGCGTTAGCCGCAAACATCACTAATGAAGGCGGTGCAGAAGGGCGCTACCGGGTACTGAAAAATATTATGGGGCTGTGGCTTTTGCAGCGCGTGACCAAAGAATTGGGGATCACCGATCTACCCGATCTGATCGATCGCACTCAAAAAACCGCTGCCTGCCGTTTTGTGATCAACCCGAACGACGATCGTTTTATTAACCCGGAAAGCATGAGCCGCGAAATTCAGGCTGCGTGCCGCGAAAGCAACCAACCGGTGCCGTTCACCGACAACGAACTGGCGCGCTGTATTTTCGACAGCCTGGCGCTGCTGTATGCCAAAACTCTGCAAGAACTGGCCGCCGTCCGTGGCCGCCCGTTTAGCTGCCTGCACATTGTTGGCGGCGGTAGCCAGAACGCCTTGCTTAACCAACTTTGTGCCGATGCCTGCGGTATTCCTGTTTTCGCCGGACCGATTGAAGCTTCAACGCTTGGCAATATTGGCTGCCAGTTAATGGCGCTGGACGAAATTACTGATGTCGACGACTTCCGCAAAATTGTCGCCGCCAGCTACGAACTGAAATCTTTTACCCCTCAATTAGATAGCGAAATTGCTCGCCACATCGCGCAGTTTCAGCTCAACATTCAAACAAGTAAGGAGTTTTGCGCATGACCACACCTCTTGATCAAGCCTGGGAACTGGCAAAACAGCGCTTTGCTGCTGTCGGTGTTGATGTTGAAACCGCACTGCAACAGCTCGATCGTTTACCGGTTTCTATGCACTGCTGGCAGGGCGATGACGTTGCCGGATTTGAAAACCCGGAAGGTGCGCTGAGCGGTGGGATTCAGGCCACGGGGAACTACCCAGGTAAAGCACGCAGTGCCACCGAATTACGCTCGGATTTGGAACGTGCATTAAGCCTGATTCCTGGGCCAAAACGCCTGAACCTGCACGCGATTTATCTGGAGTCTGAACAACCGGTTTCCCGCGACAAAATCAAACCAGAGCATTTTAAAAACTGGGTGGAATGGGCGAAAGCCAACAAACTGGGTCTGGATTTTAACCCGTCTTGCTTCTCGCACCCGCTCAGTGCCGACGGTTTTACGCTGTCCCATGCTAACGATGAAATCCGCCAGTTCTGGATTGACCACGTGAAAGCCAGCCGCAAAATTTCTGCGTATTTCGGCGAACAACTCGGCACGCCGTCGGTGATGAACATCTGGATCCCGGACGGCATGAAAGACATCACCGTCGACCGCCTGGCCCCGCGCCAGCGTTTAGTCGCCGCTCTTGATGAAGCGATGAGCGAAAAACTTAACCCTGAGCACCATATCGACGCGGTAGAAAGCAAGCTGTTTGGCATTGGAGCGGAAAGCTACACCGTCGGCTCTAACGAGTTTTATTTTGGTTACGCAACCAGCCGCCAGACCGCACTGTGTCTGGATGCCGGTCACTTCCACCCAACCGAAGTCATCTCCGACAAAATCTCCAGCGCCATGTTGTATGTGCCGCGCCTGCTGCTACACGTAAGCCGTCCGGTGCGTTGGGACAGCGACCACGTCGTGCTGTTGGACGACGAAACTCAGGCCATTGCCAGCGAGATTATCCGCAATGACCTGTTCGACCGCGTTCATATTGGCCTGGATTTCTTCGATGCCTCAATCAACCGTATCGCCGCCTGGGTTATCGGTACGCGCAACATGAAGAAAGCCATGCTACGCGCGCTGCTCGAGCCAACCGAGACGCTGCGCCAGCTGGAACTTGAAGGTGATTACACCGCGCGCCTGGCGTTACTCGAAGAGCAAAAATCCCTGCCGTGGGCGGCGGTGTGGGAAATGTACTGCCAGCGCAACGACACGCCGGTTGATGCCCAGTGGCTGAAAACAGTACGCAGCTATGAAAAAGACGTGTTGAGCAAACGCGCTTAACGACTTAACGGTGGATGACACTTCGCTTATCCACCCTACTACTTATTATCGAACGTAGGGCAGAGCCATCTGCCAGACGAATAACAGGAACACAAGACTATGCAGAACATCCTCAACGCCTGGTTTGTAGAAGGCATGATCAAAGTAACCAGCGATGCCTGGCTGAAAGGTTGGGACGAGCGCAATGGCGGCAACATTACCATGCGCCTGGATGAAGCCGATATCGCGCCATTCCAGGCTGATTTCCACGCCGCACCGCGTTACATCTCATTAAGCCAGCCAATGCCTGAACTGGCTAACACGCCATTTATCGTCACTGGTTCAGGAAAATTCTTCCGCAATGTGCAACTTGATCCGGCGGCAAATATCGGCGTGGTGAAAGTCGACAACCGGGGTACCGGCTACCACATCTTATGGGGCCTGGAAAACGAAGCTGTGCCAACATCTGAGCTGGCGGCGCATTTCCAGTCACACAGTGTGCGTATCAAAACTACCGGCGGGAAAGACCGCGTGATCATGCACTGCCACGCCACCAACCTGATTGCCTTGACCTACGTGCTGGAAAATAGAACCGACGTCATCACCCGCAAACTGTGGGAAGGCAGCACTGAGTGCTTAGTCGTATTCCCGGACGGCGTCGGCATTCTGCCGTGGATGGTGCCGGGTACCGATGAAATTGGCAACGCGACCGCAGGTGAAATGGCAAAACACTCGCTGGTGCTGTGGCCGTTCCACGGGGTATTCGGTAGTGGCCCAACGCTTGATGAGGCATTCGGTCTTATCGACACAGCCGAGAAGTCTGCCGAAGTGTTGGTAAAAGTCATTTCCATGGGCGGCATGAAACAAACCATCAGTCGTGACGAGCTTATCGCTCTTGGTAAACGTTTTGGCGTCACCCCGTTAGCAAGCGCTTTAGAACTATAAGGAACATGACGATGAGCTTTATGTTGGCCTTACCAAAAATCAGCCTTCACGGCGCAGGTGCCATCGGCGATATGGTGAAATTGATTGCCGCCAAACCGTGGGGAAAAGCGTTAATCATTACTGACGGGCAACTGGTGAAAATGGGCTTGCTAGACAGCCTGTTTAGCGCGCTTGATGAGCATCAGCTTTCTTATGAACTGTTTGATGAAGTGTTCCCGAACCCGACCGAAGAACTGGTGCAAAAAGGCTTTGCCGCTTATCAGGCTGCCAACTGTAACTACCTGATTGCCTTCGGTGGCGGCAGTCCAATCGATACTGCCAAAGCGGTGAAGATCCTGACTGCAAACCCAGGTCCATCAACCGCTTATTCGGGCGTTGGCAAAGTCACTAACCCTGGTGTTCCGCTGGTGGCGATTAACACCACTGCGGGAACGGCGGCAGAGATGACCAGTAACGCCGTCATCACCGATTCTGTGCGCCATGTAAAAGAAGTGATTATCGACACTAACCTCATCCCGGATATTGCTGTGGATGATGCAAGCGTAATGCTCGATATTCCGGCAAGTGTCACTGCTGCAACAGGTATGGATGCGTTAACTCACGCCATTGAAGCTTATGTTTCCGTTGCCGCGCATCCGTTAACTGATGCTAACGCATTGGAATCTATCCGCCTGATTAGCCAGTGGTTGCCGAAAGCAGTCGACGATGGTCATAACCTTGAAGCGCGTGAAATGATGGCTTACGGGCAATACCTGGCAGGTATGGCGTTTAACAGCGCAGGCCTTGGATTGGTACATGCGCTGGCCCATCAACCGGGTGCCACGCACAACCTGCCGCACGGTGTTTGCAACGCGATTTTACTGCCAATTATTGAAGCTTTTAACCGCCCGAAAGCCGTTGCACGTTTTGCAAAAGTTGCCGCAGCGATGGGAGTCAATACTCAGGATATGAACGAAGAAGAAGCCAGCTTTGAGGCAATTCTGGCGATTCGTGCGCTTTCTACTCGCGTCGGCATTCCATCTGGCTTTAGCCAGCTTGGAATTCAAACCACAGATATCGAAGGTTGGCTGGATAACGCTTTGGCTGACCCATGTGCGCCATGTAATCCACGCGTGGCAACCCGTGAGGAAGTGCGCGAGCTGTATCTGGAGGCGTTATGATCCGCAAAGCTTTTGTGATGCAGGTAAACCCGGATGCTCATGAAGAATATCAACGTCGCCATACGCCGATTTGGCCAGAGCTGGAAGCGGTACTTAAACAGCACGGTGCTCATCACTACGCTATTTATCTTGATGCACAACGCCACCTACTTTTTGCCACGGTAGAGATTGAGTCTGAAACCCGCTGGAATGCTGTCGCACAAACGGAAGTTTGCCAGCGCTGGTGGAAGCATATGAGCGAGATTATGCCGAGCAATGCCGACAACAGCCCGGTGAGTGCGGAGCTGAAAGAAGTGTTTTATCTGGAGTAATCACCAAAGACGCTACGCGGAACCAGTAAAAGTGGGGAAGCGTGGCGTTTCCTGGCGTAACAAACTAGCGAGCCGCTGTCGTTTATGCCGAAAGGAGTCGGTTTGCCATATTATCGAGTCTGACTTTAACCTTCTCCCATCCCGGCATGACCTGATTCATCAGGCGATAAAAGCGCTCGCTGTGATTGTGTTCTGCAATATGGCAAAGCTCATGCAAGATCACGTAATCAACACATTCTCGCGGAGCTTTAACCAGATGTGGATTGAGCGTGATGCGCCCCGAAGGTGAACAACTTCCCCACTGTGTTTGCATCGCCTGAACACGCAATGGCGGTAACTTTTCCACCCATAGAGCTTGTTCCATCATGACATTAAGCCTGCGAGCAAAAACTTCTCTGGCGCGCTGCCGGTACCATTTATCCAGCAATTGGCACACGACGTGTGGATCGCGCTGACGCACGATAACCTCTAACTTGCCACGCAGTAGCTTCACACGGGGTATTTCACCCTCACTTTCAATAACTTTGAGCATATGTTGTTTGCCCAAATAATAATGGCTTTCACCGCTGATATAACGACGAGGGGTAATGTGTTCCAGCTGTTTTTGGAAACCACGCAGTTGTAGCCAAACCCAACGGGCACGTTTTTTTACCGCCTGAACCACTTCTTCATCGCTGGCTGACTGAGGGGCTGCAACCTGAATCCGGCAGTCAGGATGGACTTTAATCAGTACCTGCGATTTTTGGCTACTGCGACCTACTCGTTCGAAACGAATCGGTTCATCGCCATACCAGAATGATAGTGCAGGGCGATTGGCTTCTATCACAGTACGAGGAATTCTGACGCTCATCTTGTCCCCTTAAATACCGCTAAGTCCGACACGGGTAATTTGCACCACCATTTCCACAATGGATTTTGCCTGATCCATCCCACCATCAATTGCTTTGCACTCCTGGAACATCATCGGCAGCAGCTTCTTGCGAATATCAGCCTCGATATTCTGTGGATTAATCGAGTTTTCCGTGACCGACTTTTCCACCAACTCATCAATTTTAAAAGCAAGCCCCGCCCATTTGCCTTGTACCTGTTCATCATTGACCGCGAAAACATGCGGCAAAATTTTCATAAACACGCCGTAATACGCCTGCGCATGATGGTTGCCGTGAAAGAGATTGGGGATGGTATCCAGCGTTCGTGCTTTCACGCGATCTTCAAATTCGCTAAACAACAGATACTCTTTCAGCGGATGGTCAAACAAGCTTTCCACTTCTTCTATCGCTTTGAGCAGCAAAACAGAAAAGGCTTGCTGGGCATACGGGTCGTCACGCAGGTCTTGTTCAATCATTTTGGTCACCCGCGTTTTAATAATATCAGTTTCGTTGCGAGTTTTATCTTCAGACCACTCTTCTGGCTGCGTGTGTTTGCCCATCTTATTGACTTCATACTTGGCATCCGGCTCGCGCACTTCAACGCCAATAACATGTTTATCGAGCAGTTTTTTTATTTCATCAGCGTATTTATCGTAATCGACCGTTTCGCCAGCATCCTGTTTTGCTGACTGGCGTAAAGAGATAAATTCCCGCAAGGTCACTTTGTAATGCTCGCGGTCTGCCTCACTAAAGGTTTTATCTTCAAAGAACGTGGCAGATTGCAGGGCGACTTTCATACAAGTAGCAAATTCAGAGAGTGCCTGATAAAAGTCTTCCCTTACTTTTAGATTCACATCTACCAGCTCGCCATCACGCATTTCCATTTTAGGCACCAGAACCTGGCGCATTTGCTCGTGGTCATGGGTATTTTTGACCTCTTTAAAAATCGCCCACAGGTTTTTATACAGCTGTGGCAAACGCTTATACTCGGTGCTCATTGCCCGATAAAGCCCGGTAAGATCGTCAATATCGTAGCCGCCCTGGGTTCGCGCAGCGAGGTCCTGATACTTTGCGATAGTGGTATCCAGCTCGGCCAGAATCCCCCGGTAATCAATCAACAAGCCAAAATCCTTATCAGGATGTAGGCGGTTGACGCGGGCGATTGCCTGAATCAAATTATGGCCTTTCAAAGGCTTATCGATATAAAGCACGGTGTTTTTCGGCTCATCAAAACCGGTGAGTAACTTATCCACCACGATAAGCATTTTCAAATCACCTTCGCTTGCAAAACGCTCGACTAACTGACGGGTATACACTTTCTCATCAGTGGTACCGACATTCTTTTTCCACCACTGGCTGATTTCAGGCATCGACTCCTCTTCAGTGTCGGTATTGCCCTCGCGGGTATCCGGTGGGCTCATGACAATGGCAGACTCGAACAGCCCGGCTTTATCGAGATACTTTTTATACTTGATAGCCGATGTTTTGCTGTCGCAGGCCAGTTGCCCTCTGAGATTATCTTTGATGTTTTTGCTGAAGTGATCGGCGATATCCTGCGCGATAATCTCAATACGATTATCAGACTGATAAATCAGCCCCTTTTGGGTGAATTTTCTCTTCAGGTCAGTGGTTTGTTCCTGAGAAAGACCGGCGGTAATGCGTTCAAAACCTTTATCAACAGCGCGTGAGTGGGTGTCTAAATCCGGCTTGCGCTCTTCATACAACAGTGGCGTGACCGTGCCATCTTCTACTGCGCGCTGCATGGTGTAGGCATGAACAATCGGGCCAAATTTATTGGTGGTTTTATCGTCTTTCAGTAGCGGCGTGCCGGTAAAGGCCACAAATGCTGCATTCGGCAGCGCCTGCTGCATACGAATATTATTTTCTCCGCCCTGGCTGCGGTGACCTTCGTCGACCAGCACAATAATATCCGCGCTGGTGTTAACGCATTCAGGTAGCCGCGTGGCGGAATTAAATTTGTGGATCAGCGAGAAAATAATACGCTCGGTGCCTTTACTGATTTGTTTCGCCAGACGATGGCCGCTGGTCGCCATCGCTAATTTGTGGTCGTCTTTGCCGGAAAGCTCGCCGCCCGATGCGAAGGTGTTACTAATTTGAGTTTCCAGATCGGTTCTGTCCGTCACAACAAAAATGCGGCACTTTTTCAGCTCATCAACCATCAATAGTGCGCGGCTTAGCATCACCATGGTGAACGATTTTCCCGAACCGGTGGTATGCCAGATAACGCCGCCTTCACGCCCGCCGTCGGAACGTTTCTGGCTGATACGCTCAATCAAGCGCTTGATGCCAAACACCTGCTGATAACGTGCCACCAGTTTGCCGATTTTTTTATCGAACAGGGTGAAGAGGCGTGTCATTTCCAGTAAACGTGCAGGTGATAACAGGCTTATCAGTAACTTATCCTGCCCACTTACAGCCAGCTCGCCGCCCGCGCGCCAGGCTTTGTACCACTCCAGGTACTCCGCTTTGCGATGGGTAAACAGGGCATTCACCTGGTGGGAGGAAAGATCTTTGTTTTTCAGCGCATACATCTGCGCATGGCTAATATCTTCTTCGCTCCACACCGCCCAGAATTTCTGCGGAGTGCCACATGTAGCATAGCGCCCGTCAATGCCGTTTATCGACAGCAGCAACTGGTTGTAGGCAAACAGGCGAGGGATCTCGTCAACTTGCTGATTGCGCAGGCTTTGGGAAACCCCTTCGTCGATAGTCGGACCTTTTTTGGCGTGGCTGTCTGGCCGTTTGGCTTCAATGACCGCCAGCGGAATACCGTTTACAAAGCAGACGATATCAGGGCGGCGATGCCCGACGCCCGATGAACGCGCCACGGTAAATTCTTCGCTGAACAGGAAGCTGTTATTGGCTTCGTTGTGCCAGTCAATCAGCGCCACCGTTGTGCTGACTTTTTTATTCCCGACGAACTCCGTCACTGAAATACCGTACAGCAGGTGGTTATAGAGCTTTTCGTTTGCGGTTTTCAGCCCTTCGTTTAGCGCCGGGCTGCACACTTCGTTAATCAGGTTATCGATAGATTTTTCTGACAGTGGATGTGTTTTGCCTGCAAAGCTGAAGCGGCGTTTCGCCAGTTGGCTGCGCAGTTCATTGCGCAGCACCACTTCATCGTATTTCCCATTACGCGCCGCCAGCGCTTCGGTTGGCGTGAGAAAAGACCACCCCATGCTGGTGAGCAGCACCAGCGCCGGAAGTTTGGCGCTGTACTCTTCCTTAAATTTCGGCGGGAGTTGGTTCATCTTAGTGGCCTTTTTTCTCTTTGCTGGCGATGGTTCGCAAAACTTCAATATTCATACGCTCGCCTTCCGCTTCTTTCAGGCGACGGCGACGTTGGGCGAAATCTTCAAAGGTTTGCTGCGCTTTCTCATCCGCCTCTTTTTTGCTGACGGAACCGGAATGCTGAAGGACTTCGCGGTCATTAAATGCCAGAAACTGATCGAGTTTGGTCTGCCAGTCGCGCAGGAATACTTGTTTGCGCCGTTTTGCCTGGTCTTCAGCAAAGTCCAGCCACATTGAAACAATGCGGTTCAGTTCGTCAATTTCCGTTTCATTGAGATAGTTTTTGGCAATCGTGACATCGGTACGGCGCACTTCATCATATTTAAAACTGGTTAATCCCATATTCGGCTGGCTGGCATCCACGCGTTTAGCAATCAACTCGGCGGCGGTTAAACCTGTGCTGGCGTAATGCAGTTTGTTTTGAATGACGCGAAAGAATTGTGTGGTTTCTTTAGTAGAAGGTCGGTAATCCGCTGCCATGGTGAAAATATCCAGCACCCGCAAATAGACGCGCCGCTCGCTGGAACGAATATCGCGAATGCGTTCCAGCATGTCGTCGAAATAATCAGGCACCACAGATTTACCAACCGGCGGGTTCTTCAGGCGTTCGTCATCCATGACGAAGCCTTTAATCAGGTATTCTTGCAGGGTTTGCGTGGCCCACTGGCGGAACTGCGTGCCGCGGGTTGAGCGCACACGGTAGCCGACCGCGAGGATAACCCCCAGATTGTAATGACGAATCTTGCGCTGGATCTGCCTTGCACCTTCGGTTTGAACTTGTAAGTAATCCTTACAGGTTGAACTTTGTTCAAGCTCCCCTTCGTCATAAACCGCGCGGATATGTTGGGTTATTGCCTGCGGCGTAACCTGATACAAATCAGCCATTGCCGCCTGGGATAACCAAAGCGAATCTGATGCAAAACGGCACTCTAAACGTACCTTGCCATCCGCTGACTGAAACAGAACAAACTCCCCATCCGGGGCAGGAGTTAGAGATGAGTTCGTCATAACAATGTCCTTTTTGTAGGGTACGCAGGGCGCGTGGTGTTACACCACCACGCGCCGTTTTCCGGTTAATAACTGCTGCATCAGCGCCTGTTTTTCTTGTTTTAAGCCTGCGAGTTTTTGTTGCAGCAGTTCTATTTCACGGTCGGCGGTGGTCAGGACTTGGGCTATTTTTTGTTGTTCGGTAAGTGGGGGAAGTTTGAGTTCAAATGCTTTAACCATTCCGGCATTCAAATTAGCTTGTGTACCTTGCTGCCCTTGTAGCTTTATTTTTTCTTTCAAGGAGGAAAGGTAATAGTAAAGATACAAATAATTAAGTTCTTTAGCTGTTTGAATTCCTAATATTGCTTGAGATGAGGCCAGTTCGGTATTGGCGATACTGCACTCTCCAATTGAAGCATACATTGCATATAGAATTGTATATTTTGGATACAAACGAGCAGTGCTATTCTCTAAACCCAAAGTTGTAATGTTTTTCTGAGTTTTTGATATCCATTTTCCATGTTTTGTCATATCAGCAATAGATACCCAAGGAATATCACCATCATAATATTTAGCAACAGATGACAGTGGCGTACCACCACTGTTCATTGTAGAAACATCACTAAGTTTAACTTGCATCCATGGCTCAATAAATTCTTTAAATCTTATAGTTCCCGTCAGCAATTTTTTCATTAATGACTTTTTCTGCTGCTGACTATGGACAATTAACTGTTCTGTAGTCGATATAGCCTTATCCCAAGTTGAGAGGATTTTGGCGATTTTTTTCTGCTCTGCCAGGCAGGGTAAGTTCAGAGGAGTCTTTTCAACAGTTAATTTATTGATTTTTACCATAGAGCTACTACTTCCTGCTGCGCTATCTTTATAATATCGCCGTGTAAGTGGTGCTTTTAAAACATGCTCAATAAAATCAATATTTGCCAAGTTGGGGTTAATTCTAAATCGCATCATAAGGTCGGGATATGAACAATTCACAACCTCACCTCGGAATCGTATCGAGCGACCCACTTTATCTGGTGTATTCGAGCGGCTAATTAAAAAATCATCAACACTTAGCTTACTGGCTAGTACCTTATCTGCGGGGTGTACTGGCTTAATTCCTGCAACATTAAAACCATTATCACTTAAAGCTCCTAATCCCAACACCCAATAACCAGTTTCAGTCTCTGCTGGATTGGGGGAATAACCATTTTTAATACCATCAGATAAGATATTTTTTAGATATTTCCTTTCCCACCCCTCAGGCACCTTATTCATAACCCAACTCCTTCAGATACCCCGCCATCTCCACTTCCAGCGCGTCTAACTTTTCTTTTAACTTGACGCGCTCGGCACGTACCGCCATTAAATCAATCTCCTCTTCTTCCTCAAAAGTATCGACATAGCGTGGGATATTCAGGTTGTAGTCGTTATCGCGGATCTCTTGCAGGCTGGCGAGATAGGCGTATTTCTCCACGTTATCGCCATCGCGGTAAGTTTTAACGATTCTGGCAATGTTCTCATCGCTCAGTTGGTTCTGGTTTTTGCCGGATTTAAACTCGCGGCTGGCGTCGATAAACAGCACGTTATCGTCAACTTTCTCTTTCTTAAAGATAAGGATCGCCGCCGGAATACCGGTGCCGAAGAACAGTTTTTCCGGCAGGCCGATGACAGCATCCAGCAGGTTTTCTTCAATCAGTTTTTCGCGGATTTTGCCTTCTGTGGAGCCACGGAACAGCACGCCGTGCGGCACCACCACGCCCATACGCCCACTCTTGGGTTTCAGCGTTTCAATCATATGCAGAATAAACGCGTAATCGCCTTTGGTTTTTGGCGGTACGCCACGGCTGAAACGGCCAAAATGATCGTTGGCGGCGTCTTCATGGCCCCATTTATCCAGGCTGAACGGCGGGTTAGCGGTCACGATATCAAACAGCATCAGGTTGGCGTTTTTATCGAGTACTTTCGGGTTGCGAATGGTGTCGCCCCACTCGATTTTATGGTTGTCTTCGCCGTGCAGGAACATGTTCATTTTGGCGAACGACCAGGTGGAACCAATCGCTTCCTGGCCATACAACGCATAGTTTTTACCGCCGTGGTTTTCACGCACTTTGCGGCCACATTTCATCAGCAGCGAAGCAGAACCACAGGCTGGGTCACAAATGGTATCGCCTGGCTGCGGGTCTAACAGTTCAGCCAGCAAGTCGGAAACTTCCGGTGGGGTATAGAACTCACCGGCTTTTTGCCCGCCATTAGAGGCAAAGTTTTTAATCAGATATTCGTAACCGTTGCCGATCACATCAAGCGAACCGACGCGGCTTGGTTTCAGGTTTAACTCAGGTTTGGCGAAGTCTTCCAGCACCTGGCGCAGAATAGTGTTCTTCTGCTTTTCTTCACCTAACTTGTCGGTGTTAAAAGAGATGTCCTGGAACACGCTTTTACCGGAATCTTTTAGTTTGGTGCCGTTGGCTTCTTCAATGGCATGCAATGCCTGGTCGATGCGCTCGCCATTGCCCGCCTCGAAGCGGCGCTCGTACAGCGCGTAAAAACTGGCATCCGGCGGCAGAACGAAACGCTCGTTTTTCATCAGCTCGTTAATCAGTTCTGGTTCGTCGCCATGCTCTTTTTGATAGCTGTCGTAATGGTCTTGCCAGACATCCGAAATGTACTTCAGAAACAGCATAGTAAGAATAAAATCGCGGTAGGTGTCGGCGCTGATGGTGCCACGGAAGGTATCGCACACTGACCATAATGCTTTGTTGATGCTGTCCTGACTGACTTTTTCGTTCATCACTACGTTGTCCTTATGATTGCTCTGCCGCAATGATACAGGATGGGCTTCGTAACGCAGAACCAAAAAGGGAAAACCCGGCTTTTGCGAGCCGGGTTTGCAGATTTACATCGTTATTGCCGTACGGACAAAACGCGGCGTTCGTAACTCATCGGCAAAATGGTTTGTGAGTTCAAACAGCAGCCCGGTCAGCGCTTTTTCTTCGCTGGCGGAAAAATTGTGGCTATTGAGAATTTGCGCCAGCGTCAGGCAGTAGCGGCAAAGATCTTCCGGTTCAGGTTCAAAAGTGGGGACTTGTGCCGGAATGTTATCCACGGTGAAACTTTCAATCAGATGTTCTGGAATGGGGTCGTTCAGCGTCGAGTAAAGCAGCTCCAGGCATTCAGCGAGGCGGTAGCAAAGCACGCGTCTTTCCCCAGGCTTCGCACTTTCAATCAACGAGTCGGCGAAGTGTTCGCAATAGTCGGCAAGCACAGTGAAATCGGTATTAATATCAAAAAAAAGCGTAAGCGGTGAGTTTTCTGAAGTTTGAGTTTGGGTTGGGGTAGTAGCCATAGTGGCAGCCTCCTGTAACGGGTTATATTCCCACCACCTGAGAGGCTAATCTCTGGGTGGTGAGCTGAACGAGGTTAGCCTTACCGGTGTTACAGGAAACCGGCGCATCTTTCGATGCCCCCATCCAGCCCACCATAATTAGGGTGTAGCCGAACGCACGGTATAAAAAAAGACGCTGGCGCGTCATATACCGCCTGTAACTATAATCGAGAGGCTAATCCCGGCACCTGATTTTGCAGGTGCGGCGCAACAATACTGCGATTGATTATCGCCAGCAAGGGGTTTGCGTAGGGAAAGTTATGCTCTGCGGCATGGCTCGCAAACTAAACCACTGCACTTTCCAGCGCTTTATTAATCACCTGCGAGAGCTCTTTCACATCGAACTTCGCTACATAGCCGTTCGCGCCCACCTTGCGGACGTGATCTTCGTTGGCGCTACCTGATAGAGACGAGTGAATCACCACCGGAATGTGTTTTAACGTGATATCTGTTTTGATATTGCGCGTCAGCGTAAATCCGTCCATTTCCGGCATTTCAATGTCTGTTAATACCATACCAATACGATCGGTGATCGGCTGGCCTGCGGCTTTGGCTTCTGCGGCGATAACTTTTATTTTCTCCCAGGCTTCGAGGCCCGTGGAATGCATCATCACCGGAATACCCATGCCTTTCAGGCCTTGCTCAAGCATCTGGCGGGCGACTTTTGAATCTTCGGCAACAATCGCGACAGCACCCGGTTTCAGAGGGTTTGTGTTCCCTTCGATTGCCGCCATATCGACTTTGCGGCCTGAAGGAATAATGTCGTAAAGAATCTGTTCAACATCGAGTACCAGTGCCAGTTCGCCTTTGTATTCGTCGCTATTGAGTGAAGCGATACTGGTGATATTGCGGCTACTCACACCGGATTCGGCAGCGTGAACCTGGCTCCAGTCGAGGCGGATAATATTTTCCACCGACTCCACTGCAAATGCCTGCGTGCTGCGTGCGTATTCGGTAATCAAAAGAAGATTCAGGCCCGTTTTTGGCGTGCAGCCGGTAACGGCGGGCAGGTCGATAACCGGGATAAATTGGTCACGAATATTTGCCATACCCAGCAGCGGTGACATCATCCCAGCAGCGCGATTGATCTTCTGCATTGGCACAATTTCGCGCAGCTTAAATACGTTGATGCCATACAGCTCTGATTTGCCGCCGTGCTGGCCTTCCCCTAAGCGGAACAACAACAGCTCAAATTTGTTGGATAACGCCAGGTTAGCCCTTTCATCAATATCTTTTTGAAAACTATCCATTTTAACCTCTGGTTGTAACCCGGCGGGTCATCGTTGCCCCGTTTCCTGTTTAAGTTATCGGCAGATGGAATAAAAAGTGCAGTCTGTTTGGATGAAGAAAATCCCCCTTTGCTTCACCCGGCGCGTTGCCCTACTATTAACGCCTTGTAGGGTCGGGACAAAAAAATGAAAAAGCCGCTAACAATCAAGGATATTGCTGAACTGGCCAATGTATCTATTGCGACAGTTTCCCGTGTTCTGAATAACAACAGCTGGGTGGCGGATAAAACTCGCGCCAGGGTTGAAAAAGTTATTCAGGAGCAGCAATTCAGCCCCAATTTGTTGGCGCGCGGTATGATTTCCAAAAAGACACAGACGCTGGCGATTGTCGTTTCCGATATCAGTAACCCCTATTTTGTGATGCTGGTTGCTCAAATCGAAAATGAGAGTTTGCGGGCCGGATATAAAGTCACACTCTACGATACACAATCTGCAAATAAATCCTCTTCGCAGGGGGGAATTATTCCGGAAGAAAATATTTTCAACTCGATTACTGATAGTCAGATTGATGGAGTTATTATTCTTGGTGGGAATATTGATTATAATAATGTGCCAGACTCTTATTTCCATGAGTTGAAGAAACTTTGTGCGGCCATTCCGGTAATCGTGGTTGGACGACAATTAGTTGGTGTAGATTATTCTTGTGTAGAGCGCGATCAGTCTGGGTGTGTTGCACTTGCAACTAATCATCTGATAAGTAAGGGCTATAAAAAAATCGGATTTATTGGTGGCTCGAAAAGTGTTTATATTACCCAGCAACGTATAGATTCTTTTAAAAACACGCTTCAGCAAGCTAATATAATGGTTGACGATAATCACATTGTATTAAATAACTTCTACTTACAGCATGGCTATGAAGCGGTAGATAAGTTGCTCTCGCAGAGTGAAAAATTGCCCGAAGCTATTGTGGCGATTAATGATCATGTCGCAAAAGGAGCAATTAGGGCATTAAAAGATAGAAATATTTCTGTGCCTGAAGATATTGCTATTGTCAGCTGTGAATATTTCCCTGGTAGCGAATATTTCATTCCACGAATTACTACTGTGAACCATCACAATGAACTCATCGGTAAAACAGTGATGAAAGTTTTAATGACATTGCTGAAAGATACGACTGAATCTGTAGTGCCTGAAAAAATCCAACTGAGCCTGATACCAGGTGAGTCCTGCTAGCTCCCTTTTAGCATTTCAGTATTTCTGAAGGCTCCAAAACCTCCGCATACGATATTTTTTGATCCCCACCACAATTGCTGAAAAGTGGATTGACAACCCCACTCAAGCTCCTCTAGCCTAAAACCTGAAAACGTTTTCAGGTTTTGATTTCAGGAGGGCCAATGAAGCCGACAATGATGACTTACATTCACGAAGAGCAAGCGACACTTTCAGCAATGCTTGATCGTTATCCACATGATCTGCCAGAGATTAAGGGAAAGAGCACGTGGTTGGTTTTAGCTACTGGTTCAAGTATTAACGCCATCAAAAGCGCGAAATACTATGTTGAAAACCTGGCGAACGTGCGCGTTACCGTGGAGGAGCCGTTCCACTTCCAGCACTACGAAAAAATGGATGTCGCGACCGATCTGGTGCTTGGTGTATCGCAAAGCGGTGAAAGCACATCCACCATCAATGCGATAAAACACATCCGCAAAAGTTTCCCGTTAGTGACCTATGGTTTAACCAGCAAACTGTCCAGCGAACTGGCGAAAACCGTTGATCACGCCATCGATATTGAAATTGGTGAAGAGCGCGTGGGTTACGTCACTAAAGGTTATGTGGCGACGATTTTTAAATTCATGTTGCTCGGTCTTTATACCGCGCGTTGCAATGGTTTAATCACTGAAACGCAGGAAGCCGAAGAGTTAGCGAAATTATCCGTAGCAGTAAAATCTATCCCACAGATTATTGATACAACTGAAGTCTTTTTCGAAAAATGGAAAGACGAGCTAACTGCCTCCCCAAGATTTACGGCAATTGGCTATGGCCCGAGCGTGGGTGTGATTAAAGAAATGGAAACCAAGTTTGCAGAAACTATTCGCGTGCCATCGCAAGGGGTAGAATTGGAAGCCTTTATGCATGGCCCTTATTTTGAAGTGAATGGCAATCACCGGATGTTTTTCCTCGACACACCTGGAGAAGCGCGTGAGCGTTTGTTACTGCTGAAAGACTATGAGAAAAAATATACCGATTATATTTACACCGTTAAATTAGGTGTAAGCAGTGATGAGCGAACTCTCGCCATTAACGCTGATGTAGATATATTTATCGCCCCGTTACTGATGGTTATTCCTTTCCAGATTCTGGCGCACCATATCGCTGAAGCGAAAGGTAATAACTTGCCACAACGTATTTTTACCGATTTTGGTATTTCCGTTAAGAGTAAAACAAAGCCTGGCGATTACGCCTAATATACCCGTCTGACCCTACAACGTTGTCCGATATTTTTATCGGGCAATAAATACAGCGCAAACCTTGAAACTAAGGAAATACCATGACGACATATAGTCAGCTTGCCCAACAAATAATTAAACATGTTGGTGAGTCCGAGAATATTGAGCATATTACTCATTGCGCAACACGTTTACGTTTTACATTAAAAGATAAAAATAAAGTGAATCCGGAAGCGCTCTATGGTCTTCCTGAAGTTGTGAAATTAGTGGATAGCCCGAGTCAATTCCAGATAGTGATTGGCCCGAAAGTCGATCAGGTATGTTCAGCGATTAAAGAGCTGCTCGGTGAACAAACGCCTGTAGCTGAAGAAACAACTGCGCAAGGCTCATGGGTAAGCCGCTTGCTGGCTACACTTTCCGCTATTTTCACGCCTTACATCGGTGTGCTGGCGGGTGTCGGTGTTGTAAAAGGGATTGTGGTATTGCTGCAAACAATGAACCTGGTGGATACGCATTCTTATGTGTTCACCGTGTTTAATGCGCTGTCGAGCGGCGTGTTTGTGATGTTGCCATTGTTTATCGCAGTTACGGCATCAGAACGTTTTAAAACTAATAAGTTTACTGCGCTGGCACTGACTGCGGCGATGATTTTCCCGTTAACCGACCCAAGTGTTCCCGGTGCATTCCATATTATGGGGCTTGCTCTGAACGTTAAGATTTATGGCGGTGCGGTTATCCCTGCTGTATTTGCCGTGTTGTTCCTGAGTTATGTGGAACGCTGGCTGAAAAAGATAATCCCGGAGCTGGCTGCGTTTGTATTTGTGCCTTGTTTATCGCTCATCATCTGCGGGTTTGTAGTGTTCACCTTAATTGGCCCGATTGCGGATTACGTCGGGGTCGGTATTGCTAACGGATATGCATGGCTTTATAACCTCAGCCCGGTCATTTCTGGTGCGCTGCTTGCCGGTATTGGCCAGCTGTTTGTAGTGTTCGGTGTGCACTGGGGCATCATCCCACTCGCGCTGATAAATATTCAGGTCAACGGCTACGACACCATTATGGCGATGTTTATGTCGGCGGTGATGGGGCAGTTTGGTGCGGCATTCGGCGCAATCTTTATTGCCCGCAACCTCAAGGACAAACAGATTGCGATTTCTGCCTCAATTTCTGCCTTCTTCGGTATTACTGAACCGGCGCTGTATGGCGTGAATCTGAAATACAGAATGTTGTTTGTCTTCGGTTGTATTGGTGCCGCGTTGGGCGGTGGTATTACCGGTTTGCTGGGCGTCAAAACTTACAGCTTCCTGCCGGTGCTCAATGTGTTCGAATTAGGTCTATTCAGCGGCCCAGATTCAAAAATGATTTATGAAGTGTTTGCGATAATCGTCGCATTTACTGTCCCTGCGGTTCTGACCATTATTTATGGTAAGACGCGCAAACTCGTGGCTTCACCTGCTTCTTGATTTCTCCCTAAGCCCTCTGGAACGCAGAGGGCTTAACCGACTAACGGAAGCAACATTCGGGTTAGTCTCCAAATTCTTCACTCAGCCATGCAAGGAGACCAGCGGTGTCGATCGGCTCTCGGTGGTCCACAGTGAAAACCGGCCCAAGAGACATAGGCTCAGCGCTATCCGCAAGTTTTACCAACTCCGGCAGATATTCTTCCCCTGGGTGGCCGGGGCGTCTTACGCCAAGCCGCTGCGCATAGCGTTCGGCGGCAAGGGCGCCGGGAATGTGGTTCCATACCTCCAGAACTCTGGTGACGCCCGCCTGCTCTAGATAACGTTCAAGCATCTCTTTCGGCTGGAAGCCAAACCATGCATCGACAATAAAGACACACTGCGTTGGGCTATCCGCCACTATCGACCAAATTACCTCATAAGCAGCACTTCCGAGGCGGCGATTAAACGGCCTGTCTATCTCCTCGAACTGCGCCATAAAAGGTTCCTTGATACCGTCGATAGTCAGTAGCGGTAACGTAAAATGTTCGGACAACAAACGGGCGATAGTGCTTTTTCCTGAGGCGGGTACGCCGTTCACAAGTACTACCGTTTTGCCCTGTGTTCGCGTGGTCTGGCTCATAATATTGCGATCACCTCTTCCTTGCCTTTTGCCCGACGCAGTTTTGCCATCACATCGTCATCGCCCAACAAATTTACAATCGCGCGGATACCTTCTTCGATATGCCCATTGCTGTCGCAGGCGGCAAACATAATCACGATATCGGCCTTTTCGCTGTCGGCAAAGGTGATGGGTTCATCAAGTAAAACCAGACTGAAGCCATTTTTTATCACCCCGCATTCCGGGCGAGCGTGGGGCATGGCGACGCCCTCTTCAAAAACGTAATACGCACCATGCTCAAGGGTATTATTAATTACTGCCTGGTAGTAGGAGGGCAGGATATAACCATTATCAACCAGCGGTTGAGCCGCAAGTCTAATCACCTTTTTCCAGTCCGTTTCGCGCACGCCAACTTGTATTGCCTGGGCTTCAATTAATAACTCTTTAATGGCCATGCGAACTCCCTAAATATTCTTACGAATAATATTTCTCAGCTCATCAATTTTGACAAATAAAGCATCGATATGCTGACGGTGTGTTTTACTCTTCGCAAAAACTTGTAACGCCTGGTTATAGCGCAACATTAATGCTTTTTGTGTTTCGCCATTATTTGGGTTTTCCGTTAATGTGT
This sequence comes from Buttiauxella cochleicola, assembly GCF_021282435.1. Taxonomy (NCBI): domain Bacteria; kingdom Pseudomonadati; phylum Pseudomonadota; class Gammaproteobacteria; order Enterobacterales; family Enterobacteriaceae; genus Buttiauxella; species Buttiauxella cochleicola. Next base: position 108,748 of record NZ_JAJSOT010000006.1, on the reverse strand, counting down.
TTTCCAAAGCAGTTAATTCAGTTTCAAGTTGTACGGCTTGAATATCATATTGTGCCGTATCCGAATTATTACCGTGAAAAAGTTTTTTCAAAGATCCAAACATAGCTAGCTCCCGCCCGACGGTTGCCACGCAACCAGGGTTACAATGAAGAGTAGAGGATAACGCCTGCTTTATTTAAATAATGCGATCTTTTCGATTAATACAGCAGCGACTGCATCATTTGCCGGTATTAAAAATTTGCGCACGCTGTCATTCACTTTTCCTTTTTCAAAGGTTTCTTTGCAGTGCCCAACCCACTGCACGTTCATTTCAGTACCGACGTTGACTTTATCAATGCCTCCGGCGACAGCGCGGCGCATATCTTCATCACTGACACCTGTGCCACCGTGCAGTACCAGCGGGGTTTTGGTCACTTCGCTGATATCTGCCAGGCGTTGATGCTGAATTTTCGCTTTGCCAGTATACAGACCGTGTACTGTACCGACGGACACCGCCAGCATATCCACCCCGGTTTCATCAACGAAACGTTTAGCGTCTTCGGTGGTGGTAAAGCAGATATCTTCCATGGCGACCGCTTTGCCATCTTCTGAGCCGCCAATCGCTCCCAGTTCTGCTTCTACGGAGATATTACGCGGGCGGGCAATATCAATAACCTTACGTGTATTAGCAATATTATCCGCCATGTCCAGATGAGAACCGTCATACATTACTGAACTAAACCCAGCTTCGATGGCCGTTTTGATGGATTCAATATCTGAGCAGTGATCCAGATGCAAGCAGGTTGGTATTTGCTGGCTTTCGGATAAAGAACGAATTGAATCGACTAATAAACGATAACCTAAATATTCCGCAGTCCCGGTAGAAATTTGAATCATTAACGGGCTATTGGTTGCTTTGGCAGCTTTAAAATAAGCGGGCAGCATTTCAAGGCAATGCAAATTAAAGGAGCCTACCGCTTTAAATTTACGCTCTTTGGCTACCTGTAATAAATCCGGGAAGTTATACAGACTCATGTGCTTTTTCCTCTTGAGGTTTGGTTGATTTGCCATTCACGAACCAGGCGATAAGCGCTACGAACAGGATGAATAAGCCGACAAACGTCCAGTTATTCTGGAAGACATGCCCCAAAATCAGGCCACTACTGATCACATCTGAATCGCTGAAAGTCACACCGGTAAAGCCGTAGCTTTCAAGCATTGGCACCAGGATGGCAGGAAGGAAGGTAATAAACAGGCCATGCACCACACCACCGATGATTGCACCGCGTCTGCCGCCCATTGCGTTACCGAAAATCCCTGCGGTGCCACCAGCAAAGAAGTTGGTCAACAAGCCAGGCAGAATCATCGCCAGGCCAAACATTGGGAAGACAATCATGCCGATGATGGAGCCGACGGTGGTGGCCAGGAAGCCAACAATCACGGCATTGGGGGCGTAAGGGAACAGAACCGGGCAGTCCAGCGCAGGTTTCGCATCCGGTACGATGCGCATCGCAATACCACGGAACGCAGGCACCAATTCGTTAAGCAGCAAACGCACACCGCTGTAGAGCACAAATACCCCGGCAACAAATTGAATCGCCTGCATAAAGGCGAACATCAGGTAATTCACGCCGTGAGAGTATTGGCCGATATATTCCGGGCCAGCCGCCAGCGCCGGGATGAGGTACATAGGGATCATCACCACGGCCATCGAAAGGTAAGTATCTTGCAAGAATTTGAAGTTATCCGGCAACACCAAATCTTCGGTAGATTTAGAACCCTTGCCGACAACCTTCGCCACCGCAGCCTGCACCAAATAACCAATAGTGCAGAAGTGACCCAGAGCTACATCGTCAGAACCGGTAATGCGGCGCACTACGGGTTGAGCGAGAGCAGGCATCAGCACCGCCATAATTCCCCCGAAAATCCCACCGGTGAGAATCAACGGCAGCCCGGTCAGCCCGGCTTTATAGCCGATAACTGCACCAATCGTTGCCATCCAAAGTAGTGCTTGCCCGGTGAGAAAGATGTATTTAAACGGCGTGATGCGGGCAATGATGATGTTGACGATAAATATCACCATCAGCGTGAGTGCCACTTCGGAACCCAGTTCGCGGTTTGCCAACCCGGCAATGGCCGCCACATCGGTGATGTAGCCTTTCATGCCGAAACCGTGGGTGAAGATATCGTTCAAGAAAGTCAGGGTATCCACAATAATGTTGATACCCGCCATCATGATTAAAAAACCAAGCAGCGTTTTAAACGTCCCTTCCGCGACTTTACCCTTCGATTTTTTTTGCAGCAAAAGACCGAGCATGGCAATAAAGGCAATCAATATTGATGCCTGTCCTAGCAGGTCTTTAACAATAAAGTTAATGATGCTATTCATGGTCGAATACCTTCACATTGCGATCTTTTAAAAAGGCGACAATCTTTTGTTCGATTTCGTCTTTATCCGTCAGGCGATGTAGAACAATGACGCGTTTAATTTCTTCTTCGCTAGCATCGGCCGTTAAAATATCGGCGAACGTTTTTTGCGTTAAAATAATGTCAGATTTAAAGGCCCCCGCTTCTGAAACGGTGGTGTGATCAATTTCTGCCGGAATCTGAAGTTTTTTAAGTACCGCAGTTGCTGCCATTTCAATGGCGAAACTGGAACCTAAACCACAGCCGCATACACAAAGAATTTTAAGCATTGAAAGTCTCCTCAAATAATATTGAGCTGCTTCGCTAATTTATAATGATGCCCTTCGGTGTCGACGAGGCGTTTTTGCATACTGATTAAATCTATAGGGATCGGTTTGTTACTCGAATTAATAATAATGGCTTTATTTCTCATGCCGGACTGGATACAACGAACGACTTCGCCTGCCATAATCGTGCCCTGATAAATTTCCTCGCAGGTAGGGTCACCGTTACGCAGGCTATAACCAATAATTGACTTACGAATACGTACGCCAATTTTCGGTTCAAGCTGTTTAATCATGGTGTCAATTGCCCCTTGAAAGCCGGGGGAATACTCTTTGGTATAACCTTCAGAGCACAGGATCACGACGCTATTTTGTGTCTCAAGGCGTGCGCTAATCTTATGTGCCAGTTCGCTCAACGATTGTTGGCACTCGGGGATTAGCGCAAAATCAGCATTGCTTTTAATCGCCGATTGCAGCGTCAATTCACCGCAGTAACCGCCGAGCAGTTCAACCATAAAGACACGCCCTGGCAAAGCGCGGCCTGTATTACGCAGCTTGGCGACTTCTTTAATCACTTGTTCACATGCAGTTGAAAAACCGATGGTGTAATCACTACCGTAAACATCATTGTCGATGGTCATACCGACACCGAAACAATTCACACCATATTCACTGAGGTTATTCAGAAATTGTAATGAGCCATCACCACCGGCCATAATAAGCACATCGATATGCAGGGCTTTTAACTGTTTTGCGATAGTTTCATATTCGCTACCCATTAATTTACGGTTGGTTCTACCCGAAGACATAATCGGAATGGATGCTACGGAAAAATCCACTAAATCGCGGATGGAAATATCCTGGTGTTTATTCTGCAATAGACCCGGAATACCACCATTAAACAAAACGATTTCTGCTTGAGCCAGTCGGGAAACCTGAAAAACAAAGTTATTTATCCCCGTGACATCACCGCCGCTAATTACCATGCCGATTCTCATGACACTTGCCTCGTTTATTTTCCTTGCAGACATTTTTCCCTTTAAACAAGCCTTGGATTTGCAAGAGACATCACAAAATTGGGATTCATTTATTAGGAGGAGCGGTTGACAGATACTTCTTGGTGGTGATATTTGTGATTTAAGTCACGAATTTTTGATATAAGATTTATGACTGAAGAATAAAGAAAAACTCTATATTTCAATGGATTATTCTTATCGGTTGGGGAATAGAATTCACCGATATTATTTGAGTCGTAAATGAAGAATATCAGCTTTCAAAAATGTGACTGCTCACGCATTTTTCTGCGGGTGAAAGGGAGTGAAATTAATTAAGAGGCGTGAAAGAAAGAGGAAGAACTGTTTACAAGACAGTCAGGCGGAATTTTGTTTTTCAGGAATGTGATGTGCAGACGATTGGTGGAATAAGAAACCAGTGGGAGTTTAAGTCGTGGACGGCGTGAAAAACAAAAAGTAGCAGCAGACCGCAGCCATTCCATAAAGAATGACCATCATCAGGATGATTTCAAACCGAAAGCGTTTTAGCAGTTGCTCAGGCTTGATAAAAAAACACCCGGCAAGCCGGGTGTTTCTAGTAATGAGGGATTTCATTGCAACTTATGCAGCTGGTTTAACCGCTGGTTTTGCTGCTGGCGCTACTGGTGCAGCTGCTTTTTTGTGGTGCTTTTTAGCAGCCTGAGCTTTCTGTGGCGCTACTGGAGTTGCAGTAGTAGCGGCTTTTTTGTGGTGCTTTTTAGCAGCCTGGGCTTTCTGTGGTGCTGCTGGAGTTGCGGTTGTAGTTGCTTTTTTGTGGTGCTTTTTAGCTGCTTGTGCTTTCTGAGCTACAGGAGCTGCTTTATGGTGTTTCTTGTGGTGCACAGTAGTGGTGTGTTTTGCTGGAGCAGGTGCTGCAGTAGTTTCAGCAGCGAAAGCAACAGAGGACATACCCATTACAGCAACAGCAATCAGAGTTAATACTTTTTTCATTTTGATAGTCTCGTATTTGTTTATGTGTGGGTTGTTGGCCCGTTGAAATAACTCTATGCCAACAAACAAATACGTTCAGTGAGTGATTGGTGTCGGTACGTAACGGAATGTACAGCCTGTTAACACAATCGCTGCGGATGGGTGTAAACCGTTGCTCGACCTGGTTTACTAAAGCCAACCAGCGTGAGGTTACAGCGGCTTGCCACTTCTACGGCAAGCGTGGTGGCGGCAGAGACGGCAAACAGAATTTCTACGCCACATTGGGCTGACTTTTGCACCATCTCATAGCTTGCGCGGCTTGAGACTAAAACCGCACCGTTGTGCCAGCCCTCACGCCCGCGTGCGCCGAGCAGTTTATCCAGCGCCACATGGCGGCCTATATCTTCTTTACCTTCCAGAATCTGGCCATTTTCGTTAAGCCACAATGCTGCGTGCGTACACCCTGTGAGTTGCCCCACCGGCTGGTAGTCGCGCATCTGGTTTAAGGCTGCATCAAGATTATTCAAATCGAAGGTTTGCGTGAACGGCAGAGGGGTAATCGGGCGACCAATATCGTTGAGTTGCTCAACACCGCAGACGCCACAACCGGTACGTCCAGCAAGTGAGCGGCGGCGTTCTTTCAGCCCCATAAAGCGGCGGCTTGAGAGCTCTATTTGCACTTCCAGGCCGTTACAGACTTGTGAAACATCAATTCCGTAAATGTCTGATGGGGATTCAATTATTCCTTCTGATAAGGAAAAACCTAACGCAAAAAGCTCCAGATCTTTGGGCGATGCCATCATCACGACATGGGAAATGCCATTGTAGACCAGGGCTACCGGCACTTCTTCAGCCAGCCAGTCGCCTTTTGCCTCGAGCAAATCATGGCGTTGCCATAGTTCGATCGTCCGCGCACCAGTGATGGTGTTCACAATTTTGTCCTGATTTGGGTCGGAATTGTTCACTTTGTCTTAACCTGATTGGAACAGCCTTAATTCTAATGTGGTATTCTGGAAACATTACCCCTTTGGGATTAGGGGCAATAGCCAGTACGGGCTTGATTGTGAACCTTCTCAGTCAATACCGCAAAAAATACACCTAATAATAATGTGAAAAATGTCGAAAAAAGGAGCATCCATGCAGGTCAGCAGAAGACAGTTCTTTAAGATCTGTGCTGGCGGTATGGCAGGGACTACGGCAGCGGCACTGGGCTTTGCACCAGGCGTTGCACTCGCGGAAACACGGCAGTACAAACTGCTGCGTACCCGTGAAACGCGTAATACCTGCACATACTGTTCCGTCGGTTGTGGGTTATTAATGTATAGCCTCGGTGACGGCGCGAAAAATGCCAAAGCATCTATCTTCCATATCGAAGGTGACCCGGACCATCCGGTAAACCGCGGCGCGCTCTGCCCGAAAGGTGCAGGACTGGTGGATTTCATCCACAGCGAAAGCCGTCTTAAATTCCCGTCTTACCGCGCACCAGGCTCGGATAAGTGGGAGCAAATCAGTTGGGAAACGGCCTTTGACCGCATCGCCAAACTGATGAAAGCTGACCGCGATGCCAATTTTATTGCGCAGAACGACCAGGGAACCACGGTAAACCGTTGGCTCTCCACAGGCATGTTGTGCGCATCAGCTTCCAGTAATGAAACCGGCTATTTAACCCAGAAATTTTCCCGCGCCCTCGGCATGTTAGCCGTGGATAACCAGGCGCGTGTCTGACACGGACCAACGGTAGCAAGTCTTGCTCCAACATTTGGTCGCGGTGCGATGACCAACCACTGGGTTGATATCAAGAACGCCGATCTCGTTATTGTGATGGGTGGAAACGCGGCAGAAGCGCATCCAGTCGGTTTCCGCTGGGCGATGGAAGCCAAAATCCACAACGGCGCGAAGCTGATTGTTATCGATCCGCGCTTTACGCGAACCGCTTCGGTGGCGGATTTCTACACCCCAATTCGCTCTGGCTCAGACATTGCTTTCCTGTCTGGCGTACTGCTGTACCTGATAAACAACAATAAATTTAACCGCGAGTATGTCGAGGCTTACACCAACGCCAACTTGATTGTGCGTGAGGATTACAGTTTCGATGACGGCCTGTTCTCGGGCTACGACGCGGCAAACCGTAAATACGACAAAACCACCTGGAACTATGAGTTGGACGAAAAAGGTTTCGCCAAACGCGACCTGACGCTGACTCATCCGCGTTGCGTGTGGAACCTGCTCAAAGAGCACGTTTCTCGCTACACGCCGGAAGTGGTTTCCAATATTTGCGGCACCCCGAAAGATGATTTCCTGAAAGTTTGTGAATACATCGCCGCAACCAGCGCAAAAAATAAAACCGCATCGTTCTTGTATGCGCTGGGCTGGACGCAACACTCCGTGGGCGCGCAGAACATCCGCACCATGGCGATGATTCAGTTGCTGCTTGGCAACATGGGAATGGCAGGCGGTGGCGTCAACGCCCTGCGTGGTCACTCCAATATTCAGGGGCTGACGGATCTCGGTTTGCTGTCACAAAGCCTGCCGGGCTACATGACGCTGCCGAATGAAAAACAAGCCGATCTCCAGACGTACCTTGCCGCCAACACGCCAAAACCGCTGCTGGAAGGCCAGGTCAACTACTGGGGCAACTACCCGAAATTCTTCGTTTCGATGATGAAAGCCTTCTTTGGCGACAAAGCCACAGCGGAAAATAGCTGGGGTTACGACTGGTTGCCGAAGTGGGATAAGGGCTACGACGTCCTGCAATATTTCGAGATGATGAACCAGGGCAAAGTGAACGGCTACCTCTGCCAGGGCTTTAACCCGGTGGCGTCGTTCCCGAACAAAAACAAAGTCATTGCGTCACTGTCGAAGCTGAAATTCCTCGTGACCATCGACCCGCTGAACACCGAAACCGCGAACTTCTGGCAAAACCACGGCGAGTTTAACGATGTCGACCCGTCGAAAATCCAGACCGAAGTGTTCCGCCTGCCGTCGACCTGCTTTGCTGAGGAAAACGGTTCTATCGTTAACTCCGGCCGCTGGTTGCAGTGGCACTGGAAAGGTGCGGACGCCCCAGGGGAAGCGCTGAACGACGGCGAAATCCTTGCGGGTATCTTCAGCCGTATGCGCCACATGTATCAGAGCGAAGGCGGTGCGCTGCCTGAGCAAGTGCTGAATATGACCTGGAATTACCAGACACCGGACAACCCGGCACCGGAAGAAGTGGCGATGGAGAGCAACGGTAAAGCGTTGCAGGACGTTGTCGACCCGGCAACCGGTGCGGTTCTGGTGAAAAAAGGCCAGCAACTTAGCTCGTTCGCACAACTGCGTGACGACGGCACCACTTCCAGCGGTTGCTGGATTTTTGCCGGTTCCTGGACGCCAGACGGCAACCAGATGGCACGTCGTGATAACGCCGACCCGTCAGGTTTGGGTAACACGTTAGGCTGGGCCTGGGCATGGCCGCTCAACCGCCGCATTCTGTATAACCGTGCCTCTGCTGATCCAGCGGGTAAACCGTGGGATGAAAAACGCCGCCTGATTTCCTGGGATGGCGCGAAGTGGAGCGGTGCGGATATCGCCGACTACAGCACTGCCGCACCGGGCACTGACGTTGGGCCATTCATCATGCAGCCGGAAGGTTTAGGGCGCTTGTTTGCTATCGACAAGATGGCAGAAGGGCCGTTCCCTGAGCACTACGAGCCGTTTGAAACACCGCTTGGCACCAACCCGCTGCACCCGAACGTGGTTTCTAACCCAGCGGCACGCGTGTTTAAAGGTGACCTGGAAGCGATGGGCAAGCACGACAAATTCCCGTATGTCGGCACCACTTATCGCCTGACCGAGCACTTCCACTACTGGACCAAACACGCGGTACTGAACGCCATCGCGCAGCCAGAGCAGTTTATCGAGATTGGCGAGAAGCTCGCAAATTCACTCGGCATTGCTCACGGCGACACGGTGAAAGTCTCCTCCAACCGTGGCTTTATTAAAGCCAAAGCGGTGGTGACCAAGCGTATACGCCAGCTCGATGTGAACGGCCAGAAAGTCGATACCATCGGTATTCCGATTCACTGGGGTTATGAGGGCGTGGCGAAGAAAGGCTTTATCGCTAACACCCTGACGCCATTTGTCGGTGATGCCAACACGCAAACGCCTGAATTTAAAGCGTTCCTGGTCAATGTGGAAAAGGTGTAACGGAGACGAATTATGGCTTATCAATCTCAGGACATTATCCGTCGTTCCGCCACTAATGGCCTCACGCCCGCGCCTCAGGCGCGGGATCATCAGCAAGAGGTTGCGAAACTTATCGACGTCACCACCTGCATTGGCTGTAAAGCCTGCCAGGTGGCCTGTTCGGAGTGGAACGACCTGCGTGATGAGATCGGCAGCAACGTCGGCGTTTACGACAACCCGGCGGATTTAACCGCGAAATCGTGGACGGTTATGCGTTTTTCGGAAGTGGAGCAAAACGACAAACTGGAATGGTTAATCCGCAAAGATGGCTGTATGCACTGCGCGGACCCGGGCTGCTTGAAGGCGTGTCCGGCGGAAGGTGCCATCATTCAGTACGCCAACGGCATTGTCGATTTCCAGTCCGAGCAGTGCATCGGCTGTGGTTATTGCATCGCCGGTTGCCCGTTCGACGTGCCGCGCCTGAACCCGGAGGACAACCGTGTCTACAAATGCACCCTGTGTGTAGACCGTGTGACCGTCGGCCAGGAGCCTGCTTGCGTGAAAACCTGCCCAACCGGGGCGATTCATTTCGGATCGAAAGACGACATGAAAACCCTGGCGGGCGAGCGCGTGGCTGAGCTGAAAACGCGCGGTTACGACAACGCCGGTTTGTACGACCCGGAAGGCGTTGGCGGCACACATGTTATGTATGTGCTGCATCATGCGGACAAGCCGACGCTGTATCACGGCCTGCCGGAAAATCCGTCCATCAGCCCAACCGTGAAATTCTGGAAAGGTGTCTGGAAGCCGCTTGCTGCTATTGGCTTTGCTGCGACCTTCGCCGCCAGCGTGTTCCACTATGTGGGTGTCGGCCCGAACCGTGCCGAAGAAGAGGACGACAACTTGCACCATGAAGACGACGAGGTGCGCAAACCATGAAAAAACAAGTGACTATTCAGCGTTATAGCGCGCCTGAGCGCATCAACCACTGGGTGACCGCCTTCTGCTTCATACTGGCGGCGGTGAGCGGATTAGGGTTCTTCTTCCCATCCTTCAACTGGCTGATGCACATTCTGGGTACGCCGCAGCTGGCGCGCATTCTCCACCCATTCGTCGGTGTGGTGATGTTTGCCTCGTTTATCATCATGTTTTTCCGTTACTGGCACCATAATCTAATCAATCGGGATGATATCTTTTGGGCGAAGAATATTCGTAAGATCGTCGTCAACGAGGAAGTAGGTGACACCGGGCGGTATAACTTCGGCCAGAAATGCGTGTTCTGGGCGGCGATTATCTTCCTGGTGCTGTTGCTGGTGAGCGGCGTGATTATCTGGCGTCCGTACTTTGCTCCTGCTTTCTCAATCCCGGTGATACGCGTAGCCCTGATGGTGCATTCATTTGCCGCAGTGGCCTTGATTGTGGTTATTATGGTCCACATCTACGCCGCCCTTTGGGTGAAAGGCACGATTACCGCGATGGTGGAAGGCTGGGTCACGACGTCCTGGGCGAAGAAACACCATCCGAAATGGTACCGTGAAGTTCGCCAGAAACAGGAAAAACGATCGGAATGAGTATTCGCATAATCCCGCAAGATCAGCTGGAGAAGAGCGACAAACGTACGGCGGAGATGATTCCGCCGTTACTGTTCCCTCGGCTGAAAAATCTCTATAACCGCCGTGCAGAACGCCTGCTCGAACTGGCGACGGATAATCCACTGGGCGATTTCCTGCGCTTTGCCGCGCTGATCGCCCACGCGCAGGAAGTGGTGCTTTACGACCACCCGCTGCAAATGGACTTAACGGCGCTAATTCAGAAGTCTTCTGAGACGGGCAAACCACCGTTGGATATTCATGTGCTGCCGCGTGACCCACACTGGCAGCGCCTGCTGAATTCACTGATTGCCGAGCTGAAACCAGAAATGGACGGCCAGGCTTTAGCGGTTATCGAAAACCTGGAAAAAGCTTCTTCGCAAGAGCTGGAAGAGATGGCCACCGCGCTGTTTAATTCAGACTTTGCGCTAGTTTCGAGCGACAAAGCCCCGTTCATTTGGGCTGCGTTGTCGCTTTACTGGGCGCAAATGGCCAGCCTGATCCCAGGGCGTGCGAAAGCGGAATATGGCGAGCAACGCCAGTTCTGCCCGGTTTGCGGTTCGATTCCGGTATCCAGCGTCGTGCAAATCGGCGGCACCAGCGGCCTGCGTTATTTGCACTGCAATCTGTGCGAAACCGAGTGGCATGTGGTGCGCATTAAATGCAGCAACTGCGAGCAAACCCGCGATTTGAACTACTGGTCGCTGGAAAGCGAACAGTCAGCAATTAAAGCGGAAAGCTGCGGCGACTGCGGCACTTACCTGAAGATTTTGTATCAGGAAAAAGATGCCAAAGTAGAAGCCGTGGCCGACGATTTAGCCTCGCTGGTGCTGGATGCACGCATGGAGCAAGAAGGCTTTGCCCGCAGCAGCATTAATCCTTTCCTGTTCCCAGGGGAAGGGGAGTAACAAATAGGCGGGGTGCTTTGCATCCCGCTGAACTATTCAAATAATACCTTCACTCTGGACAGCGCTTCTTCTGTCACTTCATCCGGTGCTTTTTCAATGAAACGCATTTGTCTGGCCCGGAAATCGATTGATTTAACATGATGGCAAATGACAACTCCCCGGGTGTGAGTTTCTGTCAGATGTACTTCAAATGCATTGCCACGAACACGAGATGTTATTGGTGCCACAATCGCCATGCCAGCCTTGCGGCTAAATTCGACTGGTGACAATACTAGCGCAGGCCGAGTTTTGGCTTGTTCGTGACCTGCGGCAGGATCAAAATCGAGCCACACTACATCGCCTCTATCAGGCATATAAAGACTCACCTAATCGATCTCCTTGCCAACAGGAGGAGAATTCAGCCACTCACGGTCTTCACCATCAAGCTCGAAACTTCCTTCAGGTGATTGGGCCAGTAACTCACTTAGCGTGTATATCGGCTTTGCGACTCGCAACATAATTCCTCCTTCAACGGCTTCAATATCCACTTTGTCACCTATTCTCATCCCAGCTTTCTCCAGAACAGCAGCAGGAATAATAGTCCCTGCGGAATTACCCCATTTACGAATCAGCGTTTTCACAATGATTACCAAATTAAACAATGTTTAAACTCATTTTAACACGATGGGTAAATCGCACAATGTTTAACCATCTACATTATTTACGGTATCTAATGTTGCTTTGTGAATGAGCTTATCGGGTACTATAAACCGCAAAAAGCGTATTGTTATCTGCATTTTTCTGGTGGTTTTCATTTGTTCGAGGCGCCTTCCAGAATGCTGAAATAGTAAAAAAACTCGGTTCACGCGATCCCATAAATACGATATAACTGTTCATCCATACAGCATAAAAGGAATTCCTCTATGTCCCTCGAACCCGCAATCGCCGGGCTGGTTGATGAATTCATCGACTCTGGCCGTCCTTCTTCACGCCAACAAACATTTGCCGAACGCCGAGCCGGGTATATCGCCAGCACTGTTTTAGCGGGTGAAACTGAAACTCGAGTCGACGTGAAAGACATCTGTCTGAATGGATGCACGTTACGCATATTTTCCCCGCTTAATGCGACCGGATCGCTTCCTGCCGTGATCTACTACCACGGCGGTTGCTTTGTTAGCGGTGGGTTTGAAACTCATGACAATCAGTTACGCCAGCTTTGCTATCACAGTGGTTGCCGGGTGGTTGCCGTTCAGTATCGCGTGGCACCAGAGCACACTTATCCGGCAGCACATGATGATGCTGAACGTGCAGCGGACGCTATCTGGCAAGCGGCTGAACAGCTGGAAGTGGATCGTGAACGAATCACGCTCGCTGGCGACAGCGCTGGTGGGCACATTGCCCTGGTGACTGCCCTGCGCCTGAAAAGTGCGGGAAACTGGTTGCCTGCGCGGCTGATGCTGATTTACCCGATGCTGGACGCGACGGCGGAATCTGTCAGCTATCAGGAAAATGGCTACGACTACATCATCACCCGCGACACGCTGCTTTCCGGCTACGAAGCCTATATGCCCGATCTGGACGCAATGGATGATGAAGCCAGCCCATTATTTCGCGAAGATTTTGCAGGCCTGCCACCGGTGCATATCATCACCGCTGAATACGACCCTCTTCGCAATGAAGGCGAGGTGCTGCATGAGTGCCTGATGGACCAGGGCGTTGAGTCCACCTGCCAACGCTATCTCGGCGTCATCCATGGCTTTTTCCAGCTTGGTGGTATCAGCCAGGCAGCGCGCGACGCCATGCGTGATGTTGCGTGGCGGGTCGGTCAATAAGCTCAACAGCTCAATCAAGTTCTCGCACCACTCCGGTCAGTTATGCTGGCCGGGGCTATTGTTCAGAGAACGCAGATTCTCCCAACTCAGCCTTCAGTTAGCTCATCATAAAGATTGCGAAGACGGGTTCGTAGATAAAGCACGGCCTTGTGCTTGCGGGATAGCAGGGCCTGGACGCTAATGCCGGTTTCTTCCGCTAACTCCTTAAAGCTGTAGCCGTGGAGTTCGGTTTTTTCGAACGCCTCACGCTGCGCCACAGGAAGCTCCGACATCGCATCTTCCAGCTCATCCCAGAGCAGTTGACTCAAATATTCGTCTTCCGGTGAATGCGGCACGCCAAACAACGTTTCCGCGAGTTCGTCTTCAGGAAGAAAACCCTCATCGTCATCAGAATAATAGTCAGAAAGCGGAAGCTCGCGCTTTTTACGTGCCCTGTCGGTCATTTCATTACGTGCGGCGCGAAATAACCAGGCGGCGACGTTCTCTACCGGTTGCTCCACTTTCATCAACTGCCATGTCACTTCTTGCAGGATATCGTCCGCGTCATCGCGTACCGGTGTTCGGCCAACGATAAAAGCTTTTAGCTTCGTGCGACACGCATTGAGCGCCAACATGACTCGAGAATGTCCTGCCGTCCCGGCTTTCATTACTGTCACTCAGCTTGCGTCGGTTTCTGGGCGCTATCTTCCGGTTTCTGACGGCAATGCTCATTCTCACCGTGCCGCTCATGGCTATCACCATGATGCTCATCGCGATGATGGCAATGCCCGCGACCATGACGCCAGAATCCACCACGGCGCTGCTGCACAAACTGTTCGCGCTGCTCTGGTGTCATTTGCATCCAGCGTTCATGCATACGACGGCGATCCCGGCCCATTCCGAACATCCCAGGACGTAGCCCAAGGCCGCCGAACAGAATACGGCACAGCACCAGCAACCCAAGTGCTTGCCAGAAACCAATGCTTTTCACACCGATAATCGCAGGCAGCAGTGCATTCCACAGAGACATCACCAGCAGGCTCAACGCTGCAATAAACACAATGCCGATTAGCAGTGGTTTAGCCATCGGGTGACCACTGAAACCGTGGCCGCGCTCCCGGCCTGGTCCACGCATATCAAAATCTCTCATCGTTTTTACTCCTCATCAGATTAGTTAATTATTGCTTCTGATGAGGTAGACGAATGAGAAGCAGAAATATTGTCAGAAAAATGAAATTTTTTTGCGGGCTGGAATAAAAGGGCGTTATCGGCAACGTGTGCTTTTGCGAAGCAAGGGGTATTTATCCCAGGGAATAAGGCAAAATAACACCTGGCAGATCCTTAAAGTCTTTTGAATTTCGAGTGATGAGTTTTCTGGCACTGATCTGAGTACTGGCCAAAATAATTGCATCAGGTAGTTTCATTCCATATTGCTGACGTAGCGCTACAGAGTGTTCTGCCACCGCATGATTGACCGGCAAAATTTCAAATCCACTCAGGAAGTGCCGGGTCTGCTGCTCCTGATCGTTGTGTTTTGCCCCCACCATGATTTCCATCCAGGTCACAATGCTAATTGACGGGGAATTACTGTAGCTTTCAATGGTTGCACGCGCTTGCGGGATCCCTTTCAGATAATCGATTAAAATATTGGTATCAAAAACAGCAGATTGCATCATCTTCACCATTCCTCGCGAAGCTTGCGTTCATATTCCAAACCATCAGGTGCATCTTCGCCCCAAAGACCAAATGCTTCTTTGATACTGGTTTGAGCCTGCCTTTCCAGATACTCCTCGACTGCTTCCCGTAAAAGCTCTGCTCGCGGTAAATTGCGTTTCTGTTTAAGGCTATCAAGGCGGCTGATTGCCTCATCAGACAGATCCAGAAGAATTCGTCCCATCATCTCTCCAAAAATCGTAGCCATATATCACCTCAATATATCATCCCTGTTTAATTTTTCACCTTTCTTGTGCGTAAATAATACACAGATCAATAGGGGTTATTAAGACATTGATTTGGCGAGTTTTCGTTTTTACGGGCTGCATTCCAGAACGTTTACTTTCGGAGTTTGTTTGCCAGGAAAGGGAAATAATGGGGGATGAAAATACCAGCCAGCATGTACTGGCTGGTATAAATGGCAAAATCAGTCCTTCTTAATCATTTGCACGATTTGGTCGTCATTAATCTGGTGCTCGTTACCTTGCTGGTCGGTGTAACTAATCAGGCCAGTATCTGAATCCACTTGCGGTTTCCCCTGCGTCACAATCATATCGCCTGTTTTGGTCGACATAACGTAATCGCTCGAACACGCCGTGACCGAAAGCGCCACACCGCTTAACAGCAGAGCTGCCATCAATTTTTTCATGCTGAAATATCCCTTTTAAATAAGAAGGGGATTCTACCTGCTGCGCTCAAGACAGATTGTTAAGGTGTATGACGAAGGGTTTTTGGAGCTATGGCGCTGCTTTGCTACAAAACAAAAAAACCGCATGGTTTTTCCATACGGTTTTTTTACCTGTTCAAGGTGTTAGCGCTTTTTAAGAGCTCAAATGAGCTTGTTTTCTACGCGCGACGTCGATATACAAAATGCTGGCAGCAAAAGACAAACAGGACGCAATAATTAGGACAAGAAGGTAAGAAGTAACGTAGTTATATTCTTTGTCTAAATGGGCTAGCTGTTCTGATATCAGGTCGATGTTATCAATGGTGTAGCTCTTACAGGCATATAACCCGTACCAGAAAGCGCTGAAGGCAATCATGCAGGTGTAACAGAACCAGGTGAGCTTTTTATCTATGTATTCCAGATAAAATTTCGGGTCTGAGTAGGCGACTTTGAGAAGACCAAAAAAATAGCCAAAGTAGATGCCAATCAACCACTTCAACACATCCCAATTCATAAAAACCTCTTAAATTGCTGCCTGCTTTATCAGGCATTAAAAAAGGGCTACGCATCACGTAACCCCTTGTTTTATTTTGTTTACGCCAGGTAAGTCTAACGGACTGATTCTTTTGCTTATGTGGCGGAAATAATATTGGCGCAGTATCTCACATGCTGGAGTGACAAAGAAGAGCGTACAGGGGGCGTATGGATGAAGGCGTTGCTTTAAAAAAATGGCGGATGTCGCGAGCTAATCTGCCCTACAAAACCTGATTAATTCCTGGCACCGCTAATCACGCATCATGTTGCTTAATGATTAATTTTGCGCCCTGATTGAGTAACTGATTAATACGCTCGCCGCATGCCAGCGCGATAAGTTCAAGAGCTGCATGGTCTTCAGGCGTTAGACGAGCAGAAATCTTCCCGCTGTATGATTTATAAGGCTCAATGTTTTTTGCACGACATGTATCAAGAAAGAATTTCAGAGATTCGGCTCCCTCTGTTTTCAGTTCCTGCACACTATAGGCGTAAAAATCTGCACCGCCGTTTAAGCCAACGAACTCGCCGCGAAACATTTCAATGTCTGGGTTGAAGCTAACAATGGCGGTGTGGCCGTCAATTTTAATAATGTTATTCATGGTTTGATTCCCGGACCAGTATTCGTTGGGTGGATAAGCGCCATCCACCGTATTTGGCGAGTGACGCTGTACTTAACCGTCCTACAAAATCTAGTGAATTCCTGGCACTGCCTCGCCACTAATCATGGCCAGCCCACCATCGGTGCGAACAAAACGCGGCGTTTTCAAATCCTCGACCAGAAGGTTAATCAACTCGAACAATAAACCGGTGATCTGTTCTTCCTGCTCAGGCAACTGCTGGCGTTGCAGCAACAAGATGGTGAGAGCGGAACAGTACTCGCGCAGAGTCTCGGAATCGGTTGAAAGCGGGCCGCGATAATTATCGGGTTCTGCCACATCCACCGTCAGGCGCTCGATTAAATGCACGGGTAACGGTGCTTTTAGCGTAACTTTCAATACTTCAAGTGCGGCAAGCAAACGCCCACACAATGCCATGCGTTCGGTGTTGTCGTCGTTTTCAATAATCGCATCAACATAATGCTGGCAGGCGTCGAGCACCTGGAAGAGATCATGCGTGGCACCGAGCGGGGTTTTTAGTAATGTCGTGATTGCGGATTCAATTACTGGTTGAGTGCACAGGATTTCAGCGCGAGCGGTTGTGGTAGTATTGGTGTTAGCCATTGCGTTAGGTCCTTAACGTTAGTGGTGAGCCCCCGGCTGGTACTCGTAATACCTTTCGGGGGCGTTTTTTTTCAGGTAACCCTATGATAGGGTGTGTACCTTAACGACCACGCTATTCCTAAGGGTACATACATGTCAACGGTCAAATATGATACTAAACAGTCCGCTTCCGGTAAAAATCCTGCTTTTCAGATCAGGATCTCACCAGAGCTGAAAGCTCAGTTTGAAGTTGCAGCGAAAGATGCGGGTATGAGTTTGGGAAATTGGTTGAAGACTCTGGGGAGGAAGGAGTTGGACAGGTTAAAAATACAAATAGTTTTTAATAATGAAGAATGAGAGAATTATTTTAAGTATGTATTGAAAAACATAATCTCAACTAGTAATTGGATGACATTCATATGAGTGGTTCTATTCGTCAGCATAGATTAAAAAATTTTTGGGACGTAACTTATGATCCAGAAATTTCTCTTGATGATTTTCAATCTTGGGATGTTGCAGATTTAAACTTAAATGGAAAAAATAACTCTGGGCCAAGAAAGGTTGCAATAGATTTAACAACCCCTACGTTATATACTCCGGGAACCAAGCTAATATTAGCTAAGAAAAATGTTTCATTATATGAAAATAAACAGTTTTCAGGGTATATATTTACAGAATGTGATATTTTTGGTGATAATAAAGGAAAACGTATAACATTTAAAGATTGTGAGTTCAGGAAGGTTTGTTTTGGGTACAGTAACCTAAGTAATGTTAAATTTACAAACTGTAAATTTAAGCAATGTAGTTTTTCAATGGCCAATTTCGAAAACTGCCAGTTCAATAACTGCCAATATGAAAAAATATCCTACTCAGGGAATGAAACAAAATTTTTAAATACATATATTGATGCGCAAAAGATTGTAAAAGCTTTATTTATTAATACAAATAAAGATATTTGTGATAAAGAAGGGACAACTCCTGAGTATCAGGTCTTTAGGTCGTATGGCACTAAGACAAAGTTTTCAAAAATAATATTGAATTCATTATCAACAATACCGGATGATGATGCTTATTATAAAGCTGTTAAAACACACTCACAATGTAAGCAAAAATCAAAGAAAGAAAATATTAAGTTTAAAATTGAGCGGTCTGGGATATTGAAGAATATTATGCAATATCCATGGTTACTCTCATCAATTATTGAATCGGCCATTGTTAATGCTTCTGGGTCTGTAAATGGATGGGGCGGGAGTTTATTTAAATGTATATTGATAGGTTTGTTAATAACTATAGCATTTGCCTGTTGTTACTTTACGTTTTTCAATGTTCCTATATTGAACTCTCTAATTATGTCCCTTGATATAACGCTTTTAGCCGGTTATACAAAACATGCTACTAATATTATCTCCCCAGCTAAACAGATAGTTTATTTGATTAACATGATTATCGGATTATGGTGGTATGGTATACTAATCCCGACATTGATAAATAAAATATGCACTTCAAGGACATAAAATGAATATTAAGAGTCTTGCTATATATGGAAGCACCGCCAGAGGAGAAAGAAGTAGCAACTCTGATGTTGATTGTTTTGCAATTTACGATGAAAGCTATTATAAAATGGTTGTAAAAGGAAGTGTTAATATTGCTTTCTATCCAGTTTCTTTAGCAAAAAAAATAATGAAAGAGGGTAGTATTTTTGCTTTGCATATAAATAAAGAAGCTGTGCCATATTTTAATGAACAGTTATTTAGTGAGGTGATTTCACTTTTCCAATATAAAGCTCACTATAATTATGAAATCGATACAGCGTCAAAACTTTTACAATTTATATTAAAGCATGAAAAGAAAATAAAAAATAAAAGCTTAATGAACAAAAGAATATCTTGGTGTGTCAGAACTATATTAATTTCAATGAGCGCAATGAAAAGAGAACCAATTTTTTCAAAAGATAAGCTTTCACAAGTTTTTTCTAATAACTTGATTTTAGAAAAAGAACTAATGCAACTCATTGCCTTGAAGTCTTCTCATGTCAGTGAAAAGAAAGATTTGGAGCTTGTTAGTAAGTTCCTTAATGCATATTCACAAGAAATATTATCTGAAAATAATGACAAGTTTCTTACAAAAAGTATGTCTAGACTGATCAGCGGCTCGTCAGTCATTGGCTACTAGGAATATTTTTAGGCGAAAAAACATACGATTAAATATACAAAACCGAAAGACAAAAAATGGCGGAAGATCACAGGAGTTGAACCTGCCCGGCACCGCTGGCGGCACCAACTGGATTTGAAGTCCAGCCGCCTCACCGGAGACGACGATCTTCCTAGCCTCGATTGCTACATGGAGGCGGTGCGCAGTATACCTGGTTTTTCGCTTGTACCAAACAATGCTTTCCCCTTTCCCCAATGAATCCTTCAATACTATTAGCACGATCAATTAAATCGTTCACTTACCACGCGTTTAGCACTTCTTAGCCTCTTTGAATGACCTACCCGCCCTTTATTTCTCACAACCTTAAAAAGCCGGTTTTCGCGATCATAAAAATAGTTTGAAGCAGGAATATTCAGCAGAATCTCGATAGCTGTTCCAACTGCCGTTCCCCTTCTTCATCCACCGGTAAATACACCAACAGGCGCGCGCCATCACGCGGGGCTGAATACCAGTTCGTTTGCTGCATCTGGATGGTGCCGATTTGTGGGTGAATAAATTGCTTCCGATGGTTTTCAATCGCGCGTACTTCATAACGCTGCTGCCACAGGGCTTTAAATTCTGCCGAGACAGAGAAAAAGCACTCCAGTAATGCCTCCCAGCGTGGCTCGCCTCGGTGTTCTGCCATCCCGGCCCGGAAGTAGCCGACAAATAACGGCAAAATGTACTCTTTGTCACCAAGGCGGCGGCTCCAGTTATCGTTAGTCAGATACTGGTAAATGCAGTTGCGTTCATCAACCGGAACGGCATCCAGATCCACGCCCATTAGCAGACAAAAATTGCGGTTGTAACCAATAAGATCGAAGTTGGGCTTTTGCATGCTGGCCGGGTTTGGCATCAGTGCATCAAGTAAGCGGCGAGATGCAGGGCTGAGATTTTCACACAGCGCAGCGGCGGGAATCTCTGCCGGTGATAAGCCCGCGAGAATAAATAAATGACGTGTCTCAACGGGAGAGCATTGCAACGCGCTAGTGATAGCCGTCATCACGCTGACGGAGGGGTTCACATCCCGTCCTTGCTCAAGCCAGGTGTACCAGGTCACACCAACGTCTGCCAACAGCGCGACTTCTTCACGGCGCAGCCCTGGCGTGCGGCGGCGGCCACTGCGAGGTAAACCCAGACGCTGAGGGTCAAGACTTTCACGCCGGGTGCGTAAAAACGCTGCCAACATTTTTCGATTGTCTTCCAGGGTGGTAGTGCACTGGTCAAGTTTTGTGATGGTTGTCACGGAAAACTCCAGAAGGGTAGTACCAATACCAGTATAAGCAAGAACTGGTACCCGTTTAAACATTGGGGGATGCTACGCCGGTATCCTGAACCGTGCAATGGAGCACATGATGAGAATTCCCCCTTTTTCCCTTGGACGAGCAGGTTTGATTTTGCTTCTGACAAGCCAGATGTTGCCGCTTATTGATACGTCGATTACCAACGTGGCCCTGGACTCGATCACCCAGTCATTGGGTACCAGCCATACAGAGTTGGAACTTATTGTGGCGCTCTATGGGGTGGCCTTCGCCGTGTGTCTGGCTGTCGGCAGCAAGCTTGGAGATAACCTGGGCCGCAGGCGTGTTCTGATGTGGGGTGTAGCGTTGTTTGGTATTGCCTCTTTGCTGTGTGGCATTGCCGGCTCTGTTGGAACGCTGCTCGCTGCACGCACGTTGCAGGGCATGGGGGCCGCATTAATTGTGCCGCAGATTTTGGCAACACTTCACGTCACGTTAAAAGGCACCGCTCATACCAAAGCCATTAGCCTTTATGGAGGCATCGGAGGTATTGCTTTTATTATTGGGCAAATGGGTGGGGGATGGCTGGTATCAGCAGATATCGCCGGGCTTGGCTGGCGTAACGCCTTTTTTATTAATGTCCCGATTTGCATCTTTGTATTGATGGTAGGAAAGCGTTATTTGCCGGAAACCCGTAGTGAAAGCGTTTCGCGTATCGATTGGCAGGGGACTTTTTGCCTGGCGTTAATACTCTGCTGCCTGCTCTTTCCTATGGCACTTGGCCCAGAACTGCACTGGCCATGGCAGATGCAAGCTGCGTTGATAGCGATTATTCCACTTGGTTGGTGGATGCGTTCCGGAGCATTAAGCCAGCAACAACGTGGCCTACAGCCTTTGCTTCCACCGCGATTGCTTAAACTCACCAGCATTCGTTTTGGCATTTTGATAGCCGTTATGTTCTATACCTGCTGGTCGGGCTTTATGTTTTGCATGGCTTTAACGCTACAGGCTGGGCTGGGAATGGCTCCGTGGCAGTCGGGTAACAGCTTTATTGCCCTTGGAGTAGCCTATTTTATTTCAGCTTGTTATGCCCCAAAACTGATTGCACGCCATTCCATGAGCACGATTTTGCTGGCTGGCATTGTGGTGCAGGTGGCTGGGCTATTGGCGCTCATTGCTACGTTACAACACTTTGGTCACAGTGCTGGCGCGTTAGCTGTCGCCCCTGCAACATTGTTGATTGGCTACGGGCAGGCGCTGATCGTTAACAGTTTTTATCGCCTCGGGATGCGTGATATCGCCCCTAATGATGCCGGTGCGGGGAGTGCGATTTTAAGTACGCTGCAACAATCAACGCTTGGACTTGGCCCGGCAATCCTCGGTGCGTTGTTCCTGCATTTCCGTGTGCTGAGCAATGGTGACTATGTGGAGGCGATGATGGGATTCTTGCTGGTCGAAGCGTTGGTTATGCTGGTATTGGCGGGGGTGACGCTGATGAGCCGTCGCCAGCTTCATTCTCCTGTGCTTTGCAAGCCCGTGATTTCAGAGAAGTGATACTCAGGACGTTACGATAATAGAAAGCCGCCTTTTATGAAGGCGGCTTTCTTGTTTGTGCTGATACTGAAAGGGAGTTAGCGGAATGTCTACGCCTTATCCCTTCATCCAAATTCTAAGCCCATCGAGGAACATTTGAGTTGCCAGCATGACCAATACCAGGCCCATCAGGCGCTCCAGCGCGTTAACGCCTTTTTCCCCGAGTAAGCGTAAGAACAGCGATGATTGCAGCAAAATCACCACGGTGCCGCCCCAGGCCAGCATCAACGCAGCAACCAGGTGCCCCATCTGGTTTGGATACTGGTGTGATAACAGCATTAATGTTGCCAGTAACGTTGGCCCGGCAACCAGCGGAATAGCCAGCGGCACGATAAATGGCTCTTCGCCAGCAGGCAGGCCAGAGGCGTTGCCTTCATGGCTTGGGAAGATCATTCGGATGGCAATCAGGAACAGGATAATCCCGCCAGAAATCGACACGCTTTCCGCACGCAGGTTAAGAAACGCAAGGATTTTTTCCCCGGCAAACAGGAAGATCAACATGATGATCAGTGCAATAAGCAGCTCGCGGATCATGATGGCCCGGCGGCGCTTCGGCTCAGTATGCTTGAGCACTGACATAAAAATCGGCAGGTTCCCCAACGGGTCCATAATCAGGATTAACAATACTGCCGCAGAAATGATTTCGGTCATGAATAGTTGTCTCTAATAAGTTGTATTTCTAATAGCTTGCAGATCATTGATTAATTTCACTTGCGACTTTGGTAGCATTTTGTAATGTGGGACATATTCCCTTGAATGCACTCAACGCAAATACCTCTGCAGGATTAGTCGCTATGAAAAATGTTGGTTTTATCGGTTGGCGCGGTATGGTCGGTTCCGTTCTCATGCAACGCATGGTTGAAGAACGCGATTTTGACGCCATTCGCCCAGTTTTCTTCTCCACTTCTCAGTTAGGCCTCCCGGCCCCATCATTTGCAGGCCAGAACAACGGCACACTGCAAGATGCCTACGACCTGGAAGCGCTGAAGGCACTGGACATTATCATTACCTGCCAGGGCGGCGATTATACCAACGAAATCTATCCAAAGCTTCGTGAAAGCGGCTGGCAAGGTTACTGGATTGATGCTGCATCTTCACTGCGTATGAAAGATGACGCGATTATCATCCTCGACCCGGTTAACCAGCACGTTATTCAGGAAGGTCTGAATAATGGCGTGAAAACCTTTGTTGGCGGTAACTGCACCGTTAGCCTGATGCTGATGTCCCTTGGCGGCCTGTTTGCAAACGACCTGGTTGACTGGGTTTCTGTTGCGACTTACCAGGCGGCATCCGGCGGTGGCGCGCGCCATATGCGTGAACTGTTGACCCAGATGGGCCAGTTGCATAGCCACGTTGCCAGCGAGCTTGCTGATCCTGCATCTGCCATTTTGAACATCGAACGTAAAGTGACTGATCTGGCTCGTAGCGGCAGCCTGCCAACGGATAACTTCGGTGTGCCATTGGCTGGCAGCCTGATCCCATGGATCGACAAGCAGCTTGATAATGGTCAGACCCGCGAAGAGTGGAAAGGCCAGGCTGAGACCAACAAAATCCTTAATACCGGCACTATCATTCCAGTTGATGGCCTTTGTGTCCGTGTTGGCGCGCTGCGCTGCCACAGCCAGGCATTCACCCTCAAACTGAAAAAAGATGTCTCTTTGCCAACCATCGAAGCGATGCTGGCCGGGCATAACGATTGGGTCAAAGTCGTGCCAAACGACCGTGATATCACTATGCGTGAGCTGACGCCTGCTGCGGTAACTGGCACGCTCACTACTCCAGTCGGACGTTTGCGTAAACTGAATATGGGTCCTGAGTACTTGTCTGCCTTCACTGTTGGCGACCAGTTGCTGTGGGGCGCTGCCGAACCGTTACGTAGAATGTTGCGCTTGCTCGCATAATTACACTTACTCACTAAAGGGGCATTGCAGCCCCTTTTTTTATCACGTCATATACCCTTCATACTTCACGTTATGGGTGTGTTGGTTGCACTCCGTCACCCCAGTCACTTACTTAAGTAAGCTCCTGGGATTCCTGAGTTTACCGCCTTCCCATAACTCGAATTATTTGGGTATACATGAAGCATATGACTTTAGTTGATTAATTTTCGGGAGCAAAACAGAGCGTTGGCTATGCTTTATTCAGGGCGATAAACCGCCATGAAGATTAGTTGGGCGGAACGGCTTGCAGGAAAACAATGTTATTGCCGTCCGTTAGGGTCAATGAATGACAAAAAACAGGACGAAACCATGTCTGTTCATCCAGAAAAAGACGTGATAAATGCGCTAATTGCGGGTCATTTTGCTGATCCTTTTTCTCTGCTGGGAATGCATAAAACTGAAGCCGGGCTGGAAGTTCGTGCCCTGTTACCGAACGCGACAGAAGTGTGGATTATCGACCCGAAGACCGGTGGGAAGGTCGGCAAGTTAGAGTGTATTGATTCACGTGGTTTCTTTTGCGGGGTTATCCCGCGACGTAAAAATCTTTTCCGTTATCAACTTGCTGTTGTCTGGCATGGCCATGAAAATCTTATTGATGATCCCTATCGCTTTGGGCCGCTAATTCAGGAGATGGATAGTTGGCTGTTGTCTGAAGGCACGCACTTACGCCCCTATGAAACGCTCGGCGCGCATGCCGACACCATGGACGGCGTGACCGGAACGCGTTTCTCCGTTTGGGCACCTAACGCCCGCCGTGTCTCAGTTGTTGGGCAATTTAACTATTGGGATGGCCGTCGCCACCCGATGCGTTTGCGCCGTGAAAGCGGTATCTGGGAACTCTTTATTCCTGGCGCTCATCCTGGGCAACTCTACAAATTCGAACTGATTGATACCGAAGGGCATCTGCGCCTGAAGGCTGACCCGTATGCGTTTGAGTCGCAAATGCGCCCGGAAACCGCGTCGCTGATTTGTGGCTTGCCTGACAAAACTACCCTTAGCCCTGCGCGCCAGCATGCGAATGGCTTTGATCAGCCAATTTCAATTTATGAAGTACATCTTGGTTCGTGGCGTCGCCATGCCGACAATAATTTCTGGCTCAGTTACCGCGAATTGGCAGATCAACTGGTGCCGTACGTCAAAGAGATGGGCTTTACTCACCTCGAGCTGTTGCCGATTAACGAGCACCCGTTCGATGGCAGTTGGGGGTATCAACCACAAGGTTTATACGCGCCAACACGCCGCTTCGGTACGCGTGAAGACTTCCGCTACTTTATTAATGCCGCGCATGCTGCGGGCTTAAACGTTTTACTGGACTGGGTTCCAGGGCATTTCCCGACGGACGACGCGGGCCTGGCGAAATTCGATGGCACTTCGCTGTATGAACACGGCGATCCGCGCGAAGGTTATCACCAGGACTGGAACACGCTGATTTATAACTACGGGCGGCGCGAAGTCAGCAACTATCTGGTGGGTAACGCGCTGTACTGGATTGAGCGCTTCGGTATTGATGGCTTACGCGTTGATGCGGTGGCATCGATGATTTATCGCGATTACAGCCGCCAGCCTGGCGAGTGGATACCTAACGATAAAGGCGGGCGTGAAAACCTCGAAGCGATTGAATTCCTGCGCAATACCAACCGTATTATTGGCGAGCAAACGCCGGGTGCGGTGACCATGGCTGAAGAGTCTACCGATTTTACTGGCGTGTCGCGGCCACCTTCCATGGGGGGTTTAGGTTTCTGGTTTAAATGGAACCTCGGCTGGATGCACGACACGCTCGATTACATGAAACTCGACCCGGTGCATCGCCAGTATCATCACGACAAGATGACTTTTGGCATGTTGTACAACAGCACCGAAAACTTCGTACTGCCTTTGTCGCACGATGAAGTGGTACATGGCAAAAAATCCATTCTCGACCGTATGCCGGGTGATGCCTGGCAGAAATTTGCCAACCTGCGTGCTTACTACGGTTGGATGTGGGCTTTCCCCGGCAAGAAACTGCTGTTTATGGGCAATGAATTTGCCCAAGGGCGAGAGTGGAACCACGACAGTAGTCTCGACTGGCATTTGCTGGAAGGCGGCGACAACTGGCACCACGGCGTGAAACGCCTGGTACGCGATTTAAACCACACATATCGCCACCACGCCGCGATGCATGAACTGGATTTTGACAGCTATGGTTTTGAATGGCTGGTGGTGGAAGACAACATTAATTCCGTCTTTATCTTTGTACGCCGCGATTCAAAAGGTAACGAAATTATTGTCGCCAGCAACTTCACGCCGGTGCCGCGCTACAACTATCGCTTTGGCATTAATCAGCCAGGTCGCTGGCGCGAGGAGCTGAATACAGACTCAATGCATTATCACGGCAGTAATGCCGGAAACAGCGGTGCCGTGCAGAGCGATGCTATTCCAAGCCACGGTCGCGAGCACTCCCTGAGTCTGACACTACCTCCGCTTTCGACTATCTGGTTGGTACGGGAGGCTGAATGACGCAACTCACTGCCGGGAACCCGGCTCCGTATGGTTCGTTTTTTGATGGCAAAGGCGTCAATTTCACGCTGTTTTCGGCTCATGCAGAAAAAGTCGAACTCTGCGTTTTTGACGAACACGGCCACGAGCGGCGTTATGACTTGCCGGTGCGTACAGGCGACATCTGGCATGGTTATTTGCCCGATGCAAAGCCTGGCCTGAAATATGGCTATCGCGTCCATGGCCCGTGGGATCCGCAAAACGGGCATCGTTTTAACCCGGCAAAACTGCTGCTAGACCCTTGCGCTCGAGTGGTTGTTGGCGGTGTCGATAACCACCCGCATCTTCATGGTGGCTATGACGAGCCGAATCTGGAAGACAGCGGCCCACACATGGCGAAATGCATGGTGGTGCGCGATAAGTTTGACTGGGAAGGCGACGAACACCCGCGTACCCCTTGGGGTGACACCGTTATTTACGAAGCGCATGTTCGTGGGTTGACGCTTCTACACCCTGAAATACCCGAAGAGCTGCGTGGTACTTATGCCGCACTCGGCCATCCGGTGATGATTAACTATTTCAAACGCCTCGGGATCACGGCGCTTGAACTGATGCCTGTCGCGCATTTTATCACTGAGCCGCGCGTCGCCCACTTAGGGTTAAGCAACTATTGGGGCTATAACCCGCGTTCGTTTTACGCCGTCGAAGGTTATTACGCAGTGAATCATGATCCGCTGGCGGCCGCCAACGAGCTGCGTGGTGCGGTGAAAGCGCTGCACGAAGCGGGCATTGAGGTGATTCTCGACATTGTTCTTAACCACAGCGCGGAACTTGATCGTGACGGTCCAACCCTCTCCCTGAGCGGAATCGATAACCGTAGCTATTATTGGTTAATGGACAATGGTGATTACCAGAACTGGACTGGTTGCGGTAACACCTTGAATTTGAGTACGCCAGGCGTGGTGGCGCAGGTGGTGGATTGCCTGCGTTATTGGGTCGACAGCTGTCATATTGACGGGTTCCGCTTCGATCTTGCCTCGATCATGGGGCGTACGCCAGAGTTCCGCCAGGATGCACCGTTGTTTGAGGCGATCAAAAACGATCCGGTTTTGTCGCAGATAAAGCTGATTGCTGAGCCGTGGGATATTGGCGCGGGGGGTTATCAGGTCGGTAACTACCCGCCGTTATTTGCGGAATGGAACGATCATTTTCGTGATGGCATGCGGCGTTTCTGGCTGCGACAAGATTTATCGTTAGGTGGATTCGCTTGCCGCTTTGCCGGTTCAAGTGATGTCTATCGACATGGGGAGCGTCTCCCTTCGACCAGCATCAATTTAATCACGGCTCACGACGGTTTTACCTTGCGCGATTGTGTCAGCTTCAACCAAAAACACAATGAAGCGAACGGTGAAGACAACCGTGATGGCACCAACAATAACTACAGCAATAACTATGGCTTCGAAGGGCTGGAAGCCTCGCTTTATATTAAAGAACGGCGGCGCGACAGTGTTCACGCCTTGCTCACATTGTTACTGCTTTCTCAGGGTACGCCGATGCTTTTGGCCGGTGATGAACACGGTCACAGTCAGCATGGTAATAACAATGCTTATTGCCAGGATAACCAACTGACATGGCTTG
Organism: Buttiauxella cochleicola; assembly: GCF_021282435.1. Taxonomy (NCBI): domain Bacteria; kingdom Pseudomonadati; phylum Pseudomonadota; class Gammaproteobacteria; order Enterobacterales; family Enterobacteriaceae; genus Buttiauxella; species Buttiauxella cochleicola. The sequence continues at coordinate 80,474 of NZ_JAJSOT010000006.1, read as the reverse complement.
ACTGGGAACACTGCAACGATGGCTTAACCACTTTTACCGCGGCATTGATTCATCTACGCAAGACGATTCCGGCATTAACCCGGAATGTCTGGTGGGAGGAAGGCGATGGCAATGTGCGCTGGTGGAATAAAGAGGCTCAACCTCTGAATGCTGACGAGTGGGAGAACGGGGTTCATCGGTTACAAATCCAACTCTCAGATCGTTGGCTTATTACGATTAACGCTACCGAAGAAGTGGCTGACATCGTTCTACCCGAAGGGGAATGGCGTGCTATTCCTCCGTTTGCCGGCGAAGACAACCCGGTGGTAATGGCTGTATGGCATGGTCCCGCGCACGGAGTATGCGTTTTCCAGAAATCATAAAAAAGGAGTCAGTCATGGTTAGGCTTGATAAGAACGATCCTCTGATGTTGGCAAGACAACTGCCAAATAAATCTGTAGCCCTGATTCTGGCTGGTGGGCGCGGTACCCGATTGAAAGATTTAACCTCAACGCGCGCCAAGCCTGCTGTCCACTTTGGTGGCAAGTTCCGCATTATTGATTTTGCGCTGTCCAATTGCATTAACTCGGGTATTCGCCGTATCGGCGTGATTACGCAATATCAGTCACATACGTTGGTTCAACATATCCAACGTGGCTGGTCATTTTTTAGCGAAGAGATGAACGAGTTTGTCGATTTGCTCCCGGCACAGCAACGTGTACACGGTGAAAACTGGTATCGCGGCACGGCTGATGCCGTTACGCAAAACCTCGATATTATCCGCCGCTACAAAGCCGAGTACGTGGTTATCCTCGCGGGTGATCATATCTACAAGCAAGATTACTCACGCATGTTGATAGACCATGTGGAGAAAGGTGCGCGTTGTACCGTGGCATGTATGCCTGTTCCACTCCATGAAGCTTCTGCATTTGGCGTAATGGCGGTTGATAGCGAAGAGAAAATTATCGAATTCGTTGAGAAACCGGCAAATCCGCCGTCTATGCCGGGCGATGACACGAAAGCGCTCGCCAGCATGGGTATCTACGTTTTCGATGCCGATTACTTGTACGAATTGCTGGAAACTGACGACAAAGACGAAAACTCAAGCCACGACTTCGGGAAAGATATCATCCCGTACGTGATGAAATCAGGTTCGGCGTTTGCCCACCCATTCCCGCTTTCTTGTGTGCAATCAGACCCGGATGCCGAACCGTACTGGCGCGATGTTGGTACCCTGGAAGCTTACTGGAAAGCCAACCTCGACCTCGCCTCGGTGACGCCGGAACTGGATATGTACGACCGCGACTGGCCGATTCGCACCCACATGGAACCGTTGCCTCCGGCGAAATTTGTGCAAGACCGCTCCGGCAGCCACGGTATGACGCTGAACTCGCTGGTGTCTGGCGGCTGCATTATTTCGGGCTCCGTGGTGGTTCAGTCAGTGTTGTTCCCCCGCGTGCGCGTTAACTCGTTTTGCAATATTGATTCCTCAGTATTGTTGCCAGACGTCATCGTCGGGCGTTCGTGCCGTTTACGCCGTTGCATTATCGACCGCGCCTGCGTCATTCCTGAAGGGATGGTTGTCGGGGAAAACGCCGAAGAAGATGCACGCCGTTTCTACCGTTCTGAAGAAGGCATTGTGCTTGTCACCCGTGAAATGCTGGCCAAGCTGCCTGGTTAAGTTTTAAAGGATTGATCACCGTGCAGCAAGGGTTGCACGGTGAAGTTTTATCGTTTGGCGCTCCTGAAGTTTACTTGATGAGAGCGCTGCGACTTTCCATATGGGAGCGATAATGCAGGTCTTACATGTATGTTCTGAAATGTTTCCACTGCTGAAAACGGGTGGTCTTGCGGATGTGCTTGGCGCGTTACCGGCGGCACAAATTGCAGGCGGTGTTGAGACGCGAGTCTTGCTGCCTGCTTTCCCTGACATTCGTCGTGGCATTGTTGATGCGCAGGTTGTGGCACATCGCGACACCTTCGCGGGTCATATGACTTTGTTATATGGCCACTTCAACGGCGTGGGAATTTACCTGATTGACGCCCCACATTTATACGATCGTCCCGGTAGCCCATATCACGACACCAATCAGTTCGCTTACACCGACAACGTGCACCGTTTTGCATTGTTGGGTTGGGTCGGCGCTGAGATGGCATGTGGTCTGGACCCCTTCTGGCGCCCGGATATTGTGCATGCGCATGACTGGCATGCGGGCCTGGTACCTGCGTACCTGGAAGCGCGTGGTCGCCCGGCAAAATCGGTATTTACTGTCCATAACCTGGCGTATCAGGGGCTGTTTTACGCCCATCATATGAATGAAATTGATCTACCCTGGTCGTTCTATGACATGAACGGTCTGGAGTTCAATGGTCAAATTTCGTACTTGAAAGCTGGCCTTTACTATGCTGATCATATTACGGCGGTCAGCCCGACTTATGCCCGCGAGATAACCGAACCGCAATTTGCCTACGGCATGGAAGGGCTGTTGCGCCAGCGCCACCGTGAGGGACGGCTGTCAGGCATTCTTAACGGTGTGGATGAGAAAATTTGGGACCCGGCTCATGACTTGCTTCTGGCTGCTCGCTATACCCGCGACACGCTGGAGGAAAAGGCTGAGAACAAACGCCAACTGCAGGTGGCGATGGGACTGAAGGTTAACGATAAAGCGCCGCTGTTTGCAGTCGTCAGCCGTTTAACCAGCCAGAAAGGCCTGGATTTGGTGCTGGAAGCGTTGCCGGGGTTACTCGAGCAAGGTGGGCAACTGGCGTTACTCGGCGCGGGTGATTCGGTGATGCAGGAAGGATTCCTTGCGGCGGCGGCAGAGCATCCCGGGCAGGTGGGTGTTCAAATTGGTTATCACGAAGCTTTCTCGCACCGCATTATAGGCGGGGCAGATGTCATTCTGGTGCCGAGTCGTTTTGAACCTTGCGGCTTAACGCAATTGTATGGCCTTAAGTACGGCACATTGCCATTGGTGCGGCGTACAGGCGGGCTTGCAGATACCGTGTCTGACAGTTCGCTGGAAAACCTGGCTGACGGTATCGCCAGTGGATTCGTGTTTGAAGACAGTAATGCCTGGTCGCTGTTAAGAGCGATCCGGCGTGCCTTCGTGTTGTGGTCTCGCCCTTCGCTGTGGCGATTTGTTCAACGTCAGGCAATGGGCATGGATTTTAGCTGGCAGGTAGCGGCGCATTCCTACCGCGATCTGTACCAACGTTTGCTGTAGCCATCCACCAGGAATCACTGATATGAACGCACCCTTTTCCTATGCTTCACCGACGCTCAGTATTGAGGCTCTAAAGCACTCAATCGCCTATAAACTGATGTTTACGGTTGGCAAAGACCCTGCCATTGCGAACAAACATGAGTGGCTAAACGCCACGTTGTTTGCGGTTCGTGACAGGTTGGTAGAGCGCTGGCTGCGTTCTAACCGTGCTCAGCTATCCCAGGAAGTTCGCCAGGTTTACTATCTGTCGATGGAGTTTTTGATTGGCCGTACGCTCTCTAATGCGCTGCTTTCATTAGGTATTTATGAGGATGTCAAAAACGCACTGGAAGAGATGGGGCTGGATCTTGAAGAGTTGATTGACGAAGAGAACGACCCCGGCCTCGGTAATGGCGGGCTCGGTCGTCTCGCCGCCTGTTTCCTCGATTCACTGGCAACGCTCGGTTTGCCAGGCCGTGGTTATGGTATTCGCTACGACTATGGCATGTTCAAACAAAATATCGTTGATGGCCGGCAGAAAGAGTCCCCGGACTACTGGCTCGAGTACGGTAACCCGTGGGAGTTCAAGCGCCACAACACACGCTACAAAGTGCGCTTTGGTGGACGCGTGCAGCTTGAAGCCAAAAAATTCCGCTGGGTAGAAACTGAAGAAATACTTGCGGTCGCGTATGACCAGATAATCCCTGGCTACGATACCGATGCAACCAACACGCTGCGCCTGTGGAATGCGCAGGCCAGTAGCGAAATCAACCTGGGTAAATTTAACCAGGGCGACTATTTCGCGGCGGTCGAAGATAAAAACCATTCAGAAAACGTCTCGCGCGTGCTCTACCCGGATGACTCGACCTATTCAGGCCGTGAACTGCGTTTGCGCCAGGAGTATTTCCTGGTCTCATCAACAGTGCAGGACATTCTTAGCCGCCATTTCCAGCTACATAAAACCTATGACAATCTGGCGGATAAAATCGCCATCCACCTCAACGACACACATCCGGTATTAGCGATTCCTGAGCTGATGCGTTTGTTAATCGATGAGCATAAGTTCAGCTGGGAAGATGCCTTTGAGGTTTGCTGCCAGGCATTCTCGTACACCAACCACACCTTGATGAGCGAGGCGCTGGAAACCTGGCCGGTAGATATGCTGGGCAAAATTCTGCCGCGCCATTTGCAGATAATCTTCGAGATTAACGACTACTTCCTGAAAACCCTTCAGGAGCAGCATCCAAACGATACCGCTCTACTGGGACGCACTTCGATTATTGATGAATCCAATGGCCGTAAAGTTCGTATGGCGTGGCTTGCAGTGGTAGTCAGCCACAAAGTGAATGGCGTTTCTGAACTGCACTCCAACCTGATGGTTCAGTCGTTATTTGCTGATTTTGCTGCCATCTTCCCGATGCGTTTTTGTAATAAAACGAACGGCGTGACACCACGTCGCTGGTTGGCTTTAGCTAACCCACCGCTTTCAAAAGTGTTGGATGAAAATATTGGCCGCACCTGGCGTACCGATCTTAGCCAGTTGAACGACCTGAAACAGCATATTGATTACCCAACGGTGCATCAGGATGTGCGCAAGGCGAAGCTTGCCAACAAGAAGCGTCTGGCAAGTTACATCGGCCAGCAGCTCAATGTGGTAGTTAACCCAAATGCGCTGTTTGATGTGCAGATCAAACGTATTCACGAGTACAAACGTCAGTTAATGAACGTGCTGCATGTGATCACGCGCTACAACCGCATTAAGGCCGATCCGACAGCCGATTGGGTGCCGCGCGTGAATATCTTCGCCGGTAAAGCGGCGTCGGCGTATTACATGGCAAAACACATTATTCACCTCATCAATGATGTGGCGGCGGTGATCAACAATGATCCGGACGTGAAAGATCGCCTGAAAGTGGTGTTTATCCCGAACTACAGCGTCAGCCTTGCGCAGATCATTATCCCTGCGGCGGATCTCTCCGAGCAGATCTCTCTGGCGGGAACTGAAGCATCCGGCACCAGTAATATGAAGTTTGGCCTGAACGGCGCGCTGACTATCGGCACGCTTGATGGGGCAAACGTCGAAATGCTGGAGCATGTGGGGGCAGATAATATCTTTATCTTTGGTAATACGGCGGAAGAGGTCGAAACGCTACGGCGCGAAGGCTATAAGCCGCGTGAGTATTACGAGAAAGATGAAGAGTTACACCAGGTGCTGACGCAAATCGGTACGGGTACCTTTAGCCCGGGTGAGCCAACGCGCTACCGTGACCTGCTGGACTCACTGATTAACTTTGGTGACCACTATCAGGTGCTGGCAGATTACCGCAGTTATGTGGATTGCCAGGACAGAGTAGATGAGCTGTATCGCCAGCCAGAAGAGTGGACCATTCGAACCATGCACAATATTGCCAACATGGGTTATTTCTCGTCTGACAGGACGATTCAGGAATACGCCGATGAGATTTGGCATATCAAGCCGGTGAGATTGTAATCCATGGGCGGATAAGTAGTGGCGGATGACGCTGCGCGTATCCGCCCTACAATTCTGAACGTAGGGTGGATACGCAACGCGTCATCCACCGCAAAACAATCTCAGCACAACTCCAGTTGCACATTATTCTCAGCAATCACCTGCATCACGCCTGCTGGTGGAATGGCATCGGTATATACCGCATCCACCAAAGCAATACTGCCCAGATTCACCATCGCATTACGGCCAAACTTCGAGTGATCGACAACCAACATCACGCAGCGTGAGTTTTCAATGATGGCGCGTTTGGTGCGAACTTCGTGATAATCAAACTCCAGCAGCGAACCGTCACCGTCGATGCCGCTAATCCCCAGAATGCCGAAATCCAACCTGAACTGAGAGATAAAATCGAGTGTCGCCTCGCCGATAATGCCACCGTCGCGGCTGCGTAATTCGCCGCCGGCCAGAATAATGCGGAAGTCTTCTTTAACCTTGAGCGTGTTAGCCACGTTCAAGTTATTGGTTACCACGCGCAAATTGCTGTGATTCAACAACGCATGAGCGACGGCTTCCGGTGTGGTGCCGATATCAATAAACAGCGTGGCACCGTTAGGGATCTGGCTGGCAACCTTTTGCGCGATACGCTCTTTTTCCGCCGTCTGGGTCGCCTTACGATCGTGCCACGGCGTATTCACAGAACTTGAAGGCAGAGCGGCGCCACCGTGATGGCGCATGATCAGATTCTGGTCTGCCAGATCGTTTAGATCGCGACGAATAGTTTGCGGGCTGACTGCAAACTGTTCGACGAGCTCTTCGGTACTGACATAGCCTTGTTTTTTAACCAATTCGACAATCGCATCATGACGTTGTGTTTGCTTCACGCTGTTTTATTCTCCTGAAATGCTATGTTCGTTTTCGCGCATGCATTGTATCAACCAGCGCCATCGCGAGCCCAACAACCAGGCCGGTGATGTGTGCAGCGTTGGCGATCGACATTCCTAAAACATCGAAAAATCCTATCACAATCCACAATAACGCAAAGCCCATCAGGCCGCGCTGCATATAGATGCCGCTTTCTGGATCGCGTTCGCCACGTAGCCAGACATAACCCATCAGCGCATAAACCACGCCGGATAAGCCACCAAACAACGGGCCGCCGAATTTCGCCTGCACGAAACCGCTCAACAGTGCAGAAACCAGCGTTAATGTGATGAGTTTACCGCTGCCGAGGCGCTTTTCCACCGGGCCGCCGAGATACCACCACCACAGCAAGTTAAACGCGATATGCATAATAGAAAAGTGCATCAACGCATGGCTGAAATAGCGCCACAATTCATAGTGCAAACTGTCTTTGTATGGCCAGGCTAACCAGGTCATGACCGCACGATCGCCTACGATTTGCATCAGCAGGTAGACCAACACACAGGCGGCCATAATGACCATCGTGAAGGGGCCCGCTTTTTGCGAAATTGTGGCCAGGAAAGGGTAGCGCTGATAACGCAAACCACCACCTGTATGACCTGTATTCCAGCTTGCTGCCAGATAGCGTGAGTCACCAGGGTTTGCGAGGAATTGTTCAAGCTCGGCACGAACGCGCGATTCCTGGCTGTCGTTTGCCAGCCAGATATCCGTTTGTTCATGGGTTTGAATTGTGAGGATAATCCCCTGCGTCGCCATATAGTCGACAAATGCCTGCGCGACTCGCGGGTTGGCAAACGAGGTAATCATGATCATAAGGTTTCAACCAAATCCGTACAAAAGGAAGCAGTATACCCGCAACGCCGCCATTTCCTGACGATTTAAGAAGCGCCGTGCGCGACTTCTGACGGGAAATGGCGATGCCATGCGTCAAAACCACCGTCGACGCTGTACACCTGGTCATAACCCTGTTGCAGCAGATACTGCGCCGCACCTTTGCTGCTGTTGCCGTGATAGCACATCACCATCACCGGCGTTTCAAAATCAGTTTGCTGCATAAAGGCAACTAAACGGTCATTTGTCAGATGAAACGCGCCCGGCGTGTGGCCCATCGCAAAGCTTTGTGGATCGCGGATATCCACTAACACAGCGTGTTTTTGCTGCAATTTCTGGTGTGCTTCTTCCACACCAATACACTCAAAAGTTTCCATGAATTTACTCGTCACTCTATTGAATCGGCTTACGCCATATTAAGGGAATCAGCCCTTTGCCCGCTGATATTAACGTCATTATGTTATCCATATCACGCAGTAATGTTTTTTTTTCGTTACAAACCGCGCGTAGTCTTGCTAGTATGAGCGATAACGAACATATTTGAACTTTAACGAAAGCGTGTGAGGGCAACATGGAAACTAAAGATCTGATTGTGATTGGCGGAGGAATTAACGGGGCAGGTATCGCCGCTGACGCCGCAGGCCGTGGTTTATCCGTGTTGATGCTCGAAGCGCAGGATCTGGCCAGTGCTACATCATCTAATAGCTCGAAATTGATTCATGGTGGCCTACGCTACCTGGAACATTACGAGTTTCGTTTAGTGAGCGAAGCATTAGCCGAGCGCGAAGTGCTGCTCAATATGGCGCCACATATCGCCTTCCCAATGCGCTTTCGTTTGCCACATCGCCCACATCTGCGCCCGGCGTGGATGATTCGAATTGGCCTGTTTATGTACGATCATTTGGGTAAACGCACCAGTTTGCCTGCCTCTACCGGTTTGCGTTTTGGTGCAGATTCGGTGCTGAAACCGAATATCGTGCGCGGTTTCGAATATTCTGACTGCTGGGTAGACGATGCTCGCCTGGTTCTGGCGAACGCACAAATGGTGACGCGTGAAGGTGGGGAAGTGAAAACACGTACCCGCGCAACCAGAGCTCGTCGTGAAAATGGCCACTGGATTGTTGAAGCCCAGGATATCGATACCGGCGAAACCTTTACCTGGCGCGCTCGTGGCCTGGTAAATGCCACCGGTCCGTGGGTGAAGAACTTCTTTGATGATGGTCTGCAACTGCCTTCGCCATACGGTATCCGATTGATCAAAGGCAGCCATATCGTGGTGCCACGCGTGCACAACCAGAAGCAGGCTTACATTCTGCAAAACGAAGATAAGCGTATCGTGTTCGTGATTCCGTGGATGGATGAGTTTTCTATTATTGGTACCACCGATGTGGAATATAAGGGCGATCCGAAAGATGTTCACATCGACGAGAATGAAATTAATTACCTGCTGAATGCTTATAACGCGCACTTTAAAAAGACGCTGAGCCGCGAGGATATCGTCTGGACATATTCGGGCGTGCGCCCTCTGTGTGACGATGAGTCTGATTCGCCACAAGCTATCACGCGTGACTACACGCTCGATATCCATGACGAGCAGGGCAAAGCACCGCTGCTGTCTGTGTTTGGCGGCAAGCTCACAACGTATCGTAAACTCGCCGAACACGCGCTGGATAAACTGAAAGGCTATTACCCAAAAATGGGCCCGGCCTGGACCAAAGGCAGTACGTTGCCGGGTGGCGATATCAATGGCGACCGTGATGATTACGCCGCGCAGTTGCGCCGCCGTTACACGTTCCTGACAGAAAGCCTGGCACGCCGTTTCTCACGTACTTACGGTAGTAACAGTGATTTGATTCTGGGCAGAGCCACCAGCATTAGTGATTTAGGTGAAGATTTCGGACATGAGTTTTACGAGGCCGAATTGCGCTACCTGGTTGAGCATGAGTGGGTGCGTGGCGTTGATGATGCCATCTGGCGTCGTACCAAATTAGGGATGTGGTTGACCGAAGAACAGCAGGCGCGGGTGGCGCAGTGGCTAGTAAAGCGGGGCGTTAAGGCGAAGTTATCGCTGGCGTCTTAAAACTCTTAAACAGTCCTCTCCCTTAGGGAGAGGATTATTTCTTAAACTCCGTAACCCATCATCTTCAGCAATTTCTGCGCATGCTGCACCGCATCCTGACGATGCGCGACACCCAGCTTCTGATACAAATTACGAATGTGCGTTTTAATCGTCGTGGCCGCAACATCCAGCTCTCCGGCGATTTGCTCATTGCTGTAACCTGAATAAATCAGCCCTAAAACCTGCCATTCGCGCTGGGTCAGTGGACTGGTACGAATAAGCTCCGGTACTTCAGGGTGCGTCAGTAAACGGTTAACAAAGTTCTCATCAAAATGGGCGAACTTATGGCGATGATGCTGGTTAATTTCACGCAAAATGCGCTGCGCGCGGTGTTGATCTAACTCAGGCAGTGTGTTGAGTTGGATTAATTGGCGCAACTGCTGCGCCATCGCTTCACCTTCAATGACGAAGTGGCTGATAAACCCTGTACGGTTAGCTAAAGCGAGTGCTTCCAGCAACACGCGCTGCGCATCGCTTTTACGCCCCGCCTGCCAGTAAAGCTGGTTCAACAACAGCAGGTTGCGGTTAAGATCGCTCATTAAACGCAGGCTGCGCGCATTTTCGTTTAACTCTTCGAGCACCATTTCGGCGGGTTCGAAATCACTCAGCAAAATTTGTGCACGTGCGATATTACGCCACTGGCTTTGCAGGAAGTGGTTATTGGCAAACTCCGGCTTCGGCGTCAGGCGCAGCCAGTTGGCGGCAGATTTTTTATCCCCCGTCATTTGCCAGTAAATCACCCGCACTTTGTCGGCGTTGGAAACCCAGTCGCTATGGAACGCACCATTGCCCAGCAAGTTTTCAAGTCGGTTCAGGTGATTACGCGCATTGTCCAGGTCGCCTCGCGCCAGTGAACATTGCACTAATAACGCCATGCACTGTAATTGCTGTTGTGGTTGATAACCTGAAAGTACTTCCAGACCCATGCGAGTGGTTGCTTCAGCTTCATCCAGGCGCGACCATGCCCACAGGAGTTGCGCACGAATACGGAGCAGGAACTCATGTAAGGGGAGTTGCTCAAGGTGCTGCTCTTCAATCAGGGCGAAGGCTTTTTCTTGCGATTCCCATGCAGACTGAAGGAAGCCTTGTGCCAGTAAGATTTCGCTCTGCTGACATAAGCCCCATAACGCGTAATGCCACATATCGTGGCGGCGCGCCATCTGCTCAGTTTGCTGCATAACAGACAACGATTTGGTGAGCTCACCTTTGCAGTGCAGCACTTCACCGTGAACTGATGTTGCGACAATACGGCTGTAGAAGCTAGCAAGCGGCAGCATGTCGAGAGCAATCATGGCCAGACGTTCTGCTTCGTCAGGGTTGCCGTCATTAATGGCAACCTGGGCACGCAGGGCGTTGAATTCGCCATGCATGACATCGTCCATCACGACATTCATTTCTTGTTCAGCACGCGCCAGAAGCGTGTTCACTTCGCTGTAGCGATGTTGGCTTTGCATCAGCCACGCCTGTAGCAAAACAAGTTTTGGGTTTTCCAGTAGGCTTTCCCACGGCAGCGCTTTTAACGACTCTTCCAGCAACGTGAGTTCACTATGATTAAACAGTGCCCAGGCATGATGCAGCAAGATGTCGCGTAGCAGGGTGGCGTCACCTGCGGCAAGGGCGTGGTGAATAGCTTCGCTTGGGAAGCCCTGCGCCATCCAGCTTTCTGCGGCGGCGCGATGAATATCCGGAAGTTCTGTCGCCAGTTCCCATTGGCAGCGCTGACGCAAGAAATTGCCAAACAGTGGGTGAAAACGGAACCACTCGCCGCTGTCATCCATGCGTTGAATGAATAATCCCTGTCGTTCGGTTTCTTCAAGACGCATCTGGCCGTTCTCTTCGCCCGTGACACGCACAATCAATGCATCATTCATCGAACGCAGGACTGAGCTACGCAGCAGGAAGTTACGCGTTTGCGAATCGACATTATCCAGCACTTCATCGGCCAGATAGTCGGATAAGTGGCTGGCATTAATGCCCGAAAGACGACGCGCAGAGTGATGCGCCGATGAGTTGCTGTTCTGGCGTGCGGAAAGCGCGATTAATTGCAGTGCGGTTGCCCAGCCCGCGACATCATCACACAGGCTGTTGCTGTCGGTATGTTCGAGCGGAGAATTCAGCCGATGGTCAAAGAATTGTTTCGCTTCCGAATGTGTAAATGCAAGTTGCTGGCTACCAATTTCCAGCAGCTGATCGCGCACGCGTAAATTGGCGATTCCCAGCTGTGGCAAATTGCGTGACAACACGACCAGCGTCATATTTTCTGGCTGGTGGCGAATGAAAAAGCGCATAGCTTCATGAATTACAGGGTTAGTAATTAGATGGTAATCATCAATCACTAAAAATAGTGGGCGATGCCATTCCACCATTTCAATAAAGAGCTGTGCGAATAAGGCTGTCAGGCTTGAGTATTGGCGTTTTTGCACCATCACTTCGCTGGTCACACAATGACCAGATGTAGCTTGTTGAATAGCCGCTATCAAATAGCTGGCGAATCGTTCTTGTTGGTTATCACCCTCATCCAGAGAGTACCAACCTAGCTCATTTTTCCCTGCCGCCCACTGAGAAATCAGTGTGGTTTTCCCATAACCCGCCGGGCTGGTGATTAGCGCCAGCCGATAGTTATTAGCTGTTGATAATTTCATCAACAGCCGGTCGCGGACCACTGTATTTTCCAGACGAACTGGACGACTTAATTTGGAGGGGATCAGCATGGTCAATCACTTCACTGTGTATGAGATATGCACGAATGCGATTTTTTTCACGCTTCGTAATTAATACTAACTACAAGGTCGACCAGATTGCGGCTTATTGCAAGATTGTTAAGGGTTTCAGACGTTGTAAGTTGCACTTTGTCACAAATCTATTGATTAGATGAATCCAATCGAGGCGTAGAGTTGGTCGAAGCAAAAATTCAGTGCTGGTGGGCATTCTGCCAGCAAGCACCTACCGTTAAGTGGCGGCGATCACATTTCTAGCTACTCCCCGCTACTCCTCCCTCCCTAATCCCCCTCAGGAGGAGGAATAAGCCCAGGCCACCCGGCACACTAACGGGTAATGAAATTAGAACATCACAGGACCCGAGCCCCTATGTCACAGACGACCTTCAATAAAGCACAATTTCAGGCTGCACTGACACGTCAGTGGCAGCGATATGGACTGCACTCAGCCTCAGAAATGACCCAGCAACAGTGGTGGCACGCCGTGAGTGGTGCGCTGGCAGAACTGTTGGTGTCGCAGCCTGTGGCTAAACCTGAGAAGAAGCAGCGCCACGTTAACTACATCTCAATGGAGTTTTTGATTGGTCGTCTGACGGGCAACAACTTGCTGAACCTTGGCTGGTATCAGGAAGTGGCGGATGAACTGAAAGCATTCGATATCAACCTGACTGATTTGCTGGAAGAAGAGACCGACCCGGCGCTAGGCAATGGTGGCCTGGGGCGTCTTGCTGCATGCTTCCTGGACTCTATGGCAACGGTTGGCCAGTCTGCGATTGGTTACGGCCTGAATTACCAGTACGGCCTGTTCCGCCAGTCGTTCAAAGACGGCCAGCAGATGGAAGCGCCCGACGACTGGAAGCGCGGCAGCTACCCGTGGTTCCAGCATAACTCGGCGCTCGACGTGCAGGTCGGCGTCGGCGGCAAAGTGTTGAAAGACGGTAAAACTATGCGCTGGGAGCCGGCGTTTATCTTCCACGGCGAAGCCTGGGATTTGCCGGTGCTTGGCTATCGTAACGGCGTGGCGCAACCGCTGCGTTTGTGGCAGGCAAAACATGCGCATCCTTTTGACCTCACCAAATTCAATGACGGCGATTTCCTGAAAGCAGAACAACAGGGTATCGACGCTGAAAAACTGACGAAAGTACTCTACCCGAACGACAACCACCTGAACGGCAAGAAGCTGCGCCTGATGCAGCAGTATTTCCAGTGTGCGTGTTCAGTGGGCGATATTTTACGTCGTCACCATCTTGCGGGCCGCAAGCTTTCTGAACTGGCGGAGTTTGAAGTCATTCAGCTTAACGACACGCACCCGACTATCGCCATTCCTGAACTGCTGCGCGTATTAATCGACGAGCACCAGATGAGCTGGGACGACGCTTGGGCCATCACCAGCAAAACCTTCGCGTACACCAACCACACGTTGATGCCGGAAGCGCTGGAGTGCTGGGACGAGAAACTGGTGAAGGCGCTGCTGCCGCGTCATATGCAGATTATCAATGAGATCAACGCACGCTTTAAGAAACTGGTGACTAAAACCTGGCCGGGTGATGAAGCAGTTTGGGCGAAACTGGCGGTGGTTTACGACAAACAAGTTCGCATGGCGAACATGTGCGTGGTCAGTGGCTTTGCGGTAAACGGTGTGGCGGCGCTGCACTCCGATCTGGTAGTGAAAGACCTGTTCCCGGAATATCACCAGTTGTGGCCGAACAAATTCCATAACGTCACCAACGGCATCACGCCACGCCGCTGGATTAAACAGTGCAACCCAGCGCTTGCTGCGCTGCTCGATAAGAAGCTCAAGAAAGAGTGGGCTAACGATCTGGATGTGCTCGAAGGGCTGGAAAAATACGCTGACGACGCGAAGTTCCGCAAAGAATACCGCGACATCAAATACCAGAACAAAGTGAAACTGGCGGCATTCGTCAAAGCGCGCACTGGCATCGTGATAAGCCCGGATGCGTTGTTCGACGTGCAAATCAAACGCCTGCACGAATATAAACGCCAGCACTTGAACCTGCTGCATATCCTGGCGCAGTACAAAGAGATTCGTGAAAACCCAGGTGCTTCCCGTGTACCGCGTGTGTATCTGTTCGGCGCGAAAGCAGCACCGGGTTACTACCTGGCTAAAAATATTATCTTTGCGATCAACAAAGTCGCGCACGCAATCAATAACGATCCGATCGTTGGCGATCAGTTGAAAGTGGTGTTCTTGCCGGACTACTGCGTTTCTGCGGCGGAAGTGATGATCCCGGCGGCGGATATTTCTGAACAAATCTCTACCGCAGGTAAAGAAGCTTCCGGTACCGGCAACATGAAACTGGCACTCAACGGTGCACTGACCGTCGGCACGCTGGATGGTGCGAACGTTGAAATCGCCGAGAAAGTGGGTGAGGAAAACATCTTTATCTTCGGTCATACCGTGGAACAAGTGAAAGCGTTGAAAGCCAAAGGCTACGACCCGGTGAAATGGCGCAAGAAAGACAAAGCGCTGGATGCGGTTCTGAAAGAGCTGGAGAAAGGTATTTACGCCGATGGCGATAAGCACGCCTTTGATCAGATGTTACACAGTATCGGCAAAGAAGGTGGCGATCCGTATTTAGTGATGGCCGATTTCACCGCCTATGCCGAAGCTCAGAAATTAGCTGATGCGTTGTATCTCGACCAGGAGGCATGGACTCGCGCTGCGATTCTGAACACGGCACGTTGCGGCATGTTCAGCTCCGATCGCTCTATCCGTGATTATCAGCAACGCATCTGGCAGGCAAAACGCTAAGGGAACGCATGGACAGCAAACGTCTTGATAACGCCGCTCTTGAGGCGGGAATTAGCCCAAACTACATTAACGCCCATGGCAAACCGCAGGCTATTCCTGCGGACACCAAGCAGCGTTTGCTGGAAGCCATGAGCCGTACCACCACCTTGAAAAAGGTGGCGGTTACGCCGGTCGCAAATGTGCTGGTGTTTACCTCCGGTACTCGCATGGCGACGGTGCTGGAAGGCAACGGTGATTACACCTGGCAACTGACTACCGAAGACGGTAAGCAGCACAAAGGTCATGTGCTGGCGGGCAAAAAACTCACTCTCCCTTCTGCTCTGGCGGAAGGCTATCACGACCTGACGGTCAGCCAGAACGAACACCACTGGCAGTGCCGCGTGATTGTTGCGCCAAAACGCTGTTATGAACCTGCGGCTCTGATGCAGGATGAAAAACTGTGGGGCGCATGCGTGCAGCTCTACACCTTACGTTCCGCGCATAACTGGGGAATTGGCGATTTCGGTGATTTACAGCGCATGCTGGTGGATGTGGCAAAACGCGGCGGGGCATTTATCGGCCTGAACCCAATCCACGCGTTGTATCCTGCAAATCCGGAAAGCGCCAGCCCGTACAGCCCGTCGTCTCGTCGTTGGTTGAACGTGATTTATATCGATGTGAACGCGGTTGATGATTTCTTGCTCAGTGATGAAGCGCAAGACTGGTGGAAAATGCCGGTCACGCAGCAAATGCTTAAAGAAGTTCGTGATGCACAGTGGGTAGATTATTCCACCGTTACCGTGCTGAAGATGGCTGCGCTGCGGATGGCGTGGAAGCAATTCTCGCGGCGCGGTGCGCGTGATGAGCAAGTTGTTACCTTCCAGAAGTTTGTGCAGGAAGGCGGCGACAGCCTGTATTACCAGGCGGCGTTCGATGCGCTGCATGCCTATCAGGTCAAAGAAGATGAAATGCGCTGGGGCTGGCCGGTGTGGCCGGAAGGTTTCCGCGACGCACACAATCCTGAAGTAAAAGAGTTCTGTACCGAACACAGTGACGAAGTGAATTTCTATCTGTGGCTGCAATACCTTGCCTACGTTCAGTTCGATGCATGCTGGCAAACCAGTCAGGGCTTTAAAATGCCAATCGGCCTGTATCGCGACTTAGCGGTAGGTGTTGCTGAAGGCGGTTCTGAAACCTGGTGTGACCGTGAGCTTTACTGCCTGAAAGCCTCGGTGGGTGCACCGCCGGATATTCTTGGCCCGCTAGGCCAGAACTGGGGTTTGCCGCCGATGGACCCGCATGTGATTACTGCGCGCGCCTATCAGCCGTTTATCGAGCTGCTACGCGCCAATATGACCAGCTGCGGTGCATTGCGTATTGACCATGTGATGTCGATGCTGCGTTTGTGGTGGATACCGTATGGCGAAACCGCAGACAAAGGCGCATACGTGCATTACCCGGTTGACGATCTCCTGTCGATCCTGGCTCTGGAAAGCAAACGCCATAATTGCATGGTGATCGGTGAAGATCTGGGTACTGTACCAGTTGAGATCGTCGGTAAACTGCGCGATAGCGGGGTTTACTCTTACAAAGTGCTCTATTTCGAGCATGACGACGAAAAGCAGTTCCGCTCGCCAAAAGCGTGGCCGAAGCAGTCGATGGCGGTTGCCACCACCCACGATTTACCGACGCTGCGTGGTTACTGGGAAAGCGGTGATTTGACGCTGGGGAAAACGCTTGGGCTTTATCCTGATGAAGAGATGCTGACGGAGCTGTATCAGGATCGTGAGCGTGCGAAACAAGGTTTGCTGGATAGCCTGCACGAATATGGTTGTTTGCCTAAACGAGCAGGGCACAAAGCCTCGCTGATGGCGATGACTTCAACGCTTAATCGCGCAATGCAGCGCTACATCGCCGACAGCAACAGTGCGTTGTTGGGCCTGCAACCGGAAGATTGGTTAGGTATGGCGGAGCCGGTGAATATTCCAGGCACCAGCTACCAGTACAAAAACTGGCGGCGCAAGTTGTCGACATCGCTCGAAGCAATGTTCGCAGACGAAACTGTGAATAAGTTGCTGAAGGATTTGGATAAGCGACGTAAGAAAAGGTGAAGGTGTAATACGCTCTCGCTCTAACTTTCTCCCGAGGCCAGTCTCTTATATACAACTCGCCCTGGCAATCTTGTCGGGGCGAGATCTGTAAGCCCCGCAGGTTTTCCGTTCACCCGTGCGTTCAGTTATCTCTTTAATTCCCGAAAATGGTGAACGTATTAAGGAGTTAACGCCAACT
Organism: Buttiauxella cochleicola; assembly: GCF_021282435.1. Taxonomy (NCBI): domain Bacteria; kingdom Pseudomonadati; phylum Pseudomonadota; class Gammaproteobacteria; order Enterobacterales; family Enterobacteriaceae; genus Buttiauxella; species Buttiauxella cochleicola. Next base: position 63,190 of record NZ_JAJSOT010000006.1, on the reverse strand, counting down.
CCTTAATAATCCAGGCGCCCGGCAAATCAATCGCCGCTAAAGCGGTAAACACCGTTTTTCACCCAACATTCGGGGTCGTTCGCGATTCGTTCCAGACGATCGCTCTCTCACGTGGTTCCCGACCACGTGACCCCAACTGAAGGGTAAAAAACGGTGCGATTGAAGCCGGGAACAAGGTCAAAACCGATCTGGCTTTTGACTTTGACTTTCGGGTCCGGCTTAAATCGCCTCCATTTTGACTCCAGGTGGCAGGGGCCAGCCGTCGGGAACGGCTGGAGGGCGCGATCGTCGGGAACGAATCGCAACCGACCCTGACACGGAGGCAAAATGGAGGTTTACCGCTTGCGGCGATTTATTTGCCGGGAGTCCGGGTTCTTAGGGTGGCGACGGTGGCCACCCTAAGACGTTCACCTGTTCCGAGGCGACATAAATATACTTTCGCCTGGTGAACGGAACCTTCTCCGAATTGGCAGGAACTGCCCTTCAAAGTTGCGTATAAGAGACAGCCCAGAAGAGCGAACTTGCTTTGCTCCCTCTCCTGCGGGAGAGGGCCGGGGTGAGGGTGAAAATCAGTAGTAAGAGTGTTCGCCACGCTGGTGTTCGGTCAAATCACGAACGCCTTTCAGTTCAGGGAACTCGGCCAAAAGTTGTTTTTCGATGCCTTCTTTCAGGGTCACGTCGACCATTGAACAGCCGTTACAACCGCCGCCAAATTGCAGAATCGCAAAACCTTCGTCAGTGATTTCCATCAGCGTAACGCGACCGCCGTGGCCTGCCAGCTGTGGGTTTACCGTCGCTTGCAGCATATATTCAACGCGCTCCATCAAAGGCGCATCATCGGAAACTTTACGCATTTTGGCGTTTGGCGCTTTCAGCGTCAGCTGTGAACCAAGCTGGTCGGTGACGAAATCAATTTCAGCATCTTCAAGATAAGGTTTGCTCAATTCATCGACATATGCGGTCAACTGCTCGAATTTGAGGGCAGTATCTGATGCTTCTACCGCATCCGGCGGACAGTAAGAAACCCCGCACTCCGCATTTGGAGTACCAGGATTGATGACGAATACGCGAATTTGCGTCCCTTCTTCCTGACCTGCCAGCAGTTTGGCAAAGTGGGATTGTGCTGTATCGGAAATACGGATCATAACGATTGCTCAATAGTTGACTATTTTAGTCGGTTATAATACGCCCATCATCGAGGGTCTACAAGGTTCGACAAAGGCACCACACCTGGATAGTCGCCGCGCCCTGCTTTTTCAGCATTCGCGCAATTTCCGCCACCGTACTGCCCGTCGTGACGACATCATCCACAATAATTATATGGCGGCCTGCCACCGGAAAATCAACCCTGAAAGCTCCTTTAAGATTGTTGCGTCGCATTCGGGCGTTAAGCTGATGCTGTGTCTGCGTGGCTCGGGTTCGTTTGATGCCCTGTGGGAAATAGTCACATTGCAGCCAATGTGCAAGGCGTCTTGCCAGCAGGTCACTTTGATTAAAGCCACGGCGCCAGACGCGGCGTGAATGCAGCGGAACACTAACGATGCAATCCGCTTTCTGGTCTCTGGTCGCCAGCACTTTCAGCAGCAGTAAACGCGCTAAAGCCGGAGCCAGCGCCACGGTGGCGTTAAATTTAAAATGCTGAACGAGCTGCTTTAACGGCGAACAATAATCGGTGACAAACACCAGCGAATCCCACGCGGGCGGTTTTTGTAGGCAGCGACCACAGGCCACACGCGTATTGGCGCTGGGCAAACCACAACACGGGCAACAGGGCGGTGGGGAGGGTAATGCTTTGGCGCAGCATGAACAAACTCCCCAATGTGCGCACGCGAGTGGCATCCGGCATAGCCAACACAACCCTGGGATTGTTAGCATATTCGCTTCCTTGCGTAGAAAAATGAGAACAGTAACTGATGAGCAAGCTTTGGTGGCAGACAAAAGGTGAGGGAAAAGTCGATCTTGTGCTGCTGCACGGATGGGGACTGAACGCGGAAGTGTGGCATTACATTACCGAGGAACTCGGCTCGCATTTTCACCTTCATCTGGTCGATTTGCCGGGCTATGGCCGTAGCCAGGATTTCGGCGCGCTGACACTTGAAGAAATGGCTGAAGTTGTCCTGGCGCAAGCGCCGGAACGCGCAATCTGGATGGGCTGGAGTTTGGGCGGGCTGGTGGCGAGTCAGATTGCGCTGGGTAATCCCGAACGTGTGAAAGGGTTAATCACGGTTGCATCGTCCCCCTGTTTTGCTGCAAATGACGACTGGCCGGGAATCAAACCGGAAGTGCTGGCGAACTTCCAGCACCAACTAAGCGAAGATTTTCAGCGTACCGTGGAGCGTTTTCTGGCGTTGCAAACGTTGGGTACAGAAACTGCACGGCAGGATGCTCGCCGCCTGAAAGCGGTTGTGCTTGAGCAGCCTATGCCGACTGTAGAAGTGCTAAACGGCGGCCTGGAAATCCTGAAAACGGCAGATTTGCGCGATTCGTTGAGTCAGCTTACGGTGCCGTTCTTGCGCTTATATGGGCATCTTGATGGGCTGGTACCACGTCAAATCGCGGGCTTGCTGGATGAGCGTTGGCCGCAAAGCAAAGCGGTGATTTTCCCGAAAGCAGCACACGCGCCGTTTATTTCGCATCCGCAGGAATTTTGCCGGGTGGTGGTGGAGTTTCAGAAACAGATTTAATAGAAAACGGCGGGGATTGGCCCGCCGTTTTTAGTTTCATGCCTTAAGCGCCCACACTTCCCGAACACATTTCTTACCTTCCGGGCAGCTTTTACAGCTGCCGGTCAGGCAATCACTCGGGTCTTCGGTGATGCGCATCGCTTTGCCCATTGCTTCAAGACGACCTAGCATGGCGTTCACCAATGGCAAAGGTGTGGCGAGCTGTTGGCTAATTTGCGTCGCATCCAGGCGGCCTTGCAGCGCCAGCGCATCACGAATCTCAATTAAACTCGCCATACCTTCTCCCTAGTGGCAGTCGCTAGCACTGCTTTTACAGCAGGGCGCGGTGACTGTTTTACGAGTCGACATGATACTGACATCCACACGGCTACGCGCCCGGCGCAGGCCGCCAATCAACAGCACGTTGAACAACACTACCGCAAGAATACAGACCAGGCTGAATTGCGGATGGGCGCTGAACGTCACTGTCTGGTAGTAAAGCGTGGAAAGTGAGTAAGCGATATTCAGCCCCCACAGTACCGAGAACATCATCCAGCCACGGCTTGATTCACGGGCCACTGCGCCCATCACCGAAATACATGGGATGTAGAGCAGAACGAAAATCAGGTAGCTATAGGCCGCAGCCGGGCTGCCAAATTTGCTGCTCATCACGCCCATTGCGCCGCTTGCCATTTCACCGTCGCCTTTGCTGGCTTCGATTGGGTTGAGCAGCACGCTCAGGCTAAAGGTGTCTTTCAGGCTTTGCCAGGTTTCACCGGCAGCCCCGCCTAGCTCGTCGAGCAAGTTGAAGCTTGCAGCATCAAACGGTTCTTCATGCATGTCTTCGGCGGTGTAAAGCGTGTTCAATGTACCGACAACCACTTCTTTCGCCATTGCGCCAGTAAACAGGCCAACGGTCGCCTGCCAGTTATCTTCGTGGACACCAATCGGTTTGAGTAACGGGGTCAGCACGCGGCTAACCGATGCCAGCGCCGAATCGTTGATGTTGTCCACTTCTTTACCGCTAAATGAGAAGCTATTCAGCGCACCAATGAAAATACTAACGATGACGATAACTTTACCGGCACGCAGCACGAAACCTTTCAGGCGTTGCCAGGTTTGCAGCAGCAGGCTTTTCAGGTGCGGAACGTGATACACCGGCAGTTCCATCACAAACGGTGTTGCTTCACCGCGCATGATGGTGTGCTTGAGCATCAGGCCGGTCAGAATCGCCATCACGATGCCCAGAATATAGAGCGAGAAGACAACCAGCGCGCCTTGCTGCCCGAAGAACGCGGCGGCAAATACTGCAAAGATGGCAAGACGTGCACCGCATGACATAAACGGCGCCATCATGATGGTCATCAGGCGTTCACGCGGGGCATCGAGCGTACGCGCACCCATCACCGAAGGCACGTTACAGCCAAAGCCGACGATCAACGGGACAAATGATTTACCCGGCAAGCCGAGGGATTGCATCAGGCGGTCCATAACGAATGCCGCACGCGCCATGTAACCGGAGTCTTCAAGGAATGAGAGGAACAGGTACATCATGCCGATTTGCGGCACCAGTGGCAGCACGGTGTTGATACCACCACCGATACCTTGCGCTAAGAAAATCGTCAGCCAGCTTGGGAAGTGAAGTGTGGCACCAATCCACTGAATACCGTGGATAAAGATGGCCGCCGAACCGCCGTCAAAAATGGGCTGCAATGCGCCACCGATGTTAATCGCCAGTAGGAACATCAGGTACATCACCAGCAGGAACACAGGCAAACCGAGGAAACGGTTAAGGATGATTTTATCCATCATTGCTGTTAAACGATGCGGTTCGGCGGTCAGACTGTTGCTAATGGAATCACAAATGGCGGCGATGGTTTGATAACGTGCATCGGCAATCAGCAGTGCTGGATCTTCGTTCTCTTCAGCGAGCTGTGCACGCACCGCGTCCAGTTTGTCAGCGGCATGACCGGCATATTCACGGCTGTAGATATCGCCCTCCAGCATTTGCAGCGCTAACCAACGGCGCTGCTGTGCGGGCATATCGGAAGGCATTTCAGTGGCCAGTTTGTCGGCTTCTTCAATTAATTTTGGCGGATAAAGCACTAAATCGCTATGGGTGTTTGGCTGGCGGCGGTCGATTGCCAATTTCAGGCCTTCCATGCCACGGCCACGAGTGGAAACCAGCGGTACAACCGGACAACCCAGTCGGGCGGCCAGCGCGTCGATATCAATGCGAATATCTTGCTTCTCGGCGATGTCGAGCATGTTAAGCGCGACGACACACGGAATGCCGAGTTCGAGCAATTGCAGCGTCAGATACAAATTGCGCTCAAGGTTGGATGCATCGACGACATTTATCAGTAAGTCTGCATCACCACTCAGGATGTAGTGGCAGGCAATTTGTTCATCCAGAGAAGTTTGCGATGAAATGGTGGTCAGCGAGTAGGTACCCGGCAGATCAACAAGTGTGACCTGATGCGCAAGCGTTGAAAACTGACCTTCTTTACGTTCTACGGTAACGCCCGCCCAGTTACCCACTCGCTGGCGTGAACCGGTGAGCTGGTTGAATAACGTGGTTTTCCCGGAGTTAGGGTTACCGATTAAGCCGATAGTTAATTTTTTCATTTTTTTCGTGAACTTAAAGAAAATAGCAACGAGCGCGAGCGCTCACCCCGCCAATCAGGCAATGGCTTCAACGTGCAGTAATTCGAGATCTTTTTTACGTAGTACCAAACTGACGCGATGTGTTTCGATATGAATCGGATCGCCTAACGGCGCAACACGTACAACGTTGAATGAAGAACCAGGCAACATACCGAGTGATAATAATTTTTGGCGGTATGACGGACTAATTTCGCTGGAAAAGCCGGTAATCTTCCACGCACTACTTGGTAAGAAACGCATAGGACCTACTTAGAGTTGGGCTCGGGTATTTAAAAATATCGTTGGGCATTGAGGAGAAATAACGAACAAATCAATGATAATGAGAATGGTTTCTCTCTTCAATAATTATTTTTGTGGCGAATGACTCGTTTGAATTTATTTTTTCAGGGAGATTTTATTTATTAGAAATGTTGGGTGTATATGCTGTTTTTATATAAAATTGATTAATAACAGTATGTTATGTTTATTTTAAAATGCTAATTTTATTATTTTATCTCTGGTAATGTTGTCATGATATTTCATGTGTTACATGTTTGATAAATATTAGTGATGTTTTTATATTTTTGCGAAAATTGATCTATCGCAAACTCACTCTATTTTCTGAAGAATTATCGCGCATGCTAAAGAAATGTTATTCATTAGCTGCCGGGCATGAAAGAGGCAAATTGTGCTGAATTTAACGCTGGGGAATAGATGCAGGTTTATTCCGCCCCCTCCTGATGAAAGGAGAGGGGGAAATCAGCATTAAGAGTTAACGTTTCTTACCCAATGCTGCTGCCAGTGCATCACTCATCGCGCTGTTGCCTGCGCTACTGCTGTTGGCGTTGTCACGCCCACGAGGTTTCTGCTGTTGTACCGGGCGGCGCTCGTTTTGCTCACGCGGTGCGCTGCTACGACGCGTGGTTTCACCAGGTTGCTCGTCCAGACGCATGGTCAGGGCAATACGTTTACGCGCCAGATCCACTTCCATGACTTTCACCTTGACGATATCACCGGCTTTCACCACTTTGTGCGGGTCGTCGATGAACTTGTCGGAAAGTGAGGAGATGTGGACCAAACCATCCTGATGTACGCCGATATCGACAAACGCGCCGAAGTTGGTGACGTTCGTGACAGCCCCTTCCAACACCATGCCAGGCTGAAGGTCATTCATGGTTTCAACACCATCGGCAAACTTCGCGGTCTTAAACTCAGGGCGCGGGTCGCGGCCTGGTTTTTCCAGCTCTTTGATGATGTCGGTAACCGTTGGCACACCAAAACGCTCATCGGTGAAATCACGTGGGCTCAGGCCGCGCAACGCTTCACCGTTGCCCATCAAATCCTGTAGTGCCTGTTCGGTCGCAGCCAGGATACGCTCAACAATCGGGTACGCTTCCGGGTGAACGGTGGAGGCATCCAGCGGGTTATCACCGTGGTTAATACGCAAGAAGCCTGCACACTGCTCGAAGGCTTTTGGCCCCAGACGGCTCACTTTCAGCAACTGCTGGCGGTTCTGGAAACGGCCATTTTCATCACGCCAGTTAACGATGTTCTGCGCCATCATGCGCGTTAAACCTGCCACGCGAGTCAGTAACGGCACAGAGGCGGTATTCAAATCCACGCCAACGGCGTTTACGCAGTCTTCGACTACCGCATCCAGTTTCTTCGCCAGTTGAGACTGGCTGACATCGTGTTGATACTGGCCGACACCGATAGATTTCGGGTCGATTTTCACCAGCTCAGCCAGTGGGTCTTGCAGGCGGCGAGCAATGGAAACTGCGCCACGAATAGATACGTCTAAATCAGGGAATTCCAGCGCTGCAAGCTCGGATGCGGAATACACCGATGCGCCCGCTTCGCTGACAATCACTTTTTGTGCGGTGACTTTCGGGAATTGCTCCTGCACATCGAGGAAGAAGCGCTCGGTTTCACGCGATGCTGTGCCGTTGCCAATAGCAACCAGCTCGACGTTATGTTTTTCGCACAGTGCAGCAACTGCAACAGCAGCTTTCGCGGCCTGCCCGGTGTGTGGGTAAATGGTGTCGGTGGCAACAAGTTTGCCAGTTGCATCAACTACTGCCACTTTCACGCCGGTACGCAAACCTGGGTCGAGACCCATAGTCGCACGCAGTCCAGCAGGGGCTGCCATCAATAAATCATGCAGGTTACGGGCAAAAACGTTGATCGCTTCGTCTTCGGCGCGTTCACGTACTGTACCCATCAGCTCCGTCTCAAGGTGCATCAGCACTTTAATGCGCCAGGTCCAGCTCACCACTGCGCGGCGCCAGGTGTCTGCCGGAGCATTGTTCAGGCGCAAACCGAGATGGTCGATAATGATTTGTTCACAATAGCTTTCACGCGGTGGTTCATCGTGTTGCGGATCGGCATTCAGCGCGAGCTGTAAAATGCCTTCGTTACGGCCACGGAACATGGCGAGGGCGCGGTGAGAAGGAGCGGTGGCAATCGGTTCGTGATGGTCGAAATAGTCGCGGAATTTCGCGCCTTCTTCCTCTTTGCCTGCAACCACGTTTGCGACCAGGTGCGCGTTCTTCCACAAGTAGTTACGCACTTTTGCAAGCAACGCCGCATCTTCGGCAAAACGCTCCATCAGAATGTAGCGTGCGCCATCGAGTGCGGCTTTGGTATCGGCAACACCTTTATCGGCGTCAACATAACTTGCAGCGGCTTCTTCCGGCGTGTGGGAAGGGTCATTCCACAGCAACTCAGCCAGCGGCTCCAGACCTGCTTCGATAGCAATCTGGCCACGTGTGCGACGCTTTTGTTTATACGGCAAATAGAGGTCTTCGAGCTCGGTTTTGCTCAGCGTGCCGTTGATGGCCGCGGCGAGTTCGTCGGTCAGTTTGCCTTGTTCGGTAATGGACTTGAGGATCGTCTGGCGACGGTCTTCTAATTCGCGCAGATAGCCCAGACGAGTTTCCAGTTGACGCAGTTGCGTGTCGTCCAGACCGCCGGTGACTTCCTTACGATAACGTGCAATAAACGGCACGGTATTCCCTTCATCCAGCAGGCGAACGGCGGCGTCAACCTGTTCATTTCTGGCCTTAAGCTCGCTGGCAATAATGCGGCAGAGTGAATCATTCATCATGGTTTTTTCATCTGTGTAGACTGACATATCAGGGGTGTAGTTATACGGATTGGAGGGCAAAAATGCCAGCTACAGCGCCCGAGAGGTGATGAATCGGACGGTTCTGTTGCTGGCCTGCGGGCTATTTCACATACTCGATTTCGTTAACGTACCATTGCGCTTCACCGGCAGGTGTTTGCACGATGGCCAAGTCGCCGACTTCTTTTTTCAGCAACGCACGCGCCATCGGCGAATCGATAGAGATGTAGTCTCTGCGCCCAAAAATTTCGTCGTAGCCCACAATGCGAAAACGCATCTGGTTTCCTGCATCGTTTTCAATCTCAACCCACGCGCCGAAGAACACTTTGCCTTCCTGTTGCGGCGAATAGTCGACAATCTTCAACTGTTCGAGGCATTTCGTGAGATAACGCACTCTACGATCTATTTCTCGCAGACGTTTTTTGTTGTACTGGTAGTCGGCATTTTCACTGCGATCGCCAAGGCTTGCCGCCCAGGTGACCTTTTTTGTCACCTCTGGACGCTCTTCACGCCACAAGTAGTCCTTTTCTTGTTTGAGCTTTTCATAGCCTTCGCGGGTAATTAATGGCGTTTTCATCAGCAAGCCTTGCATGGGTGAAACAATTAAAGGTGATTTAAACCGAAATATCAGGGTGATGGCAATCCCGGAGATTTGCGAAGTAAGTCATTATTCTGTGTTAAAAAGTGCCTATAACCATCTGTTTAATATGCTTTGTAACAATTTCGACTAGAATATATACCAGATTTGACTGGTCGTAACGCTCCAGTTTTTTAAGAATACGCACTCACTGTTCGTGCCTTTGGGAGTATAAGAATGCAAGAGAATTATAAGATTCTGGTCGTGGATGACGACATGCGCCTGCGCGCGCTGTTAGAACGTTATCTCACCGAACAAGGCTTCCAGGTCCGTAGCGTTGCTAACGCAGAACAGATGGATCGCCTGCTAACCCGTGAGTCCTTCCACCTGATGGTGCTTGATCTGATGCTACCAGGTGAAGATGGCTTGTCTATTTGTCGCCGTCTGCGCAGTCAAAGCAATCCAATGCCAATCATTATGGTCACCGCCAAAGGCGAAGAAGTTGACCGTATTGTTGGTCTGGAAATTGGTGCCGATGACTACATTCCAAAACCATTTAACCCGCGTGAACTGCTTGCGCGTATCCGTGCTGTTCTGCGCCGCCAGGCCAATGAACTGCCGGGCGCTCCTTCTCAGGAAGAGGCGGTTATTGCGTTTGGTAAGTTTAAGCTGAACCTCGGCACCCGTGAGATGTTCCGTGAAGATGAGCCTATGCCATTAACCAGCGGCGAGTTCGCGGTGCTGAAAGCACTGGTGAGCCACCCTCGTGAGCCATTATCACGCGATAAGCTGATGAACCTGGCCCGTGGCCGTGAATACAGTGCGATGGAACGTTCTATTGACGTGCAGATCTCCCGCCTGCGCCGCATGGTTGAAGAAGACCCTGCGCATCCACGCTATATCCAGACCGTATGGGGCCTGGGCTACGTATTCGTGCCGGACGGTTCCAAGGCATGAGGCGAGTCCGCTTCTCCCCCAGAAGCTCGTTTGCACGCACGCTGTTACTGATCGTCACCTTGCTGTTCGTCAGCCTGGTGACGACATATCTTGTGGTGTTGAACTTCGCCATTCTGCCGAGTTTGCAACAGTTTAATAAGGTACTGGCTTACGAAGTCCGTATGCTGATGACCGATAAGCTGCAACTGGAAGATGGCACGCAACTGGTGGTTCCGCCTGCATTTCGGCGTGAAATCTACCGTGAATTGGGTATCTCTCTTTATTCCAATGAAGCGGCGGAAGACGCGGGTTTACGTTGGGCTCAGCATTACGAATTCCTCAGCCATCAAATGGCGCAGCAGTTGGGTGGCCCAACCGAAGTTCGTGTTGAGGTTAACAAAAGCTCGCCAGTTGTCTGGTTGAAGACTTGGCTGTCACCGAATATCTGGGTTCGCGTTCCTCTGACTGAAATTCATCAGGGCGACTTCTCACCACTGTTCCGCTATACGCTTGCAATAATGCTGCTGGCGATAGGTGGCGCATGGCTGTTTATTCGTATTCAGAACCGACCCTTGGTTGACCTTGAACATGCTGCTTTGCAAGTAGGTAAGGGGATCATTCCACCACCGCTTCGTGAATATGGTGCTTCTGAGGTGCGCTCGGTAACGCGAGCCTTCAACCATATGGCTGCTGGTGTGAAGCAACTCGCCGATGACCGCACGCTGCTAATGGCGGGTGTTAGTCACGATCTGCGTACCCCCCTCACTCGTATTCGTCTGGCAACAGAAATGATGAGTGAAGAAGATGGCTATCTGTCTGAATCGATTAACAAAGATATCGAAGAGTGTAATGCGATAATCGAGCAGTTCATCGATTACCTGCGTACAGGGCAAGAGATGCCGCTGGAAACTGCCGATCTCAATACCGTGTTGGGCGAAGTGGTGGCTGCGGAAAGTGGATACGAGCGAGAAATCGACACCGATCTGCAAGCCGGCGAATTGCTGGTCAACATCCACCCGTTATCCATTAAACGTGCCGTGGCCAATATGGTGGTGAATGCTGCGCGTTACGGAAATGGCTGGATTAAAGTCAGCAGTGGCGGCGAGTTAAACCGCGCCTGGTTCCAGGTGGAAGATGACGGCCCAGGGATTAAACCTGACCAGCTCAAACACCTGTTCCAGCCTTTTGTGCGTGGCGATAGCGCGCGGAGCACCAGCGGCACCGGTTTAGGGCTGGCGATTGTGCAGCGTATTATCGACAACCATAACGGCCTGTTGGATATCGGCGTTAGCGAGCGGGGCGGTTTGCGGATACGGGCTTATTTACCGTTACCGATGAACAAAACGGTCAGCCAGCTAAAAGAAAGCTGAGTGATAAATAAAAAAGCGAACCTTTAAGGTTCGCTTTTTTGTAGGTCGGGTTAGCGTAGATGGTGGATGCCACTTGCGCTAATCCACCTTACATTCGCTATTCGAAAATTAAAGCTTCGGCCCTGCGCTTACAAGGGCTGCACCCGCTGGAGTGTCGGTATATTTCTCGAAGTTCTCGATAAACAACTTAGCCAGCTGCTCCGATTTTTCCTGCCACTGTTCTGGTGATGCGTACGTTTTACGCGGATCCAGAATATTGGCTTCCACACCTGCCAGTGCTGTTGGAACAGCAAGACCAAAGATTGGCAGCGTGAAGGTTTCGGTATCGTCCAGAGAACCATTGAGAATAGCGTCGATAATCGCGCGCGTGTCTTTAATGGAGATACGCTTACCTGTGCCATTCCAGCCAGTGTTAACCAGATAGGCCTGTGCACCTGCCGCCTGCATGCGTTTCACCAGCACTTCTGCGTATTGTGTCGGGTGCAGCGATAAGAATGCAGCGCCAAAACAGGAAGAGAAAGTTGGAGTCGGTTCAGTAATGCCACGCTCGGTACCCGCAAGTTTGGCGGTAAAGCCAGACAGGAAGTGATACTGGGTTTGGTTGGCAGTCAGGCGCGAAACAGGTGGCAATACACCAAAAGCATCAGCCGTCAGGAAGATAACTTTCTTGGCATGCCCGGCTTTCGAAACCGGCTGAACGATGTTTTCAATATGGTAAATCGGGTAAGAAACTCGGGTGTTCTCGGTTTTCGAACCATCGTCAAAATCAATTGAACCATCGGCACGTACCGTTACGTTTTCCAGCAGCGCATCACGACGAATCGCATTATAAATTTCTGGCTCTGCTTCCTGGGATAAACGAATCGTTTTTGCGTAGCAACCGCCTTCGAAGTTGAACACGCCGTCATCATCCCATCCGTGTTCGTCATCACCAATCAGGCGGCGTTTCGGATCGGTAGAAAGCGTTGTTTTGCCTGTGCCAGAAAGGCCAAAGAACACAGCAACATCGCCTTTTTCACCGACGTTTGCCGAACAGTGCATTGAAGCGATGCCTTTTAGCGGCAGCAGGTAGTTCATGATCGAGAACATCCCTTTCTTCATTTCGCCGCCGTACCAGGTGCCGCCAATCAGCTGCACGCGCTCGGTGAGGTTAAACGCGATGAAGTTTTCAGAGTTCAAACCCTGCTCTTTCCATTGTGGGTTGGTGCACTTGGCGCCATTCATTACCACAAAATCTGCTTCGAATGTTTCAAGCTCTTCTTCGGTTGGACGGATGAACATGTTCTTAACGAAGTGAGCCTGCCAGGCCACTTCGGTAATAAAACGCACCGACAGACGGGTGTCTGCATTCGCACCGCAGTAAGCATCAATAATAAAGAGACGTTTGCCAGAGAGTTGTGTAGTAACCAGACCTTTCAGATGCTGCCAGGTTTCTTCACTTAGCGGTTTATTGTCGTTTTTACCTTTGCCATTATCTGCCCACCACAGGGTGTCGCGGGTGGTGTCGTCACGGACGATGTATTTATCTTTTGGGGAACGGCCGGTAAATATGCCGGTATCTACGGCTATTGCACCGAGATTGGTTTCTATGCCGCGCTCAAAACCTTCCAGATTGGGGTTGAGTTCTTCGTGATACAGAGTGTCGTAATCGGGGTTGTAAACCACTTCACTTGCGTCATGAATTCCATAAGCCTTGAGATCTTGCGGGGTTATGCCTTTAACTCGCATTTCACTGCTCCTTAGCCAATTTGTACTGCCTGAGATTGTAGGGTTGTTTATTGGTTGTTAACCGCGACACCTATCATAGATTTGAGCATCCACTCGAATCCATATATACCCTTCGCCCTTCAAAATGCGGGGGGGTGTTGGCTGCTCTCATTTACCCGAATCACTTACTTGAGTAAGCTCCTCGGGATTCATTCGATTGCCGCCTACCTGCATTTTGAATAGCTTGGGTATAGCGGAAAACGCTGTGAAGCGAGTCACAACGGGGTGAGAGTATGGCAGGAAATGCTAATACGGCAGGGAAAATATTCTGAATATGTTAAAAAATAGTGCGATTAACGGACGAGGTGTGATTAAGCACTCAATTCTATGAAACGGAGATTTGCCCTTCCACAAACGGAAGGGCAGAAGGCATTAATGCACTTGCGGATCGGCTGGGGATGCGTTGTTGCGGATCTCTGCAATGTCCATGGCGTTGAACACATAGTGATTACCGCAGTAATCACAGTTCATGTCGATTTCGCCTTCTTCTGCAATGATGCTATTCACTTCTTCATCCGGCAGAGTTCTTAGTGCATCGGCACAGCGTTCGCGTGAACAAGTACACTTAAATTCAACGTCTTGCGGATCGTAAAGTGTCACTTCTTCTTCGTGGTACAAACGCCACAGCACGTCATTAGCTGGCAGGGTCAACAACTCTTCAGCCTTGATGGTTTCAGTCAGTGCCGCCAGGTGGTTGAAGTCGTCAGCCTGCGCATCTTGCGCTGGCAGAACTTGCAGCAACATGCCGCCCGCAGCTGGTTTGCCTTCAACATCACCAGTACGGATAAACAGACGCGTTGGTAACTGCTCGGAACGTAAGAAGTAATCTTCCAGACATGCCGCCAGAGTATCACCTTCAAGCCCAACAACACCCTGGTAACGCTCTCCTTGAGCCGGGGTGATAGTAATGACCAGATAGCCATTCCCAACCAACGTTTTCAGATCCGCATCGGCAGGGATATCACCTTTAAAACGCGCAACACCACGCATTTGCTGGTTATTGTTGCCGTTAATCACTGCAAGGGTCATTGGGCCATCACCCTGCAATTGCACAGTAATATCACCATCAAACTTCAGCGTTGCAGTCAGTAGACTGGTTGCGACCAGCAATTCACCAAGAATGGTTTTTACCGGGGCTGGGTAATCATGGTTTTGCATGATTTGCTGCCAGGTGTCTGAAACCGTTACCAGTTCACCGCGAACGGCAAAGTTTTCAAACAGGTAACGATGTAGTTGGTCGTGTTGGGTCATAATTTTCTCTCATTCGGATGACATCTTTTATTCGTTGCCACCGTGTTTAAATTTCATCAAATCACGACGCTCTTTTTTATCCGGGCGTCGGTCGGGGTGGGGCATGGTCAGCGCGTTCATTTTGCGTGCCAGCGCTACTTTTTCCCGCTTAGTGATACTTTCTGCTGTCTCTTCATAAAGCTGCGAGGCATCGGTGGCCGGGCGGCGCTGTTCAGTTAGCGCCAGCACTTTAACGGTTTTTTCGTCATTGCCCTGACGTAGCGTCAGCATGGCATTCAGCTCAACGATTTTACTCGGTTTGCTGCGTTGCCCGTTGTAATGCACCTTACCGCCTTCAACCATTTCCCGGGCAATAGCACGCGTTTTATAAAAACGTGCAGCCCACAGCCATTTGTCGAGACGCACACCTTCAGACGATTTTTCTTTCATCACGACTCCTTAGATATCAACTTCGGGAGTAGTCGGCGATAGTCGTTCAATGCCGGATGGTGCTGATAAGTTTTGTCAGCCTGGCCAGAATCGGGATTGGTCACGCCCAGGCAATAACGAATACCAAACTTCGCGGCGGAATCCAGAATAGCTTCGCTATCGTCAATAAATAGCGTTCTGGCGGGTTCCAGCCCGGTATGCTCGGCAACGGCTTGCCACAACCGCTGATCTTCTTTCGGATAACCAAATGTGTGGGTGGAAAGCAATAAATCAAGGTGCTGAGCTAAACCAGTGTGCTCAAGTTTGACAGCCAGATTATGTGGGTGAGCATTCGTCAGTAAAATACGACGTTTGCCACAGGATTTTAGGGCATCAAGAAACGGGACCGTATCTTCACGTATCACCGCGTTTGGCCCCTGAGCTGTAGTCATGGCACAAATGTCCAGGCCAAGACGCTCACTCCAGAAATCCAGGCAGTACCAGTTTAGCGTATGTTGTACGGCGTGATATTCGCGGGCGATCAACTGATGGGCTTCATCCAGTGGAATGTTCCTTTGCTCACTGACTGTTTCTGGCACCAATTTTTGCCAGAAGTGGCTATCGAACGCGAGATCCAGCAATGTGCCGTCCATATCGAGCAATACGGTATCGACATCCTGCCAGGCAATATCAATATGCATAGGTTCGGACCTGATTAGAGGAAACTGCGCGACAGGTTAGCACAACCTGCCGCGTGACGTTTAGAACAGCGGGCGTACAGCGGAGATCGTGGTTAACGATGGATTTATACAGTTATCGTAGTACTGCTGGATTTGCGCCAGGCGATTGCGGCTGCGGCGATAGCGGCGAATCGCCAGCACGCCGTTAATGAGCAGACAGGCAATCATGCCGATAAGCAACAGTGTAGTACTGATGTAGCGCCACATGCTGCTGCTATCTGGGATTTTATGCAGGGTGATGTGCTGCGTACCGTTAGCATCCTGGTAGATGCCGGTAATAATGCCCTCGGCACTAAACGGTGTTTTAAGCAGCATATCTGCCAGGCGTTGGAATTCACTCCACTGCTCCTGGGCCGGAATGTCATACAACGGAACCGGTGGCAAAGGCTGGTCTACGAGATCACTTCCTTCATCGCTAATAATCACATATCCAGCAGGAGCAGGACTGTTCAGAGACTGTGCTGCGCGTGCTGTTTCACGAATAAAGAACGGCGCTGTCGAGGTGGTGACCAGGTTATCTAGTGACTCGGCACTGACCGGTCGCAGC
The DNA here is from genome assembly GCF_021282435.1 of Buttiauxella cochleicola. Lineage (NCBI taxonomy): Bacteria > Pseudomonadati > Pseudomonadota > Gammaproteobacteria > Enterobacterales > Enterobacteriaceae > Buttiauxella > Buttiauxella cochleicola. The sequence continues at coordinate 47,161 of NZ_JAJSOT010000006.1, read as the reverse complement.
AGAACATTTACGCCAGTGAGTTTTCCTGAATCTGCCTTCTTAGTCAGCGTATCCCAATCCTTGGTATTACCCAGATTGACCAGCGCATTTTTCAGGCGCACACATTCATCTTCTGCGGTACATAGTGCCTGTGTTTTCAGCACAATACCGGCGAAATCATCCAACAACACCATGCCTGATTTCTGAATAGCGCTGCGTAGCTGCGGGTTAACTTTTGAATCATCACTGGTTTGCGGATGAATTTGCCCACTCACCGCCTGAGTTAGTGCTGTGGCTTTATCCATAATATCGGATTCAGGCAACGGCAACGCCTGTGCGTTATTCCAGATGATTTGCGAACAGTCGAAGGGGGTAAACGGATAAGATTGTCGATTGGTATAATTACTAGGCGTGTGGATATTGCACATGCCAGTACCGTTTACTTTCAACGTATCACCAACACGAAGCGTCGTTTTATCGAGGTCAGCTACGGTGGTCGCTTCTATAGTTTGCGCGCCTTTTAGCTTGGAGATACTCAGTTTTAAAGGCATCTCCAGCGGCACCCAAATTGTCAGCATGATTAAAACGGCCAGGCTTCCAATGGCAATCACCAGATTGCGAACCCAATGCTGAATAGGGAAGTTGCGTACTTCGTCATGCAGTGACAGGAATCGACCCTGGCGAATAACATGCCTGTCGAGATAAATATCAATATCGGTTTTTTGCCCCAGGTCCTGAGCAACATAAGGTTGCCAGTGCGCAGGGTAGATCAGATCAATTATCCCCAAAGAGATATTGTTAACCTGATCCTGATTCGATTCCCCAAAAAGCCCCCAGCGCTTAGGTGTCCCACGTAAACAGTGGACCTCACGCAGCGCATTCTTTGCCGGAGGCGCAAATAGGCCCCAAAGGCTCGCAGCCAGTAGCATAAATGCACCACCGACTAACCACGGCAACACAACTGCAGGCGTAACCAGGCACAAAAACAGCATTACAAAGGCGACACAAATAAGAATGGCTTCGCGTAACCCATCGGGGCGGCTCAGTGCATACTCTTCGGGCGTTTCCTGGCGGATATTGAGCAGCTCTATCTGTTCGCTTTCTTCGCCACGAATAGAGGCCTGACTATGAGGAGTTTGTTCCAGTGCAAAACCACGATTTTCGCTGCTGTAGTCGATAAGGGTGTGCCCGTTAAGGGAGATAACCAACGGCATGGTTTCAGTACGAATCAACTCAACGTAGTTATCGTTAGTAATGTACTGTTCCCAGAATGGCGGAAGATGTACCTCTACTGAATCAAGGTAATAGCGCCACTTATTCGGGTCGTCAGTTGATAAGCCATAGCGGGTGATGGAGCGTGTGAGAGCAAGTGCTGTGTTGCTCAGGGAATTTAATACTAGTTTTGTCGGTGCAGCACTGGCACCTGAAGGCCCCACGATATCCTGCGTGCGGTCTAATGATTCAATATAGTTTTCAACGGCGCTGCGTTCGTCTGTGGTCAACTTGCGCGAAGTTGCACCGCTAAACGATTGGGCTTGTGAAGCACGAGCGCGTAAACGCAGGCTGCGCCAGATAAGCCACCCCGCAATTAAGATGCAGGCCAGCATAGCAGCTAAAAGAAGTAATAAGGTGCTCATGCCTTCCCCATCAAACACTCGTTTTCTTATTAAAACGCAGCAAGTTGCACCCTTTACAGCATCTGGGTGTAAAAAACGTTATCGGCAGGTACGGCCTCAATCTTGAGGCATTTTTGTATGTATAGCCTGCTGTAACATAATGTTAGCAAAGCGACTTTACGAGAAATATCAGCAAATTCCTATTTCATTTGTCGTCTATTGACACGTGACGGAGGTCTTGAAAAATCACCTAAAGTTGCAAAAATGTAAATAATAACTAATGTCCGTTGCGTGAGATATGTGGCATAACGCACAATGGAGCACCTGTATTTACTGTTAGCCCTGCAACGATGAGCAAACCATTACAAAAACCGACCATTTTACATGTTGAAACAGTGGCTCGTTCACGGCTGTTTAATGTCGAAACGGTGGACCTGGAGTTCAGCAACGGTGTGCGCCGAGTCTATGAGCGCATGCGCCCATCTGCCCGCGAAGCTGTAATGATAGTCCCTATCGTTGATAACCATTTGATTTTGATTCGCGAATACGCGGTTGGCACGGAATCATATGAACTTGGCTTCTCTAAAGGGTTAATTGACCCGGGCGAGACGGTCTTTGAAGCAGCGAACCGCGAGTTGAAAGAAGAGGTTGGCTTCGGAGCTAATCAGCTGACATTTTTGAAAAAATTGACGATGGCACCATCCTATTTCTCCAGCAAAATGAACATCGTGATTGCTGAAAATCTCTATCCAGAATCTCTGGAAGGTGATGAGCCAGAAGAACTACCGCAAGTGCTTTGGCCGATAGAATCAATGCTTGATCTGCTTAACGAGGAAGATTTTAGCGAAGCGCGGAATGTGAGTGCGCTTTTCCTCGTGCGTGAATGGTTGAAAGAGCAGGGGCGTTTGTAACTTTTCTCTTAAAGCCCGTTTCAAGGTGAAACGGGCTTTATCACTACCTAGAACAGCTCGTGGGTCTCGCCGTTATCAATTATCGTAGTCCCGACTTCATGCACAGCCTGCTGCGTCGGTTGGGTACCTTCAATAAAGAATTCAGGACGGCTATTCCCGCCATTGGCAAGTTGCCCGGTGCTGCGATCGATATTGACCGTAACAATGCCCGGTGGCGGCGTTAACGGCTCTTCCGGAACACCTTCCAGTGCGGCTTTCATAAACTCATCCCAGGCTGGTTGAGCACTCTTCGCCCCACCTTCATAACCTGAGATTTGATCTTTAATCGCACCTGATGCTGATGTACGTCCAAGATCGCGACGATGATCATCAAAGCCAATCCAGACAGAAGTCACCACGCCCGGTCCGTAGCCTGAGAACCATGCATCTTTCGAACTGTTTGTCGTACCGGTTTTGCCGCCGATATCATTGCGTTTCAAATCACGCCCTGCACGCCAGCCAGTACCTTGCCAACCTGGTTCGCCATAGATGTTTGAGTTCAACGCACTCTTAATCAGGAAAGCCAGTGGGGTGTTGATAACATGTGGCGCGTATTCAGGCGGGCTGCTCTGCGCAACCAACTCGTTATTCGCTTGTTCAAGCTTCGGCATCGGAACGCTAACATTCTGTTTTTCCTCAGACTGCGCTACGTCTTCTACATTCTGATTTTCCAGCACGTTAGACTTCTGCGTTTCACCATAAATCACCGGGATATCACAATCCGGGCAAGCTACTTTCGGCTTCGCTTCAAAGATTGTGCCACCGATTTCATTCTCAATTTTAGAGATGTAATACGGGTCAACCAGGAAGCCACCGTTAGCCATCACCGAGTAACCACGCGCGACTTGCATTGGTGTGAAGGATGCCGAGCCTAATGCCAGCGATTCGGTATGCACGATGTTTTGCGCAGGGAAGCCAAAGCGTTGCAGGTATTCAGCCGCATAATCCACGCCCATAGCGCGCATCGCACGCACCATTACCACGTTTTTCGACTGACCAAGACCCTGACGCAATCTTATTGGTCCGGCATATTCTGGCGGGGAGTTTTTCGGTCGCCAGTCGGAACCCGCACCAGCATCCCAGCGGGAAATTGGCACATCATTGAGCACGCTCGCCAGCGTCAAACCTTTATCCATTGCCGCTGTGTAGAGGAATGGTTTGATGTTGGAGCCAACCTGACGTAATGCCTGCGTTGCGCGGTTGAACTTGCTCTGGTTGAAATCAAAGCCACCGACGAGTGCGACTACAGCACCATCATGTGGGTTGATGGAAACCAGGGCGGAGTTCACATCCGGGACTTGTCCAAGCCACCAATTATCATCGACTTTACGCACCCATATTTGCTGCCCGGATTGCACCACATCGGTCACTTTTCGTGGCGTTGGGCCCTGTGCAGTATCTGAACGATAAGGGCGCGCCCAGCGCATACCGTCCATATTGATGGAAACGGCGCTGCCATCCGCCAACAATGCGGTAGCTTCATTCGGTGATGCTTCTGTAATCACAGCAGGGAAAAGCGGGCCGTAGGTCGGTAGATTCTTTAGCGAATCGACAATCTTCGTTTTGTCCCACGGTGTTTCACCTACTTTCCACAACACGTTTGATGGGCCGCGATAGCCGTGGCGCATGTCATAGGCCATTACGTTGTTACGTACGGCTTGTTGCGCGGCTTCCTGCGTTTTGCGAGTGATGGTGGTGTAAACCTTATAACCATCTTCATAGGCCTTCTCACCATACTTAGCAACCATGTCCTGGCGGACTAACTCAGACAGGTAAGGTGAGGAGAACGCGATTTCCGGTGCGTGGTAGTTCGCATCTATTGGCTGATTCCGCGCTTCATCGTATTGCGCCTGAGTGATGTAGTTCTCACTCAACATACGTGATAACACCACATTACGACGGGAAGTTGCACGATCAAGCGAGTAAAGCGGGTTAAAGGTTGACGGTGCCTTTGGCAAACCGGCAATAACCGCTATTTCACTCAGGCTCAATTCATCAACTGACTTACCAAAATAGACTTGTGCTGCAGCACCCACGCCATAAGCGCGGTAACCGAGATAAATCTTGTTGAGGTACAGTTCTAGGATTTCGTCTTTGGTCAGCAACTGCTCAATACGAATTGCCAGGAACACTTCTTTTATCTTACGCGTCAGCGTGCGTTCAGGACTTAAGAAGAAGTTACGTGCCAACTGTTGGGTGATAGTACTTGCGCCCTGCGATGCATGACCAGAAAACAGTGCCACGCTGGCGGCACGGAAGATCCCAACCGGATCGACACCGTGGTGTTCGTAAAAACGGCTGTCTTCAGTCGCAATAAATGCTTTCACCATCACCGGCGGAATTTGATCGAGCGTAACCGGAATACGGCGCTTTTCACCGTATTGCGCGATTAACTCGCCATCAGCTGTATAAACCTGCATTGGAATTTGCAGTCGCACATCTTTCAGCGTGGCGACATCAGGCAACTGCGGCTCAATAAATTTGTAGAGCCCGAAGATCGAGCCTGCTCCCAGCAGAATGCAACATACTGCAAGGATGAATAAATACTTTACGAACTTCACCTTAAATTTCCCATTACGTTTCCATTGGGCAGTTTATAAACAACCGCGCGGTAGTATAAAGGCAAGCCAGTGGCATTGGTATGGCATTTTCCGTAACCGGCGATAAGGAGATCGTAAACATGGTATTCACAACCTGGCAAATTGGCATGGATATTCAACGCGAAAGCATTCGTGTTGTGGCTGTTCAGCGCCAACGGCAAGGGTGGCAACTTCGGCATTGGTGGCAATTGCCATTGCCTGAAGGCACCTTCAGCGATGGGCTAATAATGAATACTGAAGCGCTGACTAAAGCACTGGTGGAGTGGCGAAAAGAGTTACCTCTACGTCACCAGATACGCATCTCTTTTCCTGTGTCACGGACATTACAACGCCCGGTCCCGGCTCCCGATAAACGTTTGTCTGAACCAGCAAGAGAAGCTTATATCGCCTCAGCAACTGCCCGTCAGTTGCAAATGACATCGGCTCAATTGTGTTGGGATTATTTACCGTCACAAGATGTTGCTGACCCACATTTGATAGTAGCTGCGCGCCAGACAGATGTTGCTGCGTTGCTCAAAAGTCTGGCCGCGATAAGGCTCTATCCCACGACACTAACCCCCGGAGCCAGCGCATTGCCGGCACTCGTTTCTCCGTGTCGTCTGGAGAAATATCAGTACCTGGTTCATCAAGAACAGGGCCATTGGCTGTGGGCTTCTACCGAGCCTGTGCCACGTTGGGGATGGAGTGATACCAACGCGGTGCCAACAATTTTCGACTTGTGTCAGCAATTAAAAACCGAGCCTGAGTTGGTTGCATTGAGCCTTGCGCAATCGTCACCAGTACCGGCGAAGATTTTATCTTTGGATGCCTGGCGAGCATTTTCCCGTTTACAGCCACCATTACCGCGTAATGGCGCTGAGTTTACGGTCGCGATAGCGCTGGCGATAGGTAGAGTATTCAGCTGATGCGCCTGATTAATTTACTACCCTGGCGTCAGATACAGCGCCAGCAACGTGTACGCCGCTGGAGCCTGTTATTCAGCCTGATTTTGGTGCTTGTGCCGTTGCTTGTAATGGGCGCGCTGCAGTTCACCGTATGGGAAATTCGCCTACAGCAGGCACGAAACGACCACCTGACAAGCATGCAATCAGCATTGCAGCATCTCTATCAGCAGCGGCTGGTTTTACAAAAGCAGAACCAAGAAATACTGCGTTTGCAGCGCATTCGTGAAGAGCAGCAAAAAGCTATTCGGATTTGGGAAAAACGTTTGATCCATATCGCTAGCTTTATGCCAGGTGGGGCCTGGCTGTCTTCCCTAACACTGCAAAAAGGGCAATTGATAGTAAAGGGACGCACCAACCTTCTTGAAGATTTACAGGGGCTGGAAAAGGAACTTGCTCATCTTGAAGGTGTTTCTACAGTTCGGACAGGTGCGGTCCAGCGCGAAGCACAGGGCGGTTTTGGTTTTGTTTTCACCTTAACGATATCTGAGGTGGCAAATGCCCTGGTTAATTGAACGCTGGCTGAGTGGGCCAGGCTGGAGGCGTGTGGCGATGATTGTCGTCGTAACGGGCTTAGTCAGCGTTGTTGCCTGGGTGAGTTTGATACGGCCACATCATTCTCATTTTTCTCAGCTGGAAGTGGACAACAAGCAGACAACTCAACGCATTGCTGAGTTGCAACGCAAAGTCCTTCAAGTTTCACCCTCTGAACTGCACATGCGTCCATCTAATTTACGGGTATTTTCTGTGGCGGAGTTCGTTGGGGAATCAAGGGGGAAGTTGCTGAAGTGGCAGCCTGAAAATAAGGAGGGAACACTGGAAATTCTTTTGCCATGGGAAGAGCTACCGGGTTTATTTACCAGGCTTGCAGAATATCGAGTGGTATCGGGGCACTCTTTCACCATTACTGAACAAGGTGACTTACTCAAGTTTGTGATAAAAATGGAGTTTTCAGATGGAGCGTAACATTTTTTGGGTAGGATTCATGGTCATTTCAACCGTGAGTGCGATGCCTCCAAACCCCTTTCAGCAGCATATTTCTCCTTGTGAAAAACTGACCGTGCAACTGGCGGCCTGGGTATTACAGGGAGTAATCAGTTCGCCCACTGCGAATACTGCGCTGATGCTCAGTCCACAAGGTATCGGGCAGCGAATCAAAGTTGATAAAGAGCTATTTCCCGATGTTCGCATTGAAAATGTCGGGATGGGGTATGTGGTGGCGAGGGTTAATCCTGCCTGCAAACCCTCTTCTTATCGTTGGGAAATAAAAGGAAAAACATATGCCATGGATGCGGGTATTTCTTCTGGTGTTGGCTCTGCCTCTCTCCAGCCAGGCTGGTAAAGGTATTTCTCTGGTCCTCGATAACGCGCCGGTAACCCAGGTTTTGCAGGCATTAGCTGAAAACCAAAACGTTAACCTTATGGTTGCTCCTGGCGTGGATGGAGTTCTTTCGCTTAACTTGATTGACGTACCGTGGAAGCAAGCATTTGAATTGGTATTGAATAGTGCGGAGCTTAGCCAGCAGCGTGAAGGAAATGTAATACAGATTTTTCCGAAGGCTCGCTTACGTGAGCAACAAGCGCAAGCGATGGAGCAACGAAAACAGCAGGCACTTGATCAACCGATGTTCTACCAGGTCTTCACTCCTCATCATGCCGATGTTGAAGATTTATCGACATCACTAAAATCTGGTGGAAATAAGTTATTGAGTGCTCAGGGTAATATCACGGCTGACAAACGCACTAACCGGCTGATTGTGCGTGATAATAAGACAGTGCTCAAACAGATTGCTGACTGGGTGAAAGAAATGGATTTGCCAATCGGGCAAGTAGAAATTTCAGCCCATATCGTCACTATTAACCAGGATAAGTTACGTGAACTTGGCGTGAAGTGGTCTACTGCCGAGCAAAAAGGGGAAAGTAAGCTTCATCAGACCACAGGTTTTTCAGCCGATCTTTCCGTCAAGAACGCTACTACAAAGGTCGGTTTTAATATCTCTCGAATAGATGGCCGACTGTTGGAGCTTGAATTGTCTGCTCTGGAACAACAGCAACAGCTTGAAATCATTGCCAGCCCGCGCCTGATGGCGGCACATCAACAGCCTGCCAGCATCAAGCAAGGTACGGAGATCCCTTATCAGGTATCCAGTGGCGAGAGCGGGGCAACTGCAATCGAGTTTAAAGAAGCTGTTCTGGGGATGGAAGTGACGCCCACTATTCAGTCAGATGGCAATATTCGTCTAAAATTGCGCATCAGCCAGAACATGCCTGGCCGTAGCATTCAGCAATCTGATGGCGAAGTTCTGGCGATTGACAAGCAAGAAATTGAAACTGTTGTTGCGGTGAAAAATGGCGAAACCCTTGCCCTTGGTGGGATCTTCCAGCAACACAACACTGACAGTAGCGACAGCGTCCCTTTGCTTGGCTCAATACCTATTGTGGGCAGCCTGTTTCGCCATGATGCAAAAAATCATCAACGCCGTGAATTAGTGGTATTTATTACCCCTCGACTTATCCCTGTTTCGTAGCGTTTTCTTTCCTCATCGTGCAGTTTTTCTTTGAAACGTTGCCCAGGTGTTTGACGGCAGAGAGGAATTAGCTTACAAGGTGTACCGTTTCGAGAGGCTGGTTGCTCAAGTCTTGTGACAGATAACCCCGATTTATGCATTTTCTTCTTCATAAGAAGGCTGGGGAATATAATCGGTTGCCAAACCACCTTGAGTATTGAGATAATTTTCAGTCTGACTCTCGCACTATCGCTTATGAGGTTTCAGTTCATGTCCCGCTGCACCTGGTTGTAACAGGGCGGGTTTATCATCAACGAATTGTCTTAGTAGTACCGAAAAAATGGCAGAGAAACGCAATATCTTTCTGGTTGGGCCTATGGGTGCCGGCAAAAGCACTATTGGGCGTCAGTTAGCTCAGCAACTCAATATGGAATTTTTCGATTCTGATCAAGAGATTGAGAAACGTACCGGAGCTGATGTGGGCTGGGTATTCGACGTTGAAGGCGAAGACGGCTTCCGCGATCGCGAAGAAAAAATCATCAACGAACTCACTGAAAAACAGGGCATTGTGCTGGCAACTGGCGGCGGTTCTGTAAAATCTCGTGAGACCCGTAACCGTCTCTCAGCCCGTGGAGTTGTGGTGTATCTTGAAACCACAATTGAAAAACAGCTCGCTCGTACGCAGCGTGATAAAAAACGCCCACTACTGCAAGTTGAGACTCCACCGCGTGAAGTTCTTGAAGCCTTAGCTCAGGAACGCAATCCTCTTTATGAAGAGATTGCTGATGTGACGATTCGCACTGACGACCAAAGTGCCAAAGTGGTTGCTAACCAGATTATTAATATGTTGGAAAGCAACTGATTCTGGCTTAATCGAAAAAAACGCCTGCGGGCTAAGCAACATCAAGGTGGACTTCGCGTTATGGAGAGGTTAACAGTCACTCTCGGGGAACGTAGTTACCCTATCACCATTGCTGCTGGGTTATTTAGTGACTCGGCATCTTTTGGGCCGCTGAAAGCTGGCGACCAGACGATGCTGGTGACCAATGAAACCCTGGCGCCGCTCTACCTGGATAAGGTGCGTGGCGTGCTGGAGCAAGCGGGCGTTAAAGTCGATTCCGTCATCCTTCCGGATGGCGAACAATTTAAGAGTCTCGCTGTATTAGACACTGTCTTTACTGCGTTGCTTGAAAAGCCACATGGTCGTGATACGACACTCATTGCCCTGGGCGGTGGTGTCGTCGGTGACCTGACTGGCTTTGCCGCGGCGAGTTATCAACGCGGCGTGCGCTTTATTCAAGTTCCAACCACTTTGCTTTCGCAAGTGGACTCTTCTGTTGGCGGTAAAACAGCCGTTAACCACCCCCTCGGTAAAAATATGATTGGTGCGTTCTACCAACCTGCTTCGGTAGTGGTGGATCTCGACTGTCTAAATACTTTACCTGCTCGGGAGTTGGCATCTGGTCTGGCAGAAGTCATTAAGTACGGAATTATTCTCGACGGCGATTTCTTTAACTGGCTTGAAGAAAACCTGGATGCATTGCTTGCGCTGGATGGTAAAGCAATGGCCTGGTGTATTCGTCGTTGTTGTGAGCTGAAAGCAGAAGTTGTTGCCGCTGACGAGCGCGAAAGTGGCTTACGTGCTTTACTGAATTTGGGCCACACCTTTGGTCACGCTATAGAAGCAGAAATGGGCTATGGCAATTGGCTACACGGTGAAGCTGTTTCCGCAGGTATGGTTATGGCGGCACGAACAGCTCAGCGTTTAGGGAACTTCAGTGAGGCAGATGTGCAGCGCGTTATTAAATTGCTGCAACGTGCCGGGCTGCCAGTTACTGGGCCGAAAGAAATGTCTGCTGCCGCGTATATGCCCCACATGATGCGTGACAAAAAAGTTTTGGCTGGTGAGCTGCGCTTAGTGCTGCCGCTGGCAATCGGGAAGAGTGAAATGCGTGGCGGAGTTCCACACGATATCGTTTTGTCCGCCATTGCTGATTGTCAGCAGGCTTAATTATTAGAAATTTCGGTCGCTGAAGTCAGGCGATTTTTAACTTCGGGCGATGTGCTGACTTTGAATTGCTGGCACAAGCCTTTGAGTGGGGTGTTAAATGGATGAATTTAAACCGGAAGACGAGCTGAAACCCGATCCCAGCGATCGTCGTTCAGGCCGTAACCGTAAATCTGATGAGCGCGATAATGAGCCGCAAATCAATGTCGATGATGTTGAATTAGACTCTGATGAGCCTCGTCCAGCGCGTACCCGTCGTGCTCGTGATGAAGAAGAGTATGAAAACGACGATGATCTGCAAGTTGATGCAGAAGAACGTCGCCCGGCGCGTACCCGCAAAAAATCCGCTAAACAGAAAGTTCCGGTCTCCCGCCAGCACCTGATGATGGGCATTGGTATTCTTGTACTGTTGCTGCTAATCATCGGAATTGGTTCGGCCCTGAAGGCCCCTTCTACTGATACTGAAACAGCGAATAACAATCCGAACGCTGAAAAGAATATCGACTTGTCCGGCGCTGCTGCTGACCAGGCTAATGGCGCACAACCGCAGCCAGGCAACACCTCTGCTGCTAATCAGACCGAAACCGCAGGTAACCCGCAAGAAGTGACTCTTCCTGCAATTTCTTCAACGCCGTCTGATGCGCAAACTCAACCTGCGCCACAGGGACAACAGCGTGTTGAAGTTCCGGGCGACCTGAATAATGCACTGACTCAACAGTCCGGCCAGATTGACAATGCAGTTAATAGCTCAACATTGCCAACAGCACCGGCTACTGTTGCGGCAGTTGCGGGTGCAACTACAGCTCCACGTGCGGTAGTGAAATCAGAGCCAGAGAAACAAGCAGCTCCGCGTCAGGAACGTAAAACTGTCGTGATTGAGTCCCAGCACAAGGCTCAGCCTGTAAAACAACCAGCGGTGAAAGCGGAACCAAAACCGGTAGCTACGGCAAAACGTAGTGAGCCTGTTACAGCTCCTGCGCCAACAGCGACTGCACCAGCTAAAGCACCAGTCAGTGCTGCGGCACCTAAAGCTGCTGCTACTCAAACTGCAGCAGCCCCGGTAACGAAAGCCGCAGAAGCTGCTCCTGCAACGGCCGCCACTGGCGCTGTCGCGGGTGATGCAGGTGCAATCAAAGGTGCTCCGGGAAGCCATTATACCTTGCAGCTCAGCTCCTCTTCTAACTCAGCAAACCTGAATGCCTGGGCGAAGAAAGAGAACCTGCAGCACTATATGGTTTACCAGACTGTGCGAAATGGTCAGCCGTGGTATGTGTTGGTTAGCGGTATTTATGCCAACAAAGATGAGGCAAAACGTGCCGTTGCAACATTACCAGCCGATGTGCAGGCCAAGAACCCATGGGCAAAACCTATCCATCAGGTTCAGTCTGATCTGAAGTGATGAACAAGCGCAGCCGCTGTTGGAACCTTTCCACAGCAGGAAAAGGTGTAAATAGTTAGGCAGCATGAAAAAAAATCGCGCTTTTCTGAAATGGGCGGGGGGGAAATACCCCCTGCTCGAAGACATTAAAAAGTATCTGCCGAAAGGTGATTGTCTGATTGAGCCGTTTGTTGGTGCCGGCTCAGTCTTTCTGAATACTGAATACTCTCGTTATATCCTCGCAGATATTAATAGCGATCTGATTAACCTCTATAACATCGTCAAAACCCGCACGGATGAGTATGTTCAGGAGTCCCGTAAACTCTTTACTGCCGAGCAAAACGATGAGCAGGCGTTCTATCTCAATCGTACCGAATTTAACCAGTGCAAAGATGAGTTTCGTCGTGCATTGCTGTTTTTATATCTGAACCGCCATTGTTACAACGGCCTGTGTCGTTATAACCTACGTGGTGAATTCAATGTCCCGTTTGGCCGTTACATCAAACCCTACTTTCCTGAAGAAGAGTTGTATCATTTTGCCGAACGAGCACAAAACGCCATATTCTTGTGTCAGTCGTACGATGTCAGCATGGCAAATGTCAGTGCGGGATCTGTTGTTTATTGCGACCCTCCCTACGCGCCTTTGTCTGCAACGGCTAATTTTACGGCGTATCACACCGATAGCTTTAACGCTGTGCAGCAGCAACATCTCGCGCAGTTAGCCGAAAATTTGCAAGGAAATCGCATTCCGGTGCTGATTTCTAACCATGATACGGAACTCACCCGGTTGTGGTATCACCAGGCAAAACTGCATGTCGTGCAGGTGCGTCGCAGCATTAGCCGGAATGGTGGAACACGTAACAAGGTGGACGAACTGCTGGCGCTGTATAAAGTCAGTGCCTAAGACGTTTCGTCCGCGGTCTTTTTTGATTTGCTATTGGAGAAGCGGATGAAACAGTTTTTGATTGCCCCCTCAATCCTCTCAGCCGATTTTGCCCGCCTGGGTGAAGACACGGCTGCGGTGCTGGCTGCAGGTGCGGATGTCGTCCATTTCGATGTTATGGATAACCATTACGTTCCTAATCTCACCATTGGTCCTATGGTGTTAAAAGCGCTGCGTGATTACGGTATTACTGCCCCTATTGATGTGCATCTGATGGTGAAGCCTGTTGATCGCATTATTCCGGATTTCGCCGCGGCCGGTGCCAACATCATTACCTTCCACCCGGAAGCGTCAGAGCATGTTGACCGTTCCCTGCAACTGATCAAAGAGCACGGCTGTAAAGCAGGCCTGGTGCTTAACCCAGCAACGTCGCTGAGTTGGCTTGATCACGTCATGGACAAACTCGATGTCATTTTGCTGATGTCTGTTAACCCAGGTTTTGGCGGACAATCATTTATTCCACATACGCTGGAAAAACTGCGTCAGGTACGTGAGCGCATTGATGCTTCTGGCTATGACATTCGCCTGGAAGTGGATGGTGGCGTGAAAGTAGACAATATTGCTGAAATTGCTGCGGCAGGTGCTGATATGTTTGTTGCCGGTTCGGCGATTTTCAATCAGCCAGATTACAAAGCCGTTATTGATCGTATGCGTAGTGAGTTAGCAAAGGTAAGTCATGGATAAGTTAAGTAAAATTCGCGGTATCGCCTTTGATTTAGACGGTACACTGGTCGACACAGCATTGGGTCTGACGCAGGCAATGGATCAGGCGCTTTATGCGCTGGAGTTGCCGACCGCGGGTGAAGACAAAGTTGAAAAGTGGATCGGCAACGGTGCTGATGTGCTGGTTAAGCGCGCATTGACCTGGGCGCTGAAAGGTGAAGAGCCTGAAGCCGATCGATGCAGCATTGCTCGTAAACTGTTTGACGCCTACTATGCGCAAACAGCAGAAGAGGGCAGCTTCTTGTTCCCGGAAGTCGCTAATACGTTGGCTGTTTTGGCCGAAAAAGGCTTGCCGATGGGGCTGGTAACTAACAAGCCGACACCGTTTGTATTACCGATGCTCGAAAGATTGGGCATTGCGCAATACTTCAAAGTCATTATTGGTGGCGATGATGTGGAAAACAAAAAACCGCATCCCGAAGCGCTGCATAAAGTGATGGAAGAGTTGAATCTTAGCGCGGAAGAACTGCTTTTTGTTGGTGACTCCCGCAACGATATTCTTGCGGCTCAAGCGGCTGGATGCTGTTCCATTGGCCTGACTTACGGTTATAACTATGGTGAGTCCATCGAGTTGAGCAAACCCGATTACGTGTTTGACCATTTCAACGATTTACTGCCCGCATTAGGGCTCTCTAACAAAGAACATCAGGAATAAGAACATGAGTAAGCCCATCGTCTTTAGTGGCGCGCAGCCATCAGGTGAATTGACCATTGGTAACTACATGGGTGCGCTGCGTCAGTGGGTCAACATGCAAGATGATTACCACTGCATTTACTGCATCGTTGACCTACACGCGATCACCGCGCGTCAGGATGCAACGCAATTGCGTAGCCGGACACTCGATACGTTAGCTCTGTACTTGGCTTGTGGTATCGACCCGGCTAAAAGCACCATCTTTGTACAGTCTCACGTGCCAGAACATGCACAGTTGGGCTGGGCTCTGAACTGCTACACCTATTTTGGTGAGCTGAGCCGTATGACTCAGTTTAAAGACAAGTCTTCTCGTTATTCTGAAAACATTAATGCCGGCCTGTTTGATTACCCGGTATTGATGGCAGCAGATATTTTGCTGTACCAGACCAATCTGGTGCCGGTTGGTGACGATCAAAAACAACACCTGGAACTGAGTCGTGATATCGCAGCACGTTTCAATGCGCTGTATGGCGACGTGTTTAAAGTGCCTGAGCCGTTTATTCCTAAATCAGGCGCGCGCGTGATGTCTCTGCTTGAGCCGACCAAGAAAATGTCTAAATCAGATGATAACCGTAATAACGTTATCGGCCTGTTGGAAGACCCGAAATCGGTCGTGAAGAAAATCAAACGCGCGGTAACTGACTCGGACGAGCCACCTGTTGTGCGTTACGATCCGGTGAATAAAGCAGGGGTTTCCAATATGTTGGATATTCTTTCTGCTGTTACTGGTAAGCCTATCCCTGAACTTGAGCAGCAGTTCGAAGGCAAAATGTATGGCCACCTGAAAGGTGAAGTTGCTGATGCCGTATCTGGTATGTTGACTGAATTGCAGGAGCGTTATCACAATTTCCGTAATGATGAAGCTTATTTGCAGCAAGTGATGAAAGAGGGTGCTGAAAAAGCGCGTTCACAAGCCAGCGTTACACTGAAGAAAGTCTATGAAGTGATTGGGTTTGTCGCACAGCCTTAATGACTTATGGCTCGTATACTCTCTTAATGGGGAGCATATCGTAGCTGTCTAATAATAAAGAAACCGCCCTTATATTCGGGCGGTTTTTTTAATTTTTGCTTCTGAACTATTATTGTGGAGATGCTGGGCCGCAGCCGCCAATAATTTTTGAAATAGAAATTGCTGGGTGCAGTAAATAATCATAACCACAAGATTTATCTTTGTTCTCAATGTGACCTGTACAACCAGACAACAGAGCCAGGACAGCTAGTGCAGAAGCAGCTTTTACGAACTTGTTCATTGATATTCCCTATCATTAATTATTTGTATACCCGTCATACTTCACGCTGCATATGCGTTGGCTGCGTTTACCTATCCGAATCACTTACCAGGGTAAGCTCATCGGGATTCGCGCACTTGCCGCCTTTGTGCAACTCGAATTGTTTTTGGTATATGTAATGACCTTTCAAAAAGGTGGTTAATTATAGGGTTTACTAATGGTATTACTAAGTCTGAAATCAGACACGTTATTGCATGAAATAAATATTGCTTATGATGATTGGTAAATTAATTAACTGCTTATAAACAAAAAGGCTTGGCGAGAATACTCGGGCAAGCCTTTTTGTTATCTTAAATAAAAATTAATGATTCGAGAACCAGTTCAACTTATCGCGCAATGCAACAACTCGGCCGACAATAATTAAGGCCGGGCTTTCAACCTGCGTCGATAATTCACCAAGCTCACTTAATATTCCGCTGACCACGCGTTGTTTAACCGCAGTACCATTTTCAACTAACGCTACAGGCATTTCCGCGGACATACCGTATTGAATCAGTTTCTCCTGGATAGCAGGAGCCTGGTTTAAGCCCATATAGAACACCAGCGTCTGTTTTTCTGCAGCCAGGTTTTCCCAGTCCAACTCGCCACCTGTTTTCAGGTGGCCGGTAATGAGACGTACGCTTTGCGCATAATCGCGGTGAGTTAGCGGAATGCCGGAATAAGCTGAACAGCCCGACGCGGCAGTAATTCCTGGTACGACGGAGAACGGAATGCCGCCATCGCACAGGGTTTCTAACTCTTCGCCACCGCGCCCAAAGATAAACGGGTCACCGCCTTTCAGACGCACCACGCGTTTACCGCTTTGCGCTTCACGCAGCAGAATCTGGTTAATCTCTTCTTGCGGGACGCAGTGATAACCCGCGCGTTTACCAACGAATATGCGGTCGGCATCACGGCGCACCAGGTTCATGATATCGTCGGAAACCAGGCGGTCATAAACCACCACATCGGCCTGCTGGATTTGCTGTAGCCCTTTGAGTGTCAAAAGCCCTGCATCTCCTGGGCCTGCGCCGACTAAAACAACTTCACCACGATGATCTAAAGGCGTGGCAAACATCGACTCAGTTTCTTTATCGACGGCTTGCTTGTCTTCGTTTGCCAGATATTGTGCCAGCCGGTCGTTAGTGAAGAATTTTTCCCAGAAGCGGCGACGCTCGGCCATAGTTTTGAAATTCGCTTTTACCCGGCCACGCAGCGTCCCGGCATAAGAGGCAATTTTCCCCAAATGTAGCGGCAGAATGGCTTCGAGTTTTTCACGCAGCAGGCGGGCAAGAACTGGGGAGGTGCCGCCGGACGAAACAGCTACCATCAGCGGTGAACGGTCGATAATCGACGGCATAATAAAGCTGGCTTGTTTTGGGGCATCGACGACATTACAGAAAATACGACGGGATTCGCACGATTCGCTGACTTGCTGATTCACCACATCGTTGTCTGTTGCGGCGATGGCCAGCCAACAAACATCGAGCAGTGCGGCGTCGAACTCACCCTGAACAAGGGTAATCATGCCCTGTTCCGCCCACACATGAAATTGCGGAGAAAAATCCAGGGCATTTACAGTGACTCGTGCACCTGCCTCCATCAACAAACGCGCTTTACGTTCTGCAACATCGCCACCACCGACCAGGAGACAGGCACGACCTTGCAATTGACAAAATATAGGCAGGTGATCCACGTTCAATCCTCAAAAGAAATTAGTTGCGGGCAGTCTCCGGCGCGGCGACTTGCGCAGGCTGGGGACGCTCGGCTTTCGGAGTAGCATACCAATAACCCAGACCCATGAATACTACGCCAGAAAGGGTATTCCCGAGCGTTACCCACAGCAGGTTGTGGCCGATTCCCGCCATAGTATATGCATCGCTGTGATGACCAAACCAGGACAGAGCAAACAGCGTCATGTTGGCGATGGAGTGTTCATAGCCGGAAGCGATAAATGCCAGCAGGCACCACCAGATAGCAATGAATTTAGCAGCACCTTCAGTACGGACAGCCATCCAGATTGCCAGGCAAACCAACCAGTTACACAACGCACCTTTAAAGAACAGCACCATGGCTGGAGCGGAGGTTTTTGCCAGCGCCGCAGTGTGAACCAGGCTAGTATCTAACGGCAGCAGGCTACCTCCGCCCCATTTGTACAGCAGGGCAACAAACACGGAGCCAATCAGATTACCTAGCCAGGTTTGCGGCAAAATGCCCCACATTTGACCATGGGAAATGGTGCCTGCTTTAACACCAAAAGTTAGGAACATGGTATGACCGGTGAATAATTCAGAACCGGCGATGATAACCAGTGTCAGGGCGATACCAAAGGTCGCTCCCATCACTAGTGGGCGCAAAGATGGCTCGACCAGGTTACCGAGGGTGAATATTAGAATGATCCCAAGGCCCACATATGCACCAGCCATTGCGGAGCTGATCCAGAAACCAAGCGGGTTGTTTTGCGACAATCGGGCAATGCGAGCGGCATTCGCCGCACATTTATTAATGGTATCGGTGAACATTTTTGTTATCCCAACAAATTGAAAGAAAAAGAGAATCTAAAAAATCGCAGAGGGAAGCGTTTTACGTCTTCCGCTCTACGATGAAGCCTCAAGGGCTTGTTTTAAGCTTTAATCTGAACCTGGCCGTCCTGAACGCGCGCCGGGTAGTGCGCAATCGAGCGGCTCTCGTCTTCCATGCACAATCCATCTCGCAGTCTGAAATGCTGCTTTTTCAACGGACTGGCGACCCAAAGTTCACCCTGGTGTTCGGCGATAAGGCCACGAGATAACACGCTCGCTTCGAAGAACGGGTCAATGTTGTTGATGGCGAAAACCTGGTCGTCATTACGTGGGCGGAAAATTGCAATTTGCTCATTACCTACCAACGCGCAAACACCGGTAGCAGGCAGGATGTCGTTTAACTGGCAAACAGTAGTCCACTGGCTCATACATTTTCCTCCACTTCTTCTACCAGGGTGACCGGGATACGCTCGTAAGATGTCGCCGGGCGATGTTGCTCACGTTCAGGCACGATTTGCACGTTCGGGTCGCGCACCGGGCTGTTGATGAAGTGCTTGAAGCGAACCTGAGCTTCCGGGGTATTCACCGTTTCAGTCCACTCGCAAATCACTTTCTCGCGCAGGCGCTCTAACTCAGCTTCAAGCTGATCGTTCAGGCCCAGTTTGTCTTCGATGATGACTTGTTTCAGATACTCAATGCCGCCTTCCAGGCTGTCGAGCCATGGTGCGGTACGGGTCAGTTTGTCGGCGGTACGGATGTAGAACATCATGAAACGATCGAGGTACTTGATCAGCGTTTCACGGTCTAAATCAGCGGCCAGCAAATCAGCGTGGCGTGGTTTCATACCACCGTTACCGCAGACATACAGGTTCCAGCCTTTCTCGGTGGCGATAATCCCCACGTCTTTACCCTGTGCTTCCGCACACTCACGGGTACAACCGGACACGCCAAACTTCATTTTGTGCGGGGTACGAATACCTTTGTAGCGATTTTCCAGCTCAACGCCGAAACCAACGCTATCGCCAACGCCGTAGCGGCACCAGGTGCTGCCGACACAGGTTTTAGCCATACGCAGTGCTTTCGCATACGCGTGGCCAGTTTCAAAACCGGCTTCAATCAGCTGACGCCAGATCTCTGGTAAATCATCTTTTTGCGCACCAAACAGGCCGATACGCTGGGAACCGGTGATTTTGGTGTAGAGATTGAATTCGCGTGCGATACGGCCCACTTCCATCAGACCTTCTGGCGTAATTTCCCCGCCAGCGGAACGTGGAATGACTGAGTAAGTCCCGTCTTTCTGGATGTTGCCCAAGAAGTTGTCGTTGGTATCCTGAAGCGGTGTGTGTTGTGGTGCCAGCACATAGTCGTTCCAGCAAGAAGCCAGCAGAGAACCGACGGTCGGTTTACAGACTTCGCAGCCGTAACCTTTGCCGTACTTTTGCAATAGCTCGTCGAAGGATTTAATTCCTTCAACGCGTATCAGGTGATAAAGCTCCTGGCGTGAAAACGCGAAGTGTTCACACAGATTGTGATTCACTTCGATGCCTTGTTTGCTCAGCTCAGCATTCAACACTTGAGTGATCAATGGGATGCAGCCACCACAGCCGGTGCCGGCTTTGGTTTCTGCTTTCAATGCCGCGACAGTATGGCAGCCGTTATTGATGGCTTTAACCAGATGCCCTTTGGTGACATCAAAGCAGGAACAGATTTGCGCGCTGTCCGGGAGTTTATCAACACCAATTGCTGGCTTACCGGAACTGGCATGTGCAGGCAGAATCAGCGCATCAGGGTTTTCCGGCAATTCGATATTATTGAGAACCAGTTGCAGCAGGTTGCCGTAATCGCTGGTGTCGCCCACCAGAACCGCGCCGAGCAGGGTTTTGTTGTCGGCACTAACAATCAGGCGCTTATAAACTTCTTTGCTTTCGTCGAGATAAACATAGCTGCGGCAATCAGGGGTGCGACCATGCGCATCACCAATCCCGCCAACGTCCACGCCGAGTAGTTTCAGCTTGGCGCTCATATCTGCGCCTTCGAAGGCATTTTCTGAGCCGAGCAGGTGGTCAGCGGTAACCTGCGCCATTTTGTAGCCAGGTGCAACCAGGCCAAATGTGCGGTTGTTCCAGCTCGCGCATTCCCCGATGGCGTAAATGTCCGGGTCAGAAGTCTGGCAGGTATCGTTGACCGCAATGCCGCCGCGTTGACCAGTTGCCAGGCCGCACTGGGTAGCCAGTTTATCGCGAGGGCGGATACCGGTTGAGAAGACGATAAAGTCGACTTCCAGATCCGTACCGTCGGCAAAGCGCATGGTTTTACGCGCCTGCGTGCCTTCCTGGACGATTTCCTGGGTGTTTTTGCTGGTATGAACGCGCACGCCCATGCTTTCGATTTTATTGCGCAGTTGCTCGCCGCCCATGCGGTCGAGTTGCTCGGCCATTAACATTGGTGCGAATTCGATAACGTGCGTTTCAACGCCGAGGTTTTTCAGCGCGCCTGCGGCTTCAAGGCCCAGCAGACCACCACCGACCACGGCACCGCGCTTGCTGCGGCGGGCACAGGCTTCGATAGCGTTCAAATCTTCGATAGTGCGGTAGACGAAACAGTCTTGTGTTTCAGAACCTTTAATCGGTGGGATCCACGGGTAAGAACCGGTCGCCATGACCAGTTTGTCGTAATACACGGTACGGCCAGTATTCGAGTGAATGACTTTTTCCTGGCGGTTAATGGTGATGGCGCGTTCGCCGACCAGCACTTTTACACCGTGCTTCTCGTAGAAGCCGTCACGTACCAGGGATAATTCTTCAGCGGTATGATGGGAAAAATAGGAAGACAGGTGCACGCGATCGTAGGCTTTGCGCGGCTCTTCACAGAAAACAGTAATGTCGAATTGGCCTGGCTGGGCTTTATCAAGTAAGTCCTCGATAAAGCGATGGCCGACCATGCCATTACCGATGATTGCGATTTTGACTTTGCTCATAATTGCCTCAATTTCTTTTCTATTACTGCCTACCTTAACGATTCAGCAATGGCGATTATTGATACAAATCAAATACACCTTTATATACCTCTTAATAGGTATATTGCTGATTTTAGTGGGTTTTTCTAAGTTGCGGAAATGTTTAGCTATTCGCGGGAAGACAATAAATGTCCCCATTTTGCCTTGTGTGCTATGAAATAGGGGCGGCTAATTAACAAGGAGTGGGTATGAGCAATCTGGCGTTGGAGTTAATTCAAAATGTGCGTCTGGTCGGGCGCGAAGGCTTATGGAAAATAGCCATCGAAAATGGGTGCATCAGCACCATAAAACCAATGAGTGAAACCCAAACCGAAAGCCAACAGGTGCTTGATGGGCGAGGCGGCCTTGCTATCCCCCCATTTATTGAGCCTCATATTCACCTTGATACCACGCAGACTGCCGGGCAACCGAGCTGGAATCAGTCAGGCACTTTGTTTGAAGGCATTGAACGTTGGGCTGAGCGCAAAGCGCTGCTGACGCACGAAGACGTCAAACAACGCGCCTGGCAAACACTGAAATGGCAAATCGCCAACGGCATTCAGTATGTGCGTACCCACGTTGATGTTTCAGATCCGACGCTGACGGCGCTCAAAGCTATGCTGGAAGTGAAGCAAGAAGCTGCCCCCTGGATTGAAGTGCAGATCGTCGCTTTCCCACAAGAAGGGATTATGTCGTACCCCAACGGTGAGGCGCTGCTTGAAGAAGCGTTGCAACTGGGTGCAGACGTCGTTGGGGCAATCCCGCATTTTGAATTTACCCGGGAATACGGCGTGGAATCGCTGCACAAGGCGTTCGCTCTGGCGCAGAAATACGATCGCCCGTTAGATATTCATTGCGATGAAATTGACGATGAGCAATCGCGTTTTGTCGAAACCGTTGCAGCCCTGGCGCTGCGAGATGGTATTGGGCAGCGCGTAACCGCCAGCCATACCACGGCGATGCACTCTTACAACGGCGCTTATACTTCGCGCTTGTTCCGCTTGTTGAAAATGTCCGGTATTAACTTTGTCGCCAACCCGCTGGTGAATATTCATCTGCAAGGTCGCTTTGATGATTACCCGAAACGCCGTGGTGTGACCCGCGTGAAAGAGTTACTCGAGGCGGGGATTAACGTCTGCTTTGGTCATGACGATGTGTTTGATCCGTGGTATCCGCTGGGCACCGCCAATATGTTGCAGGTGCTGCATATGGGGCTGCATGTCTGCCAGATGATGGGTTACCAGCAAATTGACGAAGGTTTGAAGCTGATTACTGATAACAGCGCCCGTACTTTTGGCGTGCAGGAGTACGGGATTGTCGAGGGGAAGGCGGCGAACCTGATTATTCTTCCTGCTGAAAACGGTTTTGATGCGGTGCGCAGGCAAGTGCCGGTGCGTTGGTCAGTGCGAGCAGGGAAGGTGATTGCAACCACGCAATTGTCACAAACTTGGGTGATGTTGGATGGAGCTGAAGAGATAACGTTTCGTGGGTGAGAAGTAGTGGATGACGCTTGAGCTTATCCACCCTACAAAACCGCGTAGGGCGGATAAACGTAGCGTAAGCCGACGCTTTTAGTGCACAGCAGCAGCGTTATGCTGGCGGTGTTTCGTTACCAGGCCGAGAATCAGGCACATGATAAATACCACTGCGTACAAGGCGTTTGAAGTTTGCAGAGCCGCGTGCGGGCCGCTGTGAGCCACAATCGGGCCAGTGACCACGAAGGTTAGCATGGTGCCGATGGTGCCGCAGGTCAGTACGAAGTTAACCAGTTTTGGCGAAGCGATTTTGGTCTGCAATGAACCCAGGGTGATTACAGAGGTGTAAATCGCACTGGAGAAGAAGCCAAGCGCCAAAATAAACCATGCCAGATGTGCCGGTTCGCTTTTGTTAAACAGGTACATCAGAACAGTCGCCGCACCCGCCAGAACAGTCAGAATACGTTGCAAATCGAAGAAACGCAGAATAAAGCTGAACGCCCACATCCCGAACATGTAAGACATCCAGAAATCGCTGACCAGTTGGCCTGCGTCATTCAGGTTCATACCCAGGCTTTTGGCATATTCCGGAACCCAGGAGATAAAGCCCAGTTGGCCGAGGATGTAGCACAAAGCTGCGATGGACAGGAACAGTACGCCCACACCCCATTTTTCTTTCTCGGCGACTTTTTCCGGTTGCGGTGCGTGTTTACCCAATGCCGGGAAGTCACAACCGATGGTCAGGATGAAGATAGCGACATAAACCAGACCGATGCAGACATAAACCCAATACCAGTTGATGCTACGAGCCAGCAGAATCGCGGCCACCATTGGGAAGATCATCCCTGCCATACTGAAGAAGGAGTCGGTAAACAGTAGGCGTGAACCACGCTCACGGCCTTCATACATGTGCGTAATCAGGAACGTACCAATGGACATCGTGATACCGCTGACCAGCCCCAGAACAAACATCGCGACTGAGAAGATAGTCAGGTTATCGCCAAAGATAAGTCCGGCAACGGCCAGCACCATCAGGATGAAACCAAAACGCAGTTGAGTTTTGAGCGGTACGATTTCCATTAACCAGGCATTAAGGAAGATAGAAATCAAAATGCCGGCGTTCAGGAAAGTAAAGGTGTTACTCATGCTGGAAACGGGGACGTGGAAGTATTCGGCGATATTGCCCATCACCATCCCGGTGACGATTACCAGCGCACCAGTGAGTGCGTAGGAGAAGAAGCTGATCCATGTGAGCTTAATGCGGTTGCTGTTAGTCATGACAAGCCTGTGAATAGAAATGTAAAGTGCTTTGACAGCACTCGAGAAGAATGGATTTTAGTCAAAAACGTGACTCATTCATACAATTTATAATTCATTTGCTGCAACGACTTGTATTTAAGGTGACCAGCGTCACGATTAATCGTGTTATTTGATTATTGATTCATTTAACTTATTGATTTGTGTGAAAGTAAAAAACCGTAAATGGCTGGCGCATACTTGAGTGCGTCTTTACAATCTAGCAACTTGCCTCATTCACTGCATTCGTAAGGAATTATTCATGCTCAAATCGACTCTGGCGGCTGTAGCAACTGTGTTTGCTCTAACCGCTCTCTCTCCTGCGGCACTTGCTGCTAAAGGTGACCCACATGTCCTGTTGACCACATCAGCGGGTGAAATTGAGCTTGAGTTAAATAGCCAGAAAGCCCCAGTCTCTGTGAAAAACTTTGTGGATTACGTTAACAGCGGTTTCTACAACAACACCATTTTCCATCGCGTGATCCCGGGCTTCATGCTTCAGGGCGGCGGCTTCACTGCAGATATGAATCAGAAGCAGCCTAACCCACCGATTAAAAATGAAGCCGATAACGGCTTGCGTAACACTCGCGGTACTATTTCCATGGCGCGTACTGCCGATAAAGACAGCGCGACCAGCCAGTTCTTCCTCAATGTGGCAGATAACGCCTTCCTCGATCACGGCCAGCGCGACTTCGGTTATGCAGTATTTGGTAAAGTTGTGAAAGGGATGGACGTTGCCGATAAGATCTCCCAGGTCCAGACTCATGATGTCGGCCCATACCAAAATGTTCCGTCAAAACCTGTAGTTATCCTCTCCGCTAAAGTCCTGCCGTAAAAAATTCCTGCGCGAGTATTCCGTACTCGCGCAATCTACCGCTTCCTGCACTTCCACCGATTGCTGCTTATACTTGTGGCAACAACGGGTCGTCATTTAGGGAGGCATCATGGCAAAGAAACTGACCGACAAACAAAAATCCCGCCTTTGGCAGCAATTGCGCAGCCGTTCATTTCATGCCAGCAGCCGGCTGGATATCCTTGAGCCTCATGCGCAAGATGAGATTATCGCGCAGCGTGTAGATACGATTGAACTTGGCCCGTTGCATCGCGGCTTACCCTGGTTGTGTGCCATCCATCAGCAGCTTTTTCAGGATGTTTTCGACTGGGCAGGCGAGCTACGAGATGTTGATATTTCCAAAGGGGAGATACAGTTCTGTCATTTCGAGTACATCGAAAATGAAGGCAACGATCTGATGCAAGAAATGGAGGACGAGCATTATCTCGTCGGACTTTCCAGAACTGAGTTCGTTCTGCGCCTGTCACATTACTATTGTGAAATTAACGTCCTTCATCCGTTCTTTGTTGGCAGTGGTCGGGCGCAGCGTGTGTTCTTCGAGCAGTTAGCGATTCATGCCGGTTACATCCTCGATTGGAAAGACGTATCGCCTGAAGCATGGGCAACGGCGAATCAAACCGGGGCGTTGGGTGATTTGAAAATGCTCAACGAGATTTTCACTAAAGTCGTGAGTGAAGCGCGCGAAAGCGAATAGAATAGCGCGGTTCTTATTTACCCTGGAGCCGCGATGCTACTGCTTATCGACAATTACGACTCATTTACCTGGAACCTTTATCAATACTTTTGTGAATTAGGCGCAGAAGTGGTGGTGAAACGTAACGATGAGCTGACTCTTTCTGATATCACTGCCCTGGCACCAGAAAAACTGGTCATCTCTCCTGGCCCTTGCACGCCCACCGAAGCAGGAATTTCTCTTGCGGCGATTACGCATTTCGCTGGGCAGTTGCCGATTCTCGGCGTTTGCCTTGGACACCAGGCGATTGCGCAGGCATTCGGCGCGACCATTGTTCGCGCGCAAAAAGTGATGCACGGTAAAACCTCGGTTATCTCGCATAGCAATCACGGTGTTTTCCACAGCCTGAACAACCCTTTAACCGTAACGCGTTATCACTCTTTAGTGATCGACCCCGCCACCTTACCCGACTGTTTTGAAGTGACCGCCTGGACGGATAAGCAGGAAATTATGGGCATTCGCCATCGTGAGTTTGACCTGGAAGGTGTGCAGTTTCACCCGGAGAGCATTCTCAGCGAGCAGGGACACCAGCTGTTAGCCAATTTCCTTAAACGTTGATTTTTTATTGCCAGTTAATGATTTTTTATGCATATTTCATGATTATATTTTCATTTTCTCATGAAGCTTTCACGCGTAAAAAGGGGATGGGCAATAAATGGCAACTGAACAATCAGCAATTACCCGCGCAACTTTCGATGAAGTTATTTTGCCGATTTATGCACCGGCAGAGTTTATCCCGGTAAAAGGTAAAGGTAGCCGCGTATGGGATCAACAAGGGAAAGAATATGTGGATTTCGCAGGTGGGATTGCTGTTACTGCGCTAGGTCACTGCCATCCAGCTTTAGTTGAAGCGCTAAAAACTCAGGGCGAAACGTTATGGCATACCAGCAACGTTTTCACCAATGAACCCGCTCTACGCCTTGGCCGCAAGCTGATTGACGCCACTTTTGCTGAACGCGTGCTGTTTATGAATTCCGGCACCGAAGCGAATGAAACAGCCTTTAAACTGGCCCGCTACTACGCTTCCACGCGCCATAGCCCGTATAAAACCAAGATTATCGCTTTCCATAACGCCTTCCATGGTCGCTCTCTGTTTACTGTTTCAGTTGGTGGGCAACCTAAGTATTCCGATGGTTTTGGCCCGAAACCAGCTGACATCATTCATGTGCCATTTAATGATTTGCACGCGGTAAAAGCCGTGATGGACGACCATACCTGCGCGGTCGTGGTTGAGCCGATTCAGGGTGAGGGCGGCGTTACGGCGGCAACACCAGAGTTCTTGCAAGGCTTGCGCGAACTGTGTGATGAGCACAAAGCCTTGTTGGTATTTGATGAAGTGCAGTGTGGCATGGGGCGTATCGGTGAGCTGTTTGCCTATATGCACTACGGCGTGACGCCAGATATTTTGACCAGCGCAAAAGCACTCGGCGGTGGCTTCCCGGTCAGCGTGATGCTGACGACTCAGGAAATTGCATCGGCGTTTCATGTCGGTACACACGGTTCAACTTATGGCGGTAACCCTCTGGCCTGCGCGGTCGCGGGCGCGGCGTTTGATATCATCAACACACCTGTAGTGCTCAGTGGTGTGACGGCGAAGCGGCAACAGTTCGTCAGCCATTTACAACAGATCGATGAGCAGTTTGATCTGTTTAGCGATATCCGTGGGATGGGGTTATTGATCGGTGCTGAGCTCAAACCGCAATACAAAGGCCGCGCACGTGAGTTCCTTTACGCGGCAGCGGAAGAGGGCGTGATGGTGCTGAATGCCGGGCCTGACGTAATGCGTTTCGCACCTGCGTTGATTGTTGAAGATACCGATATTGAAGAAGGTATGAAGCGTTTCGCTAAAGCAGTCGCGAAGGTGATTAAAGCGTAATACTTAGCCAGGCCGTCGTAGGCGGCTTAGCCAGATGCCATGATGTGGCCGTTGACGCCATGCAACCGAAGATATGGTATGCATGGTGCTCAGATGGCCCAGTATCCGCTGTAAATGTTGTTCCATCGTACTTAATGGCCCGTTTGGAAGCCCTTCCAGCGGGTCGAGAATATTCGCGTCATTGGTTTCCCCCGGCCCATCATACTGAAGCCGCTGTTGGCATCGTTGCAGTGCAATTTCACATGACTGCAAATAGCGCTGGGCGAGATCCGGCGTCAACATGTTGTGTTCGCGAGCCAAAGTCGTCATCGCATTGATGTGCTCGACAATAAACTGGCTGTGCGTCACCCACAATTTCATATCCGCCAGATAATGCGAGTTAAACCCAGGTTCCTGCATCGCCTGGTTCAGGGAGTTAAACAGGGCGTTATGTGCCTGGTTAACCTTCATACGTTCATAAGCGAGCGGCGTTGGTTCGGGGTCATTACTTAGAATCAGGCGAATTGCATTTTGATCTCTTTCCAGCGCATCGTGGGCATTCTGGCGTAACAAGCCACTCTGCCATTGTGGCCACAGCCACACCATGCCGCCAAAGGCTATCAAGCAGCCTAGCAATGTATCTATCAGGCGAGGGACGATGTACTGCTCGGCACTTAATGTTATCAATTGCAGGGTATAAACGGCGGTCACCGTAAAGCCTATCGTCGCCCAGCCGTAGCTTTTGCGAATAAACAGATAGCTCACCAACGTAATGACCAGCATCGCGCCCAGAGCAATGCTTTGCGGGAAGTGGAAGTGAAGCGCAATACCTGCGATGGCAAGGCCTGCAATGGTGCCAGCCGAACGGTGGAGAATACGAACTCGTGTGGCACCGTAGCCGTTTTGCGTCACGAACATTACCGTCATTAAAATCCAGTAGGGCTTGGGCAGATGTAAAAATGCACCCAGCAGACTGGCTATCGTGAGCATCACACCCAATCTTGCTGCGTTGCGAAGCGCCGCTGACTTCAATGATAAATAACTTTTCAATGCCGCCCACAACGGTAAACGGCGTTGCCGGTCTTCCATTAAATCACGGACATACAGTGGGCGTTGGGTGCGTAGCACGCGAGCGACACGGCTGAAGTGGTAATGGCAAAATTGCCCAACCGGGTTATCTGGATTTTGACGGGCGATTTTCTCAAGGGCATCGATCTGTTTTTCCATCGTAAAACGCTGTGGATAACGATGGTAAAGAATGTCGTCAGCCAGTACACGTAACCGCGCCGCGATGGTCTGTGCATTCCATCGAATAACTGCTTCTGCATGGCTTTGCTCGACGAGCTTCTGAACTTCAGCTGGTTGGTGAAGGCTTACCGAGATGTGCTCTTGCAAATCCAATGCTACCTGGAATGCACGCAGCAAACGCTTGTAGCCGTTTTGCTGGTTTGCCGCCAGCATATGAAGCTGTTGGTAGCACTGGGTAATGAGATCCACCGCTTTTTGCTGACGAGCCAGCAGCGGTGGGAGCGCTTTTTCCGGATCGGTATGTTGAGTCAGCATGCCGTATTTTGCTTCACAGTAATCAGCCAACTGCCGATAGAGCAGACTCAATGATTCCCGCAGTGGCTGCTCGCGCCACATCCAGAACCAAAACCAGTTAAATACGCCGTACCAAATCGTACCGCAGACATACAGCAGCATCGGTTTCCAGATCGGCATATTCCCGGCCATGCTGAGCGTAAATATGGCAGCAATGAGTGATGCGGGAAGCAGACGAGCGTGCAGGGAACTGATTTCTGCCGTGACACCCAGCAAGAGCGCCATCACAACAAGAATGACGGGCAGTGGCACAGTGGTGTAAAGCAGCAAAAGCTGCATGATCAAACTGCTGGCAGCAAACAGACAGCCACCGACGATCAGGCGTTTGAAGAAACGTTTATGCGGAGTATCAAGACCGGCAATGTTGCAACAGGCAGGGACTAAAGAGAAAAGCAGACCAGACTGGAGATCGCCGACGAGCAAACCTACTGCCACCGGAAGGCACAGCACCAGCGTTTGCCGCAGTGCGTAGTTTACTTCGGGATGGTAGATCAGTCTTCGCCACATAAACCCTTCTTACTTAAAGCTGCAGCGGCGTTAGCTGCGTTCATTCACCCGAATCACTTACTTGAGTAAGCTCATCGGGATGAACTCACTTGCTGCCTTGCTGCAACTTCAATTAATCGGGTTTTGGATTTAGTTTTTTAGAGACAAAAAAGGCGTGTTATGAAGCAACACGCCATTTTTTAGACGGAGATTAACGAGTGCCGTATACGACGATCGTTTTACCGTGAGCGGAGATCAGATTTTGATCTTCCAGCATTTTCAAGATACGACCAACAGTTTCGCGAGAGCAACCCACGATCTGACCGATTTCCTGACGGGTAATTTTAATCTGCATACCGTCTGGGTGAGTCATTGCATCAGGTTGTTTAGCCAGGTTCAGCAGCGTCTGCGCGATGCGACCGGTAACGTCCAGGAATGCCAGGTTGCCTACTTTCTCAGAAGTGACTTGCAGACGGTTAGCCATCTGTGAAGACAGGCGCATCAGAATGTCTGGATTGACCTGGATCAGCTGGCGGAATTTTTTATAAGAAATTTCAGCCACTTCACAGGCACTTTTAGCACGAACCCAGGCACTACGTTCCTGACCTTCTTCGAACAGCCCTAACTCACCAATGAAATCGCCCTGATTTAGATAGGAGAGGATCATTTCCTTGCCCTCTTCATCTTTAATCAGAACAGCCACAGAGCCCTTGACGATGTAATACAACGTCTCTGCCTTCTCACCTTGGTGAATGAGTGTGCTCTTCGATGGATACTTATGAATGTGGCAATGGGACAAGAACCATTCGAGAGTCGGGTCTGTTTGCGGTTTGCCAAGCACCATGCGCGGTTATCCTCTGTTTTATAACTGGCTACCAACGACAGGACGCTAAACATCCTGTCTGGCGTTGCAAGTAATTAGAATATTCCCCACCTTGGGGAGATGGCATGCAAGTCATTCTTGCTGCCTGTAATTAGTGATGTCCTCTGCATACATGCATTACGTCAATGTATCGATGTAGCATCTGGATTGTTTTAGCATAGCTTTTGACAAGTGTCTCCTGTTGTCTCGTTTCAGCTTGACGCATGTCGCCTTCCGTTGCCAGATTTGCTGAATCTGCGTACTCTGAAAGGTAATTTTTCTACAGGAGTGAGTAGCATGCAGGCACGAGTGAAATGGGTTGAAGGGTTTACCTTCCTGGGCGAGTCCGCTTCAGGGCACCAGATCCTTATGGATGGCAATTCAGGTGATAAAGCACCAAGCCCAATGGAAATGGTGCTGATGTCCGTTGGCGGTTGCAGTGCAATTGACGTAGTTTCTATTTTGCAAAAAGGTCGCTACACCGTGACCGATTGTGAAGTGAAACTAACCTCTGAGCGCCGTGAAGAGGCTCCGCGTTTGTTTACGCATATCAATCTGCATTTCATCGTGACAGGCAAAGAGCTAAAAGATGCTGCAGTTTCCCGCGCAGTAGACCTTTCTGCAGAGAAGTACTGCTCTGTTGCACTGATGCTTGAAAAAGCGGTCAACGTTACTCATAGCTATGAAGTGATTGAAGGCTAAAGAGTGAAAACGGGCGGGTTCAACCGCCCTGATTATTGATATTCCGACCTTCTGCCAGACGCTTAACCAGCGGTGTCATAATCAATTCCATCGCCAGCCCCATCTTGCCGCCCGGTACCACCAATGTATTGATATGCGAAATAAATGAGCCTTGTAGCATGGCGAGCAAATACGGGAAATCGATGTCATCCAGCCCGCGAAAATGAATCACCACAAAACTTTCATCCAGAGACGGGATGCCGCGAGCCGCAAATGGGTTAGAGGTATCAACAGTTGGGACGCGCTGGAAGTTGATGTGGGTGCGGGAGAATTGCGGTGTGATGTAATTGATATAGTCGTCCATAGAACGAACCACAGAGTCCATTACCGCTTCTCGGGAATGCCCGCGCTCACTGGTATCTCGCACTAACTTTTGTATCCACTCCAGGTTCACAATCGGTACCACACCAACCAGCAAATCGACGGCTTTAGCCACATCGTGTTGTGGCGTAACTACCCCGCCGTGCAAACCTTCATAAAACAAAACATCAGTGGGTTCTGGCAATGGCTGCCATGGCGTAAAGGTTCCGGGGATTTGGTTCCAGGGTACGGCTTCATCGTAAGTATGTAGATACTTGCGTGACTTACCTTGCCCGGTTCTGCCGTATTCAATGAACGTCTGTTCAAGCAAACCAAAGTCATTGGCTTCTGGGCCGAAATAGCTGATATGGCGCCCCAGGTCGCGTGCTTTACGAATAGCCATATCCATTTCAGGACGAGTGAAACGATGGAAACTGTCACCTTCGACTTCCGCTGCACGTAAATTGAGTTGCTGGAAGATTTTACGGAAGGCAAGGCTGGTGGTTGTCGTTCCCGCGCCGCTGGAACCTGTTACGGCAATAACCGGATGTTTGGCTGACATAAGGCAACAACTCCATGGGTGATAGCAAGTGTGTGTAAGTAAGGGCTGGCCCTCACTCTCAGGGAGATAGCTGGGTGAGGGTGGTTTTATTATGCAGTATAGAAGTTAAACACTTAGCCGCGAAACTGCCCGCGAGCCATAATATTTACCGTTTCATGGAGTTCCGACCATACCAGCACAGCCTCACCACTTTGCAGCTGGCGCTTAACATCGGCCACTTTCTGCTCCAGTGAACGCTCTTGTTCACCATAATCGGTGCCTTCGCGTAATACAAAGGATTCAATCAGATTATCAAGCGTTTCGGGAGGAAGATCTTGCCAGGGAATCATCATATTACTGGTCCAGGAATTTATTCAGCCACTGTGGGATACGTTGCTCAAGCCACATTTCCGGGCGACGCAGCGTACCACCAACAAATCCAACGTGCCCGCCGTAGCGTGTCAGTTGATACTCGATATTGGCAGGTAAGATAGCTTTATCTGGGATCACATGATGATCCATAAACGGGTCATCTTTTGCATGGATGATGAGCGTCGGCGTTTTGATTTGTGGTAGCAGCGGCATCGCGCTGCACTGGCGGTAATAATCGATAGCGTCAGCAAAGCCGTGAATTTTTGAAGTAATCAAATCGTCAAACTCGCGTAGACGACGCATTCCTTTAAGCTGACGCATATCTACCGGGAGTGTGCCCGGATAGCTTCTTAGCTTACGTGCGGCATTCTTCTTCAGCAGATTCAAAAGATAGTGCTGATAAACGCGGGAGAAACCTTTTTCGATATGTGCGCTGCAATGTTCAAGCATCAGTGGGGCTGAAACCACTACACCAGCCTGAAGCGTACAATCGGCACCCTGTTTTGCCATCAGGCAGGCGAGCATGTTGCCGCCGAGAGAAAACCCGACCGCCGCCGTCGGTACTTTGCCATAACGCTCAGACAGCCAGTTTAAGAAGTAGCTTCCGTCTTCAGTTTCACCCGAGTGATAAATGCGCTTCATGCGGTTTGGCACCCCGCTACATCCGCGGAAATGCATTACCACGCCTAACCAGCCTTGCTTGCTGGCGGCCTCGATTAAACCATGGGCGTATGGGCTGTGCAGGCTACCTTCGAGTCCATGAAAAACGACTAACCGTGGTTTATGCATTGCCTGGCGCGGGTCCTCGCTCCAGGCAAGATCGACAAAATCCCCGTCCGGCATGTCAAGACGCTGCCAGTGAGGTTTGAAATTGAGGCGACGGCGAATCAAACGCGGAAGCATGGTTTGCAGGTGTGGATTACTGACACCCTTCAACGGACGGAATTGTTCATCTTCTTCGTGATTAAAATTCAATACTGCGGGACTTGTCGTAGCCATATCACACTGTTAGTTTCATTTAGTTTGCTAATTAACTTTACGGGGTGTGGAACACCCATTTCATGGAAACGCTTTTTCTCTCAATGCTGGGCTTTCTCTGGGTTGCTGCTATCACACCAGGCCCAAACAACATGCTACTCACTTCATCCGGCGCGAATTACGGATTCCTGCGCACCATACCATTGATGATAGGTATCATGCTTGGTATGCAGTGCATTTTATTATTGGTAGCTTTTGGTGTGGGTAGCTTAATTCTATTGTACCCCGCTTTACACCTGATTCTGAAGGTTGCCGGTAGTGCTTATCTTTTATGGTTGGCATGGAAAATTGGTACAGCGACCTACGAACGCCTGGAAACAGATGCGCCACCACCCGAGCCAATTCCATTCTGGCAGGGCGGTTTGCTGCAAGTCATTAACCCAAAAGCTTGGTTGATGGCGCTAGGTGCTGTCGCAAGTTTTAGTCTGGCGGGTTCTCAGTACTTGCATTCTGTGGCGTTAATCAGCATCGGTATTGCACTGGTTAACATTGTTGCGGGGATGATTTGGATTGCGTTTGGTAGCTTGATAGGTACGCTTCTGCGTAGTCGCCGTGCCTGGACTCTGTTTAACGTCTTTATGGGATTACTGACTGCGGCGTGTGTGTTGCTGATTTGGCACTAAGAATGAAGTCAATGTTCAGACGAGTAATTGGCCCACAAGTGGGCCAATTTGTTTGATTAAAAGCGGTATTGGACTCCGGCGGAAATGATGTAATTTTCGTTTTTAATTCCTGCAGAATCACCACCTGAGTATTCAGTTTTGCCTGTCGCGCGGTTGATCATTTCACTCCCGCCCTTACCTTCTGAATAATAGTTATAAGCAAACTCAGTCGAGACTTTCGCATTCGGTGTAATGTAATATCCGACTTCGATTGCGGCCGAATAATAACGAGAGTTCGTTGTTTTTTCACGAAATGTGGTATCTCGTAAATAGTGCTCATCATTATCTTTTGCGGTAACCCAATCGCTGAATTTCAATAATGTATTAATCTCTATACCTTGATATAGGTATTGACCAGCAAAGCCGATATAGGGTAATGAAAATTTCTGTTGGTAACCAATAGTGCGCTTGCCATCGGGTAAGTTACCAATATCAGTCCCATTATCGTAATTGTAGTTACCACCATATGCACTCCAGCTAAATCGAGTTTGTTGATAACCAGCCACTGCTGCTAATTTGTAGTTGTCAGCTTTTAATAACCAACCCCTGAGACTGAGATCAAATTCATTAGCGTAATTGAGAGGGGTATTGGGATGATGTGACCAGTCACTCCAGCCAGATTTTTTATCATCAAGCCAGTCATAGTCGTCCATCGTGTTGCCGCGCGAGGCCAGAGATGTCCACCCTCTGGCATTAAGTGTGAGTCTTTGCCAGGCATCCCAGTTTATTTCACCTTTAAGAACAGGAGTGTTTTTTATTTTCCACTCAAGTTGACTTATTTTTTTACCGCTTTTGTCATCATATACTCGTTCTGTAGATTTTCCGCCCAGAATACCTAGCGATGTTCCTATAGATAAACTTTCGGGTTCTAGTGAGGGTGCAAAATTATTAAAGTCATTTGCATAGGCCAGTTGGTCAAATGCAGAAAGCATAATGATGGATGTAATTAGTCGTCTCATTATATTCATTCCATTGAAGTGAGTTTTTATATTTTATGACCGTCATTGTGTAGATGGCTGTAAAAATATAGTGTGCGTGATAACGAATAAACATGTTATCTGGCACAGTTGTACTCTATTGATTAACGAATAAGCAATGTAACAAATCCATCATTGCGATAAGATTCATATATGCGAAGAAATAGGAGGTTTCCCGGGATGTTATCTTATAGAGTTCTCCCGGGATAAGTGATAATTTTCGCGAGTTTATTTATTCGCTTTGCATCATCTGTTCTAACTGATCATGAGCATCAAGCCATTCCATCTCGCATTCTTCCAGAGCTGACTTCACTTTCACCTGAGTTTGCAGACATTCGGTCATTTCTGCTTTGCGACTTTGATCGTAAATGGCGCTGTCAGCCAGTTTTTCTTCGACTTCAGTAAGCTGCGCATTTAACTTTTCCATTTGTTTTTCAAGCGTGGTGATTTGCTTACGCAGCGGCTGAGTTTGTGTGCGTAATTCAGCTTCACGGCGTTTCTGGTCTTTACGTGCCTGGGCGCTATTGGTGTTATCTTTCGCGGAATCATCAGGCTGGTTTTCCTGCTTTTGCAGATCAATAAGCCATTGCTGATAATCTTCCAGATCGCCATCAAACGCTTCCACTTTGCCATCGTGAACCAGGTAGAGATCGTCTGTGGTTGAACGCAGCAGGTGACGGTCGTGCGATACCACTACCAGCGCGCCTTCGAAATCAATTAACGCT
This sequence comes from Buttiauxella cochleicola, assembly GCF_021282435.1. Classification (NCBI taxonomy): domain Bacteria; kingdom Pseudomonadati; phylum Pseudomonadota; class Gammaproteobacteria; order Enterobacterales; family Enterobacteriaceae; genus Buttiauxella; species Buttiauxella cochleicola. The sequence goes on along the minus strand of NZ_JAJSOT010000006.1, from coordinate 11,519 downwards.
TCGGTTAGCGCCTGACGCATGTCGAGATCAAGGTGGTTGGTCGGTTCATCGAGCAGCAGTAGGTTGGGGCGCTGCCAAACAACCAATGCCAGAACCAGACGTGCTTTTTCGCCACCAGAGAAACGAGCTGTTTGCTCGGTAACTTTATCGCCCCGGAAGCCGAAACCGCCGAGATAATCACGCAGTTGCTGTTCAGACTCTTTTGGTGCGATACGTGCAAGATGTTGAAGCGGGGATTCGTCAGCGCGTAAATATTCCAACTGATGCTGAGCGAAGTAGCCGAGCTTGATGCCTTTTGCCAGGCCGATATCGCCCTGCAACGGTTTGATTTCTTCCGCCAGCAGTTTGATAAGCGTTGATTTACCAGCACCGTTGCGGCCGAGCAAACCAATGCGCGAGCCAGGCACCAGATTCAGTTTGATTGAATCAAGGATGACGCGCTCGCCATAACCAGCACTGACTTTTTCCATTCGCAATAGCGGATTCGGCAAGCTTTCTGGCTCGCGGAAACTGAATTGGAACGGGTTGTCGACGTGTGCCGGAGCAATCAATTCCATGCGCTCGAGCATCTTCACGCGGCTCTGCGCTTGTTTTGCTTTGCTGGCTTTGGCTTTGAAACGATCGATAAAGCTTTGCAAGTGAGCAACACGCTCCTGCTGGCTTTCATACATCGACTGCTGCTGAGCAAGGCGCGTCGCGCGCTGGCCTTCAAACGAAGAGTAGTTGCCAGTGTATTCAAACATCGACTCTTGTTCGATATGAATAATTTTGCCCACCACCGGGTCAAGGAAGTCGCGGTCGTGAGAAATCAGAATCAATGTGCCCTGATAACTTTTCAACCAGCGCTCAAGCCAGATAACGGCGTCTAAATCCAGGTGGTTGGTTGGTTCATCAAGCAGAAGTAAATCTGAGCGGCAGATCAGCGCTTGTGCCAGGTTCAGGCGCATACGCCAGCCACCGGAAAAATCACTGACCGGGCGTTCAAGTTGTTCATTGCTGAAGCCTAAACCGTGCAGCAGGCTCGACGCGCGTGAGCGAATCGTCCAGGCATCAACCGCGTCAAGTTTACCGTGCACCAGTGCAATCGCGTGGCCATCGTTGCGCTCATTGGCTTTTGCCAGTTCCGCTTCAAGCTGGCGGAATTCACGATCGCCATCAATAACATATTCAATGGCTGGCATCGCCAGTGCAGGGGTTTCCTGGTTTACCCAGGCCAGCGCCCAGTTACCAGGATAGGTCATACTTCCGCCATCGGCGCTGATCTCGTTCTTCAGCAGCGCCAGCAGCGTGGATTTACCGCAGCCGTTTTTACCCACCAGACCCACTTTCTGGCCCGGATTGATGGTAGCGGTGGCGTTATCCAGCAGAACGCGGGTACCGCGACGAATTTGTAACGAGGAGAAAACAATCATAAAGCGCCGTATGTTCAGAGTATGTTAAATTGTCATTATATTAAGGTAACGTGATGCCATCGGCACCGCGTCGGGCTGCATGGTAGCCCAAAAAAATCACTATGACGACGCCCTGGAGGGTAATGATGTCGCAGCCGCCGAAAGTTTTGCTGCTATATGCCCATCCGGAGTCACAAGACTCGGTCGCAAACCGCGTCTTACTCCAGCCGGCGCAGCAGCTTGCCAATGTCACTGTGCATGACCTTTATGCGCACTATCCCGACTTTTTTATTGATATCTATCGCGAGCAGGCATTGCTGCAAGAGCACGATGTCATCGTCTTTCAACATCCTCTCTATACCTATAGCTGCCCGGCGTTACTCAAAGAGTGGCTGGATCGCGTTCTAAGTCGTGGTTTTGCCAGTGGTGTCGGAGGTACTGCTCTGGCGGGAAAGTACTGGCGTAGTGTGATTACCACCGGCGAGCCAGAAGGTGCTTACCGGCACGATGGTTTTAACCGCTTCCCGCTGACCGATATTTTACGTCCCTTTGAACTCACTGCCGCCATGTGCCGTATGCACTGGATGAACCCGATGATTGTTTACTGGGCACGTCGGCAATCTCCCCAAGAGCTGGCCAGCCATGCGAAAGCTTATGGCGAATGGTTGGCTTCACCGACATTACCGGGAGGCCGCTGATGGAAGGTTCAGATGTATTGCTGGCTGGCGTGTTGTTTTTGTTTGCTGCGGTTGTGGCTGTGCCAATTGCTGCGCGTTTAGGTATTGGCGCGGTGCTGGGCTATTTACTGGCAGGTATTGCGATTGGGCCGTGGGGATTAGGATTTATCAGCGATGTAGATGAAATCCTTCACTTCTCGGAATTGGGCGTTGTATTCCTGATGTTTATCATCGGGCTGGAACTGAACCCTTCCAAGCTTTGGCAGCTTCGGCGTTCGATATTTGGTGTCGGTGCGGCACAAGTTTTACTCAGTGCCACGATCCTGGCTGGATTACTGATGTTGACGCAGTTTTCCTGGCAAGCCGCGGTGATTGGCGGGATTGGCCTGGCGATGTCGTCAACGGCGATGGCGCTACAGCTGATGCGTGATAAGGGCATGAATCGCAACGAGTCCGGACAACTGGGCTTTTCAGTGCTGCTGTTTCAGGACTTGGCGGTAATTCCGGCGATTGCGCTGGTACCGTTGTTAGCCGGCAATGACGGCGGCCATACCGACTGGATAAAGATCGGCTTCAAAGTGCTGGCTTTTGCGGGGATGTTGGTTGGCGGGCGTTATCTGCTGAAACCTGTGTTCCGCTTTATTGCGGGTTCCGGGGTACGGGAAGTGTTTACGGCGGCGGCATTGTTGCTGGTTTTGGGTTCGGCGCTATTTATGGATGCGCTGGGCTTTTCAATGGCGCTTGGGACATTTATCGCGGGCGTGCTATTGGCGGAAAGTGAATACCGGCACGAACTGGAAATCGCGATCGACCCTTTTAAAGGATTATTGCTCGGCTTGTTCTTTATCTCCGTTGGCATGGCATTAAACCTCGGGGTGCTTTACACCCATATCTTCTGGGTTGTTTTAGGTGTTGTGGTGTTGGTGGCAGTTAAAGCCGGCGTGCTGTATGGCCTGTCGTGGTTTTTCGGGTTGCGTAGCTCTGAGCGCCTACAGTTTTCAGGTGTACTAAGCCAGGGCGGGGAGTTCGCATTCGTACTTTTCTCGACGGCTTCATCGCAAAAGCTGTTCAGCGGTGACCAGATGCCACTGTTACTGGTGACGGTCACACTTTCAATGATGACTACGCCGCTATTGATGAAAGGCGTTGATGCCATTCTGGCGCGGCGATTTAATGTTGCTGATGACGAAAACGATGAAAAGCCTTATGTGGAAGACGATCAGCCGCAAGTCATTATTGTGGGCTTTGGGCGTTTTGGGCAGGTGATTGGCCGCTTGCTGATGGCGAACAAAATGCGCATTACAGTTCTTGAGAGAGACATTAGCTCCGTTAGTCTGATGCGCAAATATGGCTACAAGGTCTATTACGGCGATGCCACCGAGCTTGAGTTGCTGCGTTCGGCAGGAGCGGAGACCGCAAAATCTATTGTTATCACCTGTAATGAGCCGGAAGACACAATGAAAGTCGTCCATTTGTGTCAACAACACTTTCCACATCTGGCGATACTGGCGCGAGCCAGAGGGCGTGTAGAAGCGCATGAATTGTTGCAAGCTGGAGTGACACAGTTCTCACGTGAAACCTTCTCCAGTGCGCTGGAATTAGGGCGCAAGGCGCTGATGACATTGGGGATGCATCCTCATCAGGCGCACCGCGCACAGCTCCATTTCCGCCGTCTGGATATGAGTATGCTGCGTGAGTTAATGCCAATTCATACTGATAACGCACAAATTTCCAGGGTGCGTGAAGCGCGTCGTGAGTTAGAAGAGATTTTCGAACGCGAGATGCAGCAAGAGCGTCGGCAGTTCGATGGTTGGGATGAATTTGAATAAATAAGGTGAAGCGAATGCCGGTGCGTAAACGTTTTATTGCCGGGGCTGTTTGCCCCGAATGCCAGGCGCGAGATTCCCTCGCGATGTGGCGTGAGAATAATGTCGATATTGTTGAGTGTGTTAAGTGCGGCCACCAAATGCGTGAAGCCGATAAGCAAGTTCGTGAGCATGTTCGCGAACAAGAGCAAGTCATTGGGATTTTTCATCCGGACTAGCGAGATGCCCCAGCTTTTTTTAAGCTTAGGGGTACACCGGCGCTAAATTCCGCTACAATCGGCGCCAGTTTTTTTTCTCACGCTCGCTCAGGAGATATCATGAAAGTAGCAAAAGACCTGGTGGTCAGCCTGGCTTACCAGGTACGTACAGAAGACGGTGTGTTGGTTGATGAGTCTCCGGTGAGTGCGCCGCTGGACTATCTGCATGGTCACGGCTCCCTGATTTCAGGTCTGGAAACTGCGCTGGAAGGTCACGTTGTTGGTGATCGTTTCGACGTGAATGTTGGCGCAAATGACGCTTACGGCCAGTATGACGAAAATCTGGTGCAACGCGTTCCTAAAGACGTGTTCATGGGCGTTGATGAGCTGGAAGTTGGTATGCGCTTTATGGCTGACACCGACCAGGGTCCAGTACCAGTTGAAATTACTGGCGTTGAAGATGAACACGTTGTTGTCGATGGCAACCACATGCTGGCAGGCCAGAATCTGAGCTTCAACGTAGAAGTTATCGCGATTCGCGAAGCAACTGCTGAAGAACTGGCTCATGGCCACGTTCACGGCGAGCACGATCATCACCATGATCACGACCATGAAGGTGGTTGCTGTGGTGGTCACGGTCACGGCGACGACCATGAACATGGGAAAGGCGGTTGTGGCGGTAATGGCGGTTGCGGTTGCCACTAATCTGCGAAAGATAAAAAAAGGCGTGTCAGTGACACGCCTTTTCTTTTGGGAACTAGTAATGCGGAGGTGGAGTCTCTTCGGCTTCTGATGCCACCATCGAAGGCTGGCTTGCTTTTAGTTTTTCAACCAGCAAGCGGAAATGCTCGCGCAGTTTGACCATCTCCAATTCATGAGCCGTTACCGTCTGATTTAACTCTTCTATAGTAATCTCCTGGAAAGCAAGACGACTCTCAAGTTCTTCTAGCCGTTGTTCGGTCGATTTCTGTTGCATGGCTAATACTCCTGGCCTGCGGATGGACAATTTCGGGCGATTCTACTGAAAATTCCAGCACGTTACAGCGCTGTTTTACTTAGGAAGAAACTTCTTTATACAAAAAGAGTCTGAATTTGTCTCGATAAGGCGCGGAGAGATTGTGTAGATTTCTTCCACGACGTTATAGTACGTGTCTTAGTTGATAATAACCTTGGGGTTAGAGGCCCCGGCCCTGGAGAAATGGATGAAATCACTGTTTAAAGTAACGCTACTGGCGACCACGATGGCCGTTGCCCTGAGCGCTCCGGCGTTCGCTGCCCCGGCAACTGCTGCCGCTAAAGATGCCCCAGCTGCAAGCAATGCGGCATTCAAAAATGACGATCAGAAATCTGCGTATGCATTGGGTGCTTCGCTGGGCCGTTATATGGAAAACTCTCTGAAAGAACAAGAAAAGCTGGGGATCACGCTGGATAAGAACCAGCTTATCGCTGGTGTTCAGGATGCATTTGCTGATAAGAGCAAATTATCCGATCAGGAAATTGAGCAGACGCTGCAAGCTTTCGAAGCTCGCGTGAAGTCTTCCGCTCAAGCGAAAATGGAAAAAGATGCTAAAGAAAACGCGGATAAAGGCAAAACCTTCCGTGATACTTTCGCAAAAGAGAAAGGTGTTAAAACTTCTCCAACTGGTCTGATGTATAAAATCGACAAAGCGGGTACAGGTGAAGCACCAACTGACAGCGATACTGTTGTCGTTAACTACAAAGGTACGCTGATCGACGGTAAAGAGTTCGATAACTCTTACACCCGTGGCGAACCACTCTCTTTCCGTCTTGATGGTGTAATCCCTGGTTGGACTGAAGGCCTGAAGAACTTGAAGAAGGGCGGTAAAATCCAACTGGTTATTCCACCAGAACTAGCTTATGGCAAGACTGGCGTTCCGGGGATCCCTGCTAACTCAACTCTGGTATTTGACGTAGAGTTGCTGGATATCAAGCCAGCACCTAAAGCTGACGCGAAACCAGAAGCCGCTCCAGAAGCTGATGCAGCTAAGAGCAAATAAGGCATTATTAACCGCCGTCCTCAGGGGCGGCGGTTTTTTATTTGAGGCAGGATATAATAAAAGCTGGAAAGCGCCTCTTACGCTGTATTACCTTAGCAGGCTGCGCAACAACGAGTATGAGTCTGCCCTGACACCATTTAAGCGCGACAGGCTCTCTGTAGAGGGTGGTATCTTTAAATGTCCAATTCGCTTTTAACCAATGAAACCAGTGAGCTTGATTTACTGGACCAGCGTCCTTTCGAACAAACCGACTTTGAAATATTAAAATCCTACGAAGCGGTGGTGGACGGGTTAGCGATGCTGATTGGTTCTCACTGTGAAATTGTGTTGCACTCGCTGCAAGATCTGAAGTGTTCCGCTATTCGCATCGCAAATGGTGAACACACTGGGCGAAAAATTGGCTCCCCGATTACCGATCTTGCCTTACGCATGCTGCATGATATGACCGGTGCGGATAGTAGTGTTTCCAAATGCTATTTCACCCGTGCAAAAAGCGGTGTCCTGATGAAGTCAGAGACTATCGCCATTCGTAACCGTGATGAACGTGTTATCGGCCTGTTGTGTATCAACATCAATCTTGATGTTCCATTCTCGCAAATTATGTCGACGTTCATTCCGCCAGAAACGCCTGAAGTGGCTTCATCGGTGAACTTTGCGTCCTCAGTTGAAGATTTGGTTATGCAGGCTCTGGAATTCACGATTGAAGAAGTGAATGCCGATCGCAATGTGTCCAACAATGCCAAGAATCGGCAGATTGTGCTGAACCTTTACGAGAAAGGTATCTTTGATATCAAAGATGCGATTAACCAGGTTGCCGATCGTTTGAATATTTCTAAGCACACGGTTTATCTTTACATCCGTCAATTCAAAAACGGTGATTTCCAGGGGCAGGATAAGTAATGCGTTTTGCCATCCTGGTGACAGGCCCGGCTTATGGTACGCAGCAGGCGAGTAGTGCATTGCAGTTTTCTCAGGCCGTTATTGCTCAAGGACACACATTAGAAAGCGTGTTCTTCTACCGCGAAGGTGTTTATAACGCAAACCTTCTTACATCCCCTGCAAATGATGAATTTGATATTGTTCGAGCATGGCAGCAGCTCAATGAACAGCATGGCGTTGAATTGCACATCTGTGTTGCAGCGGCTCTGCGTCGCGGTGTTACTGACGCAGAGCAAGCTAAACAGCTTGGTTTACCTTGTCATAATATGCAGCCTGGCTTCACCCTTAGTGGGTTAGGGGCACTGGCTCAGGCTTCGTTGAGCTGTGATCGGACGGTACAATTCTGATGAAGCGTGTAGCATTCGTATTTAAATCAGCACCTCATGGAAGCGCCAGCGGGCGTGAAGGGCTTGATGCCTTACTTGCCACATCAGCACTAACCGAAGATATCGGCGTGTTTTTCATTGGCGATGGGGTTTTGCAACTGATACCAGATCAGCAACCAGGCCTTATCCTCTCCAGAGACTACATCGCGACATTCCGCGTGCTGCCATTGTACGATATCGAGCAGTGTTATCTCTGCGCGGCGTCGATTCGTGAACGAGGATTATCGCCAGAAAGAACCTGGGTTCTCGATGCTAAACCGCTTGAGCCTGATGCATTGTGCGAAATGCTGCACCAATTTGATGTGGTGCTAACCTTCTGAGGCAACATGCTGCATATTTTACAACACTCACCTTTTCAGGCCGATTTTGAATCGTTGCTGCGCTGTTTGAAATGCGGTGATGAACTTTTATTACGGCAAGATGCGGTCATTGCAGCCATCTCAGGGACCAAAGCCCTTGATTTACTGCTCTCAGCCCCCATTTCTGTGTATGCTCTGCAGGAAGATATCGAGGCTCGCGGCTTAACTGCTCAAATTTCAACCGGTGTAGGCAAGGTCAGCTATACTGACTTCGTTGCATTGACGGTTAAACACGAACAACATATTTCCTGGTAAAATCCAGGATTGTTGTATATTTCTTGACACCTTTTCGGCTCAGCCCTAAAATTCTGCGTCCTCATATTATATGAGGCCGTTTTATTACGTGTTTACGAAGCAAAAGCTAAAACCAGGAGCTATTTAATGGCAACAGTTAACCAGCTGGTACGCAAACCACGCGCTCGCAAAGTTGCAAAAAGCAACGTGCCTGCGCTGGAAGCCTGCCCGCAGAAACGTGGCGTATGTACTCGTGTATATACTACCACTCCTAAGAAACCAAACTCCGCACTGCGTAAAGTATGCCGTGTGCGTTTGACTAACGGTTTTGAAGTTACCTCCTACATCGGCGGTGAAGGTCACAACCTGCAGGAACACTCCGTGATCCTGATCCGTGGCGGTCGTGTAAAAGACTTGCCAGGTGTTCGTTACCACACCGTTCGTGGTGCACTTGACTGCTCCGGCGTTAAAGACCGTAAGCAATCTCGTTCCAAGTATGGCGTGAAACGTCCTAAGGCTTAATGGTTTCCGTTAAGTAAGGCCAAACGTTTTAAATAAATGTCAAACTCAATAGAGTTTTGGACAACCCTGAATTAACAACGGAGTATTCCCATGCCACGTCGTCGCGTCATTGGTCAACGTAAAATTCTTCCAGATCCTAAGTTCGGATCAGAGTTGCTGGCCAAATTTGTAAACATTCTGATGGTAGATGGTAAGAAATCTACTGCTGAATCTATCGTGTATACCGCGCTGGAGACCCTGGCTCAGCGTTCTGGTAAACAAGCACTGGAAGCTTTCGAAGTCGCTCTGGACAACGTTCGTCCGACTGTCGAAGTTAAGTCCCGCCGTGTTGGTGGTTCTACTTATCAGGTTCCAGTAGAAGTACGTCCGGTTCGTCGTAATGCTCTGGCAATGCGTTGGATCGTAGAAGCTGCTCGTAAACGCGGTGATAAATCCATGGCTCTTCGCCTGGCGAACGAACTTTCTGATGCTGCAGAGAACAAAGGTACTGCAGTTAAGAAACGTGAAGACGTTCACCGTATGGCTGAAGCCAACAAGGCGTTCGCTCACTACCGTTGGTAATCCCTTCGGAGTGTTAGTCACCAAGCGGGCGCTTCATGTGAGCTGCCCGCTTTGGGTTACTTAAATGAACGTCCTAGGATATAGAGGAATCAAATGGCTCGTAAAACACCCATTGAGCGTTACCGTAACATTGGTATCAGTGCTCACATCGACGCCGGTAAGACAACTACTACCGAACGTGTTCTGTTCTACACCGGTGTAAACCACAAAATCGGTGAAGTTCATGATGGCGCAGCCACTATGGACTGGATGGAGCAGGAGCAGGAACGTGGTATTACCATCACGTCCGCTGCGACCACCTGTTTCTGGTCAGGTATGGCTAAACAGTTCGAACCACACCACATCAACATCATTGACACCCCAGGGCACGTCGACTTCACCATCGAAGTTGAACGTTCCATGCGTGTTCTTGATGGTGCGGTAATGGTTTACTGTGCTGTTGGTGGTGTTCAGCCACAGTCTGAGACCGTATGGCGTCAGGCAAACAAATATAAAGTTCCACGTATCGCGTTCGTTAACAAAATGGACCGTATGGGTGCTAACTTCCTGAAAGTTGTTGACCAGATTGAAAAACGTCTGGGCGCAACTCCGGTGCCTCTGCAACTGGCTATCGGCGCGGAAGAGAAATTCACCGGTGTTGTTGACCTGGTGAAAATGAAAGCCATCAACTGGAACGAAGCTGATCAGGGCGTGACCTTCGAATACGAAGAGATCCCAGCTGATATGCAGGAACTGGCCGAAGAATGGCGCCAGAAACTGGTTGAAGCCGCCGCTGAAGGTTCTGACGAACTGATGGAGAAATTCTTTGGTGGCGAAGAGCTGACTGAAGAAGAGATCAAAACTTCTCTGCGTAAGCGCGTACTGAACAACGAAATTATCTTGGTTACCTGTGGTTCTGCATTTAAGAACAAAGGTGTTCAGGCGATGCTGGATGCGGTTGTTGAATACCTGCCAGCTCCAACTGACGTTACCGCGATTAACGGTATGCTGGACGACGGTAAAGACACTCCGGCTGTTCGTCACTCAGACGACAACGAGCCGTTTGCTGCTCTGGCGTTCAAAATCGCAACTGACCCGTTTGTTGGTAACCTGACCTTCTTCCGCGTTTACTCTGGCGTGGTTAACTCTGGTGACACCGTGTTCAACCCGGTGAAATCAGCACGTGAGCGTCTGGGCCGTATCGTACAGATGCACGCTAACAAACGTGAAGAGATCAAAGAAGTTCGCGCGGGCGATATCGCTGCAGCTATTGGTCTGAAAGAAGTGACTACTGGTGATACCCTGTGTGATCAGGACAATGTGATCATTCTGGAGCGCATGGAATTCCCTGAACCGGTAATTTCTATCGCTGTTGAACCAAAAACCAAAGCTGACCAGGAAAAAATGGGTCTGGCTCTGGGTCGTCTGGCTAAAGAAGATCCATCATTCCGCGTATGGACTGATGAAGAAACCAACCAGACCATCATCGCTGGTATGGGTGAACTTCACCTCGACATCATCGTTGACCGTATGAAACGTGAATTCAACGTTGAAGCTAACGTTGGTAAACCTCAGGTTGCTTACCGTGAAGCGATTCGCGCGAAAGTTACCGATGTTGAAGGTAAACACGCTAAGCAGTCTGGTGGTCGCGGTCAGTACGGTCATGTTGTTATCGACATGTACCCACTGGAGCCGGGTTCGAATCCGAAAGGTTACGAGTTCGTCAACGACATCAAAGGTGGTGTGATCCCAACGGAATACATCCCTGCTGTTGATAAAGGCATCCAGGAGCAGCTGAAGTCTGGTCCTCTGGCGGGTTACCCAGTAGTGGATCTCGGCGTGCGTCTGCACTTCGGTTCTTACCACGACGTTGACTCCTCTGAACTGGCGTTTAAACTGGCCGCTTCTATTGCCTTCAAAGATGGCTTTAAGAAAGCGAAACCAGTTCTGCTTGAGCCTATCATGAAGGTTGAAGTTGAAACTCCGGAAGAGAACACCGGTGACGTTATCGGTGACCTTAGCCGTCGTCGTGGTCAGCTGAAAGGTCAAGAATCTAACGCTACTGGCGTTCAGATTCACGCTGAAGTTCCGTTGTCTGAAATGTTCGGTTACGCAACTCAACTGCGTTCACTGACCAAAGGTCGTGCATCTTACTCCATGGAATTCCTGAAGTATGATGACGCGCCAAACAACGTTGCTCAGGCCGTAATCGAAGCTCGCGGCAAATAAGCCCAGAGTTTTAAAAAACATTGATCCCGTGCTCTCTCCTTGAGGGGAGAGCGCAACAGTAAGGAATATAGCCGTGTCTAAAGAAAAATTTGAACGTACAAAACCGCACGTCAACGTCGGTACTATCGGCCACGTTGACCATGGTAAAACCACTCTGACTGCAGCAATCACTACCGTTCTGGCTAAAACCTACGGTGGTTC